>CBINGZ010000006.1:0-175732 GCA_966250335.1 uncultured bacterium | reverse complement strand
GGTGGGTCAGGTGCTGACGCTCCAGACCTCGAACGGGATCGACTCGGCGACAATGGCCTGGACGACCCCCGGCGCCGGAGCGGCGACGGTCGACTCGACCCTGGTCGGCGACGGTACGGGCGGCAGCCCGCTCGGCCTCGATCTGGCGCAGATGAACACCTGGACGGCGACGATCACCACGTTCCTCGGCTTCCTGGAAGTACGGAACGAGCCGCTGGTCATCACCAACACCGACAACTCGGCGAACGAACTCCGCATTCAGGAGGCGAGCGGCAACGGCACGAACTACTTCGCGATCAGGGCCGACACCTCGATCAGCACGAATGACGTCTGGATCATGCCGAGCACGGCGGGGACGGCCGGACAGGTGCTGGGGATCACGGCGGTGAACACCCCCAGCAACCGCTTCACCACGCTCGACTGGATGTCGGTGGGGGGACCCGCCGTACAGTCCGTCGCCGTCACGAGCGGAGCGCAGGGGACGATCACCCTCAACGCCAACACCACGCTTCTCCGGTTCACCGGTGCTACCGGAGCGTACACCATCGACGGATTCACGGGGGGAACGGACGGCCGCGTCCTCTACGTCTACAATACGACCGGACAGAACATGACGCTGAAATTCAACACCGCCACCACCGCCTCCGACGGTCTCAACACGTTGAACGACATCGACGGGTCGACGATCGGTGAAGGAGGGGCCATACTGGTCTACGACTCCGGGACATCCCGCTGGCTGGTGATGACCCTCAGAGGCTAGGCGACGGCAGCCCGGGCCTCTTCGCAACGCACGACGGTTTCATGATCACGGGGCCGCATCACATCCGAATGTGATGCGGCCCCGCTTCGTTCACGGCCCGAATCTCTCCCCCGTTGCGTCGTCGTCCCGGCTGGTTATCTTTGCGGCCCCGACGTCACATCAACTTCAGACATCTCGACATGAAGAACCGTACCCTTCTCCTTGCTTCTCTTCTGCTGGCGTTCCTGCTGCACGGCTGCGGCGACGACTCCACGACCGACCCGACGCCGAGCCGCACCTACAAGATCGGCATGGTCCACTGGGCCGGCTTCTCCCCGCTGAACGTGGCCGACGCCAAGGGCTTCTGGGAGGAACAGGGGATCGACGTGGAGATCGTCAACAACACCGCCAACACCGATCTCTACGCCCAGCTCGACAACAGGCAGATCGACATCGCTCTCGACATGATCGGAAGCTGGGTCGACCTCCGCCTTCAGGGAAAGCCGTATATCATCATCGGCGAGACCGACTGGTCGAACGGCGGCGACAAGGTCATCATCAAGCAGGGGAAAACGCTCGCGGAGCTGAAGGGGGGGAAGATCGGCGCCTATCTCAACATGCTCTCGGTGCGATATTTTATCAATAAATATCTGACCGCGAACGGGACGCAGCTCTCCGATTTCGACGTGGTGCAGGTCGGGAATCCCGATTCGCTGGCCGACAAATTCATCTCCGGAGAGTTCGATCTCTCGGCGAACTACGATCCCTACGCCGCCCGCGCCGTCGCCGAAGGGAGCGGAGCCGTGGCGGCCACGAGCGCCGATTACGCGGGATGCATCCCGGAGGGCTTCGTGGCCCGCACCGACGTGCTGGCCGGCATTCCGGAGGCCGATCTGGTGAAGATCTTCAAGGGATGGATCAAGGCGGTGAAGTGGGCTGCCGAGCCGGCCAACTGGAACGAGTACAAGCAGATCCTCATCTCCCGCACCTTCCCCGGCGACAACGTGACGACCGACGCGCAGCTCCGCGCCTTCCTGGACGCCGTGAAGATCCACTCGCAGGCCGAGCAGCTCGAGGCCAACAAGGATAACGGCGGTGTCTACCGCTTCCTGGCCGACCTGAACGTCTTCGCACGCGCCAACGGATACCCCGGCAGCAACTTCACGCCGGAGGAGATCTTCGACAACAACGCGATCGTAAAGGCGCTGCAGGAGTGATGTATCGTTTCATGAAGTCTTTTCTCTTCCTTCTGCTCCCGGTCGCTCTCCTCCTTGGGGCCTGCGGCGACCGGGAGGAGGCTCTTCCCGGCGCCGCGGCCGACTCCCTTCAGGGGGAACCGGCTCCGGTCTTCGGGATCTCCGACACATCGCTTCACGAGGCGCTCCGAAAGATCGAGGCGGGGACCGCCGGGCATCTGGGAGTTGCGGCAATTCACCTGGAGTCGGGCTGGCGGACCAGTTATCGGGGGAACGAAACGTTCCCGATGGCGAGTGTCGGCAAACTTCCGATGGCGATCCATTTCCTCAGTCTCGTCGACTCCGGCGCGTACAGCCTCGATTCCGTCGTGACCCTTACCTCCGACGATCACAGTCCGGGAGGGAGCAGGATCTTCGGCCGCGCCGCGCGGCAGGGGGCGTCGCTCCACGATCTTCTGGAAGCCTCCATCGGCACAAGCGACAACACGGCCTGCGACTATCTCCTCCGTCTCTCCGGAGGCCCCGCTCCCGTCGACGCCATGCTGGGGACGTTCGGTCTGCACGGGATCGATGTATCGAACTACGAGAGGGAGCTGATCATGCTCTGGGCGGGGATCGATCCCGCCAGCTCCGATTCGGTCTGGACCCGCACCCGCATCTACGCAAGGATCCAGGAGGTGGGGGATACCGTATGGCGCGCCGCCGAAGCCCGCATGGTCGATGATCCCTCCGATGCCGCCCAGCCGGAACATATGGCGATGCTCCTTGCCATGCTCCACCGGCGTGAGCTTCTGGCCCCGACGACGACCGACACGCTCCTGGCCGTCATGTCCCGCGCCGTCGTCGGCCGGGGGAGAATTCCCGCGATGCTTCCCCCGGGGACTCCGGTGGCGCATAAGACCGGGACGATCAGCTCCACGACGAACGATGTGGGGATTATCACCCTTCCCGAGGGACGGGGGCATCTCGCCGTCGCCCTCTTCGTGAAGGGCTCCAGGGTCGGCGTGCGCGTCAGGGAACGGGCCATAGCGTCGGCCGCTCTGCTGATCTATCGACATGTGATGGAAGGGGGGCGATGATCTTCCCGGTGCGATATGCTCCGGCGCTCCTGCTGGTTCTGGCGGCGGCTCTTTCGCCGCTCCATGCCCAGGTTGTCGATACCCCCGACGGGCCCCTCGAGTTCATAGGCCTGAAGGATTGGAATGCCCGGCAGCTCTGGGATTCGATCCAGGCGCGCCATCCCGGAGAAGGGGTGCAGGCCGCCGCCGCCGCGCTGACCGGAGAGCTCGGGTTCGTCGACGCGGCCGTGATGGCCTATCCGACCCCGGAGGAGGGGATCACATGGGTGGCGACGGTGGTGGAACCTTCCCGCGCGGGGGCAACAGCGTGGCTCCCGATCCCTCCCGTCCGTCCCACCCGTCCCGAATGGAGGGAGATCAGCCGCCTTCTGGAGTCGCACAGGTTCGTGGAGGATGCGGCGGTCATGACCTACGGCTTCATTCTGAAGGGAAGCCCCGACAGCGCCCGCTCCGCCGTCGCCCTGACCGACGCCCAGCTCCGAAAGCACGATTACGGCGACGAGCTGACAGGGGAGAAGGTGGATCGGGTCTGGAGCTTTCTGAACGCGCATCGGAGCCGGGCTGATCGCGACACCGCCCTGGCGGTGCTGAGGAGCGACGGCAACGACACGAACCGTCGTATTGCGACCCTTCTCCTCGCCTCCTTTCCGGAGGAGGATGTCGTCTGGCATGCCCTTCTGAACGCCCGGCGAACCCGCACGGAGTCCACCGTCCCGCGCGCCGCGGCCGGCACGGTCCTCTCGATGTTCACGACCCACATGAGCCGTCCCGTAAACTGGGAGCCGGCGCTCGACGGGGTGAGGGGGATTCTTGGGGGAGCGAACCTCTTCGCGCTGCTCCCCACCCTCTACCTGCTGGAGAACACCGGCTTCGCGCGTTCGCTCGCCCCTCCTCTGTTGCAGCGTAACACCCATCTGCTGCGCGCATATCTGAACGCACGGAACGAGCCGACGCGCGAGGCTGCCGCGAGATTCCTCGGCTACCTGAGCGGCCTCGGCACGGAGAACCTCGCGGGTCTCACGGAATGGCTCGACCGCCACGAGTGATCGGCGGAACGACCGGGTGAGTCCGTTCACGGCCAATAACTATAGTCGGGAGGAAGAATCATGCTCAGAACCATCGGAGCCGCCGTCGCCGGATATCTCTCCATGATGCTGGCGATGTTTATCATCTTCATGCTCTCCTATCATCTTCTTGGAGAGGAACGGGCGTTCCGGCCCGGTCTCTACGACGTCTCGATGACATGGGCCATCCTCAGCATGGTGGTGACGGTCGCCGCGTCGATGGCGGCGGGATATATCGCAAGCCTTATCTCGCGGAACATGAGCGGACCCCGGGTGCTGGCCGGGCTCGTCCTTCTGATCGGCATCGGAGCCGCCGCGTACATGGCGACCGTGGAGTTGCCCGATATGGCGCGCACCGGGAGCGTCGACGGTTTCGGGGCGATGCAGAATGCCCGCAACCCCCTCTGGCTCATGTTCGTGAACCCCATTCTCTCCGTCGTCGGCGTGCTGCTGGGCGCCCGTCTCAGGAAGCAGGGAGGCGGAGAGAGTATCGTTTCGCGAGCATGATGGGTCCGCCGCGGTGGCCGCCTTCCCTTCACGAGCTATATGTCGATGATATGTTGCCGGGTGTTCGGTGAGATGGATGCCGGGTGTTCCGTGAGATGGGCAGCGTTCCAATTCAACCTTGGAGACTCTTCAGCCCCGAAGGGGCGAGCCATGTGTAGCTGCGGAGGCCCCATACCTTTTCTTTAGCGCCGAAGGTGCGCACCATTCTTCTCTTCTGCTGAAACGAAAAATGGTACGCCCCTTCAGGGCTTGAAGAAATTTGAAATCGCGCTGCGGCTACAAATGGGTGCTCCCTTCGGGAGCCATGATTCCGGTGATATGGGCAACGAATGTTCCGGGACATGGGTCACATTTCTCCCCGGCGATCCCATCGCCCGGGCGGGCCAACGGAACCGTCCCGGTGACAATCCGACCTGAAACGAGATCCTGATATTGTTCATCCGGCCACGGGAACCCGGCCGGAATCGCTCTCACACCCCGCACGTTCCGGGCTGAACGATGCGGGGAATGCGGAAGGAGGGATGATGTCGTCAAACGTCTGTCGGCGCCTTCGGAGCATCGGGGCCACCCTGCTCGTGATCTTTCTATGCTGTCCTGCGGTCCCGGCGATCGCGGGCGTATCGGTCAACGATTCGCTTCACGCCTACACGGTCGCCGCCGACGCCCTGCGCGCCCTGACCCCTTCGGTCGACGCGGCGTTCGGATTCCGCCAGTCGCGAAAGAGCTTCGCCCATCTCGCCAGACCGTGGGCGACATGGGACGTCGAGGCGGCGGGAAACTTCCTCCTCACGAGGGGACTACAGGCCTTCTACCAGAGGGATAGTATCACCGCCGGAACGAAGATCCTCTCCTCCTCCACCTTCTTCAACGACACCTCCCTCTTCACGGTAGGGTACGGAGAGAAGAGCCATGCGGGCAGGGATGTCGGCGACAGGACGAGATATATCGCAACGCTTGGTCGCTACACTCCGGCCTTCATTCTTCAGGAGTTCCTGACACACCGGGAGCTGCGGCCGCTGCTCCGCTTCTCCGAAGGGGTCGTCGACACGATCACGTACCAGGGGGGCGAGGGGGGGATCGTTTCCATTGCGATACGATCCGGCGATCATCTTCCCCTCTCGGTTTCCACGCTCTACAACCATCGGATGTACGGGGACGTCCGGCGGACGATCCTCTATGAAGAATATCGTACAGGGGAAGGCTTCAGCTACCCGGCAAGGATCACGGAGAGGGAGCTTGGGACAGATCTCAGCACGATGACCGTGACCGCCGGCGGAGAGCTCCGAAAGGATGAGATCGATGCGATGATCCCGCCGGGATACTGCCTTGCGGCCGAGAGCCCGGAGGCCGATCCGATCCCGGAGATCGCCTACAGGCGCTACGCCGACGGCATCCACCTTCTCGACATGAAGCATACCGACTCCAGGGGGATGATCGTGGAGTTCCGGGATTTCCTCATGGCGATCGAGGCGCCCCTCACCGCGGCGAACGGAGAGCTGATTCTGAAGCGCGCGCGTGAGATAGCTCCCGGAAAGCCGGTGCGATATTTCACCTTCGGACACCATCATCCCCACTATCTGGGGGGCCTCCGCGCGTTCGTCCATGACGGCGCCACGGTTCTGACGCTCCCGATCGATACCGCCTACCTGCATCAGATCGCGACATTCCCGCACACGCTCGAACCGGACAGCCTCGCTCTCTCGGGCCGCGATCTGAAGATGGAGCTCTTCGAGAACGAAACGACGATCTCCGACGGCGAAATGGAGGTGAGGATCATTCATATCGGAACGATCTCCGATCATGCCGATGACTTCCTCATCTACTATTTCCCGAAGCAGAGGATGCTCTTTCAGGGAGAGCTCGCGTGGATTCCTCTGGAGGGACCGATCACCGCCGCGGGCCCACGGCAGCGGGGGCTGTACGAGGCGATCATGAAGCACGGCCTGCAGGTCGACACGATCATCCAGAGCTGGCCGCTGGGGAAGTACAAGGTCAGGGATATCATCGATTTCGCCGACCTTGAAAAGAGCATGGCGCCCGACGCGCCGAAGAAGTAAGATCCGTCATCGCCGACGGATTCTCCGCGAATCGTTTCTCCCGTTCTTTCGACATATCACTGCATCATCTGCCGGCCGGGCTCCTGAAAAAGGGCCGGGCCGGCGGCGTTTCGTTCCCTCCCCTCTCCCTTCATCTTTCCATCCGCCGTTCTCCCTTCATATTTGTTTTCGGTAACAAAACCGCGATTGCGTCCTGAATTCGCCGTTTTTGACTTCCCATCCTTTCCCGCCGAAAAATTTTCCAACCCCTTTAAGAGCGCTTTAAGCCGTGAGCAGATACTGTTCAACGTGATTCGACGACAGTTCCTAACTCAAACATATTCTCACGGAGAGAGCATCATGAACACGAACAGTACCCTTCGCGACCGCATTACGCGGCAGCCGTATCTGAGAACGCTTCTGCGCGGGCTGACGGCCCTTGTGACGTTGATTCTTCTTTCGTTGCCCGCCTCGGCGCTCACCGTCAAGGTCGATGTCGGGCGTCCGAGCAAGGGGTGTAGCGGCTTCGGGATCTGCAAGATCACCATCGATTTCGCGGCAAGCGCCGGCGTCCCGGCCGACTTCCGGCTGAACGGCGACCGGCTTACCGTCAACTTCCTGGAGCCCGCCGGGGCCGCCGGGGAACGTCCCCAGACGCTTCCGATCGACGAGCCGCTGAAGGTCGATCCCGCCGTTGCCCGCGCACTCGGCGCCAGAGAACTGACGATCCTTCCGGGCGCCTACACCGTCGACTACAGCACGAACCCGAACGGGACGGTGCAGCTGAACACATCGCGTATCGGGGTCTCGATTCACGTGGAAGCGGGACGGAGAAGCAAGGGCTGCACCGGTTTCGGGATCTGCAGCATCACGATCGACATCGAGCTCGCGGAGCGGGCAGGGGGGGTGGGGACTCTTGAAGGGAACGTGCTGACGGTCGATTTCGGGAAGAAGGTCTCGGGAGAAGGCCCGATGATCATCGATGAGGCGATCGAACTCGATGCCGAGACCGCACGGGCTCTCGGTGCGAAGAAGGTGACGGTGCTCCCGGGCGCATACGAAGTCGATTATTCCTCCAACCCGAACGGAACAGTGCATCTGAACACGATGCGTATCGGCGTCACGATTGAAGTCGAGGTCGGCCGCAGGAGCAGAGGCTGCACCGGTTTCGGTATCTGCAGCGTCACGATCGGCTTCGATTTCGCCGCCGACAGGACTCCGGCAGTGGGAACGCTCGACGGCAACGTGCTGACGGTCGATTTCGGGAAGAAGGTTTCGGGACAGGGTGCGATGATCATCGATGAAGCGATCGAGCTCGATCCTGCAACGGCAAACGCTCTTGGCGCAAGGAAGGTGACGATACTCCCGGGCGCGTACGAGGTCGATTACTCCTCCAACCCGAACGGCACGGTGCATCTTAACACGATGCGTATCGGCGTCACGATCGGGATCGACGTCGGTCGCAGGAGCAAGGACTGCACGGGCTTCGGCATCTGCAGCATCACGATCAGCTTCGATCTGGCAACGAAGACGGCCGGTGTCGGCACGCTCGACGGCAACGTGCTGACGGTCGATTTCCAGAAGAAGGTATCGGGTCAGGGGCCGATGATCATCGATGAGGCGATCGAACTCGACGCGGCAACGGCACAGGCTCTCGGAGCGAAGAAGGTGACGGTGCTCCCGGGCGCATACGAGGTTGACTACTCCTCCAATCCGAACGGAACAGTGCATCTGAACACGATGCGTATCGGCGTGACGGTCACGATCGATGTCGGCCGCAGGAGCAAGGATTGCACCGGCTTCGGTATCTGCAGCATCACGATCGGCTTCGATTTCGCCGCCGACAGAACCCCGGCAGTGGGAACACTCGACGGGAACGTGCTGACGGTCGATTTCGGCAAGAAGGTCTCGGGCGAAGGCGCCATGATCATCGACGAGGCGATTGAACTGGATGCCGAGACCGCATGGGCTCTCGGTGCGAAGAAGGTGACGATACTTCCGGGCGCATACGAAGTCGATTACTCCTCCAACCCGAACGGGACGGTGCATCTGAACACGATGCGTATCGGTGTGACGGTCACGATTGAAGTTGGACGCAGGAGCAGAGGCTGCACCGGTTTCGGTATCTGCAGCATCACGGTGGGTGTCGATTTCGCCGAGAGAACCCCGGCAGTGGGCACGCTCGACGGCAACGTCCTGACGATCGATTTCGGCAAGAAGGTCTCGGGCGAAGGCGCCATGATCATCGACGAGCCGATCGAGCTCGACCCGGCGACGGCGCAGGCGTTCGGAGTGAAGCGTCTGGTGGTGAAGCCGGGCGCCTACGAGGTCGACTACTCCTCGAATCCGAACGGCACGGTTCGTCTGAGCGTCATGCGGGTCGGGATCACGATCCATGTCGAGATCGGCCGCAAGAGCCAGGGATGCATGGGCTTCGGAATCTGCAGCATCACGGTGAGCGCCGAAGCTGTCGCCAAGGAGCCCTCCCTGGGATCGCTGAACGGGAACGTGCTGACGGTCGAGTTCGGCACGAAGGTTTCAGGCGAAGGTGCGATGATCATCGACGAGCCGATCGAGCTGGATGCCGCGACGGCGCGGGCCCTTGGAGCGGAGCGTCTCGTGGTGAAGCCGGGCGCGTACAAGGTCGACTATTCCTCGAACCCCAACGGCACGGTACACCTGAACGTCATGCGGATCGGCATCACCATCGGTATCGACGTCGGCCGCCCCAGCCGTGACTGCCGCGGCCTCGGGATCTGCAGCATCACGATCGGCTTCGACTTCTCGGCACGCACGGTCCCGGCAATCGCATCGCTCAACGATTCGACGCTCGGCCTCGCCTTCACCTCGCCTCTTCCCGAGGATGGGAACGTCTTCACGGTGGAAGAGGATGTTCTCCTCGACTCGGCGATCGCCCGCGGCCTGGAGGCTTCGCGCCTGGTGATCCGCAAGGGTGAGTATACGATCGGCCGTGACTCGCTGGGCCGTCCGTACGTGGAACTTCCCGTCAACAGAATCGGCATCGGCGTCACGATCTACATCGGCCGCGCCAGCCGCGACTGCACAGGCTTCGGTATCTGCAAGGTCGTCCTGAGCGCCGACTTCTCCGCCAGGGCGCTCCGTTCGGTGGCTTCGATGGAAAAGGGAATGCTCACGCTCGAATTCGACGGCAAGGGGGAGAATCGTGACTCGGCGCTCGTGATCGACGAGGCGATCGAACTCGACGCCGACGCAGCCTTCGCTCTCGGTATCCGCACGATACTTCCGGGAAGCTATCCGGTGGTCTACGACGAGGAAGGAAACGGTCGGGTCAGCCTCTTCGTCCGCTCGGCGGAGACCAGCTCGGCCGCGACGACCGAGGGAACCACGACCCGTAACGCGGCGCGTGCCGTCCCGAACCCGACCTCCGGAACGACGACGATCAGCTACACGACGACGGAGGAAGGACGGGTGACGATGGTCCTCACCGGAGTCAACGGCAACGAGGTGATGCGTCTGGTGGATGAACCGATGGAGGCGGGAACGCACAGCGTGACCTTCGACGGCGGCAGCCTCCCGGCCGGAGTCTACTACTACACGATCCGCACCGCCTCCGGCACGGAATCGGGATCGGTGATCGTGGCTCGATAGTCCTCATCACGGCAACCGGTCGGCTCCACTCACGGAGCGACGGCAGGAAAAGGAGCCGGCCCCGCAACAATGCGGGGCCGGCGTCGTTTATGGGCGCCGTTTGGTACTGTGTGTAAGAGTATCGGTCGCGCATATTCGCCCCCGATCATCTCTCTGTTCATATCATCTGCATTCATGAAGAAGTACATCCTTCATCCCCTGAACATACTGGCGGCGCTTCCTCTTCTCTCCATCGGCATCGGATCGTGCGGCGATCCGGCGGAGCCGGTCTCGGAGGGGGAGAAGGGGGCCGCGACGGTGGGGTTCAAGGTCCGTTCGGTCGATGAGCGGACCGTTCTCGCGGAATGGGAGCTCCCGACCGCCGATGTGGACGGTTTCATGATCGTGACGTCATCGGAGGCGGGAAGGAAGGATACGATCCATCTCGGGCGCGATGCCCGGTCGGCGGTGATCACCAACCTGGTGCCGGGGGACGACTACGTCCATACGTTCTTCTACAAGAACAATCGGTTGACGATCTATGCCGGCTCCTCGGCTCTGAAGAATGCGGGGGAGGGGGATCCTCCGGCACAGGTCGCCTGGCTGCGCGCCTCGTCGATCTCCGACCGGACGGTCAGGCTGAAGTGGGATACGCCCGCTGATGCTGATCCGGGGCTCACGCTGATCACCGTGGAGTGGAAGGCCGTCGGAGCCTCGGAGAGCGGTTCCCTGGAACTTGCTCCCGCGACCAGGGAGGTCGATATCGTCGAGATTCAGCCCGGAGTCATGTACGATTTCACGCTCCGGGCGCACCGGGGCGCTTCCGCCTCCGCTCCGGCGACCATCCGATACGCGGCGGCGGCCCGCTTCACCCATGACAGACTCGATCCCGCCGCCACGTTGCGGATGTACGAGAAGACCTCGTCACACGGCGCGGGGCTCGTTCTCGATCCGCACAGGGGCGGCCCCTACAACATCGGCGTCGGCCAGCCCGACCCGAAGGTTCAGCTCGGAATGTACGTGATGACCGGGAACGGCGAAGATTCGGTGATCGTCGGTCCCGCCTACAGCTTCGTCGAGTTCAAGCATGTCGACTCCTTCGACCCGAACGTCTATATATCGCAGATGTCATACGATGTGAAGGACCTGGACAGCTGGATGATGGAACGCCCGCTGAACAGCTATATCGCGACCGACTACGGTAACGTCTCGGCGTTCATCTTCCCGGCGATTTCCACCTCTCTCTCGCACGGCTTCGTCCTCCGCACCGGCCTCGAAGGCGAATACCATTACGCCCGCGTGCTGGTAAAGAACGTCAACGGAAGGATCCTGCAGGGGGAGGCGCCGAACCGTTATATCGAGGTGGAGGTATCGTACCAGGAGAAAGCGAACATTCCGTTTGCGAAGGGGAGCGGTGAGAGGAGGGGAGGAGTTCCGGCGCGGGTGAGGCGGTAGGGTTTGACGGAAGAGAACGATTGCTGTTTTCATGAAAATGAACCCCTCCGGATACCAGTTCGAGCAGGAGCTCAAGGATAGGCTCGACCGGCAGCCCGATTTGTATGCTCCCTTTCTCGCAGATCTTCTGCCGACAGAGTCGGGTGCAGGAGACGAAGGATACGATACCGTGCTGCGCTTGAGCTATGCAGGCCGTGCCTACACCTTTCAGGTAGAAGTGAAAGGACGAAGCGTTCCCAGCGTGGTGCGTCAGGCAATCGATCGACTCCTTGCTGTCGGGCCCAAGGAAGGTGCCTTGATGCTTGCAGTGCCATATCTCTCGGCCGATGTGGTCTCGATGCTCTGGTGGCGATCAGACTCGACCGTCCCAACGCCTACAGGGAACGGAGTCAGATCCGGAACATCTACGCCGGCAACAGTTCAATCGTCGGACGCTTCCTCCTGACGTGTCCCGGTCCGTTCAGACAGGTCAACGAAATCGTTGCCGGTATCGAGTCACGAGGTGGGGGCGTCTCCCTTCCCACCGTCTCGAAAGTGCTGAATACTCTTGCCGACGACCTGATCATCACGAAGACTCAGGGGAAGATCGAGCTCATACAGCCTCGCAAACTTCTTGAGCGGTTGCGCGACGCATATAATCCTCCGAAGGTCCTAGCGTCTCTGCGCCTGAAGCTCCCTGCCGGGCACCGGGAGATCGAAGGTCTTCTGAGCGAATCGCTCCACGATCAATGGATCTGGAGCGATGAGAGTTCCGCAGAAGCCTACGCCGTTACTACCACACTACAGCATCGTACAGCAATTACAAGCGCAGACCGGGACCGGCTTCGACGATTGCAGGAATTTGAGGAAACCAGATTCTTCAACTGCACGGTCAATGTCTCCATGGAGTCGTTCATCTATTTCGCCCGCAACGGTCACTGGGCCTCGCGCATTGAATGCTATCTGGCGCTCTCCCGACTCGATAAACGTGAGCGGGAGATTGCCGCGGATATCGAACGAACAATACTTGGAGATATCGATGGCGATTCTGGACGATCTTCTCCTGGAGCTGGTTCACCTGAGTCGGGCCTGCAAGTTTCATGACATCCCCTTCATCCTTGGAGGGGGGATGGGATTATTCCTGCGCGAAACCTACCACGAGACACGGCGCCAGCCTCGCTATCCTGTCGCTCCGGGTTCCCGTTCGACAAAGGATCTGGACCTGTTCCTGACCGCCGAACTCATCATCGATGCGGGGAAAATGGACATGCTTGCGTCCATTCTACGAGAAAGGGGCTACCAACCGAAAACACCGTATTTCCAGTTCGAGCGTGCGCTCTCGTCGGATCAGCCTGACCGTACGGTCCGTGTCGATCTCCTCTCTCCGCCTCCTCCTGAAGGAACTGAATATCTTGTTAAGATGCACGGGTTGCGTATACGACCGACGGGGAGCCGGGAGCATATTCACGCATATCTGACCGAGGCATCGGAGAGCATTGAACGTGGCACTATTCCCGTCCGAATCCCATTCGGAGAAGAAGAGAGTGAGGTGCTGATCCCGTCAAGCTTCAACTATCTCATCCTTAAACTGCAGGCGTTCGACGACCGTTACAAGGACGATGCGGTACAAGCTCGGCATCATGCGCTCGACATCTTCCGAATCGTCACCGGTATGACCGAGACCGATTGGGACACCGCAATCGATCATCGCAAGGCCGACCATGACAGGCCACATCTCCAGGAGGCATGCCGGATCAGGGAGCACCTGTTTCATAAGCCCGACGCACCGGGCATTCTCATGTTTCGTGAGACTGAAGCATTCCGTGCAGGGCGAGAGGAGTATTGAGGGATATATCCCGGAGGTGCTACGTGATCTGGAGGATCTTTTCTCCTCGTGAAGATGGTTCGCGATTCTCTCGACCTCCCGCTCCGGTTTTGCATGGGGCGCCGGATCTCTCACGCTGTTCCGGAAAGGAGGGTGATTGCCTCGTCGAGTTCCTTCCCCCAGTCGTTGTCGCGGCCGAAGCGCCAGCGCCACGCGATCTCGCGATGCGATCCTTCCTCCCAGCGCTCCAGGCCGGGGGCCAGCGCCGCGTCGAGCGTGGCGGCGATGTCGGAGAGACGTTCCAGCCGTTCCTCCCCGATCTCCCCCTCCAGCCCGTGGATCAGCAGCGATCTGATGCCGTGCCATACCGGATCGGTCGTCTCCTCAAGATCGTCGTCCAGCTTCGTGAGCGCCAGGGTCGCCCTCCGCGTGGCATAGGCGACGCTTCGTTCCGCCTCATCCTCCAGATGAACCTCCGGAAGCCGTTCGGCCCATCTCCGGAGCGTGATGAGTCGTGCCAGCAGCCCGCTCATGAGGTCGATCGGGCGGAGTCCCTCGACCCCGGCGATAAAATCGTGATACGAGCGGGCGGCGTCGGCGAATCCGTTGATGGAGAGATCGTCGGTGTCGGTAATGTCCATAGGGTGCGATATCTATAGCGCCGGGCCCGACAGGGCCCGGCGTTCCTTCCTTCAGACCGGCGGAATGTTTTTATCCCTTTGCGATTCTTTCTTCTACTCGTACCGGAGCGCCTCGATCGGCTTCAGGCCGGCCGCCTTGCGGGCGGGATAGAACCCGAAGAAGATACCGATGGCGGCCGAGAAGGCGAAGGCGATCACAATGATGCCGGGATCGACGGCGGTCGCGATGTTCGCCACGGCGGAGACGATCTGTGCGCCGCCGATCCCGAGCAGGATGCCGGTGATGCCGCCGCAGAGGCTCAGCACCACCGACTCCACAAGGAACTGCGTCAGCACGTCGCTGCTCCGCGCTCCGATCGCCATCCTGATCCCGATTTCACGCGTCCGTTCGGTGACCGACACCAGCATGATGTTCATGATGCCGATCCCTCCCACCACGAGCGAAACCCCGGCGATCGAGGCCAGGAACATCGTCAGCACCTGCGTGGTGGACTCCGCGGCCTCCGCGATCTCGGTCTGGCTGCGGATCATGAAATCGTTCTCCTCTCCCGCCTGCAGTCTATGCGATTCCCTGAGAAGCGTCGTGATCTCCTGCTGGGCCGCCGGCATCTGATCCTCCGATACCACGCTTATCAGGATCTGCTGGATGAACCGTCTCCCGCTGAGCCTGTCGCGCACGGTGGTCGCGGGGGCCAGGATCACGTCGTCCTGGTCTTGGCCGGTCGCTCCCTGCCCCTTCGCGGCAAGGACGCCGATCACTCTGAACGGGACGTTCCGCAGGCGGAGCTGTTCGCCGATCGGGTCGATGTTCGGGAAGAGATTGTCGGCCACGGTCCGGCCGATGACGCAGACCTTGGCGCGACTGTTCATATCGCGGTCGGTGAAGAACTCACCGGAGCCGAGAGCCCAGTCGCGGACCTCCAGATATGTCGCCGAGACCCCCTGCACAGAGGTGCTCCAGTTGCCGATGCCGCCGATCGCCTGTACCCCCGAGCGGACCACCGGCGACACCCCCGCCACCAGCGTCGCCTCCCGGTTCAGCTTCTCGATATCCTCCATCGTCAGGATCTCCTGCGTCCCCGCCCCCTGGCTTACTCCTCCCAGATTGGAGGCGGCCGGGAAGACCATCAGAATGTTCGAGCCGAGCCCGGCGATCTGACTCTCCACCTGCTTCTGTACCCCCTGGCCGATGGAGACCATCAGGATGACCGCTCCCACGCCGATGATAATGCCGAGCATCGTCAGGATGCTCCGCATCCGGTGGCGCAGGATCGATCGCATGGCGACCTTCAGGATGTTCGTCAGTCTCATGACCCTGTCTCCAGATTGAGTTCCTCCTCCAGTTCGCGCAACGCCTCCTTGGGGTCGCGACGATCACGGACCGGGGCGTCGTGCCGTATCAGCCCGTCGCGCACGTCGATGATCCGTTTGGTGTAGCCGGCGATATCGGGTTCGTGGGTCACCAGGATGACGGTGATCCCCTGGTCGTTCAGGTCGCGGAAGAGGGACATGACGTCGATGCTGGTGCGGCTGTCCAGATTGCCGGTCGGCTCGTCGGCCAGGATCAGCGACGGCTTGTTGACGAGCGCCCGGGCGATCGCCACGCGCTGCTGCTGACCCCCCGAGAGCTGACTCGGCTGATGGTCCAGACGACCGCCGAGACCGACCCGTTCCAGCGCCTCGCGGGCGAGCTTCGCCGGGTCCTCCTGCTGATGTGTCCTGTTGTAGAGGAGCGGCAGCTCCACGTTCTCCAGCGCCGAGGTGCGGGGGAGAAGATTGAATCCCTGAAAGACGAACCCGATCTTCTCGTTCCTGATATCGGCAAGCTGGTTTCTGCTGAGATCGTTCACCCTGACGCCGTCCAGTCTGTACTCGCCGGAGGTGGGAAGATCGAGGCAGCCGAGGATGTTCATCAGCGTCGACTTGCCGGAGCCCGAAGCCCCCATGATGGCGACGAACTCTCCCGCATCGATCCGGAGATCGACGTTGCGGAGCGCCTGCACCTCCACCTCACCGTTGGAGTAGACCTTTTTAAGTGCGCGTGTTTCTATGACCGGAATCATCGTAATACTCCATTCCCTTTCCATGAACGTCCGAACCGTCGGCTCCCGTTTCTCAGAAACCGCGCCCGCCTCCTCCGCTGCGACCCCCGCCGCCGCCGGGGGAACCGAAGGGGAGACCTGTTCCGGTCCTGGTCCCGCTTCCGCTCTGCTGCGCGGTGGCGACGCCGGAGACCACCTGCATCCCCTCATGCACATCGGGACCCGATATTTCTGTCCGCTGTCCGTCGCTCAGTCCCACGCGGACGTTGATCATCCTGAGAGCGCCCGCCTCGTCGAGAAGCCAGAGTCTGCCGCGCGAGACGCCTGCGGGGCGTCTTCCACCCGCGGCCGCGGAGTCTCCGTTCCCTCTCCGCTGCGCCGTTCCGGCGGTCGAATCCCTTCGCGTCGAATCGCCCCGTGATCCCTGCGCCCGCATCTCCTCCAGCACTGCCGGCGGCGGCTGGAACCGGAGCGCGGCGTTCGGAACCGTCAGCACGTTCTCGACCCGGTTCACCTGGAAGTTGACCGTGGCGGTCATGCCGGGGAGAAGCAGCCCCTGCTCGTTCCTGGCGTCGACCACCACCGTGTAGTTGACGACGTTCTGCACGGTCTGCGCCTGGAGACGGATCTGCCGCACTGTTCCTCTGAACGTCTTATCCCCCTGGCTCTGCACGGTGAAGGAGGCCTGCTGTCCCTCCTTGATCTGACCTATATCGCTCTCGTCCACACTCGCCTCGATCTGCATGTTCGCCAGATCGCGCGCGATGGTGAAGAGGGTGGGAGTGGAGAGACTCGCCGCCACCGTCTGTCCCGACTCCACGGCGCGCTGGATCACCGTCCCGTCGGTCGGCGATCGGATCTCGGCGTACCCAAGGTTCGTGCGCGCTCTCTGGAGCGCCACCTGTGCCGAGGTGACCGATGCCCGCGCCGCGTCCAGGGTCGTGCGGTACTGGTTGAACTCTATCGCGGAGATGAACTTCTTATCGTACAGTTCCTTGTTCCTGTTGTACTGGTCGAGCGCCGCCGTGTACTGTGCCCGGACCCGCTCGACGTTGGCGCCCGCGTCCTCCACGGACGCCTGCAGCACACGGGTATCGAGACGCGCCAGAAGCTGCCCGCGCCGCACCTGGTCGTTGAAGTCGACGAGGACCTCCTCGATCGTCCCGGAGACCTGCGTGCCGACCTGCACGGTGCCGACCGCCGCGATCGTGCCGGTGCTGGTCACCGTCGCCTCAAGATCGGCGCGCGTTACCGCAGCGGTCTGATACTTCTGCTCCCCCTCGTCGGAAGGACGGAGGAAGAAGAAGTAGACGGCCGCCAGCGCCGCGACCGCTATGAGAACAATGATCCACCTTCGTTTCATGACGTTGAGATCAAGGATGAAAATGCTCGTAAGAATATCGTTATCAGATCGGATTGTCCCCTTCTACCGCTGCGGAGGCTGGGGCGTTCCCCTGGGCGCCCGGAAGAGGCCGACGACGTAGGCCAGAGCGCGGGTCTGAAGTTCCACGGCGTTCCTGGCCTGCACCACCTGCGCCTGCGCCGCCACATGGCGGGCCCGCGCCTGGGCCAGCTCCACGAAGGTGGAGACCCCCGACTGGTAGCGCGCCTGCTCCACCTCGAGCCCCTGCGCCGTGGCCGCCACCTGCCGCTGGGCGGCGTCGAGCTGGCCGCGCGCGT
Organism: uncultured bacterium; assembly: GCA_966250335.1. Taxonomy (GTDB): domain Bacteria; phylum Bacteroidota; class Ignavibacteria; order OLB7; family OLB7; genus OLB7. The sequence continues at coordinate 157,880 of CBINGZ010000006.1, read as the reverse complement.
TATTGAGATCGAGAAGCGCCTGCCGTATCTCGATCGAGACCTGCTGGCGGAGCGCCGCCATCGTCAGCAGCTCGTTCTCATACTCTATCTGCGCCTGCTCCACGGCGGCGTCGGTCCGGTTCCTGTCGAAGACCGGAAGCGAGAGGGAGAGGCCGAGCGATGCGCTCGGGTTGTTCGTGAAGAGCTGCGATCCGAACCCCTCGCGATCGTTGACGGTGGAATAGCTGGTGCCGAGCGAGCCGGAGAGGGAGAGGGAGAGGGAGGGAGCATCCCCCGCATCCGCTATCCTGATCCCCTGTTCGGCCGCCTCAATCCGTGCCTGCTGCGCGACGATCTCCGGACGATTCGTCAGGGCCTGCTCCACGAGCGCGGTCGGGCCCTCTCCGGGAGAGGGCCCGGTTTCAGCGGCGGGTCCGGGGGGAGGAAAATCGTAGCGGCCGAGAGGATCGAGCAGAAGGATGTCGACCAGGGCGAGCTTCGCCGTCTCCATCCGCTGCTCGGCCTGCAGCATCCGCAGCTCCGCCGCCGCCACCGTCGCCTCCTGCGCGTACCGGTCCGAGACCGGCCGTGTGCCCGCCTCCACGAACGCGTTGATCCGTTCAAGCTGGAGCCGCTCGGCGTTGAGGTTCTCCCGTTCCACCCCCATCAGCTCCCGCTGCGTCGCAACATCGTAAAACGATCCGATGAGGGTGAAGAGGGTGGTCTGCGCGGTCCGGTCGATCCCGACGTCGCTGGCGCGGGCAAGCTGTTCGGCCTGGAGGAGCGCGGCACGGTCTGCGTTGCCGTTGTAGATGGTGTAGCCGGAAGAGGCGCCGAGCGAAAGCGAGCCGCTGGCGTTGTTCGACTCCCCGTCGATCCCCTCGGATGTTCCGAGCTGATACCTGACGGAGGGGCCGGCCGAGAGGCTCAGGGTAGGCTGAAAGGCGCCGCGGGCGGTCTCGATACGGGTCCGCGCGGAACGGAGCGCGTTATGCGCCCGTACCAGATCGACGCTTCGGGAGGAGGCGATCTCGATCGCTTCCTCCAGGGTGATGCGGACGGTGTCCTGGGCGCGGGCCGTTCCCGGCGCGACCGCCGCCGAAGCGGCAAGGAGCACCGCCGGGATGATCCTCCGCAGCGGTGACCATCCTGAAAAAAGATCGGTGAACACTTCGTGTATGGGGCGCACGTTCTACTCCGTTCAAAATCAGACGGTCGCCCGGTGCCTGAAACGTCTGCCGGGGCCGTGCAGGGTTCGGGGAGCTCCGCCGGATGCGGTTCCCGAGATATACATGTTGAAACGAGTATCGGGGTATGAAGGGTGGCTCTGAGGGATTGGAAGCTCCTACAGCTTCATCAGTTCCACCTGGGTGTCGATCATCATTCTCACACCGTTGTCGAACTCCTTGATGAACATCTCCAGCTCCTGCGCCACCCGCAACTGCTCGATGCCGAAGCGCTCGTTCATGGAGTGCATGGAGAGGATGATCGTCTTGAACTGCCGGAAATCGTCGCTCGCCTTCTCCAGACTCCGCCGCATCCCCTTCACCCTCTGGATCGAGATCTCCGGAGCGCTCCCTCTTCCCGCCGGATTCTGCGCCAGCAGGCTCATCACCTGGGAGAAGGTGTCCAGAAACCGGTTCATGGAGAGGGAATAGGCCTGGAACTCGGCGCGCAGGTCGTTCACGAAGGTGTCGAAGATCTCCGCCATGGCGTTGCCGATCCTCAGGTAGGAGAGTTCGTCGTGTGTCTCCCTCAGCCGTTCGAACTCCTGCCGGGAACGATCCCCGAGCTCGCGGAACCTCTCGTTGAGACTTCGCACGCGCAGCTTGACGGCTTCCTCACGTTCCTGCGCCTGGTCGTGCAGACGCTCCAGCTCTTCCTGCGGATTCTCATTCATGTCGATAGCCGATACGGTGCGTGTGGGTTCGTGCTGCGGGGCGGGAACGACCCGCGGAGGCGGATCGTGATCCGGTGGAGATCTTCTTCTCCGAACTCTCTTCCCATCCTTCTCCTTCTACCGGTTCTCATAAGATCGTCCGGGCCTCCAGGCCCGGTGCTGCGACGAAGGGGGAGCGCAGCGTCGTAGATAAGAACGGGGAGAACGAACGGCTCGTTCCCGTTACGGTGATCGAGGAGGGGAACATGGAAACAGGGTCCCGGGGGCCTCAACCCTGTGTTCCTTCCGCCACGGCGGGGACCGGGGCGCGGGTGGGGGGGCGTTTCAGGGCGGAGACGCTTCCGAGGATCAGAGCGACCCCGACGAGCGTGAGGAGATCGGGAGGAGTTCCGAAGAAGGCCCACCCCGCTATCGATCCGAAGGCGACGCTGAGGTAGTTCATCGTCATCGCCCGTCCCGCGTGTTCCCGTTCCAGCGCCTTGGTCAGCAGCACCTGCCCCAGATAGCTGGTGCCGACGATCCCCAGAATCAGCCCCCATTCCCATCCGGTCGGCCATACCCATTCGGGCGCCGCGATCGCGATGCTGAAGGGGAGTGAGATCAGAGGAAGGTAGAAGATGATCGTGTGGGCGCTTTCCTTCCCCTGAAGGCTCCGGATCAGCGTGTAGGATGTCCCCGCCCCCGCCGCCGAGCAGAGGCCGACGGCAACGGCAAGCGGGTCTCCGCCGAATCCCGGTTTGGCGACGGCCGCCACGCCGAACAGACAGAGGAGGATCACGAGCCAGAGCCGCGACGATCCCCGTTCCCCCAGAAACCATGTCGCGAAGAGCGTGGTGAAGATCGGGTTCGTGTACTGGATGACGATCGCATCCGCCACCGGCAGCCGTGTCAGCGTCCAGAAATAGGCGCTCATGGAACAGAACCCGAGCACTCCCCGCAGGAAGAGACGCCCTCTCCGTTCCGGTGCTCCCAGAATCGGCAGGCGTCCGGCGATCAGGATCGGCAGGGTGATCGTCATGATGAAGAGGCAGCGGAAGGTGATCAGCTCCTGTACCGGAAACCGACCCTTCCCCATCTTCACGAATGTCGCCATCATGCTGAACATGAGGGCCGACATCGCCATCAGATGAAGACCGCTCCGTCCGTGATGCCCCGGCGCGTGATGTTCGTCCATGAAGTGAGGAATGACAGGAAGGGAAGCCCGGCACGAACTTACGAACCGGGAGAATTCCGGCATCGGCGCCGCCGGGCGAGCGGGAAACCCTGCTCTGTTCCTGGAAAAGCGAACATTCGATGGTTGGGTGTTCAGCGGACAACCGCATATCATGGAGACGAAGCAGGAAAGGAGCGGTTCCGCCGTCGAGGGCTTCTTCGGCATCCCTCCGGATCGCGATATCGTGCAATTTCGTCACGAAATCGTCACGCTCCGTTCGGAAACGTCACGTTCTGCTTCACGGTCACGGGTACTTTAGGCTTTTCTTTAAGTGAAAAGGAAAATGATGCAGGAAAATTTGAGGAATTGAGAATTCACCTCGTTCGATATTTCATTGATATTACATGAGAAATGGATGGCACAACGGTTGTGGAAGCTCCGCATGGCCTGTACCTCCAACAGCCTCGCCGTGATCGCTTGCAGTGTGGCCGCGGCGAGGCGGTCTTTTCTCCGCCGGTTCTCGGCGCCGGCGACGGGATCGACATCGGAGGCGCCGGCGGGAGCATCTTAACCTGTAGAAATTCCTTGCGGGGGCGAGTCTCATGGCAGTATATGCTTGCAGGGTGGAGACGAACGGCTGCCGTCAGGTGGCGGTTCCTCATCGGGTTCCTCTGGTGTTCGACATCAACGCGATCGAGATGCCGATGCAGGAGATCTCCTACGCGGAACTCGAGTTTCGTGGGACGGAGATCTGGGCGTCGTTCCGGATTCCCGCGATCTCGCAGGATGAGCTCTCGCGGATACCGGAGGAGCATATCCGCGCCGTGGCGCTTCTCACCGACCGGACCACCCTCTATCCCACACCCGATTCTCCGCAATGGATCGCCGCGCTCCGCGTACAGATTTCCGCGGCCCGCGAGCGATATGCCCGGAGCAATTGACCCGGAACCGCTGAATCCTCCGCACTTCCGTCGTCGGGAACATTTCATCGCTACGCTCACTCTTCGTCGCGGTCGTGTCGTGCCGTTATGTATCGGTCGTCCCGGTCTCTTCGTATCACCGTCGGCGCCCCGTTCCGGCGCGGGAATAAATCTTGGTGATGAGCCGCCCGATGTTTTCAGGATGTGCGGTGTATATGCAGGAAGATATCTAACTTGGATCCCCCAGACGATGTACATATCCCTCTCGCGGTCCGTGCGTTCGGACTACAGGTATTCGGTTACATAGACTCCCCGGCACTCCGGAATGTTCATGTGCTATCTTCATGAATTTCCGGCGGGAGGCCGAAGGTCATTACTTATGACGTGCGATCGGTCACTGATTCGACGTGAACGATTCCATACGATCGTGAGCATGAGAAATCTATCCCGCAAACAGCGAGACGTTCTGGAATTCATTTACAGATTTTCCGAGCAGTTCGGACGGTGTCCGACCGGTCCGGAGATCGCGCGGCAGTTCAAGCTGAAAAGCCTGACGGGGGGATATCAGTTTCTCGACGCTCTGGAACGGAAGGGATTTCTCGATCGGGGCTATATCGGCGAGCGTCCGATCTCCATTCGCATCACCGACCGCACACGTCAGATTTTCGCACCCTGCTGGCCGGTCATCGGCGAGATTCCCGCAAGCCCCGTTTCCGAACTCTTCGATGAACCGTTGCGTCAGGTCCAGGAACTGGAGGATCTGGTCCCCGTCATCAGGGAGGGAGATTTCTTTCTGGTGGTCAGAGGGGATTCGATGATCGGCGACGGAATACGTCCCGGCCAGCTTATTCTGCTCCGTCCCACGCTTCAGCCGAAGAACGGAGATATCTGCGCGGTCTTCATCACCGGTCGCGGCGGCACGTTGAAACGGGTCTATTATTCCGCGGGAGAAATCAGGCTCACCGCCTCCAATCCTCAATATCCCGATATGATATTCCCGGTCGACGACGTTATCGTCCAGGGGGTCGTGATGGCCGGTCTCGACATCAAGATCTTCCGCGAGAAGTAGCCGCGGGCCGTCAGTAAGAAAATGTAATCAGGCCCTGTTATCGATCGGTCGAAGCCCTTTTCACACCATCTCTCCCGAAATCTTTTCCACATCGTCAACGGGTGCGTCGATCTATGGTATATATCGGGCTATTTCCGTTGTCGCCATCCCCCACATTTTACCACATCGGGGAGATTCGCACGAAAATCCATTCATTATGACGGCGGATATGATAGCCGTTATTCCCTGTTCACAATCGGCACGGTCCGCGCTGATAAAAATTCCAGGAATGGAACGACGTAGCGGTGAAGGTCGGGAGAGTAATATCTCACATACAGTTATCCACTTTCCCACGCATTATTGTGCATAACCGACCCAAGGTAGTAAAGGTTCAGTCGTAGATCAAGTTTTTCCAACAAGTAAACCCTTACCTACTCTTTGACGCGGCGGGCGGATAACTTACTCCCGTCGTTCCGTTGTTCAGGAGTCGGGACGATCCGCAAAGGCTCAACCGTCCCCCCGGTTGAGTTTTTTGCTCCGGAGGATCGTTCGGTGAGATTTCATGCGGAACGGCCCCGGCCCGATTCAACCGGGAGAGGGTGTGGAGAGAAGGTTCTCATGGAACGGATACCCGAGTAGTTCAGGATCGACGACATGACACAACAGCCGGACATCAGATATACCGAGGGGGATCTCTTCCTGAGCGTGGGAGGGCTCTACGTTCGGACCGGGGTCGAGGGGGATGCCCGCGAGACCCCTGTGGCCGAACTGCTGCCGATCCGGGGGGAGGGGCTGGAGTCGATCGAGGCCGTGGGACGACGGTTCATCGCCACATGGAACGCATGCAGCCGAATTCCCGACCGGGCTCTGCTGCCGGGAGCCTTCGCCGAAACGCGCGAGGCGCTGGCGGAGATGGTGAAGGTCGTCGAATGCCTCATGCAGCTCGATGCGGGCTCCGCCGGCCCGATCCCCTTCCCGACCCGACTCCGCGCATGGATCGAGGGGACGCTGAAGCTGGCGCGCGAGCTGACAAGCGCGACCGGAGAGAGCGACGAAATTTTTTCCCGGCCGGGGCTACCTCCGGCACTCCCGCCCCACCTCTCTCCATTCCTCCTCGATCGATGAATCGAGCAGGTTTCGGGGAAATGTCGAAGCGGTCGGACCTACCCGCCGCGCTCACGGGAGCGCTTCCGGGGCCGGGTGTTCAGGCGCCAGTCTTTCCCGTGGCCGATCGGCGTCGTAACTTGATCGCCGGCTCCGTAGCCACACTCTCGACTACTCTACTCAATCATCTGCGTCGGCTGCGGCGACTCCAGGTCGCTTTCGGTCCAGCACGGAATAGCGGTTCCGTCGATAGAGCACTATGAAGGAATTGAGCGCGCGTCAGCGGGAAGTTCTCGAGTTCATCTACTCGTTTGCGGAGGAGTACGGACGCTCTCCCACCGGCCCGGAGATCGCACGGCAGTTCCTGCTGAAGAGCGTGACCGGGGGATATCAATACGTTCAATCCCTTGTCGACAAGGGATATCTGGCACGAGCCGACACCGGCGCCCGCCCGATTCCCCTGCGCATGACGCCGAAAACCTACGAACTCTTCTCCCCCAGATGGCATGTCGTGAACGACATCACCGCCGGTCCCGCCGTCGCCGGCGAACAGGGGGAGGACCGGTATGTCTCGGAGATCACCGATCTGCTGCCGATGATCAGGGCGGGAGATTTCTTCTTCGTGGTCCGCGGCGATTCGATGCTCCACGACGGCATCGAGGCGGGCCATACCGTCGTCATCCGTCCCGACATCAGACCGCGCCAGGGGGATATCTGCGCCGTCTGGATCCCCGGTTCCGGAGGGACCCTCAAGCGCGTCTATCGTGACGGGGAGATGGTGAGGCTCGTCTCCTCGAACCCCCATTACGAGACCCTGGTCTACAAGGAGCAGGAGATCGTGATCAAGGGGGTGCTGGTCGCCAGTATGGCGGTCAACAGCTTCGTATAGGAGCCGGCCGTCGTCAGACCGCCAGCTCAGCGAACACATCATCCGCCGCCTCGATCGTCCGTTCGTATTCCGCGTCGCCGTGGGCAGCCGAGAGGAACCACGCCTCGAACTGGGAGGGGGGAAGGTAGATGCCGCGATTCAGCATGGCGTGGAAGAACCTTCCAAAGAGCGTCGTATCGCTTGCCACCGCCTGCGCGAACGTCTGCACCGGGCCTTCCGTGAAGAAGAGGGTGATCATCGACCCGACCCGGTTGACGGTCACCGGGATCGCCCGCGCCGCCGCCAGCGCCGTCAGTTCCGATTCCAGCCTTTCCCCTCGTTTCTCCAGCTCCGGATAGGGGTTCTCTTCCTGCAGAGCGGCAAGGGTCGCAAGCCCGGCGGCGACCGCCAGCGGATTCCCCGAGAGGGTTCCCGCCTGGTAGACCGGGCCGAGAGGCGACACCACCTCCATGATCTCCCGCCGTCCTCCGTAGGCCCCCACCGGCAGACCGCCGCCGATGATCTTCCCGAACGTGTACATGTCGGGCCGGACGTTGTAGAGCGACGTCGCTCCGCCGAGGGCGACGCGGAACCCGGTCATCACCTCGTCGAAGATCAGAACCGTGCCGTTCGCTGTACAGAGATCGCGAAGGCCGCCCAGGAACTCGCGGGTCGCCGGCACCACTCCCATGTTTCCGCCGATCGGCTCGATGATGACGGCGGCGATCTCACCGGTGTTGGCGTCGAACAGATCGCGGACCGATTCGATGTCGTTGAAGCCGGCGATCAGCGTGTCGGCGGCGGTGCCGGCCGTGACGCCCGGGGAGCTGGGAGCGCCGTGCGTCAGCATGCCGCTTCCCGCCCTGATGAGGAAGGAGTCGCCGTGCCCGTGGTAGCATCCCTCGAACTTGATGATCTTATCCCGTCCCGTGTAGCCGCGCGCCAGACGGACGGCGGACATCGTCGCCTCGGTGCCGCTGGAGACGAGGCGCACCATGTCGAGACCGGGGATCAGGCCGGTCAGCAGCTCGGCCAGCTCCACTTCAAGCCGCGAGGGGGCGCCGAAGCTGGTGGCGAGATCGGCCTGGCGGTGGAGCGCCTCGATCACCGCCGGATGCCCGTGCCCCAGGATGAACGGTCCCCACGATCCTACATAATCGATGTAGCGGTTCCCGTCCGCATCGATCAGGATCGCTCCCTCGGCGCGTTCGAAGAAGACCGGTGTTCCGCCGACGGCGCCGAACGCGCGGACCGGCGAGTTGACTCCTCCGGGGATCACCCGGCGTCCCCGTTCGAAGAGGGAGCTGCTTTCGGTGTGCGAGATCATAGCCTCTATCGTCCTCAGCGTAATGTTGTTGTGGGTCGCGGCGCTCCCGCTCCGCGCAGTCTGGCGGCGGCGCGGCGGGCGAAATAGGTGATGATGATGGAGGCGCCCGCACGGCGTATCGCGGTAAGAGATTCCATCATGGCGTTCTCCAGATCGATCCATCCGTTGGCCGCCGCCGCGTGGATCATCGAGTACTCCCCCGAGACCTGGTAGGCCGCCACCGGCAGATCGATCGACGCGTAGACCTCCCGGATCACATCGAGGCAGGGGAGCGCCGGTTTCACCATGATGATATCGGCTCCCTCCTCGATATCGAGTTCCACCTCCCGCATCGCCTCGCGGAAGTTGGCCGGGTCCATCTGGTGCGAGCGTCGGTCGCCGAAGCTCGGGGTGGAGCCTGCCGCATCGCGGAAGGGGCCGTAGAAGGAGCTGGCGTATTTCACCGAATACGACATGATCGGCACATCCTGGAACCCTTCGGCGTCCAGCAGATCGCGGATGCCGCCGACCCTGCCGTCCATCATATCCGAGGGGGCAACGATATCGGCGCCGGCGCGGGCATGGGAGAGGGCGGAGCGGGCGAGCAGGTCGACCGTCTCGTCGTTCACGATCGTGTCGCCGTGGAGCAGGCCGCAGTGACCGTGGTCGGTGTACTCGCAGAGGCAGACGTCGGTGACCACCAGCATCTCCGGCAGGGCGCTCTTGATCGCCCGGACGGCGCGCTGGACGATCCCCTCGTCGTCGTACGCCTCCGATCCGACGGGGTCCTTCGCCTCCGGGATGCCGAAGAGAATCACCCCTCCGATACCGAGCTCCAGCAGCTCGCCGCACTCCTTCACCGCCTCGTCGATCGTAAGCTGAAAGACCTCCGGCATCGACGCCACCGGGCGGCGGGTCGCCGTGCCGGGGATGATGAAGAGAGGGTAGATGAAGTTCTCCGGAGCAAGGCGGGTCTCCCGCACCAGGTCACGGATGGCGGCAGTCCTCCGCAGGCGGCGGGGACGGATCAGGGGGAGAGATGTCGTGTCGTTCATGTTCATGCCGGGGATGTTCGGCCCGTTCGGGCCTGTTGACGATCGTTCGATGTTCAGGGCTCCGCCGTTATCGCTCTGTCGTAATACGATCTGCAAGCTCCCACGCCGACCCGACGCAGTCGGCGACGGAGACCCCGCCGCGATAGTTGCCGAGCAGGTGCAGGCCGCCGGGCGCGTCCCGCTCGGCTATGGCGATCGCGTTCATGATCTCGCCGTGGCCGAGCGCGTACTGCGGGATCGCGCGGGGCCAGAGGGTGATATCGGTCGAAGCGGGGGGGGCAGTGGCGCCGAGCAGCGCCGCATGTTCGGCGTTGACGTTCGCCTCGATCTCCTCCCGGCTCCTCCCGGCAAGTTCCGGGTTCCGCGCGCCGCCGACGAAGGTCGTCAGCACGACCATCCCCTCCGGCGCCCTGCCGGGGAAGATGGAGGAGGAGAAGATCACTCCCAGAATGGAACGCCGCTCCACCTCCGGAACAAGCATACCGAACCCGTCGAGAGGATGACGTATCGCTGTGCGATGGTAGACGCTGACGACCGTGGCGACGGGGGGATAGACGATCCGCCGGAGCGCGGCGGCAAGGTTCGGGTCGGTCGGCTCCAGCAGGGGGGCGGCCGCTCCGGCGTCGACGGCGACGATCACGCGTCCCGCTGTATATCTTCCCGACTCCGTGACGACCCTCCAGCCCGAGGCGGTCCATGCGATGCCCGTGACCGACGTGCTGGTCCGAATGCGATCCTTCCAGCGTTCCTCGATCGCCGCCGGCAGCGTTTTCATTCCATCGATGAACGATATGAGCGGTCTGGCGACCCGGGGGCCTTTCGGTCGTCCCTTCAGCATCCCCTTCACCAGGCTGCCGTACCGGGATTCCAGCGCGTGCAGACGGGGGAAGGCGTGACGCAGGGAAAGAAGTTCGGGACGTCCCGCGTAGATGCCGGAGACGAACGGGTTGACCGCATAGTCGAGGATCTCGCGTCCCAGCCTCCGTTCCACGAAGGATGCCACCGACTCGTCGGCATCGGGCGATCCGGGGGAGACGAAGGGCTCGCGCAGAAGCCTCAGCTTGGCGCGCACCGAAAAGAGCGGGGTGCTGAAGAAGGTCCCGGGGCTCGACGGCGTCTGAACCGGTTTGCCGTCCCGCACGATATATCGTTTTGCGGCGGCTCTGTCGGCCTCCAGCATTCTCTCCCGGATCCCCAGCTCGTCGATCAGTTCTGCCAGGGGGGGACTTCCGAGCTGGGTGCTGTTCGGTCCCGCCTCGACGAGGGCGCCCAGGGCATTGCGTCGCGATCCGATCACTCCTCCCAGCGAGCCGTTCCGTTCCAGAAGGAGGACATCGACGCCCCGGCCGGCCAGCCTGTGGAGCGCCGCCGCGCCCGATATGCCGCCTCCGACGATGACGGTCCCGACGATTCGATCCTCTCCGGTCACGCCCGCTGCTCCGTGCTCTTCAGTTCGGTGAACCGTTCCTCCACGATATCGGCGAGGGCGTCGATGAAGGGGGCCTGGGCGTTGAGGGCGTACATCACCTCGTACTTCGTGATACCCGCTTCAACAGCTTCATGTCGCAGTTCGATATCGAGTTCGTGGAGCGTTTCGATATGATCGGTCACGAAGGCGATCGGCACCACCAGAAGCTTCCTGACCCCCTCGCTTCCGAGCTTCTTCAGCATATCCTGCGTGTACGGCTCGAGCCATTTCACCGGACCGACGCGGCTCTGAAAGGAGAGATGATGGGGGTAGTCGTTGCCACGCGCCTCCATCACCGCCTCCACCGTCTTCATGATCTGCCTGGAGTAGGGATCTCCCTCACGGACATCCGACATCGGCGTGCCGTGGGCCGAGAAGAGAAAGTGCAGATCCTTCCTCTCCTCCGCCGTGAACCTCTCGCGCAGCGTGGCGTCGATCCGTTCGTTGACCGCCTCGATATATCGTGGGTGGAGGTAGTAATCCTTCACCGCTCTCACCTTGAACCGCCGTCCGAACTCCTTGCGATGGAGATCGCGCCACTCCTTGAAGCTGGAGCCGGTGGTGGTGCGGGAGTACTGGGGGTAGAGTGGGAGCAGGAAGACGTAGTCGACGCCGAGGTTCTTGAACTCCTCGGCAGCCACGCGGGTGAAGGGATGCCAGTATCGCATTCCGAGCCTGACATGGAAGACCGCCCGGCCGGCGAAGCGTCTGTTCAGTTCGGCCTCCAGAGCGCGGCCCTGTTCCTCCGTCCGTTCCAGGATCGGAGACTTGCCGCCGATCTCCTCGTAGTTCGGAATCACCTGCGGCGCCCGCCGGCGCGAGACGAACTCGGCGAAGAGGCGACGGGGGAAGAGGGCGCCGAGCGGCCAGGGAAGGGGGATCTTGATGATCTCCGGATCAAGGAACAGGTTCTTGAGAAAGGGACGGACCGCGTCGAGCGACGTCGGCCCGCCGAGATTATGCAGAATGACCCCGATCTTCTTCATAGAGACAAGATAATGACGGCATCCGCCGAAGAACGTCTGATTTTGGTAACGCCCGACCGAAGGCCGTTGCTGATATATGGACGGGCGGGGATACCCGATCCGGGAGGATGCCGGAGGGGACCCCGGCGCCATCGAAAGAGCCGAGATGGCGGACGGAAGTTACAAGGTCTGGGGGAATGGGCGCTCCCAGGCTTGCCATTTCCCTCCCCCCATCATACATTCCCGCGTCGTGCAGCTCCCATGTGTTGCCGGGAGGGGTTCGACCTTCCCCGGAATCCGACCCCGACTGCTGAACCCTCGAAGCCCTAATAATAGATCCCTTCTCCACTGCCATGTTCGGGGGTGCGGAGGAGTCCGGCCGAACTCCGGGCCGCGTTTCACGGTTGGTTCTACGGACGGAAGCTCCCATCCTTCCGATCCCTTCAATCCTTCTTTCAACAACTTCCAATCACTGTTGGAACAATCAGGGTGTGACGATGCAAGAGAACGACGAGCGGAACGATACAATGGAGCTTGCGGTCGACGGACCGGGATCGCGGGTTTCGGCCATGGCGGAGGGGCTCGTCGGCTCGGAGATCCTGAAGATCGCCACCGATATCAGGAAACTGGTCGCCGAGGGGAAAGAGATCTGCAACCTGACGGTGGGGGATTTCAACCCCTCCCATTTCCGCATTCCGATATTTCTGGAACAGGGAATAGAGGAGGCGCTGCGACGCGGCGAGACCAACTATCCCCCCTCCGACGGCGTCGCCGCGTTGCGGCAGGGGGTGGTCGATTTCTACGAGCGATGGCTCGGTCTGCGATACTCGATCGACTCCGTGCTCGTCACCGGCGGGTCGCGTCCCGGCATCTACACGGCATATCGCGCTCTGGTCGATCCGGGGGACAGCGTGATCTATCCGGTCCCTTCCTGGAACAACAACCACTACTGCCATCTGACGGCCGCCCGCGGCGTCCCCCTCCTCTGCCATGCCGACACCGATTTCCTTCCGCGCGCCTCGATGCTGCGCGACCTGGTGCGCGGCGCCCGGCTGCTGGCGGTGAACTCCCCCCTCAACCCGACGGGGACCGCCTTCACCGCCGACGATCTGGGGGAGATCTGCGATCTGGTGCTGGAAGAGAACGCGCGGCGCGGTTCCGGTGAGCGTCCGCTCTACCTGATGTACGATCAGGTCTACTGGATGCTGACGTTCGGCGATGTCGAACATGTCAACCCGGTCTCGCTCCGACCGGAGATGGCGGCCTACACGGTCTTTATCGACGGGATCTCCAAGGCGTTCGCGGCCACCGGCATACGGGTGGGATGGACCGTGGGACCGCCCGACGTAACGCATCGTATGGCGAGTATTCTGGGACATATCGGAGCATGGGCCCCGCGCGCCGAGCAGCTCGCCACGGCGCGGATGCTGGAGGAGTCGGAGCAGATCACATCATTCCACGATGCGATGAAGGTGGGTGTGCAGTCGAGGCTCGACACGCTCTACAACGATATCACGGCGCTTCGTGGGGAGGGGTTTCCGGTGGAGGCGATCCCGCCGATGGGGGCGATCTATCTGACGGCCCGGTTCTCCTTCTTCGGAAGGAGGACGCCGGACGGCACCACGATCACGACCAACGAGCAGATCAGGCGGTATCTGCTGGATGAAGCCGGTATTGCCGTGGTGCCGTTCCAGGCGTTCGGATTGAACGAGGATACCGGATGGTTCCGGCTTTCGGTCGGCGGTGTCTCCGTGGATGAAATAGAGAACGCCATCCCCAGACTCCGCCGCGCGCTGGTCGAACTGACCTGACGGCACCGCAGGGAAAACGTCACGCACCGGGCCCGGACGGGGGAAACCGGGGCACCTGGTCGGGTCGCCGGACCCGGCGCATGCGTCTTCCCTGCTGTACCGCGATAATCAGCCGCGTATCCCGATGCGATCTGTCGAGACTCGCGGCTCTTTTTCCTGCCGGGGAACTGTTCCGCTCAGGTGGAGCGCTCTTCTCTCTCCGCGCGGTCCTTCTCCTGAATCTCCTCCTTCACCGCCTTGTCGTGTGCCCTCATGATCCGGTTTCTCTCTGAAATCTTGCGTGTCACCGCCTGAACGAAACGGGGGACGCGCCTGTCGTATCCTTTCTTCACTGTTGCCCTGTCAACTCCCATCTCACGTGCCACTTCGCTGAAAATCCCACGGTACAGACCGTTTTTCATATTCACTTGCATGATGGTCTCGTCAGGAACAGATGAATTCCGTAGGTTGGAACTGCCAACAAATGGCATACGTGGTGTCAACAATCTGCCGCCCATTGATATGATTGACATGCCTAAAATAAATATCGATGGACAGCAAAGCAAGTCTCGGGGCGGGATAAATAGCACGATACAACAACAATGCCCGGTATAGGCAGCATTATTGCCCGCAGACGAAAGGAGCTGGGATTGACCCAGCGCGAGCTGGCCGAGAAGGCCGGTATCTCGGCGGGCTATCTGGGACATATCGAATCGGGTAAGAAAAAGGAGGTCGGCGCCACCAAGCTCCGGAATCTCTCCCGCGCACTGGAGGTCTCCGTGGAATATCTCCTGAAAGAGATGGAATCGGGGGATGGACCGGCGCGCCTTACCGTGGACAGCAGCGATACCGTGTACGATTCGGATCGACGCGTCCCTCTCTATCTGGAGCGGGGAGCGGCGGGGAGCGCGCTCCCCATAGAAGAGCTTCTGGAAGGGGAGATCGATCTGCATACGATGCTTGTGCCGAAACGCGATCGGACGATCGTGGTGCGCGTGGCGGCCGAGGGGATGGCGGGGGCGGGGATCCATGCGGGGGATCTGGTCGTGGTTCAGACCGATCATCCCCCGGCGAACGGAAATATCGTAGTAGCCCGGATCGACGGGAGCCTCACCGTGAGACGCTACGTTCATGAACGCGATGTGACGCTGCTGCTGAACGACGGCGGGGATTTCTCTCCGATCCTGCTGGGAGCGGGAGAGCGTCCGGAGATCGTCGGTGTGGTCCGGTTCTGTATTCATGTGACCGGTTGATTGGTTGGAGCGGGGCGGTGGTAGTTTATGATGTGGTGGGGGGAGAGGGCGACGGGGGGTGTCGGGGGGAGGAGAGGAAGACGAAGAGAAAGGCAAGGAGAAAGGCAAGGAGAAAGACAAGGAGAAATAAACAGGGAGTCACAGAGGGCACAGAGTTAAGAGAAAGAGAGAAGAAGATAAAGGCGAGGGGGCATTGATGCCGTATAGGCCGTAGAAATCACTCACGTCGTGGCCGTCTCTATCATACCACACCGCTATAGTCACAAAAAACCGATCTCCCTCTCTTCTTTCTTACCTCTGTGCCCTCTGTGGCTCCCTGTTATTTTTCTTCCTCTTTCTCTCTGGACTCACTCCGGCTCCGCACTCCCCTCCAGCACCAGCTCCCGCGTCAACGGAAACCTCTCATACCATAACACCAGCATATCATGCAAATGCCTCGCATACCGATAATGCGCTCCCGTCCCCGTCCGCAGCTCCGCCTCATAAATAAACTTGTCGGCCGTCGTGGTATGCTCGAACGGATACTGCGTCCCAAGCAGCGTATGATACACGTAGCTCGGATCTCCCTCCGCCAGCAGCTTATGTCCCTTCCTTGAAGCCTCCCGCCCCACAATCGCCAGCGCCGCAAGCCGTTCCATCCGTCCCTCCCGATCCGCGATCCCTGAGGGGAGCTGATCGAGCGCCGCATAGAACCCCACAGGTATGAGAGGACAATACTTCGATCCGGTTCTATGCCGGTTCAGATCGCGTATCTCCCCCAGCGCCACGGCATCCCACGCGAAGCGGACGGCCGTCCGCTTCAACCCTTCCCCCACCCACGAGTATCGATTATCGTGGAACGATAAATCCTCCGCAAATTCCTTCTCATCGACGCCGGGGGGAAGCATCAGCTCCAGCCGGGCTCGGGGAGGAGATTCCAGCTCGGCGCCGTCGCGGAGGGCGGGGGGGAGTCCCTCAGCCGCCCGACGGGAGAGCGATGCGAGTTCCCGTTCGATCCCCCGCGTGAACGACTCCTTCCGCGATGCATGTCTCAGCATCCGGGGAGCCGCCAGCTCGAGTTCGGTCCGTATCGCCTCCCCCAGGCTTCGCGCTTCGGGGAGGGGATGCGAGCAGAGGCTCTGGCAGAGCGTGGTCCAGGCGCGCGCCGACATGATGAGCATCATGTTCGTCTCGGCGGCGACCGGCAGATAGGGGCGTGCGCGGTCGAACGCGTAGTTCCTTCTCATCCGCGCCACCGCCCGGGTCCCCTTGGGAGAGGTATCCTCCAGCAGTTCCCTGGGGATACGCGCGACCGAGGGATCCTCGGCGGCGATCTCTTCCCAGATCGTCAGCGACGTCTGGTAGGCTTCGAAGGCGCGCGACATCGAATCGTGCCAGGCGGCAGCCTGTTCGCCGGGGATTCCAAGCCGTTCGGCGGCGGCGAGTTCGTCGGCGTTCAGTCTGATATATCGTGTCGAGGACTCCTGTCCGCCGGCCGTGGGGCAGAGGGTCCAGACGTAGTAGGCGAGCCAGATGGAGACCCGGTCGATGAACATCGCGACGGGAGCCATGTCCGCGATCGACTGGTGGCCGTAGTCGATCATGCGGAAGATGGAGTCGACAGATTTGTCGAGGTTCGTCGGATCGATCTTGGAGAGGATCGCCTCCAGCCCGTCGTTGCTGCGGGAGTAGCGGGCGCCGCTGGCGGCCAGCAGTTCAGGCGTGAGCGCGGGACGTCCCGCACCGTTCGATGCCTCCGTGGGGCGGACTGCGACCTGGGTAACCTTCATGGGAATTGCCGGGGATGGATGTGATCTCGTGCGGCGCAAGATAGCCGTTTCGGTGAAAAGAGCGGGGGGCGCCTCCCCCGGTCCCAATGTTACACCCTGTATGCCTCCCCATAGCCCTGCCTCGTCGCGTTGTTTCTTGCGGCCGGATACGGTAAGTTTGTCGCTTCCTTTGAACACGGTCCCTATGAGCACAGAACTCGTCCTCTTTATCATCCTTGCAGTGATGGCGGTTGTCAGCGCTCTCGGCGTCATCACGCGGAAGAATCCGATCTCCGCGACGATGCTGCTGGTGATGCACTTCATCACGCTGGCAGGTCTCTATCTGACGCTTCACGCCCAGTTCATGGCGGTCATCCAGGTGCTGGTCTACGCCGGCGCGATCATGGTGCTGGTCGTCTTCGTCATCATGCTTCTGAACGTGGGGAGGGAGGAGCGGCTTGCGAACCAGCGGCTTGCCCGTCAGGGGGCCGGGATCGGGATGGCGATGCTGCTGGGGGGCGTCCTGATCTACGCGTTGACCCGTGTGCCGTACGCGGCCGCCACGGCCGATTCGCGCGCCATCCAGAACGGCACGATCGAAGGGGTGGGGAAGGCGCTCTTCACGACCTACGTCTTCCCCTTCGAGATGGTCTCGCTGATCCTGCTGGCCGCCGCCGTCGGGGCCGTTGTGCTGACGAAACGACATCTGGAGTAGGTCCCGCCCGAGCGGCGCCGTTCATTATCGACTCCGTCGACAATCCTAGCCAAATGCTGACCCTTCCCCTTGAATATTATCTGATCCTGAGCGCGGTCGTCTTCCTGATCGGGACGATCGGCGTTCTGATGCGTCGCAACGCGATCATCATCTTCATGTGTGTGGAGCTGATGCTGAACGCGGTGAACCTGACGCTGGTGGCGTTCAGCCAGTACCTCGGCGACATGGCCGGCCAGATCCTGGTGCTCCTGGTGATGACCGTCGCCGCCGCGGAGGCCGCGGTGGGACTGGCGATCGTTCTGGCGCTCTTCAGGAACAAGCAGACCGTCTACGTCGACGAAGTGAACGTCCTCAAGTGGTAGAGAAGGGGCCCCAGCCGGCGTCCGGGTCCTCCCCCGCCGCGCGGGCGCTGAAGCTTCTGGCCGTCGCCGTCGCGCTGGGGCTCTCCCTCTGGTATGCCCTTCGTGGGGTGGAATGGGGGAGCCTGTGGGAGGCGATCACCCGTCTCAATCTTCTCTGGATCGCGGCGAGCGTGACCGCGACGATGACCGCCCATCTTGTCCGCGCCGAACGCTGGCGCATTCTCATCCCCGATCCCAAGGGAACGCAGGTCGGCCTGGCGAACGCCTATTCGGCGACGCTGGTGGGGTATATGATGAACAACGTCATCCCCCGTGCCGGTGAAATCCTCCGTCCCTACGTCCTTGCCCGGCGCGAGCGGCGACCCTTCAGCACGCTGCTCGCCTCCGTGCTGGTGGAGCGCATCCTGGACGGCGTCGCCCTGGCGTCGATCTTCGTTCTTCTTCTCTTCGTTGAGCGCCGTCGTCTGGAGCAGCTTCTGGCGAATGTCTCCGCGCAGCTCGATATCGGACTCTCCCCCTCCGGCATTCTCATGACGCTCGGCATCCCGATCGTCCTGCTGATTCTCTTCTTCATGATCGCGGTCAGGACAAGGCTGGGGGATCATCTTGTCGGCTGGGTCGAACGTCGTTTCCCCGGCAGGTTCGGCGGGCGGTTCCGGACGATCTTCAACGAGTTCCGCGCCGGCGTCAACTTCGAGGGGGCTTCCGGCACGGCGATGATCCTCCTCTGGTCGGTCGTCATCTGGGGCTGCTACGGGCTTTCCCTCTATTTCGGCTTCCTGGCGTTCGGGTTCGACACCGCGTACGGAATGGGGCCGGAGGCGATGGTGACGGTGCTGGCGGTCACGACGGTCGGCATCTCGATCGCCCCCACGCCGGGGGCGTTCGGCGTCTACCACGTCTTCAGCAAGGCGGCGCTGACGACCCTCTACGGCGTCTCCGATTCCGATGCCGTGGCGTTCGCGCTGGTGCTGCACGCAGCTCCCTACCTTGCCACCCTGATCGCCGGGGCGCTCTGTCTGCTGCGGGAGGGGATCTCACTGAGCGAGGCGACAAGGGCGCGGGAGAGCGCGGGACGGGAATCGGAGGGGTAGAAGATCCTCTTCCTTCCCTCCCGGTATGTTCCGGAGGTTTGATCTTCGGGCCGTTTGATCTTCCGGACGGCCGGGATATATTGGCGGCGACTTTTTGAGCTATGATCCGACATGAGAACTCCAAGCGATGACTTCCCGACCGGAAACGGCAGCGGCCGGAACGGCAACGGGACAGGCGGCAACACTCCCTTCAACGGCAACAAGCCGCTCCCGTACAGGTCGCGAGGGGTGTCGCCGATCGTCTCCCAGCCGTTCAACGGCGAGCTGGCGCGTCTTCAGCGGACGCTGATCGACGGGGACGAGAAGAAGAACCGCCTGAAGCTGCTCGATTATCTCGGACTTCTCTGGCGCGGCAAATGGATCATCCTCGCCTGCCTGATCGTCACCGGATCGCTCTCCGCCTACTACACCTATTCGCTGCCGTTCATCTACGAGTCGTCGCTGCAGATTCTGGTCAACGAGCGGGACCAGGGGCTTCCCCTGCTCAACTCCCCCTCGTACTGGAACAACTCCGACCGCGAGCTGAAGAAGGAACTGCAGATCCTCACATCGCGACCGATTCTGGAGAAGACCGCCTACCGTCTGCTCGATATCCGCCATATCGATTCGGTGAAGCGGGGCCCGGTGCTCCCGGTGGTCGCCGCGGCCGAGGCGAAGCTCGGGGGGAAACTGGCCGGGGTGAGCGTGCAGGAGGGGCGGGATCTGATGGTCGATCTGATCGTCCTCAGCCTCCGCAAGATGATCACCGTCACACCGTCAAAGGATGCGGATATCATCCAGGTCAACACCAGCGCGGGGGACCCGCATGAGGCGGCGCTGATCTCCAACGTCTACGCCGACATCTATATCGCCGACAATCTGGAGCAGAACAGCCGGAAGGCGAAGCAGATGAAGCAGTTCGTCTCCAAGCAGATGGAGACCACCCGCGACTCGCTGACGAAGCAGGAGGTGGACCTGAAGAACTATCTGGAGGCGAACGGCATTCTGGGGCTCGACATGCAGGCCGGGGATCTTGTCGCCGCCAAGTCGAAGCTCGATAACGACGCCTCCCAGACGCAGATCGAGATGTCGTCGCTCGATCGGAAACTGCACGAGTCGAAGCGGCAGTACAAGGAGATCGACTCCTCCTTCGCCGAGGAGTACGCCTCCGGCGCCTGGATCTATTCCACCCAGCTTCAGAAGACGATCGCCGAGCTGAAGGTGAAGAAGGAGCTGATGGAGATCGAAGGGTTCGGCGGCGCCAGCCCGACGATGTACAGGAACACGATGAAGAATCTCGACGAGCAGCTCGGGATTCTTCAGTCGCAGCTCGACAGCGTCGTCACCAGACTGAAGAACTCCAAGGTCAGCGCCATCGCCCACGGCTCGCGCGACGACTACATGCCGACCGCCTCGCTCGGGAACATCAAGCAGGCGATTTTCGAGGATGAGATCAACCTTCAGGCGCTGAAGGCGCAGTTCATGGCGATCATGGCGGCCAAGGGGACGATCGAGCGGCGGATCTCGCTGGTGCCGAGCCAGGAGCTCGACGTGCAGCGGCTGCAGCGCGAGAAGACGGCGCTCGACAAGATCTACAAGGAGCTGAACGAGGAATACAACAAGAAGGTGCTGGAGGAGCAGTCGGTCACCCCGACCGCCCGTATCTTCGAGCCGGCACTCCCGGTGCTCAAGCCGGTCAGCCCGAACCGGATCGCGAACATCTCGGTCGGTCTCTTCATCGGTCTGGCGATCGGCGTGGGGATCGCCCTCCTGCTTGCCTACAGCGACACCACGGTCCACTCCCCGGACGAGCTGGAGAAGAACGGCTTCACGGTGCTGACCACGATCCCGCTGATCCCCCCCGGCTCGCTGACGATCGATATAAAAGAGGGGGATATGCTGGCGCAGCGTCTGCAGGGACGCGCGTCGTCGCACCTGATAGCGCATGTGCAGCCGAAGGCGCCGATCGCCGAATCGTACAGGTCGCTCCGGACGGCCGTGCAGTTCGCCGGCATCGAGGCTCCGGT
This sequence comes from uncultured bacterium, assembly GCA_966250335.1. Lineage (GTDB taxonomy): Bacteria > Bacteroidota > Ignavibacteria > OLB7 > OLB7 > OLB7. The sequence continues at coordinate 137,146 of CBINGZ010000006.1, read as the reverse complement.
GCGGAAGATCCTGGTCGCCAGTTCGGTTCCGCAGGAGGGGAAGTCGACCACTTCGACGAACCTGGCGATCACCCTGGCGCAGAGCGGCGCCAAGACGCTCCTGATCGACTGCGATCTTCGCCGTCCCACGCAGAACTCGGTCTTCGGTCTCCCCAGGGAACCGGGTCTGGTCAACTGTCTGATCGGGACCGTGCGGCTGGAGGAGGCGATCCATGCCAGCGGGGTCGCGAATCTCGATATCCTCACCTCTGGTTCGATCCCGCCGAACCCGTCGGAGCTGATCGGCTCGCGGCGGATGCAGGAGCTGCTCGCCGAGCTGGAGGATCATTACGACATGATCGTCATCGACTCCCCGCCGGTGGGAGCCGTCACCGACGCCGTCATCCTCTCCACGCTTGCCGACACCACGATCCTTGTGGTGCGCGCGCACAAGACGAAGATGGAGTTCCTGGAAAAGGCGCGTGAGGGTCTGGAGCGGGTCAACATGCCGCTTCTCGGCGTGGTGCTCAACGACTTCGACGTCGCCCAGAGCTACGGTTCGGCCTCGTACAAGTATTACCGCTATTACCGGTACTACAACTACTACGGCGGGCTGGACGAGGAGAACGAGGGGAAGGCGCGGAAGCAGCGCCGCGCCAAGGCCGCTCTGAAGGAATACAAGGAAAGCTGACGAGTCACGGGGCCGGTCTTCGGGCCGGCTCTGACCCGCTTCTCCCGCGAACCGGTCGCGGGCGGGTAGGGATCAAGATTTGCATTGTCGCTGGGGGGGCTTCGGCTTATCGTTGTCGAGCCTCTCACAAGTATCAACCAACATCACGAGGTTCTATCGATCGTTTCGGTTACTGCCGTACACTCTACGCATGTGTCGATTCGCCCTCCCGTCCCGTGATTCCCGGATGATGCGGCAATCGGCATCATCACTTGCCCGGCGACGGTGATAGCATCATATTTGCCGTTTCGCGGCGGTCTCATGACCGCGGCGCGGGTGAGGCACGGCCTCTCTATTCCCGTGCCGGTCGTATGCACATGCGATACGAGAAGGCTCCTTACGCTCCAGTGACCGACTAGAATTTCCTTGATCGATACGAATCCATATCGCCGGTCGTCGGCGTCTGTTGTTCTCACGCTGCTCGGATTGCTTCTGGCGGCCCTCTCGCAGGGGTCCGCCCAGACCGATACGACCGATCGTTCCCGGCCGGTAGAGCCGACCACGACCACCCCGAGATCTCCCTTCTCTCCTTTCGTCGATCCGTTCCCGTATGAGGGATACAGGCATTCGGTGGAATTCGATTCGGTCACCGGAACGGTCCGTGTCCGCGAGAGTCTCTTCGGCCAGCCCTTCAGCCAGCCGCAGACGATGACCCTCGACCAGTACGTGGCCCGTCGTCAGGAGGAGCAGGAACGGATCATGTGGGAGGAACGGGCGCGCTCCTACAACCTGGACAGCGCCAAGAAGGGACGCGCGGGGGGGATCAAGGATATCTTCGGCGAAGGGTTCGCGTTCAAACCGCCGATCCCGACCGGCGGCATCTTCGGTCTCTTCGGCTCCCCCACGGTCAGCATCAGCGTCAACGGCAGTGTGAACGTCAGCGCGGGGTGGCAGTGGGACGACAACAATCTGACCTCGATCAGCGCCTACAACTCCACCCAGTCGGCCCCGTTCTTCAATCAGAACATCCAGGTGGCGGTCTCCGGCAAGGTTGGAGAGAAGCTGAAGCTGAACGCCGATTTCGACACGCAACGGACGTTCGACATCGATAATCAGCTCAAGATCGGGTTCGGCGGCGGGCCCGCCAGCGACGACGACATCATCCAGAGCGTCGAGGCGGGGAACGTGAGTCTGCAGAGCGCCAGCTCCCTGATCGGCGGCAGCCAGACCCTCTTCGGCATCAAATCGAGCTTCAAGTTCGGTCCCCTCTTCCTGACCACCATCGCCTCCCAGAAGCGGGGTGAGCGGAAGACGGTATCGGTGACCGGCGGATCGGTGAAGTCGCAGATCTCCCTGAAGCCGTACGACTACGCGCCGAACCACTTCTGGCTCGACACGACCTACAAGAACTTCTACGACATCTTCTACCGGAATCAGCCGCCGGCCGCCACCGTGGCGATGGCCCCCTGGAACATCACGGAGATCGAGCTCTACAAGCAGGTGCAGGATGGATCGCTCCCGTCGCAGTTCCGCGGGATCGCCTACGCCGACCTTCCGCCGGTCCCCGCCATCGGCCGCTACGGAAACCCGTGGACGACCCCCGCGCCGGCCGATTTCAAGAGCGGCGAGGTACAGGCGGCGTCGTTCGTCCGCCTTGATCCGGGACGCGATTTCGAGGTCGACCGGCAGCTCGGCACCCTGACGATCAAGGGACTGGAGAGCGGAAAGATCTACGCGGTCGCCTACAGGACGGCCGGCGCCGGCACGTTCGGCGAACTCTCGAACACCAGAAGCGACAACGCCAACGACATCGCCATCCTGAAGCTCGTCTACGTCAACAACCTGCAGCCGACCTTCAAGTCGCTCTGGGCCCGCCAGATGAAGAACATCTATTCGGTGGGAAAGACGAACGTGGATGTGGCGGCCTCCCGGATCACGATCACCTACGGAGTTCCCCCCGATACCAGCACCGTGCTGAAGATCCCCGGCAACCCGCGTCTGGTGGAGGTCCTCGGCGTCGACCGGGTCAACAGCTCCAAGGCGGCAACGCCCGACGGCGAGTTCGATATCAACTCTCCCTATTTCTTCAACCCGGTCACCGGCGAGATCACCTTCCCCTCCACGGAGCCGTTCCGTCAGGGGTTGAGAAACTCCCCGCTGCTGGGGGGGAACGCCGATCCCTTCATCGTCAACTCGATCTACGACCAGACCCGCGAGCAGGCGCAGCGGGACAACAGTAGCGCGGCACGATATACCATCAGCGGCGAGGTCGCCGGCAGCGGCACGGGGAACAAGATCACCCTGGGAGCCTTCAACCTTGCCCCGAACTCGATCAAGGTGGTCGCCAACGGCGAGGTTCTGACCGAGGGACTCGACTATCGCGTCGATCCGGTGTTCGGCGAGGTGACCCTGATCTCGCCGAAGGCGAACACAGCCACCGGCAACATTCAGGTGGAGTACGAACAGAACGACTTCTTTACCGTCGCGCAGAAGACCCTCTTCGGTCTCCGCGCCGATTACGATCTGCTCAACAAGAGAAAGGTGAAGTCGAAGCTCGGCATGACCCTGCTCCGGTTCGGCCAGACCACGCCGACGAACAAGGTGCAGATCTACGCGGGGGAGGAGCCGATGACCAACCTGGCGATCGGCTTCGACGGCTGGGTCGACTACACGGCCGACTTCCTGACCCGCGCGATCGACGCGCTCCCGCTGATCGACACGAAGGAGCCCTCCTCGATCAAGGTCGGCGGCGAGTGGGCGCTGATGTCTCCGAACCCGAACACCAAGCAGAGCCTTGTCTCCAGCGACGGCGACGTCGGGTCCGCCTACATCGACGATTTCGAATCGGGGGCGAAACGGCAGATCCAGCTCGGTCTCCACTACGCCCTCTGGCGTCATGCCAGCTCCCCGCTCGATTCCAGCCTGGGGATCACCGACTCCTCGCGTCTTTCCAACAAGGGACATTTCTGGTGGTACAACCGGCAGCCCGCCAACACGCCGGTGATCGACATCTGGCCCGGAAAGTTCACCAGCACCTACGCCCAGCAGGCGTCGATCCTCGATGTGCAGTTCGATCCGGGAGCCCGCGGCATCTACAACCCGAACGTCGGCTACGAGGCGGCGCCGCCGCTGAACGAGGCGTGGGGCGGCATGATGCGAAGCCTCTCCTTCTTCACGACCAACCTGGATGAGGAGAACATCGACTATATCGAGGTGACGCTGAACGCGCGTGAGGTGCAGGATCTCGGCAACACGAAGGTCTATCTCGATCTGGGGCAGATCTCGGAGGATGTGATCCCCAACCTCGATCTGAACACCGAGGATGGCGTCAACCCGAACAACACGCAGCAGGACGACGTGCTGAACGAGGGGGAGGATGTCGGTATCGACCGGATCAACCAGGAGCAGGAGCGCGCGCAGTACGGCCTGAGCGAAGAGGACCCGGCGCGCGACGACTACCAGTTCTCGGCCTACACCAGCGACAACTACCAGGATTACCGCTACGTCAACGGCCTTGAGAAGAACGTCGGACGTGAGAGCGGTCCCTTCCCCGATTCAGAGGATCTGAACGGCAACAAGAGCCTCGATCTGGACAACTCGTACTTCCGGTACGAGATCAACCTCGACCCCAACCCGGTGACCAATCCCCAGATCGTGGGGGGCGGCGACAACCTGAAGGGATGGCGGCAGTATCGCATTCCGATCAGGACGGGATACAGGGAGGTCGGCAATCCCTCGTTCGGCAACGTACAGTTCGCTCGTCTTGTGATCAAGGGACCGGCGTTCGCGCGTATCCGCTTCGCGGAGTTCAACCTTGTGGGAAGCGACTGGCGCAACAGCGCGCTGGCGGTGAACGATACGGCCCGCGACCCGAAGCTGGAGGTCGCCTACGTGAACGTGGAGGATAATGCAGGTCCCCCCGACTACTACACCATTCCGCCGGGAGTGGAGCGGGAGGAGGACTACAGCAACCCGGAGATCCTGAAGAACGAGCAGTCGCTTTCGGTTCGTGTGAAGGATCTGGCGCGCGGCGAATCGCGCTCGGCCGTCCGCGTCCGTCCCCGTTCGTTCGATGTCTTCAACTACAAGAAGATGAAGTTCTTCCTGCACGGCAGCGGCGACATGGATGTGGAGCCGATCCCGGGCGCTCCCGCCAAGGTGATGGCGCTGATCCGCTTCGGGTGGGACTCGCTCAACTACTACGAATATCGCGTTCCGCTGCTTCGTGACTGGCACGAGTATACGATCAACTTCGACGACCTTGCGGCGATCAAGCTCGCCGACGGAATCCTCCAGGGGGACGGCAGCCGGATCTACCAGGTGCCGGGGCAGCCGACGGCAAAGTTCGCGCTCCGCGGGCTCCCCTCGCTCACCCGCATCCAGTTCGTCTCCTTCGGTGTGGAGAACAACGCCTACCCCGGCGCGCTCACCACGACCATGTGGGTCAACGAGCTGCGGGTGGTGGAGCCGGAGGATGCCGCGGACTGGGCGGCGACGATGCAGGGAGAGGTGAAACTGGCCGATCTCGGCACGATCAACTATAACGCGCAACGATCCAACCCGAACTTCCACAGGCTGGAGGACCGGTTCGGCGACCGCGTTGAGACCACGACCTGGGCGGTCAACACCTCGTTCGCCCTCACCAAGTTCCTGCCGGAAGCGCTGAAGGGATCATCGATCCCCTTCACCTTCAACCATGCGGAGACCGTCAGGAAGCCGCGCTACATATCGGAGTCCGATGTCGATGTGAATGCTGCCGGTGAGCGGATCATCTCCGAGGGGAGCGCCGATCCCAACGCCGCGCGCGCGCGGGCCGACAGCCTGCGGCTGGCGACCCAGACCTTGAGCGTGGTCGACGCGTTCGCCTTCTCCAACTTCCGCCTTGCATGGCCGGGGCAGAGCTGGTACGTGCGCGACATCTTCAACAAGTTCACGTTCGGGTTCGACTACCGCCAGGAGCGGCAGCGGTCGCCGCTGATCGAGCAGAGGTTCGACTGGAGCTGGAGGTTCAAGGGGGGCTACCAGACGCCGACCCTGACCGGGTTCGACATCCAGCCGTTCAAGAAGATCTTCGAGACGACGCCGGTGCTCAGCTTCTGGAAGGATTTCAAGGTGAACCTGCTGCCGCAGACCTTCGGGGTCGGCACGGAGATCAAGCGCGGCCGCATCACGGAGAAGCTCCGGAACGTCGAGTTCCCCAGCTCGGTGATCCGTGACTTCGAGGCGAGCCGTACCGCGCAGTTCCGGTGGCCGATCACCGACGGCGGCATCCTGAACATCTCGACCGATTACACGCTCGACGTGCGGAGCTCGCTCGCCCATCTGGAGATCGATTCACTCCGGCGCCAGAGGGGCGCGGGGGATATCGCCGACGATCTCTTCTTCAACGAGGGACGTCTCTTCAACTTCGGCCGCGACCAGGCGATGAGCCAGTCGTTCACCTTCAACACGCGGCCGCGTATCCCGTTCATTCCGAACATCGACAGGTTCGTCACGCCGTCGGCGCGTTACAAGGTGGACTACAAGTGGAACGACGAGCTGTCGCAGATCTCCACGGCGGGGAGTTCCACCAAGTCCGCCCAGTGGAACAGCAACGCGACGCTCGGCCTGAACATCAGCCTCCGTCTTCTGGCGAACGCTCTCTGGGGCGATCCCCCGACCGGCAAGGCCGATACGACCTCGGAGTCGGCGATCGCATCGATCCTGCGCTATCTGATCAAGGTGCCGCTGCTCGATTTCGAGAAGATCAATCTCTCGTTCAACCAGAACAACAGCTCCAAGAACCAGGGGATCCTCGGCTCGACCGGCATCTCGAACCTCTGGGGACGTTCCCTCTTCTTCCGATCGGAGTCCCCCGATTTCGGTCCCGGGGCCGCGTACCAGCTCGGTCTGACCTCCGATCCGCACGCCAGACTGAAGTTCGGGCTCAAGTCCGCCTTCCCCTTCATCGACGTGCAGAAGGAGGCGGGAATCAGGATGCCGGGGATCTACGTCACCGACTTCACGACGCAGGAGAACAACCTGCAGGCGAGCACCGAGAGAACGCTCTGGCCCGGCGCCTCGATCACCCTGAACTGGAACGTGAAATGGGGCTACAACAGAAGCACCCCGCTGACGACCAGCGAACTGGGAGAGGTGATTCCGGGGATCGAGACGACGACACACAGCCTGAGCCGTTCCTACCTGAGTCTCCCCGACTTCCTCCTCTTCGGCGCGTTCAACAACGACATCGACGGGGTGGTGGACGAGTATGCGCGGCGGAAGGCGGAACTGGCGGTGCCGCAGCTTCCCGCCAACCCGAACGCCGCGGATTCGGCCGCGTTCGGGCAGGCGCAGGTGAACTACAACAAGGAGCTGACCCGGGTCCTCTCGCGCACGTTCGAGGAGCAGCTGGAGGCGTTGAACTGGCTCCCCGGGGAGATCAGCCGCTACCTGCCGCGTCTCAACTGGCAGTTCAACTGGAACGGACTGGAGAAGCTTCCGTTCATGAGCAGCTGGGCGTCGAACGCGTCGATCAGGCATATCTACAACGGCAAGTTCACCTACAACTACGAGGTGGCGGGGGAGGAGGAGAAGCCGCAGACGCAGACGGTCACCCGCGGGTTCGCTCCGCTCGTCCAGCTCACCGTCAGCGGCAAGCCCGACGTCTTCGACGGCACGGCGACCGGGTCGTTGAGCTACAACACGACGACCGATTTCTCGCTCATCACGGCGGCCAAGAACGAGATCAGCAAGGAGGTGAAGAACGAGGCGCAGCTTCAGCTCAGCTACCAGAAGCGCGGGTTCAACCTTCCCCTCTTCGGGCTGAACCTGAAGAACGAGATCGAGTTCCAGACGACCTTCACCTATTCGCGGAACAACAGGAAGCGGTTCAATCTGACCGATTTCAAGCCGGAAGGGAACAACAACGGGTCGACGAAGATCAGCTTCCGTCCCAGCGTCCGCTACTCCCTCTCGAACGCCCTCGACGCCCTCGCCTTCGTGAGCTACGAAGCGACGATCCCCGACGAGGAAGGCTCCCGCGAAATCAGTCGCAGCACGACGAAAGTGGGTGTCGAGCTGAGGCTGAGGATTTCGGGAGGTAGGTAGGTAGCGGGATAGAGCGGAATCGGCTCGAGTTCCGAATATTATTCGAGAAAACGAAAGTCTGCGAAACCTCCGGGGTTCCGCAGACTTTTGCGTTATATCAGGTGTAGTATCGAGTAGGTTATGGGTAGTCCGATAGAGATATCACGGATAAATACTCACTGCCGTTGCGGTGTTCAGGCGCTTTCCCGATACTATGTTTGTTGCATGACGCGTGTGGCGGTCGGTTGACCATCATGATCTATATGAACAAATTTCCATGCCGATTCCGGATTTTATCGGGGAGCCTCATGCTTATTGGCTTCCTGCGGGTACCTATCGGTGTACGATGAAAGAAATCGAGCAGCGGCTGGTGTACAATGAGGTTCGCGACAAGGTCTGGCGATATTTCCGTTCCATGCTTGATCGTCTCCATATCTTTTTTACGACACAGCCGGCGGTCCTGAATAATATGCACATGACGTTCACGCGTGGGCTTGCAGGAAGAGGCCTGCGCCCGGCCGACCCTCATCTGGATCCTCCGGGGTTGATCGTGCCTCCGGAAAAAGGGATACTATCAGTGGATCTCACTTCCTTTTTCAGCTCGACATAGCATGAACACGAACGACAGCATCATGTTTGAGCGGATCGCGGAGCTGGGCCGTCTCCTCGACGAGATGCGTCGGCAGTATGCCGAAGAGCCCGGTCTCTTCGAGATATACAGTCAGCCGCTCGTTTATGAACTCGATCTCCTCAGAACCGAGGCATACACCCTACTGACGCAGATCGAAGACACCGCCGATATATGGATCGGACTGAAAGGAGAGGCCTTCGGCTCCGGGTCGGGGCCAATGGAGGTCGTGGCGAAGTTCCTCACGAGTTTTCGGGTAGCGGCCGGGCATGCGGCAAGTGCCGTTCGCGGTCATGCGTATACGGGGGGAAGATTTCTCAGGGAAGTCGAATCGGCCGTTGCGTTCGATATCGTGGCGATGGCTCCGGGCAGTCTCGGGATCGGACTGGTTCGCAGCGCTTCGGGGAATATGAGGGGAGCATATGACGAAGGGCTCTCCGTGGAAGAGGATATGGCGTCATCGATAGAACATGCGATCGAACGAAGTACGCTCGGGTCGGATGCGTTGCAGGTTCTGATGCTGGCGCTCGATGCTGCCGGTAATGAGGAATCGCTTGCCGAGCTGCGACGGAAGCTTGATAACCACGGGGCGCTCCGCGTTCTCTATCACGCTCGATCGCTCTTTCCGGTAGGCATATCATCCGTGGAGTTTTCGGGCCGGGCCGTGGGCGGTTCACGTAGGTTCGAGCATGGCACCAGGGCGGCGCTTCAGCGCATCAGTGAGGAACTGGTGGAATCGGAACGGTACGTGAGTGGAATCGGCGTGATCCGGATGCTCGATCTCGATCGTCGGACACTGCGGTTCGAATTCGTGCGCGTCGAGCTCTTTTCGGGACTGGATCAGCTCATGGGGGAGTTCGACGAATCTCTTGCGGGAACGGTCGGTTCGCTGATGAACAAGCCGGTCGAATTCTCCGGCTTCATAAGCTTCGACGGCAAGGGGGTGATTCAGGGTATTCGAATCGATGCGATCGACCCGATCGATACCCTTCACCATGAGAGTAGTGAAGGGTGATCGGGTCGATAACATCACACTTCCACCTACTTCAGTATCGTAAACTTCCCCTCGTTCACCGTCACGAAATCACTCTCCGGATTCCCGTCGCGGCGGGGGGTGAAGTTGAAGGTGCCGCTTGCTTCCTTGTCGTTGAACGTCGTGACCTTCACTTCTCCCTGGACCGTGTTCATCGAGTCGATCGTGCTGTAGTCGGTGGTGCCGGAGCCCCATTCGCCGTGGGCTCCGTTCTTGCCGCCGACGATATAGGTGCCGGTCGACGTGAGCTTCAGCGAGAGCGAGATCCGCTCGACCGGTACCTTGTTCACGTTGGTCGCCGTGAAGCTGAAGGAGCTGTCGGTCAGGATGGAGGAGAATGCCTCCGCCTTCCAGTCGGCGCCGTTGACCTTGGCGGATATCCCCTCGGTGACCGGCTCCGTGCCCGAGTCGCCGCACGCTCCGGCCAGAATCAGGGAGGCGCAGAAGAGCCATCCCCTCAGGGAATGAACGATGTATCGTGTACGTCCCATGACATGGACTCCTGTGTTATGAGTGAACTTCCCCTCAGGACATTCGGGCGATCGCTCTGCAACCGGGCCGGCGCCGGCCCTCCTGTCGCCCCTGTTCCTATCTCTTCCCCATCACCGCGTACTTCGCGGCGTCGATATCCAGAATGCGGAGGTAGAACTCCTTGAACGCGTCGAACTCGGTGGCGGGGACCTGGGTCACGAAGAACTGCTGCTGCTTTTCGATCATCAGCCCCTCCTTGTGCTTCGTGAAGCGGACCTTGTAGCTGCCGTACTTGCCGGCGACCGATATATCCTGCGGGAACTCCGTCAGCGTGTACCCCTTCGGGAAGCGGAGGAGCACACGCTGGTGCACCGGCGTGACGTCGGCAATCTCCGTCAGGTTCAGATCGTTCTGACGGGTCTTGCTCAGGAGCGCCTTGCTGGTGGGGATGCTCACCATGTAGGGGATGCGGAAGATCAGCAGGTTGGAGACCTTGTCGGAGAACCGGGCCGAGTTGAACGTGTAGGATGCCCGCAGCGGCTCGGTGATCTCCGTCTGGTTCTCGTACTTCCAGTCGACCAGATGCAGGTCGGTGAACGCCTCCTCTCCCATCGAGGCGAGGATATAGTTCTTGTGCTCGTCCGGGGAGGTGGCATAGAGATGTTCGCGCAGGTCGCCGCCGCGGATTCCCTCGCTCACCGTCTTCACCTCCAGATCGAGCGAGCGGTCGATGTTCAGGGTCGCCTCCACGTCGATCACCGCGGTGTTCTTCTCGGCGTCCAGATCATCCTGCGGAAGCTGGAAGAGCGCCGTCTCCCCCTTCTTCACCAGCAGCGCCCACGCCCCGGCATCCGACTGCGGGAGGACGTAATGGGGATAGAAGTCGGTCACCAGGTCGAGATATCTCATCTTCCCGTTGAGCTCCACCGCCACGATCACATGGTTGAAATAGATGCTGGGAAGGATCTTCTGATGCGTGAACGTATTGGTCTTCACCAGTGTGTAGTACGCCTCCACCCCCGCCGCCCTGAGCATCGTGATCATCAGGGTCGCCACATCCTTGCAGTCGCCGATCCGGGCGGAAAGGGTGAGGTTCGATTTCTTGGGGATATGCGCCGACTGCAGGAAGGGGACCGAGGAGTAGTTGACCTCCTTGGTGATGTAGTTGTAGACGGCGATAACCTTCTCCTCCTGCGACATATTGTCGTCCACCACGGAGTCGACCAGCTCGATAATATCGTAGGTCGGCTCGAACTTCCTGTAGGTCAGTCGTGAATACCAGTCGACCACCTTGCTCCAGTCCGGCATGGTGCTGACGAAGACGTTTCTGTAGAGGTCCATCCTGTCGATCACCGCGTCCTCCTCGGCGATCTTCGGCAGGGTGGAATACTCCCAGCGGTAGGAATCGTACGATCCCTTGACGCTCTTCACCGCCTCCCCCGGCAGCCGGTGATGCTGCACACCGAGATATTTCCCCTTCGGAACCATCACCTCCAGCTTGGAATAGTAGACCGGGGCGCTGAAGCCGAAGACCGAAATGTCGAAGAACTCGTGATCGAAATACTGCGATGGGGAGGAGAGATCCTGCCCCTCGATCTGAATAAGATCGCCGGGGACGAGGTTCTTGAAGACGACATAGTCGCCGCGCCTGTCTGGGACCACCTCCGCGCCGTTCGCCTTGACGACCTTGACGAAATCGAGATCTCCCATGTAGCCGAATCCGGTCTGCGTCCAGGTGTTGGCGCCCGCCTCGGAGAGGATCTTCACCATCATGCGGCTGTAGGTGCGGATCTGCTCGTTGGTGTCCATGATCATGTCGCGGGTGTACATCAGCACCACCGCTTCCTCCCCCTTGTAGCGGTCGAGCCATCCCTTGTCGGCAAGGACCTCGGCGAACCCTTTCGTATCGAAGAACGATTTATAAGCGCGCGGTCCCTCGATCTTCTCGATCTTGCTCTCGACCGAGTTGTTGAAGTAGTATCCCCGCTGCCCGCTCCGCTGCACCTTCCTGTAATATTCAAGGGCGCGCTGCTTGTCCTTCATCTGATCGTAGATATCCCCCACCAGTTCCAGCGCCGACTCGTTGTGCGGCGCGATCGTCAGCACGGTGTCCATCACCCGCAACGCCTCGGCGAAACGTTTGTTCTCGAAGAGCTCGTAGCTCTTGGAGAGCCTGTAGCGGACCGTGTAGGGGCTCCCGCCGATCACTTCGTCGTAAAGGCGTACCACCTCGTCATGATCGTTCTGGTCGCGATAGTAGTCGATCACCGTCTCGTAGTCATCTATCAGGTAGCGATCCTTCAGGACCGACCGGAGACTGTCGACCTGCGACCTCCGTTCGTCGTCGGCCAGGCTGTGCCGCTCTTCCACGTCGTGGATCGATTTCTGCGGTTCCAGGTAGTCGGCGTAGGTCGGGTAGGCGGCCGATATCGAATCGATGAACGCGTCCCGCTCCTCGTCCATATCCTTCTTGACGTAGTAGGAGACCATCAGCGAGATGATCTGATAGTTCGAGGGGGCGACCCCGCGCAGCGTGTTGAGCGCCGCCAGATAGCGATCCTCCTCGTTGTCCATATCGATCTCCTGCAGGCGATCGAAAAGGATGGAATAGATCGGAGTCCGTTCCATATCCACCCCGTTCAGGACGTTGTAGGCGGCCTCGATCTTGCCGTTGGTGGCGTACGATTTCGCGGCGAGATATTTCAGGCAGACGTTCTCCGGGTTTCTGCGGAGCGCCTTCACGAAAAACTCCTCCGACTCCTGCACCATGCCGTAGTTCATGAACGCCTTGCAGAGGGCGTAGTAGTTGAACCAGTTCCCCGGCTCCGCCTCGATCCGCTTCCGATAGTATTCGACCGCCGCAAGCCTTCTGACCGTTACATCGTATCGCGCCGGCGTGTAGTTCCCGGAGGCGCGCGATTCCACGCCGCGGAGGAGAGCGCCGGAGGTGTCGGTCAGACGGATCGAGAGGACATCCTGGTTGAAATCGGGAGAGTCGAAGAACTCGAACAGATCGTACTCGTCGTCGCGGGTGACGTAGAGGGGGATCGCGGAGAGCTTCACCAGCAGCCTGTGGGTTCCGGCGGGAAGGTCGAGCTCGATGATCTCGCCGTCGTATTCGAATGCGATAGGATCAGCGCTTTCGTAGACCTGATGGTCGTCCAGCCAGATCTTCACCGGGGCGCTCCGTCCCAGCCGGAGCTGGACCCTGGAGGGGGTCTTCGTGGTCAGGAACGTGTTCGCGAAATAGGTGTCGTTGACCCGTTCCAGCAGATGCTTGGTGAAGTTGATCTCCCCGTTCCTGCCGCAGTACTCGGGGGTCAGCCACTTCAGCTCCAGGCCGCTTTCGTCGATGTAGGTCCGGCCGGCGTCGTACGGCTCCTTCTCCACCGGGAAGGTCTGCGCGTGGGCGCTCCCGGCCGGGTTCTTGAAGGGACCGAGCAGACTCCAGTCGTACCTGCCGAAGTGCTCACCGAAGACCTTCTCCGCCTCGGCGAACTTTCTGTCGGCCTTCAGATCCTGCGCCATCCTGATGCGGGCGTCGGCTTTCACCTGCTCGCTCAGTCTGCCGGAGTTCAGGGCCTCCTCGATCGGCCCGTCGTAGCTGTCGCGGAAGAGGAGGAAGATCGGCTCCTCCCAGTGATGCCGGATCAGGGTGTTGATGCTCGCTATGTAGGAGTGGGGATCACCTTCGAGCTCGGCCAGATAGATCAGTCCCTTGAGGGCGTCGCGGTCGGTGCTGTCGGCCTTCAGCCGTTCGGTGAACAGGCGGCGGGCCTCACGGTTGTCGTTTCTTCCTATGCTCTCCCAGCCGTTCTGGGCGAAGGCGGGGATCGAGACCAGAATTAGAATAATCGTGCAGCGATAGAGATTGCGGAGCAGTGTCATTATTGGAATGGAAGTATCGATAGATAGTATGAAAGAGGCCTGGCGAATATACTCGGAACCGGAAGGACTACGAACAACCCGCAGCGTCCCCCGGCGCCGGAGGCGGTTCCGGCGGGAAGCGCGCCGCCGATCCCGTTACGGAGAAGCCCGGATCGACCGGGCTTCTCCGGAGAGTCGGCCTGTATCGCCACGACCGGAAGGGCGTGGTTTACCGTGTCACATGAAGGAGGCTCTCCGCCGTCTCTCCCCGCTCGGTGCGGACCAGCAGCCGGTAGGTTCCGGAGGGGAGATCGTGACAGTCGATGCCATAGTCGTTCTTCCCGGATGCCGACCCCTGATGGAGCGTGGCGACGTGGGCTCCGATCGCATCGTACAGCTCCACCGTCACCCGGTCGCGGTCGCCGGGGATCGTGACCCTTGCCACGGCGCGATCCGATGCGACGTTCGGATAGATCGCCAGGGCCACCTCTTCCGTTCCCGGCGTCTGCGGGGCGGCCGTCGTGTTCCCCGCCAGCACCGAATACCACATCGCCTTCGTCTCCCGCGTGTCCAGGTTCACGGTGAAGAGATTTCCCGTCCGCTTCGCGGCGATCGGCGAACCGGCGGGGAGTCCGCTCTCGTTCAGCGGAAGAAGGGAGACGTCGCTCACAGCCTCATCGAACCTGAAGGTCAGGTTGGCGCGGACCGGCTCGATCAGCATCGGTCCGGTTCCCCAGGTGTCGGTGGAGCTGGTGTCGGACCAGCGCATGCCGGTCGGCTCCGAACGCGATGCGACCACCAGGAACGAGCGCCCGGGGTCCGACAGCTTCCTGTCGTTTTTGAGGGGAACCCAGAGGAAGGTCGAGGTCTCATTGCCGGAGACGAGATCGATCTCCAGGTTGTCGAGCATGACGTTGTCCGAGCGTCCCAGGAACCCGGAGGCTCCCTGCGCCTTCGGCGTGTTCACGGTCAGGGCCCGTCCCGCCACGTTCCACTGGATCTCCCGGTTGTCGCTGATCACCGTGGCGTCCGACTGCGGCGGGAAACCGAAATCGGAGGCCTGGGTCGGCTCGTCGGCGTCGAGCGAATCGACGGCGATACGGGAGATCGCCATGCCGTACCCGTTCAGCGTCCCCGGAACCCCGAAGGCTCCCCAGAACTGTTCCATCCGTTGCAGCACCCGCAACTGCTCCCGCGAGTGACGCAGGCGCACCGTCGTCTCCGCCGGAGAGATCAGTCCGTTTCTGAAGAGATGGGAGGCCGCGGGCATCATCGAGATCACCGAGGGGTTCTTGCTCATCTGGTTCCACGACGCGCTGTCGGTATGCTCGGTCGCATAGCCTTCGAGATTGTCCAGATAGTACGACCAGAGAAGCCCGTCCCAATCCTGAAGTGAAGAGTAGGCGGGGAGATAGAGCATCCCCTCGGCCTGGTAGCGGTTCGGGTTGGTCTGCGAGAACGCGGCGATCATCGGCTGCTTGTCGAGCGTCCTGGCGGCTACCTCGTAGACGGCCGGCGTGTAGTAGTAGAGACCGAGGATGGAATAGTTGTTGATGTGGAACTTCCCTCCATCGGAGGAAACTCCATCCCACCCCACGTCGGTGGTACCGAAGTCCATGCGGGACTGCGAGGCGACATCCATCAGCGAGCTCGCCCAGTAATGGCCGGCGCCGGTGATCGGCTGTTTCGCCCCGATCGAATCGGCCACGTAGCTCTTCATGTCGGTGAAATACTCTCCGTCCAGCGCCATGTAGAACTCGTTCTGATCCTGCACGCGGCGGCTGCTCACCAGGTAGGCGGCGGCGTTGGACCAGGGAATGCGTCCGACCGAGGAGTTCTCCACCGACTCTCCCTGCACCAGTCCCACCGGCTGGATCGGTCTCAGCCGGATGTCGTCGAAGCTGATCTCACCGTCGGCGTCGCCGAAGTAGAAGCCGATCCGGACAGGCTCCTTCGTCCTGATCGGAACCACGAAGGTCACGGTGTCGGTCGTCCAGTACGGCTGCACGCGGATCGTCTGGTCGAGTCCGGCCTGGAGTCCCTCGGTTCCGGTCTCGGCCCCGTAGATGCGAAGATCCCGTCCCTCCGGATTGGAGCTTTTGGAGCGGAAGATCAGCTGGTAGACCGTATCGAACCCGAGTTCCATCTGCTGGGCCATGAACGAGCCGGTGAGCGACCCCTGCGAGTTCCGGGTTCGGAGCGTCATGGCGTATTTTCCGTTGGAGACGCTATCCTGGCTCAGCACCGGCGTCAGGGAGGTGCCGTCGTACGACTCTATTTCCCAGTGGAGCTCGAAGGGGCCCTCGAAGCTCCCCTCCCTGATCCGGTTGGGGTAGCCTCCCTGCGGAGCCTTGTCGGCCCACGCCTCGGCGACTCCGGCCGAGCTGCCGTATTTCTTCCCGAGGAATGCCGAGTAGAGGGTGTCGAGGCGGCGGCTGTGGTTCCAGGAGAAGGAGTAGGCGTCGGGCCGATGATAGATGTAGTTGGCGCGTGCCAGGGGGAGCAGACCTCCCTGACGCCAGATCTCCAGCATCGCGATCGCCGGTTCATCCTTGTAGGCGGACCCGGTGAAGGGGTTGACGTGATCCAGAAGGAGCTTCGAGATCCCCTTCTGCGCCGAGCGCGCCTGGGGATAGAGGTAGTTGAACCCCTGTCCGATCCAGAGGAGCGAATCGGCCAGTGTGCCGAGCCCATCCTCCGCGGTCGCGGCGCGGGCCGACTGGAGGGAGAGGTAGCTGTAGATCCCGTTCTTCTTGAGCTGATAGAGGAACCAGTCGAACTTCCGCATCTGCCCCTCATGGATCGAGCGGGCTCCCGCGGCTACATCGAGGAACGATGCGGCCTGCGTCCAGAAGTAGGAGTAGTCCATGTAGTCGAAGCGGACCAGGTTGACCCCGAGCTTCCTCAGCCGCGCCGCCGTGGCGATCGCGTTGATGCTGTCGGGGAAGCAGGCGGTCGCCTGGATAACGACGCCGAAGAACCTGGCCGGCGTCCCGTCGCCGAAGGTGAAGCCCCCCTCCCCGTCGACCTGCACGAACCCGTGCAACCCGGCCGGTTCCGCGGTGAACTGCGGCAGATAGGGGCTGGTGACGGTATCGCCCAGGCTCATTCTATAGGGGATGCCGTTGACGATGCCGATCTCCTGAGCGGCCGCTCGATAGGGCTGACCAAGGAGGAGAAGGGCTGCAAGGGCGGGGAGGTAACGACGTACGGCTGAGTTCATGGGATCTCCGGGCAGGAATGTTCGAAATCGGGTCGAGCAGGTCCGAATATAGAGAATCCCCGATGTCCATACCAGTGACTGCGATACACCCCCCGGAACGGTCGTCCGGGGGGATTTCCACAATCGACGACTCCATGACATCCTCCGAATCCGCCGGACTCCGCGGTCTGCCGCGCGAATATCTCGATCATTACCACCTGCATCGTGAGACGATTCTCCGCCGTCTCGACGAGTTCCGGCGTGTGCCGCCGGAAGAGTACGTCATGGAGCTCTGCTTCTGCATCCTGACCCCGCAGTCGCGGGCGCTGCACGCGGAGCTGGTGATGGCGGAGCTGCGCGAGCGCGGTTTCCCCGAGAAGGAGTTCGACCCGACTCCACATCTTCGCGACCCGGCGCATTATATCCGATTCCATAATCAGAAGGGAGAACGTCTGCGGAGGATCGCCGCCGACAGGGAACGGATCGGGGCGATCCTGGCGTCGGATATCCCCTCGGCCGAACAACGGGAGTGGCTGACGGCGAACGTGAAGGGGCTCGGGTGGAAGGAATCCTCCCATCTGCTCAGGAACATCGGCCATCTCGACCTGGCGATCATCGACCGCCATATCCTGAAGCACATGGTCCGCTGCGGCGTGCTCGAGGCGGTCCCGAAATCGATCGGAACACGAAAGATCTATCTCGATCTGGAACGCCGGTTCATGGAACTGGCAGCGAGCTGCGGGATGCATCCGCAGGAGCTCGATCTCCTCTTCTGGAGTCTGGAGGAAGGGAGCGTGAGAAAATAGCAGGGGAGCGTCTCCTCTCGATCCCTCTCTTCCCATCGACTGGAACGACCGGGCCCGTACGGTTGTTGCCGGTCGTCAACCGACGATCGCTCGAATGAAAAAGGAGGAGGTCGGGGCCCCTCGAACTCCCGCAGGACGGTATTCCGACAACATCGTATATTGGCCCGCTTTCGTCGCTATGGACACAACACAAACTTTTCATCCACAGATGTACACCAACAATCACACCGATCTGGGGAAGCGGTTCCCGGAGCTGAAGGACCCCGAGCAGACCCTGGAGCGGATCTCCGACGCGTTCGTCGCGCCGGAATATGCCCGCGCCGCGTTCGGGCTGGTACGGGGAATCCTTCGCGACTTGGGGAACGATGCCAGATTCGGCCTGGCCACCGTCGTCACCGCTCCCGAAGACTACATGAACCTGGTCGTGACGATCAGCAAATGGTGGTTCCTCAACTTCCATATCGCCGAGGCGGAAGCTCTTGAAGAGGGAGACGATGTGGAGCCGCTGGTCCCGCTCGACTACGAGGCGGCGCTGGAACGGCAGAAGGAGGAGGACGAGGCGGAGGCCGAGGATGAAGAGAACGCCGACGACAATGAAGGCGACGACGACGATGATGACGAGGAAGAGATCGTGGAGGCGACCTTCTACCAGGTCGGCACCTTCCTGCTCGACAGCACCATCATCCCGCACGAGACGATCTTCGATCGCGAGGATCTCGACTGCTACGCCTACGACTACCCGGAGGAGCGGATCGAGGCGGAGCGCTTCTACTGGGCCCGCATGGTCTGGGAGCCGGAAGATCTCATGAACGAGGATCTTCTTGCCGCGCTCAAGTCGACCGCCGCCTTCATGCTGACCAGCGAAGCCGACTCGATGCCGTTCGCCGAATTCCACGACACCGATTTCGCGCAGCTCATTCTCGATGAGGCGCTCTGCGAGCGCGCCATCGGGGCCGCCGATTTCGGCGACGTGATCGTGATCGAAGGGAGCGAGGAGTAATTAATTCCACATCGATTCCGGGAAGACGATGTCTCGATTGACGATGTATCAGAAACCGTCCTGCTCCACCTGCAGGACGGTTATGACCGCTCTCGATGAGGCGGGCGTCGACTACGACGCGATCAATTACGTGGTGGAACCCCCGTCGCGCGCGAAGCTCGCCGAGCTGGTCGGCAAGATGGGGATATCGCCCCGCGATCTTCTGAGAACGAAGGAACCGCAATACCTGGAGCTGGGGCTGGACGACCCCGCCGTGGATGACGAGAGGATTCTCGACGCCATGGCGGAACACCCCTCGCTGATCCAGCGTCCCATCCTCGAATACGGCGACCGGGCGGGGCTGGCACGGCCGCCCGGGAAGGTCGGCGAGATGATCGCCGACTGGAACCTTCGGGAGATCTGACGCTCCCCAATCCACAACAACATTATTACGATATATGGATATGGATCTGCAGGAACTCCGCAGGCACGACCCTTCCGACATGTACACGGCCATCGCCGATTTCCCGCGCCACGCGCGTGAGGGGATCGAGATCGGGGCGAACGCTCCGACCCTGGCCAGAGGGAAGGCCGGAAACATCGTCATCCTTGGAATGGGGGGATCGGCGATCGGCGGGGATCTGCTCCGCAGCTACATCCATGCGTTCCCCGATCACGGCGCCGATATCACGGTCGGCCGGGGATATGTTCCCCCGACCGTGACCGGCAAGACGACCCTGGTCGCAAGCTCCTACAGCGGCGGCACCGAAGAGACCCTGACCGCCTACGAAGCCGCCCGTGCGGCGGCCGGACAGGTCCTGGTGATCACGACCGGCGGCGAGCTGGGACGGCGCGCCGACGAGAACAGACAGAAGAAGATCATCCTGCCGGGCGGGCTTCAGCCGCGCGCCGCGCTCGCCTACAGCTTCTTCCCCCTTCTCCATGCGCTTGCCGTGACATCGGAGCTCTTCGGACCGAAGGTGCGGGAGGAGACCGAACGAGGGATCGAGGAGGTGATCCCCCTGCTGGAGAAGCTCTCGAAAACGTACGCAGCCGGACCGAAGCGTGGGAACAGGGCGTTCGCGCTGGCGGAGAAGCTCCACGGGACCGTCCCGGTCGTCTATTCTCCCGTCGACCGGCTCGACACCGTCAACCTCCGCTGGCGCGGGCAGATCCAGGAGAACGCCAAGAACCTGGCGTTCGGCAACCTGGTGCCGGAGATGAACCATAACGAGATCAACGGCTGGAGCCATCCGCAGGCGCTCACCGGAAACTTCTCCGCGATTTTCCTCCAGGATCGCGATGATCACGAGCGGGTCAGGGCGCGGATGGAGATCACCCGCAAGATCGTGGGGAAGAGCGCCGGCTCCACGCACGTCGTCGAGTCGCAGGGAGAAACCCTTCTGGCGCGTATCTTCTCCCTGATCCATCTGGGAGACTGGACCAGCTACTATCTCGCCCTTCTGAACGGGGCTGATCCTACCCCCGTGCCGATCATCGAGAACCTGAAGAAGCAGCTCGCGAAGGTCTGATCTGCCGGCTCGTTCTCGAAAAATTTAATCTGACTCCTCGGTATAATTTCCTTTAAGATGCGGTGTAAATTCCCACCGCTTTCATATTATTGCAGCCGAGGAGGTACAGGACGATCGGATTGCGCGGCGGACGCGGGCCAGGGAGCGGCGCGCGGTTCGCTGCAGGTGGATGAGCGCCCTTCAGGAAAGGGCGCCGGGCGGGCGGCGTCGATTCGATTCGCACTACCTGACGTTTTTCACACATCCGGACAATCAGCGGTAGCAGAGCGCGGCATGATGCCGGCACGTTGTATGCGTGCCCCGGTGTCGGTGGCGTGAAGCGGGGAAAGGAAGGGTCTCTCCCGTCCGGCAATATTCCATGCGGTGAGTCTCTTATGAGGTCTCTAACGGAGTTCATCGAGGAGGGCACGCTCCCGTTCATCGGGCGTGCCGACGAAATGGATCGGCTCGTCGGCTTCTGCCGGACGACGGCGAACGCCCACGGACTGCGCGTAGGTCTGCTTCTGGGGGAGGCGGGAATCGGAAAAAGCCGGATGCTGGAGGAACTGCTGCCGGCTGTTCAGCACGACGGCGCGATCGTGCTCCATGTGAAGCTCACCCCTCCCGGAACCCCTCTGATCCCCCCGATCGCGCGCACGCTGCGGAACAGCGTGGCGGCGCAATCCCTTCTGAAATCGGAGATCGAGGACTCGCTCTCCTCGGTGATCCCGGCGCTCCAGCGGCTTGCCCGGCTTCGTCCCACGCTTCTGGTGGTCGAAGATCTCCATCTGCTCCCCAAGGAGTCGCTCGGCGAGCTGGCGGTGCTGCTGGACGGGATGGCGACCGAACTCTTTTCGGTCCTCTGCGTGGCGCGCCCGGTGGCGCTGGCGGCGCGCGGCATGATCGAGCGCTATCTGGTGGATGAGATCGAGCTGGTGGGGCTGCGGCGGTGGGAGGTGGAGGAGCTGCGCCGCGAACTGCTCGGCGCCTCGTCGGTGCCGGACGAGATCCTTTACGAGGAGACCCTTGGAAATCCGCTGGCGCTCCGGACCGCGCTGCGCCGGCTTATCAAGGAAGGGTCGCTCCTCCCCGATCCGGTCGCCGAGGAGTGGCGGATGACGGTTTCCCCGGAGGGGGTCCGTGAGTGTCTGCGCCGGAGCGTCGGCATGCTGGCCGAGGGGATGACGGCGCTCCTCACCCCTTCCGAGCGGGACGCCGCCGAGCGCCTTGCCTGTCTGGGAGATGTCTTCGCGGTTGAAGGGGCGCGCGCCGTGATCGAGGGAGCGGACGAGGTGCTGGACACGCTCTCCGCCAAGGGCTTCATCGTCAGCACCGGGATGCTCAACCCGCCGCTTCCGGGGCCGATGAGCAGCCACCAGCTTCTTGCCTTCACCAGCACGCTGCTTCACCGTCATTTCGTGCGATCATCGAATTGCGATGCTTCGCTCCTCGTTACGATCATCGCGGTCGATACACCTCTTTATACGATCCTTCCGTTCCGGCTCCTCGGGGAGCGGCCGGTTGCCGATCCGATCCCCTCCGATCTCGTCCGCGTCGCCGTCGAACGCGCGCTGAACGTGGCCGACGTGCTCGACCAGAGCCCCGACTGGGAGCAGGCCCCGATCGTCTGGAAGGGGGCCGAAAGCCTCTTCAGGAGCCGGGAGGCGGAGTGGGACGGCGACGACAGGTGCTACCTTAGCACGCAGCTCATCGATAGAAAACTGACGCTTCTGCGCCGTGAATCCCGGATCGACGAGCTGGAGACATGGGTCGAGCGCTATCTGGAACTCACGGCGAACGTCGACTCCGAACGCTGTGCCATGCAGCGGGTGAAGGCGCTCAACCATCTCTTCACCCTTCTCTGCAAACGGGACGGAGTGGTGAGCCGGGAGGTATGGGAGGAGTTCGAGAAGCTCGTGCAGGGCTACCCGAAGATGTATCTTACAGAGCGATATATCGACGCTCTCCAGAACATCGCCGGTCTCGCCTGCTCCGTGCAGGATCACTCGCTTACCGATACGATCGAACATCATCTCCGCTTCATTCTTGGGGCGTACGAGGCTCCCGAGCGTCTGCGCGAGTATGCGAAGCGGAAGATCGGCCCCTTCCTCCTCACCCGGTTCTCGACCGCGGAGGAGCTGCAGGGGCGCCTGCGTCTTCTGGCCGAGCTGAACGATCTGATCCACGACGACAACGACGTGAGCTTCCCCACCTGGAAGTTCATGCTGCTGGCGGAGACCGGAAGGGTCGACGAGCTGCTGAAGCTGGTGGCCGAGCGGATACCGTACGCAAAGGCGCGCGGGCTGATGCCGGCAGTCGCCGAGTGGCGGATACTGGCGCTGATCCACGGGACGGCGTTCGGCGGGTCGCTTCAGGAGGCGGAGAGGGAGATCGGTTCGATACTCGATCGGGAGAATGGGGGAAGACTCCCCTCTTCCGTGGCGGCGCTCGGCGCGGCGCTCTGCACCGCCGTTCTGCTGCGAGGGGAGGCTGGGTTCGCGCGGGAGATCATTCCACGATATTTCAGGAACGAGGGGGAGGTCCCGTACGAGATCCGTGTCGCCGCGGGACTCAACGTCGGCGACCCCGATCAGATCGGGACGGCATGGGACGCCTCGATGGCCGGCACGCAGCTCCGCCTGCTGACGGCTCCTCTCTTCGATCCGGCGACGACGGAGATCCCCAGGGGGTTGATCGAACAGATCACAACACGACCCGTTCTCCGCACTCGCGATCTGCTCGCGATCCACACGGCGCTCGATGTCGCAGCCGCCGTCGCGGCGAAGACGGGCTCGATCCCCTCATGGTTCCAGGAGGAACTGAGGAAGGGGATGCTCCACGGTCTGGAATGGCTGGCCGACCGGTCGCTCTTCGCCTACATGTCGGCGCTTCTCGACCGGGGGGGGAAATATCTTACCAGGAACGGTCTGAACGGCTGGAACGCCCGTATCCAGGGGATGACGCGCAGGCGGCTCTCCAGGGAAAATCCTTCCGACAGGAACTTCCGGCTGGAGGTCTCGATGCTCGGGGCGATCACCGTGCGGAAGTACGGCGAGGAACCGGCGACGCTCCGGGGCTCCAGGCTCCGGCTCCTGCTGGGGCTGATGGTGGCCGATCGGATGCTGGAGAACCCTCTGTCGCACCGCGAGTTCTGCCGGCTCGCCTCCAGCGGCGAAAGCGATCCCGAGTACGCGCGGAAGGTGATGAACGGCGCCGTCTGGAGGCTGCGCGACGTGCTGGGGCACGAGGCGATCAGCACGGAGGCGGAGACCCCGAGGCTCGACCCGGAGGTCGTGTCGGTCGATCTGCTGGAGGCGCACAGGCTCCTCAACGAGATCGGCGGCGTGCTGCTGCAGGGGACGATCATGCATGCTCCACCGCTTCTTCTCAAGGTGCTGGAGATCTCCAGGGGGGCACCGTCGTTCCCATCGCTTCACGATTCGTTCTTCGAGGCGGCCCGCGTCGATTTCGACTGCCGGCTCCGCTCCACGGTGATCGAGGTCGCGCGGCGGCTTCTAGGAGAGGGGGATCTGGTGCGCGCCGAGGAGGTGCTGCGAAAGGGGCATGAATCGCTGGGAGGCGATCCGGAGATCGCCGATCTTCTCTGCAAGGCGCTGATGATGCTCGATAAACGGACGGAGGCCGAGCGGGTCAGAATGCGGGAAACACATGAGACGTCGTAAACGATGGAATTTCTCCTCATCATCCTCAGCTTCGGCCGGTTCACCGGCGCGGCGGATCTCGACTACGATATTCAGGGGAATATCTACGTGGTCGACCGCGCCGGGAACATGCTGGTGAAATACTCCCCGCAGGGGGATTCGCTCCGCGCGGTCAGCGGGCTCGGGAGCGATAACCTCCAGTTCGATGAACCGGTGGCGGTCGTGGCCCGGCAGGGGAACGACATCTACGTCGCCGACATGAACAACCACCGGGTCCAGCGGTTCAACAGGGAGCTCGATTATATCACAACGATCTATACCCGCGACGATCCCGACGAGCGCACCCGGTTCGGCTACCCGCGCGACATCGCCGTCACCCGCGAGGGGGATCTGCTGGTGGTGGATGGGGAGAACAGGCGGATCGCCAGGTTCAACCAGATCGGCAGATTCGTCCGCACCTTCGGCGACAACGCGGCCGGGGCGGGCCGCCTGACCGATCCGCGCCTGATCGAGGTCGACGAGGAGAACAACTCCTACGTGCTCGACCGTGACCGGCTGCTGATGTTCGACCGGTTCGGAACCTACGTCCGCGATATTCCCTTCCCCCCCTACATCGTCCCCTACACGATCGCGATCGATCGCGATACACTCGTGATGGCCGATTCCTTCTCCGTCTCCTTCTATTCGTTGAAGGATCGCGCCTATGTCTACACCACGGGCCTTCAGTCGCCGGTCGTCGCGATGCAGGTGAACGAGGGGAGCATCCTTGCCGTGGAGGAGAAGAGGGGGGTAATGTACCCTAGACGGCCGGAAGAGTAGAACGCGCTCCTTCAGCCCCCCTCCGTCCCGCCACTCTTGTTACCACTTGACATTTATCGAACCGCCATATACCTTTGCCGCCGTATCCCTCCTACCGTCCGTGACTATGGATTGCGGCGAAGGGTATGGGATATGGGAGTATTCCCCCCCGTCCATCGGCGGACGGGGCCATCCGGACGTCCTCCGATAGTTGGGGGGGAAACTCTCGATGTTTCGGTAGGCATTTCGTCAGAAATGCGGTGAATAACCGATAGTCCCCCCTCCGTTCGCCGGAAGGGGGCACTTTTTTCTCCGGTACCCGATGCTGTCATCAATCCAATTCCCACTCGCCGATTCGAGGTTCCTTGCCGGTGGGGATCTGCGGCTGCTGGGGCGTCCAACCTGGCCCTCCGTGGCCCCCGACGTCGATTTCGTGCGGTCGTTCGGCACCATACGGAAGCGACGGCTGGGAGGGGTGGCGGACTGGGGGGAAGGGGCGATCTGCGAGGCGGACAGGGCCGTGCGGTTTCAGAGACTTCCCCCCTATCTCGTCGGCAGGTCGCCGTTTCCTCTGGGGTTGGCGTATCGACGCTTCTACTTCGACGGCATGGCCGTCGGCAAGTTCGAGGTCGGGATCACATCGGAGATCGATCATCTCGCGAGCCTTGACGACGACCATGTCCGGAATCTCTTCACCCATCTTCTCAACCTTCAGGTGAAGGTCCCGGCGCTGCCGGCGAAGGCCGTGACCAACGGCGACTACACCACCGTCACCGATACCATTCTGGGTCGTCTGGGCAAGCCTCTGGCGCGGCTCTATTCGGGATCGACGATCAGCCATCCTCCGCCGGTCTCGCTGCAGAACTGGTGGGTCGTGCCGGGCGATCCGTTGCTCTTCTCGGTGGTTCATGACGAGTGGGACGGGACGCTGCCGAGCAGGCAGACGATGAACATGGTGAAGGGGATCGATATCTCCGGGTGTCGTCTCCTTCATCACCATATCCCTTTTGCCGGAAAGCAGTTGCGTGTATGGCACATGATCGTGAAAAAGGGGTACGGCTACCGTGATGTCAGGACGCTGAAGATATCCCTGCTGCGGCTTCATGCGGAGCATCACACGCTGAGAACCGTCCTGCAGCATATCTCCACCGGAAAGATCACCGTTACCCCGCGAAGTCCCGAATCAGGGATCCTTCAGACGTATCTGAATGATGCGACGCGCCGTATCTCGCGTCTCGATAAGAGCGCCAGCCGCCAGGCGGGAAACGAAGTCGTCGAGATCGCCCGCGCCTCCGATGAAGCGGCGAATCCGGGTGCGCGGGACGCCCTCCTCGACTCGCTCCGCATCCTCGATGTGCGGAAGAACATCTTCCAGAAGGTTCAGGATTATATCGTCACCAATAACTATTACGGAGAGACGGTCATGGGGAGCAAGTACGATTTCTCGAACAGCGAGAACAAGATCGCTGCCGTGGGAGACAACGCGTTCGGGATCTGGAACGAGGGAGGCGGCGACCTCACCAGGCTGCGCGATGAGCTGGCAAGGCTGCGCGCCGAACTGGAGAAACGGGCATCGAGCCCGGAGGAGAAGGAGGCCGTCGAGGCGGTGCAGCAGGCGGAGAACGCCGCCGCGAAGGATGACGGCGCCGGCGCCTTCGGGTTTCTGAAGAAGGCGGGCGCCTGGGCTCTCGATGTGGCGAAGTCGATCGGCGTCCCCGTTGCGGTCGAAGTTCTGAAGAAGACGATGGCGGGCTGAGAGAAGATCGTTCGGAACGATGCCGGGCGCTCCTTCATCCGCTCCGTTGCGGGGGGGATGCTCGTTCCGTACCGTATCGAAACGCTTCCTTCCGGATCACCCCCACAGAGACGATCGGTAACACCTTGTTCTCTCCGGTTGCGTACCTCTCGGTTCTCATGTAGGTTTGCTCTCCCTTGTGGACACCTCCGGCCGCATCCCCGCGGGCGAGGGCTCAGGTCCGCTTCGGGATACTCTCCTGAACGCAGTATGACAAAGCGACCCGCCCGTATCGTGCTCGATGCCATGGGAACCGACCGTGCTCCGGCGGAGGATGTGCGCGGCGCCGTGGATGCGGTCAACGCCTCGCGCGATGCGGGGCGTGAGTTCCAGGTGATCCTGATAGGGAGGGGAGAAGAGATCGAGCGCGAGCTGGCCCGGCACTCCGATGCCGACCGCTCCCGCATCTCCGTCGTCGATGCGCCCGACGTCATCGCGATGGACGACGAGCCCGCCCAGGCGGTCCGCTCCAAACGGGAAAGCTCCATTGTGAAGGGGGTGACCCTGCAACGCGACGGCGCCGCCGACGCGTTCGTCTCCGCCGGGAACACGGGGGCCGTTATGGCCGCCTCCACCTTCATCCTCGGCCGTATCCCCGGTATCTCACGGCCCACGATCGCCTCGCAGTTCCCCACGTCGAACGGCTTCTCCATCGTCGCCGATGTCGGGGCCAACGTCGACACCAAGCCGAGGAACCTCTACGAGTTCGCCGTGATGACCAGCGTCTACGCCGAACAGCTCTTCGGCTGGAAGAACCCGAAGGTCGGCCTGCTGAACGTGGGAGAGGAGGAGGGAAAAGGGGAGAGCCGCGCCGTGGAGGCGTACGAGCTTCTGAAGAGGAGCAGGTTGAACTTCGTCGGGAACGTGGAGGGACGGGATGTTCTGAAAGGAAACGTTCCCGTCATCGTCTGCGACGGTTTTACCGGGAATATTCTCCTTAAGTTCGCCGAAAGCGTCCCCGGTCTCCTCAAGGCGAAGCTGACCGCCTACGCCGAGTCGGGTCTGGTGGCGAAACTGATGACCGGCCTTGCGCGCTCCGTCCTCAAGGGGGTGTTCAGGGAGATGGACTACCAGGAGTACGGCGGTGTCCCCCTGCTCGGGGTCAACGGCGTGTCGATCATCGGTCACGGCGGCTCCACCTCCAAGGCGGTGAAGAATATGATCTTCAAGGCCGACGAGATGGTGCGGAAGGAAGTCAATCTCAGGATCGCGGCCGCCCTGGAGGCGGAACGGATCGAGGAAGGGATCGGACGGGGGGAATAGTCTCCGGCGGAGATCCCCGGATCGGGAAGAACGACATATCAATCACAAGGTCAGAATGAAATCGCTCAAGCGGGCAGCTATCACGTCGGTCGGGCATTTCGTCCCTCCCGACAGGTACGACAACCACTACTTCGAGAGCTTCCTGGAGACGAGCGACCAGTGGATACGAGAGCGAACCGGTATCATCGAACGGCGCTTCCTGAAGGAGGGAGCCACCAGTGACCTTGCCGCCCCGGCCGTCATGGCCTGTCTGGAGCGGCGCGGGATGAAGCCGGAGGATGTGGAGTGCATCATCGTCGCCACCGTCACCCCCGATATGTTCTTCCCCTCCACCGCCTGCGTGGTACAGGATAAGATCGGGGCCAGGAACGCATGGGGATTCGATCTCTCCGGCGCCTGCTCCGCCTTCCTCTTCGCCCTGGCGACCGGCTCGAAGTTCATCGAGAGCGGCGCCCACAGGAACGTGGTCGTGGTCGGCGCCGACAAGATGAGCTCCATCATGAACTTCAAGGATCGCAATACGGCGATCCTTTTCGGTGACGGAGCCGGGGCCGTGCTCCTGGAGGCGATCGAGGACGAGTCGCTCGGGCTGCTCGATTTCGAGCTCCACACCGACGGGAGCGGCGGCCAGTACCTGCATATGAAGGCGGGAGGAAGCCTGAACCCCTCCAGCGCGGAGACGGTCTCCAACGAGATGCACTACATCTACCAGGACGGCAAGGCTGTCTTCAAGGTGGCGGTGATCGGGATGGCCGATGTCTCCGAAAGCATCATGCGGCGCAACAATCTCGGCGCGGACGACGTCCGCTGGCTCGTTCCGCATCAGGCCAACCTCCGGATCATCTCGGCCACCGCCGACCGGATGGGCCTTCCGATGGATCGGGTCATGGTCAACATCGACCGCTACGGCAACACGACCGCGGGGACCCTGCCGATCTGCCTCTCCGAATGGTGGGAGAACGGGAAGATCGACAAGGGGGATGGGATCGTGCTGGCCACCTTCGGGGCCGGCTACACCTGGGGCGCCGGCTATCTCCGCTGGGCGTATTAAGACGACGATCTATATCGGCGGGCATCTGGGGGAGCCCGGTTCATCCCAAATCGAACTCTACGTATGAGGGCATTCGTTTTTCCGGGGCAGGGCTCCCAGTATGTCGGGATGGGACGCGAGGCGTACCTGAACAACGGGTATGTGCGCGATATCTTCGACCGCGCCGACGATGTGCTCGGCTACAAGCTGACCGGCATCATGTTCGAGGGGACGGAGGATGAGCTCAGGCAGACGCGGAACGCGCAGCCGGCGATCTTCCTCCACAGCTACACGATCTTCAGACTGCTGGACGATCCCGCCCCCGCCATGGCCGCCGGCCATTCCCTGGGCGAGTACACGGCGCTCGCCGTCGCCGACGCCGTCACGTTCGACGACGCGCTCCGTCTGGTGCAGATCCGCGCCGACGCCATGCAGCACGCCGGGACCGTGGCCGCCGGAACGATGGCCGCCGTCATCGGTCTGGACGATCCGATCGTCGCCGGGCTCTGCAACGCGGTTGCCGCGGAGGTCGGGGTGGTCCAGTCGGCCAACTTCAACTCGCCGGGACAGGTGGTGATCAGCGGCACGCCGGAGGCGGTGGCCGCGGCGATGACCCGCGCGAAGGAGGCGGGCGCCCGCATGGTGAAGCAGCTCAACGTCTCCGGGGCGTTCCATTCCCCGCTGATGGAGCCGGCTCGCGCAAGACTGGCGGAGGCGCTCAACGATGTCTCGATCCGCCGCGCGGAGATTCCGGTCTACGTGAACGTGACGGCCCGGCCGGTCACCGAGGCGGAGGAGATCAGGAGCGCGCTTCTGGAACAGCTCACGGCTCCGGTCAGGTGGACCGAGTCGATCCGCGCGATGGCGGAGGGCGGCGCCCTGGAGTTCGTCGAGGTGGGACCGGGAACCGTGCTGCAGGGGCTTGTCCGCAGGATTCTCCCCTCGGCCACGGTGAAGGGAATCGAGCATCTCGGCCAGGTACAGGAGTTCAACGCGGCCGCCGGATCGACGGCGGGGCGCTGAGCCGGGGGATCGGCCGAACGGCTCCGGAGCGGGGATGATTCCCGCGCCGGGGGCATCATCAGAGAGCAATCAGTTCAGGGGAACCGAATTCATGAGTCAGAACGAGACGTCGGAGGAGAGTCCGCGCACCGGTCCGCTCGCGGGGCGTGTAGCGATCGTGACGGGGGGATCGCGGGGGATAGGGCGGGCGATCGTCGAGCGGTTCATCGCCGACGGGGCGCGGGTCGCCTTCACCTACAACTCATCGCCGGAGCCCGCTCTGGAGCTTGCCGCGGCGTTCGGTCCGGAGCGCGCGATGGCTGTTCAGTGCAACGTGACCGACGCTTCGCAAATCGGTTCGCTTGTAGAAAATGTCCTCTCGGCATGGGGGAAAATCCATATATTGGTCAACAATGCCGGTATTACCAAGGATACCCTGGTAATGCGGATGAGCCAGGAGGATTTCGAGGGGGTGCTCCAGACGAACCTCACAAGCGCGTTTCTGACGACCAAGGCGGTTCTTCGCCCGATGATGTCGGAGCGATGGGGGCGGATCATCAACATTGCGTCGATCGTGGGGCTTGTCGGGAATCCCGGTCAGGCGAACTACGTTGCCTCGAAGGCGGGGCTGATCGGCATGACGAAATCGATAGCGCGGGAGGTGGCATCCCGCAATATCCTGGCCAACTGCGTTGCTCCGGGGTTCATCCGGACCGACATGACGGCCAAGCTGAACGAGGCCCAGCAGTCGGATCTCGCGGCGCAGATTCCGCTGAAGCGGATCGGCGACGGGAAGGATGTCGCCGCGATGGCGGCGTTTCTGGCAAGCGACGATGCCTCGTACATCACCGGACAGGTCTTCGCCGTCGACGGCGGCATGACCATGGCCTGACGGAGACCTCACGGGAATCGAGCACATACTCACATTCATCTATACAGATATCTCTCACGGAGACCAACAATGACGGACGTCGAGTCGAAAGTCAAAGAGATCATTGTCAATAAGCTTGGAGTCGAGGAATCGCAGATCACTCCGCAGGCATCGTTCATCAACGACCTGGGAGCCGACTCGCTCGACACGGTCGAGCTGATCATGGAGTTCGAGAAGTCGTTCAACGTGACGATCGACGACTCGGATGCCGAGAAGATCCAGACGGTCGGCGACGCCGTCGGCTATCTTGAGCAGAAGACGGCCGCGTAACGCGCCCGAGTCCGAGGTGTTTCGACGCGCTCCGCATCGCCGTTCCGTTTCCCGGATCGCCGGGGGGCGTGAAGGGGGCGATCCCGAGATATCGGATGCTCCGTCGGGCGCCCCATGTAGAGATGCACTGTCGCCCGGTCTCAATGCGTATCGGCGCGTGAGGCCGGGCACTGCTTTATTACAGTACGAACCAACGAATATATATCAGTCAGCCAATGGGGAGATTCTCAGATCGCAGGGTCGTCGTCACCGGCATTGGCGCGTTGACGCCGATCGGGAACAACTGTGAGGAATACTGGAACGGTCTGATCCAAGGACGCAGCGGCGCAGCAACCATCACCCGTTTCGATCCATCCGACTACGATACGAAGTTCGCCTGCGAGGTCAAGAATTTCGACCCGGCCGCCTTCCTGGATCGTCGGACCGTCAACCGCACCGACCTCTTCACGCAGTTCGCCCTGGTCGCCGCCGCCGAGGCGATGGCCTCCGCCGGGCTGACCGCGGAGAACCTGACTCCCGAACGTTCCGGCGTGATCTTCGGCTCCGGCATCGGCGGCATGTGGACCTACCACCATCAGCAGCTGACGATGTTCGAGACCGGTGGACCGCACCGTATCAGCCCCTTCTTCATTCCGATGCTGATTGCGAACATCGCCGCCGGAATGATCTCGATGCGCTATAATCTCAAGGGCCCCAACTACGCCACGACCTCCGCCTGTGCCACAAGCTCCCATGCCATCGCCGACGCCTTCATGCTGATCCAGCGGGGGGACGCCGACCTGATGGTCACCGGAGGCTCGGAGGCTGTTGTGACGCCGATGGCGATCGGCGGATTCAACTCCATGAAGGCCCTCTCCACCCAGAACGACGCTCCCGAGCGGGCGAGCTGCCCGTTCGATCTGCGCCGCGACGGCTTCGTGCTCGGCGAAGGCGCCGGTGCTCTCGTCCTGGAGACGCTCGAGCACGCCACGGCGCGCGGCGCGACGATCTACGGGGAACTCTGCGGCATCGGCCTGACCGGCGATGCCTACCATATTACGGCCCCCGCCCCCGGCGGCGAGGGCGCCGTCCGCTCCATGAGGCACGCGATCCGCGATGCGGGCCTGGAGCTGACCGACGTCGACTACGTCAACGTCCACGGCACTTCGACGCCGCTCGGCGATCTGGCCGAGATCCAGGCGATCAACACGACATTCGGCGACCATGCGCAGAAGCTGCTGATCAGCGCAACCAAGTCGATGACCGGGCACCTGCTGGGCGCCGCCGGAGCCATCGAGGCGATCGCAACGATCCTTACGCTGAAGAACGGCATCGTCCACCCGACGATCAACAGCACGAACCCGGACCCCGAAGTGAATGTCGATTTCGTCCCGAACGTCGCCCGGAAGGCCGATGTGCGGGTGGCGATCTCGAACACGTTCGGGTTCGGCGGGCACAACGCGTCGCTCTGCTTCAAGAAGTTCGAGGAATAGAGAACCGGGTCCGGACCCTCTCCGGATCTCGGATACCGCCGGCCGTGGATCAGAATCTGATGACGGCCGGCTCTCCCCGGCGGCGCCCCGCTTCCGGGGCCTCCGTTCCGCATTCTCAATGCCCCCTGTCTCCGCAACCGGAAGTCCCTTGAGACCTTCGCGCACCGTCATTCGCCAGCTCGTCAATAAGCTCTTCGGTCGTGCAGCGAGCGAAGTCCTCCCTGCTGAAACTGTGTTCGACCCACAGTCGGACCGCAAGACCTTCATTCCGCGCAACCTCCTCAAACCGGAAGCGATTCTGGAACTCGAGAAGGTGATCGGATATCGGATCAAGAATCCCGCCTACTTCGAACAGGCCCTGCTTCACAGGAGCTACCTCCAGCTCATGGAGGATAAGACGATCACCAGCAACGAGCGGCTCGAGTTCCTTGGGGACTCTATCCTCAACATGCTGATCGGCGAGTTCCTGTTCCACAGGTACAACGATATTCAGGAAGGGGAGCTGACGAAGCTCCGCAGCCGTCTGGTCAACCGGAAGGCGCTCACCCTCTGCGCGCGCTCCATCCGGATGGAACGGTTCATTCTCCTGAACGCATCGGCCGAGCAGTCGCTGGTGCAGGGGAACGATTCGCTCCTGGCCGACGCCTTCGAGGCGCTTCTCGCCGCCATCTATCTCGATAACGACTCCTCCCTTGCCCCCGTCAAGGAGTTCCTGGCCCACACGATCCTGACCCCGGAGATGTTCGAGAAGATCCTCTACATCGACGAGAACTTCAAGAGCATTCTGCTGGAGTTCCTGCAGGCGCGCGGGATGGGGGCTCCGAAATATATCGTGGTGCATGAGGAAGGACCGGACCACGAGCGGACCTTCACCGTGGAGGTTCATGTGGGGGCCGAGTCCGACTGCATGGGGCTGGGGAAGGGGAAGAGCAAGAAGGAGGCGGAACAGCAGGCGGCGGCCTCGGCGATCGAGCGGCTCAATATCGAGATGCCGAACTATATGTCGCGGAGGCAGTAGTCGCGGAGGGAGTAGTCGCGGAGGGGCAGTCGCGGAGGGAGTAGTCGCGGAGGGAGTAGTCGCGGAGGGAGTAGTCGCGGAGGGAGTAATCGGTCGTGGAGGAGCAGTGGCGCAGAGAGTGAGGGAAGGGGTTACGGTTTGATCTCGACCGGGACCCCTTCCGGAATCGCGTCGTAGAGCTCCTTCATATGCCTGTCGTCGAGGGCGACGCAGCCGTACGTCCAGTCCTTGTGCGATCCGTGCCCGTGGATGAAGACCTCGCCGCCGAGCTTCGTGTTCCAGGGGGGGATGGTCCCGGCGGTGATCGCCGCGATGATTCTGTCGTGCTCGTCGCGTGTGATCAGTTTCTCCCGGAGTCCTCTGCCGGCGTCCTCGGTGCTCGGGTAGCTGATTCCCAGGCTGAGGTAGAACCTGCTGTAGGGATTCTTCTGACAGATATAGAAGTTCCCTTCCGGCGTCCGCCCGTCTCCCATCATCCGCTTGTCTCCCGTCGGGGTAAATCCCAGCCCGACACGATATCTTCGTACGATCTTTCCGTTCGAGTAGAGGGAGAGATGCCGCTTCCGTTTCTCGACGACGATCCTGGGAGATTTGAGCGGGAGCGTAAGCGGTTTCGCAGCATCGATCGAAAGATCGAGATCGGATTCTTTTTCCGCCGTTTCTCCCTTCTCACCCGATACCGTCGCAACCCTCTCCCCACCCTCAGGCGCCGCATCTCCTCTATCCGACACGACCATATACACCACAAGAGCCGCGGAGAGAAGGAAGATCGGAATATAGCGGAGGTTCATTGCCGTACGCCTCGGTCGAATTCGTTCGTTGATGCTTCTATGTTCTATTCTTCAATCACCGTCAATACCATCCTTCAGCAGCTCCGTAGGAGCGAACCATATGTAGCCCCGGACGCCCCATATGTTCCTGAGCGCCGTAGGCGCGCACCAGTCTTTGCGCGAAGAGGAAGACTGGCCCCACGCCTACGGCGCCTGAAGAATTGTGAGACGGCCCGGGGCTACATCTGGGGGCTCCCTACGGGAGCCGGTCCGGTAGAGACATGATGTTCATTGCCGATGGAAGAATGGTACGCCCCTTCAGGGCTTGAGAATGTTATGAATGGTCCGTTGCTACAAATCGGTGCTCCCTTCGGGAGCCGATATAAAGCTGCGTACCATTCCTCCCCATCGATGACGAGAAGAAGGAGATGTTCTCAGGGCTTGGGAAATAATGAACGGCCCGTTGCTGCAAACCGGCGCCGATCACGGATGATCGGCGGGCGCGCGCGCCGGGCGGCGCGGTTATATTCCGCTCGTTTTCAGCCACCGTGATCTCGATCGGGCCGACATTCCTATGAGAGAACGCCCATCGCGCCGACGGCGTGTAGCCGACCGAGATCGAGCATCTCCACGAGAACCCCTGCCAGCGATTCAAGGCCGTCGCGATCTTCCGTGTCGAAGCGGCCCGGGAGGGGGCTGTCGAGGTCGAGGACGCCGAGGAGCGTGTCGTTCATGAGGAGCGGCACGACGATCTCCGATCGGGAGGCGGCGTCACAGGCGATATGGCCGGGGAAGTTCTCCACATCTTCCACGATCACGGTCTGCCGTGTCGCCGCGGCGGTTCCGCAGACTCCCCGGCCGAGCGCGATTCTCACGCATGCGGGGCGTCCCTGGAACGGGCCCACCACCAGCTCCCCCTCCTTCATGAAATAGAACCCTGCCCAGTTCAGATCGGGGAGAGCATGGAAGATGAGAGAGGAGGCGTTCGCACTCCCCGCGATCGGGTCCCGTTCCCCTTCCAGCAGGGCCCGGAGCTGGGACGTCAGCGCCGCATACGTCTCCGCCTTCGACGCGGAGGGGAGATCGTGGAACCTGAACATATCGGATTAGCGAGATAAGGTGTCGGTTGCCGGCGCCGACAGCGTGAGTGAAAGAAAGACGGTCTGCTCGTCGTGACGATCGACCGAGAATCCCGACGCAAGGTAGATCTTCTCGGGGCCGGTCCAGAGCTCCTCCGGATCGGTGACGCCGCGTCTGGCGTAGGCTTCCACGCGGGTCACGCCCCGTCCCGGCAGGTCGTGAAGGATCTCGGCGAGAAGGAATGATGCCAGCCCGCGCCGTCTGTATCTCGGTGCGATCTGGAAGCATGTGATCGCCCAGACCTCGGGGTCGGGCTCCAGACCGAACTGGGTCACCAGTTTTTCAAGTCTGTCGCGCTGCCCCACCTGACACCATCCGATCGGCTCCCTCGCCGCGTAGAGGAGGTAGCCGTCGAAGATCCCCATGTCGCAGAGTCTGTCGCGCGTCTCACGGTTCTCTTCGGCGCTGCGGGCGCTCCAGCCGCTCCATGTGGGGACCCACCATGCCATGCATCTGCACCACCCGGCCTCGTTCTCCTCCGAATGCAGGTGGTAGAAATCATGACGGTTCGACTCGTCGAACCTTTTCACGGTATACATCATTCCTCTGTTCCGGTCTCAATGTGATGTATCGGAAAAAGATCCGGTTGCTTCTACACCGTTCTCTCTTCCTCGACGATATTTGCGATCGTCGAGAGATCGAGGCGGCAGAACCGGACCCCCTCGTGCCGGCTCCGCACCAGGATGGCAGGTATTCCCACGCTCTCGGCGCCCCCCACATCGGCCGTTACGCTGTCGCCGATCATCCAGCAGGTTCCGTTCCCGACGGCCTCCAGCACCGATCGGAACGCGAGAGGATGGGGTTTCTCGTATCCCGATACGGCTGAGTTGAATATCGCGTCAAGATACCTGTCGAGTCCCAGACCGGCGATGATCGCGCCGAGTTCAGGGACGTGGTTGGAGAGGATCACATGGCGCCAGCCGAGCGCCGAGAGGGAGGTCAGAGCGGGGATCGTGTCGTCGTACAGCCGCCACCGTTCAAGGAGCGGATAGCGGCGGCGCACGCTTCGAGCCATCCTCAGGGCCGATTCCGGATCGGCCCCGACCGCCGCGAACGCCAGTTCGAACACCCCGTCCAGCTCGTCCCACCATTCCTGCGACGAACGTCCTGCCGGTCGTGTTGTTTCAGGAGTGTGCCAGGGAAATCCGGCCGCCAGGTGGGGCCTGATCCGATCCTTCAGATACGATTCAAGGATTTCCCGATCGATCGTCTCGTGCAGTTCGATGAGATCGCCCCGTGCGGCATCGACCAGAGCCGGAGCCTCCTCCAGAAGGATCTCCAGGAGTGTTCCGCTGAACATCCCCTCGCGACGGGCCAGGGTGCCGTCGAAATCCCAGATCAGAAC
The DNA here is from genome assembly GCA_966250335.1 of uncultured bacterium. Lineage (GTDB taxonomy): Bacteria > Bacteroidota > Ignavibacteria > OLB7 > OLB7 > OLB7. Next base: position 100,436 of record CBINGZ010000006.1, on the reverse strand, counting down.
CCGCGGCGATCCCGTTCCCATCTCCACTCCTTCCGGCGTCCCTCTCCCTCGACGGCCGCGAGCAGCGCCCCGTCGGAGTCGAGCCGGTAGATGATCCGTTGCGGGAAGTCGTGATCGGGGTTCTCGAAGACGACGTGCCTCTCTGAGAGCTCCACGGCGCGGAACGGCGTCGGCGGCCGCCCGGCGGGGCTCGCCTGATAGAGAGGTCCCCCGGCCGACGACTCGATCCGGAGGTATTCGAAGAAGACCTTCCCCGAGGGAAACAGATCGCGATGCAGCCCGAGCATGAGTCCCCCGGCCGGAGGCATCCAGAGCTCCTCGGTCAGCCCGTGTTCTCCCTCGCTTCTCCATCGGCCGGCCATCCAGCCGAGTGTTTCGATCTTCATCGGTTCCTTCATATCGCGCCGCACGGCTTACAGGACGTTCGCCTCCCGTGCGCGGGCAAGGGCCTCCACGCGGTTGGCGGCATCGAGCTTGCCGAAGAGGTTGGAGACGTGCGTCTTGATCGTGTTGACGGAGACGTAGAGCTTCTCCGCGATGATCCTGTTGGAATATCCCTGCGCCATGAGCTGAAGGATCTCCACCTCGCGGCTGGTGAGCGGGTCGAGCAGATCGCCGCCGACGAACCGTCGTGTTCGCTGCGGGGCGGTCGGGGCCGGGGCTCCCGCGCCGCATTTCTCATAGACCATGACGATGAACGCTTCGGGGATCTCCTCGCTCCCGGGGTACCCCCGTTTCTTATAGAGCGCCAGCACCGGCGCCAGCAGTTCCGCCTCCTGCGCGAACGCGCGGATGAACCGCTCCGGCGCAGCCAGTCTGAGCGCCAGCGAGAGGGTCCGAATCGCCCCTTCCTCATCCCCGCGCAGGTTGAGCGCGCCCGAAAGGGGGAGGAGCGCGCCGAGCCGCATCCTGAAGAAATTCTCGGCGGAGAACTCGGTCTGCAGTTCGTCCAGCACGGTGATCGCTTCATCCAGGCGACCGAGCGCGACCAGGACGCGACCGTAGAGGAGCCGTTCGATCAGGAAGCGCATCGGGCCTCCCCCGCCGGTCTGGTAGTCGTGCATGACGGCGGCGAACTCTTCGGCCCATTCCCTCACTCTGTCGAGCCGTCCTTCGCGCAGCTCCAGCTTGATCCGCTCCATCTGAATGATCCGCGACAGCGGAGGATTATCGTATCCCGATAAGGCTTCCTCGGCGCTCCGCACGGCGTGCCATGCCTCCCCGAGATTTCCTGCCGAGCAGTAAATGGCGAAGAGGAGCCGGTTGACCTCCACGATCTCATGGATCAGATGCGGCTTGCAGAGACCGAGCGCCCGGAGCGCATACTCCTCGGCCCTGGCGAAATCTCCCTTCTCGAAGAGGATGGTCGAGTAGAGATGATAGCCCAGGATGCCGGCGTCGGCGGGGAGGAAGAGATTCTCCTCGCAGATGGTTTTCAATTCCTCGGCGTAATGCTCGGCGCGGGCCAGTCTCCCCTGCGCGAAGCTCATGCGTCCGAGATCGGAGAGGGCGGAGACGGTGGAATATGTATCGGATCGGGCGCGACCGTGGCGGAGTCCCGCCTCGAAGACCTCCTCGGCCGTCTCGTAGTCGGCGAGCCGGAGGTAGGCGCCGCCGAGGTTGGAGAAGACCAGGCCGGGTGAGGCGAACCAGTGGAAGTCCGGGGAATCGGCCTCGCGATCGGGGAGAAATTCCAGCGCGATTTTTCCGTAGCGGATCGTCTCGTCGTTCTGCAGGGTGTCGCGCGCGATGACGGTCCGGATCATGTAGATATGTCCCAGCAGCTCCCGCGCCTCATCGTTCCGTTCCATTTCGCCGACCAGTTCCTCGGCCCGGTCGACGTATCGCATCAGGTCGGCTCGCTTCTGCGTCTCGCAGAGGATCCAGCTTTTCACCACGGCGACGCGCGGGTCGGCGAGCACGAGCTCATCCGGGACGTCGTTCAGCAGCCCCGGCATGTTGTACTGCACGTTGATGTTGAGCAGGCGTCGCCAGGAACGGGCCGTCAGATCGGCGATGAAGCCGGGGTCGCCGGAGCGGACAGCATGTTCGACCGCCTCGCGGATGCGTCCCTCCTTCTGCTGCCAGGTGCTGGCGCGTCTGTGGAGCTCGGCGATCGAGTCGGGGCGGAGCTGGCGGAGGCGATGGCCGAGCAGATCGGCGAAGAGATGATGGTAGCGGTACCACTCGCGGCGGTTGTCGAGCGAGGTCATGAAGAGGTTGGCGCGTTCCAGGCGGTCCAGGACCCCGGTCCCGTCGTCGCAGCCGGTGATCGCCTCGCAGAGCGATGCGTTGAACCGTTCCACGATCGAGAGGTCGAGCATGATCCGCTGAAGGTCCTCCGGCTGACGGGTGAGGACTTCCTCAAGAAGATAATCGATCACATAGCGATCTTCTCCCGTGAAGGCGGAGATGAAATCCTCGACGTCGTCACGGCCGTGCAGGGAGAGGCCCGCCATCTGGAGCCCGGCGATCCACCCCTCGGTTCTCTCCTGGACCGCCGCCACCGAATCGGCCGAGAGGTTCAGGCGCATCGTGTCGTTGAAGAGGGAGGCCGATTCCTCGCCGGAGAAGCGGAGATCGGAGGCGCGCAGTTCGAGGAGATCCCCCCGGACGCGGAGTCTCGCGATCGGTATCGGGGGGTCGATGCGGGTCGTGACGGCCACGTGGAGCTGGGGCGGGGCGTGATCGAGCAGGAACATCAGCGCCTCATGGATCGCATCGTTCTCGATCACGTGGTAATCCTCCAGCACCAGCAGGAACGAATCGGAAAGCGATGCGATGTCGTTGATGATGGAGGAGACGAGCGATTCGATCGGTGGAAGCGGGGCGAGCGTCAGAGCCTGCCGCGCGCTTTCACCGACGGCGGGATGGACCGTCTGCAGCGCCGCGATGAGATAGGTGAAGAAACGGGCGGTCTCGTTATCCCCCCTGTCCAGCGAATACCATGCGGTCGGGTAGGAGCGGGAGGCGATCCAGGCGCCGATCAGGGTGGTCTTGCCGAACCCGGCGGAGGCGGAAAGAAGGATCAGTTTGCGATAGGGGATCCCGTCCAGCAGGCGCAGCAGGCGCTCGCGCGGCACCAGATCGGGTTTGGGGCGGACAACGAAGAGTTTCGTTCGGAGGAGTGGAGCGGCTTGCTGGACCATACGTTCGGAGAATTCTGCATTCATGATCGGAATGCTCCGAATATAGCAGCTTCACGCGAAACGTCGTCCGTCCCGGCGCCCGGCCGATTCCTTTACGGGAGCACGCGCCGCGCGGCGACATCCAGATAGAAGGAGTCGGGAAGGAAGAGCCACCCGGAATCGCCCGTTTCGGAGCATCCCGCTCCCGGTCGGGGACGCCGGTCCGCCCTTACCTCGTTGCGGTCGTTGATTGTTCCCTGCTGGTCGTGATAGGTCGTTCTCTCTCTCATCGCCGGATCGGTTCGCTCGTTGCTCTTCCGGACATCCGCGTTCGGTCCATCCTCCCGCGTTCGTGATGTCGCCTTGAGTTACGATACAAACCTACAGCCCCCCCGGTATGAGATTTCTCACCCTGGTGGGTGATGAGGAGGTATGATATTGAGGGAAGGAGATACCGGCCGCGGTTCATCCGGCCTTCCATCATGCTCTTATTTCCCATATATCGGCTCCCGAAGGAAGCACCGATGTATAGCCACGGGCCATTCATATGTTCTTAAGCCCTGAAGGTGCGTACCATTCTTCCTCATCCATGACGAGAAGAATGGTACGCACCTTCGGCGCTGAAGAACAACATGGGGGTGTCCGCAGCTACAGATGGCTCGCCCCTTCGGGGCTGGAAGAAGGGAGCGTTGCTGACGGGCGGTGCATTGACGGAGACGGGTTCAACAGGTCGTTGAGGGGCCGCATCTCGTCGGTTGCTGCGATCGGCTCGATGATCGTTTCGCCGCGGCGGACGAAGACGCGGCGGACGCCGACATCGGGCCGCGATCCGATGATCCTGTAGTTCCCGCCGGTGATGAGGATTGCGGCGCAGTCGTCGACGGCGAGGCCGACTCCCGGCGTCCGTCTCATGATATCGGCGATCCCCCTCTCCCGCGCCGGCTCAGTGAGGTGATGTGGGCTGAAGAGGGCGTCGACGAGTCCGAGGCCGCGCACCCGGATCAACCGATCGTTCGACGGGTTGTAGAACCGCCGCGAATCGCTCGTCCCGTGCGCGAACCAGCAGATCGCCCCCGCGCTCAGGCCGGAGAGAACGGTCCCCCGCTCGTACGCCTCCCGCAGCATCGTGTCGACGCCGAGGAACCGCCAGCGGCGCATCATCTTCAACGTGTTCCCTCCGCCGACATAGATCGCATCGGCGGAGGAAATGGTCCGTGAGATATCGGATGGAGCGTGGTCGGCGGTGATGAGGTTGAGGAGGTCGGTCCGGCAGCCGAGCCTCCGCCCGTAGACCTTGTTGAAGGTGTTCCAGTAGGAGACCGAGTCGCCGCTGGCGGTCGGGATGAAGAGGACGCGGGGGGAACGCTTCCCGGTGCGCGCGATGATCTCCTCGTCGATCGAAAGCGTTTCCAGCTCCCGAAGCTCGCCGCCGCCGAGGGCGATGATCGTTCCGCCGGCCGGCGCTCTCATTCCAGCGCCTGGAGCGATTCCGGGATCGTCTGTCCTCCATCCACCACGATCGCCTGTCCGGTGATGAAGCCTGCTCCCGCGGAGGCGAGAAAGGCGACGGTATGCCCGATCTCCTCCACCGAACCGAGCCGTTTCAGGGGGATGGAGGCCGCCATGGTGTCGATATACTCCTGCCCCAGTTCCGTCACCCCTTCGGTGACGATATTGCCGGGGAGGACCGCGTTGACCGTGATGCCGTACGGCGCCAGCTCGATCGCCGCCGTCCGCATGAACCCGAGCATACCGGCCTTGGTGGCGCCGTAGTGCGACCAGCCCGGATAGCCGGTCATCGGGCCGGTGATGGAGGAGGTGAGGATGATCCGTCCCGCCCCGTTCCGTTTCAGGCCCGGAAGGGAGGCGCGGACCGAATGGAACATCCCCTTGAGATTCGTTGCGAAGACATCATCCCACTGCGCGCCGGTCATCTCCTCCAGCCGGGCCTGCGGAAAGATCCCCGCGTTCGCGCAGAGGATATCGATCCCCCCGAACTCACTGACGATCCTCTCCGCAGCGCGATCCATATCCTTCTGCTCGCGGACATCTCCCTGCTGAAAGAGGATCGTCCCGCCCGACCTTTTCAGATCCTCCGCGGCGGCGATCCCCTCTTCCCGGTTTCTCCCGACGACGCAGACTCTGGCGCCGAGCCCCGCAAGGACGCGGGCGATCCCCTTCCCTATCCCTTTCGTTCCCCCCGTAACCATGACCGACTTCCCGTTCATCGAAGCGAGCACGTGTGACTACCTTATTGTTGTGATATGACAGCCCGGTTGAAAGCCCGCAAATATGCTCCGGGCGGCCCGTTCCTGCAACGGGAGGTCTTCAAGGTTACGAGGGGATGTGGTGGAAGGGGCGAAGGCGGCTATTTCTCGTCGACGATGATGTTGCCGCTGAACGATCCGACGCGCACCAGGGCTCCTCCCTGCTTCGCGCCGTTTCTCTTGCCGAAATCGTTCCTGATCCTCGATCCGGACATGCTCTGCACCTGAACTTCCGCATCGGTGCCGGAAGGAAGGGTCAGGTGGACGTCGCCGCTGTGGCTCTGGGCCTCGATCCGTCCGGCGGCGGCGAGCGAGCCGTTGACGTTGAGGGTGATATTACCGGAGACGGAGTTGACCGCGATCTGAACGACCGACCCTGCCGCGATCGTCATGTCGCCGCTGACGGATGAGGAGGAGATCCGTTCCGATGCATCGTGGACCGTGATATTGCCGCTTACCGTCTCCATCTGGAGCGAAGAGACTTTGGATCGGATCTCGATATCTCCGCTCACTGTGTTGGTCGCCGCCCTCTCTATCCCTTCGATGATGTTGATGTCGCCGCTGACGCTCGTGGCCTTGCAGGGCTGCTTCAGGTCGCGCATGTCGATATCGGCGCTGATGGTGGAGACCAGAACGTTGCTTCCGTTCGGCACCTGCACCTCGATGAAGGCCCCCTCGCTCGATGACGATTTCGGATAGACAACCTCCACGCTGATCTGATTGTTCTTGCCGGTGATCTCCAGTTTGAGGTTGGAGTCCATCGTGCCGGTGACGTGGAGCTCGGCGGCCGAGGTTCCGACCACCGTGACCTTGCCGGCGACGTTGGAGATCTTGATCGATGCGTCGGGGAAGATCTGCCGGCGCTCGTCGACGGTCTGCTGCGCGAGTGCGGTTGTTGCGATCATGAAGGTCAGCAAGGCCAGTGAGAGTGTTTTCATGTGATTCACCCGTTGCGTTATAATCGGATCGCCTGCTCCAGCAGGTCGACCGCTTTTCTCTGTGTGGTAGTGAGCATCAGTTGAAGGCTCGGGTTGCCGGGGTCGGCGACCAGGGCACGATTGATTTCCGCCAGGGCGCTGTCGATCACAACCAGGTTCTTCTCGATCACCTCGGCTGTCTCGGGCGCCAGTCGTTCCTTCCGCAGCGTCTCTTCCAGACGACGGCGGACCTGTATGTAATCGCCCTGTCGGGCGGTTCCTGCTTCTGCAGGGGTCGAAAAGGCTCCTTCGGTCGCCGAAGCGCTTCCCTCGGTCGTCGAAGCGATCTCCTCGGTCGCCGGAGTCGTGTCGTGGGAACTCCTGCGATCGACCACGACCGGCGGATCGTCCGGCCCGGCGCCGGTATATCTGACAGCGATAGTCCCGGCGATGATCGCCAGACATGCCGCGGCCAGCATCAGAAGCGTCCGTCCGGCGCGGAACGGTTTACGGAGGGGCTCGGGGGAGATCTGATGGATCTTTCCACGATTGATATCTCCGAGGATCGCCGGCCAGAGATCGCGATCGGGTTGAACGTCCCGGCGAAGCCCCTCGGCGCGGCGGAGCAGGGAGTTGAGATCCTCCCATTCCCGCCTGCATCCGTCGCAGCCGGCAAGGTGCTCGTCCATGATCATACTCTCACGGACCGTCAGTTCGCCGTCGATCCGGTCGTTCAGCAGGGCTCGTGTTTCTTCACAGTTCATAGTGCTGTATCTCCTTCAGAATCTTGCCTCATTCCGTCGTTCCTTCCGACAGAGCTTCCCTGAGCAGTTTGCGGGCGCGATGAAGCTGCCCCTTCGATGTTCCGGCCGTCACTCCCATCATTTCCGCGATCTCCTCGTGACGGTATCCCTCCACATCGTGAAGGATGAAGACCGTTCGTGCTCCGGTCGGGAGCGCGGCGATCGCCTGTTCCAGGTCCATTGTCTCGCCGGAACGTGATCCGGTTTCATCCTTGCGTATCGAAGTGCGATCGATCTCGTCCGGGTCCTCCATCGGCAGAATCATCGCCGAGCGTCGCGAGGAGGAGCGGAGCCGCCCAAGTACCACATTGACCGTGAGCCTGTGGAGCCAGGTGGAGAAGCTGCTCTCCCCCCGGAACGACGGGAGCGCCTCCCACGCCTTGATGAACGCCTCCTGCGTGAACTCCTCCGCCTCTGCCCGATCGCCGGTCAGCCGCAGGCAGAGCCCGAGGATCCGCGCCACGTTCGCGCGGTAGTGCCGTTCGAACGCTGCGACGTCCCCCGGACGGAACGGATCGGCGGCTCCTTCCATGGAGTTCCCGTTCATGACAGCCTTATCCGATATCCGCTTCCGTCCGAGGTAAAGGTTCGACACAGGCACATAGGTTGATGAGTTCACGGAGATTGGATGCCTGCCGCGGAGAAAAGGTTGGAATGGGAAGCGGAGGGGGTGGAATTTTTTTCGGGACCTTACCGGTAGCCTTCGGCCTGGAGTCTGAAGAGCTCCGCATAGAGTCCGTTGCGCGCGAGCAGTTCATCGTGCGATCCCTCCTCGATCACTCCGCCCCCCTGGAGCACGATGATCCTGTCGGCCATGCGGACCGTGGAGAAACGGTGCGAGATGATCACCGCCATGCGGCCGGCCACCAGTTCGGAGAATCTGACGAAGACCTCGTATTCGGCGCGGGCGTCGAGCGCGGCGGTGGGCTCGTCGAGGATCAGGACCTGGGCGTCGCGCATGTAGGCCCGCGCCAGCGCCACCTTCTGCCATTCCCCTCCGGAAAGATCGACTCCCCCCTTGAAGCGCCGTCCGAGCATCTGGCGGTACCCTCCGGGAAGGCGGGAAAGCAACGTATCGGCCAGCGATTTTTCTGCCGCGGCCGCGATCGGTCGTGATGTGGAGGATGCCGGCGTCGCGGGATCGACGGGCGCGGTCGTCGCCCGGGGTTCCTTCCCCCTGCTTCCCGTCTCTTCCTCCGGAGGTGTTTCAATCGTGTCGAGATAGGTCCGGGCGCTCTCGATCTCTCCCACGCCGATATTCTCCTCGAACCTGAAATCGTAGCGGACGAAATCCTGAAAGATCACGCTGACGGCCCGTCGCACTGAAGCCAGATCGTATTCGCGCAGATCACGGCCGTCGAGCAGGATGCGCCCCTCCGTGGGATCGTAGAGGCGGGCCAGGAGCTTCGTCAGGGTCGTCTTCCCCGCGCCGTTCTCGCCGACGAACGCGATACGTTCCTCCGGCCGGATCGTGAAACTGACGTTCCTGACCGCCCACCGCTCGCTCCCGGGATATCGAAATCCGACATTCTCGAAGACGAACCCTTCCCGGATCGGTCTGGGAGCATCCGGCGCGCCGGGGCTGGAGGTGATCGTCGGCGTCTTCTCGAAGAACTCGAAGAAGTCCTTCAGATAGAGCGCCTGTTCGTAGATGGTGCTTCCCCCCATCAGAAGCCGTTGTATCAGATCACGACTCCGCGCGAACGAGCTCGCCAGGAAGGTGAGCGATCCGATCGTGATCGCCCCCGCCACGGCCCGCATCAGGATGATCACGTACGCCGAGTAGTAGCCGAGCGTTCCGACGATCGACAGGAGCGTGGAGACGATCCCCTTCCGGATCGAGAGGCGTTTATTCTCCTGATAAAATCGCTCCGCGAGCTTTTTGTATCGGTCGATGACCCAGGAGGCGAGCCCGAACATCTGCATTTCCTTGGCTGTCTCGTCGCTCGCCCCCAGATAGCGGAGGTAGTCGAGCTGGCGCCGCTCCGGCGTCCATCTGTAGAGCATGGAATATTCGAGTGCGGCGAAGTGGGTCTCCCCGAGGAAGCTCGGGATCACCGCCACCGCCAGAAGGAGGAGGAGCCAGGGGCTGTAGACGAGGAGGGCGGCGCCGAGCGAGATCAGGGTGAGAAGATCCTGCACCATGCTCAGAAGCTGCGAGAGAAGGCCGAGGCGGCCCACCGTCTGGCGACGCGCCCGTTCGAGCTGGTCGTAGAAGGCGGGGTCCTCGAAGTGCTGAAGATCGAGCGACGCGGCGTGCCGCAGCAGTCGTATGCTGGAGTGGTTGGAGAAGAGATCTCCCAGCAGGCTCTCGACGATCGCCGACGAACGGGCGAGAACCTCCCCGGCGATCACGATCGCGACCTCCAGCGCCACCAGGGGCCAGAGCGTGGAGAGATCGTCGGCCCGCCGATCTGCGAGATCGACCACCGTGTCGATGATCAGTTTCCCGATCCAGAGCGACCCGATCGGCACGAACGATCTGATGATCCGGAGGAGGATCATCGTCGCGGTGTAGCCGCGGTGCGTTTCCCACACCATCCGCAGCAGTTGCGGGATGTAGCGGAACGCCGCCGCCTTCTCACTCCAGGTGGCCGGCCGGATCGTATCGCGTGAGGAGGGTCTTCGGTTCAATGCCATATCGTGATTCGATTTCTCCGGCCTCACAGCCGTCCGTCGGGATCGGGTCGGTCGGAGCTCCCGCGGCCGGGTGTTCCGGAGGGGGCGGGTCGGTCCGATTCCCCTGGGGACTGAACTGGTGTCCTATGTCGAGCCAGAAGACGCGCGACAGCCTCAGCACCAGCGGAACCAGAGGAACGACGGCCGCCGCCCCCACCAGGCCGCAGAGAGCCAGATGAAGATCGGGAAAGAGGAGCGCCGCCAGATAGAAGAACCCGATCCCCAGCGGCGCCGTCACGGCGGTGCCGACGTAGATCGCCCCCGTGAAATATCCCGGCTCGCGATCGAACCGGGCGCCGCACGCCGGGCAGCGGTTGTTCATCGACATCGGCCGACGGTAGACGATCCCGCGCCGGCAGTGCGGGCATCGCTGCCGCAGGATCGTCGTGACATATCCGTTCCGTCGTTCCATGTTCATAGGATTGTCGGTATCGATGAGAGTTCCGCCGGAAAGGAGGATTCCCGCTCCCCCGTATGCGCTCAATCCGGCGGCGCGGCGTTTCGTTCCCGTCTTCGGATGATTCGTTCCCCCCGAAACCGGATCGTGTTCCGACGGGGTTGCCTCCCGGGCGATCGATCGCGAGCTTCTGTTGTGCGGGAACATGGGCCGCGGGCGTTCGTAATTCAAGAAAAATATTCTCCGCCCCTCTCTTCTTCCCGTTCGAACGAGCCGGAACGCAACTTCCGCCCCTTCCCCTGCGTCCGCGTCGCGAGCGACGCGACAGATACAACAATACAATGGTCCCGATATGAAAACCGCTTCCCTTCTTTCCCTCCTTATGACTCTTGTTCCCGCGACGACTCTTGCCCAGGGGAGTTCCCGCGCGCCGGCTCCGGTCGTGCAGGGGGATCTGGGGCGGCGGCTGGACGATCATCTTTCCCGTCTGGCGGCCTACGGCATGTCGGGCTCCATCCTCATCGAGCGGAACGGGGAGGTGATCCTCCATAAGGGATACGGCACGATCAATCGGGAGACGGGGGAGCCGGTCACGACCGCCACGCCCTTCATTCTCGCCTCCCTCTCGAAGCAGTTCACGGCGACGGCGATCCTGAAACTGGAGACCCAGGGAAAACTGAAGGTCTCCGATACGGTCGGCAGGTTCTTCCCCGATGCTCCGGCCGACAAGGCGGGCATTACGATCGATCAGCTCCTCTCGCATACCTCCGGGCTTCCGTACCTCGGGACCACCGGTCTCTTCGATCCGATGGAGCGCGAAGGGGTGATGGAGGAAGTTCTCGGGCTGAAGCTCGACTTCCCGCCGGGGGAGCGCGCCGCCTACTCAAGTCCCGGCTACACTCTGCTGGCGGGGATCGTCGAGAAGGCTTCCGGGGAGACCTTCGAGATCTATCTGCGGAAGAATCTCTTCGAGCCGGCGGGGATGAGCATGACCCGGTTCCAGGGGGAGCCGGGGACGTGGGAGGGAATGGAGAGGGTTCATTCCTACTCCGGGAGCAACGACGAGGGGCCGATCGGCTCCTTCGGCGGCGCCGACAAGGGGGTGGGGGCGGGAACGGTCATCTCCACGACCGGCGACCTCTACAAATGGGAGCTTGCGCTCCGGAACAACACGGTCCTCTCGAAGGAGGCGACCGACAAACTCTTCGCCCCGCACGCCGAGAGCGGCGGACCGTTCAAGCATGCCTACGGATGGAACGTCACCAACACTCCGCGCAACACGCGGCTGATCTTTCATGCAGGAGATTTCGGCGGCTACAACACCGAGATGCGACGCTACGTGGATGAAGGGCTCACGGTGATCTTCACCTCCAACATGCGGGTCGACGGCCCCGGCTACCGGCAGGCGGTGATGAACGGCGTGAGCCTGCTGATCGCCGGCGTCGATTTCCCCAGACCTCCGGCGGTGGCTCGCGTTGCCCCGGACGCGCTTCAGGGGCACACGGGAACATATCGTCTCGCGACCGGAGGCACCGTCACCGTGCGGGCCGACGGGGAGCGGCTCCATATCGCGGGGGAGGGACAGGATGCGATCTCGTCGATCTTCGGCGCGGGCTCGGCCGATTCCGGGAAGCAGGAGTTTCTGAACGGACGGGCGTCGGAGATTCTGACCGGGGCCGCGAAGGGGGATTACGGCTGGCTGCTCCGCAACCTCCACCCCAGTCTCCCCCCGGATGCCGTCGAGCAGGGATCGAAGGCATGGTGGGGTTCGCGTCGCGACAGCCTTGGAGAGTTCAGGGGGGTGACGATTCTGGGGACGGGAACCCTCTCGCAGAATGCCGCCAAGACCTATTACCGGATCGACTTTGCCCGCGGCAGCTCGATCGGCATGTTCGGCTGGGGAGGGGGGAAGATCATGGCGATCGATCAGGACCTTCCGGTCGCCGGGGAGACCCTCTTCCTGCCGGAGTCGTCGGAGTCGGCGGCGAGTTTCGACATGTTCACGGGGCGCTCGGTGCATGCGCGTTTCAGCGCCTCCCCGGGCCGTGAGCCCTCGCGAGCCGTGATCTTTCAGAATCCCGACGGAGAGGTGCGGGCGGAACGGATCAGCGGGTGAGCCTGCCTTCCGAGGGATTTCAGGTCGGGAAGTGGAAGGAACAGGGCCGGCGTCTTGCGATCGCCGGCTCGGGCTGGCTCTTTCTGACGCTGCTGATCACGACGCAGAACTATATTCTGTTCAACGGATCGGAACGCGAGGCGCCCTGGCTCTATCTCTTCTACCGCGAGTTTCCGGTATGGCTCTCCTGCTGGATACTTTCTCCGCTCGTGGGGATCCTCTCGCGCAGGTTCCCGGTGGTCCCCGGCGTCCGCCTCCGGCATCTGGCGCTTCATCTGCCGTTCGGGGCGCTCTTCGCTCTGGTCAGCGTCACCATGTTCACCTTCATGCGGAATCTGGTGGGGATCCGGTCACGTCTCCCCAAGCCGTTCCTGGAGGTGGTGGCGGAAAGTTTCGTCGGCTCGTTCGCCATCGGGCTGATCATCTACGGGATGATCGCCGGGGCATATCACGGTCTGCGATATTACAGGGCATACAGGCAGCGTGAGCTGGCGGCCTCGCGGCTGGAGGCCCGTCTGGCCGAGGCGCGGCTGGATGCTCTCAGAATGCAGCTTCATCCCCACTTCCTCTTCAACACGCTCCATGCCGTCTCCGGGCTGATGTCCAGGGATGTGCAGGGGGCGCGCAGGATGATAGCCCGTCTCAGCGATCTGCTCCGGCTCTCCCTTGAACAGGACGCGGCGCAGGAGACCCGTCTGGAGGAGGAGATCGTCTTTCTCCGTCACTACATCGAGATTCAGATGATGCGTTTCGGCGATCGATTGAGCGTCACGACCGATATCCCTTCCGATACGTTCGACCTCCTTGTTCCCCGGCTGCTGCTGCAGCCGCTCGTGGAGAACTCCATCCGCCACGGCGTCTCCCGTCTGGCCCGGCCCGGTCGGGTTTCTATCGCGGCACGACGCGCCGGCGGTCGGCTCACGATCGTCGTCGAGGACAACGGTCCGGGTCTCGGTCCGGCTCCGGTGCGGGAGGGAGTAGGGATCGGCAACACGCGTGCCCGTCTGCGGCATCTCTACGGAGACGAGCATCGGTTCGAACTGGAGGATATATCCACAGACGATATGACGGGCGCCAGGGCCGTGATCGAGATCCCCGCGCATGAATCGTCCGCCCCGGACCGTGAACGGAGCCTCTCATGAGCGCGGCCCGGATGAAAACAGAGACCGCCGATCTTCTCCGCGTTCTGATCGTGGACGACGAGCCCCTTGCGCGGGAGCTCCTGCGGACGATGCTCGCATCGGAAGATGATGTGGAGATCGTCGGTGAATGCGGCGACGGCGAGAGCGCCGTCGACTCGATCCTGAACCTTGCTCCCGATCTGGTCTTCCTCGACGTGCAGATGCCGGAGTTCGACGGCTTCGGCGTCCTCTCCCGCATCCCTCCCGATCGTCTCCCCGCCGTGATCTTCGCGACCGCATTCGATCACTATGCGATACGTGCCTTCGAGGTCCACGCGCTCGACTATCTCCTGAAGCCGTTCGACGACGAGCGGCTGGCGTCGTCGCTGAGGCATGCGCGTCTCCGCCTGACCCGTCGCGAATCGCAGGACGACGTCACCGAACGGCTGCGGGCGCTTCTGGAGGGGGTTCAGAGCCGGACCCGGTATCTGGAACGGATCGTGGTGAAGGAGGAGGGGCGGATCTTCTTTCTTCCCGTGGAGAGCGTCGACTGGTTCGAGGCCGACGGGAAGAACATACGGGTCCACGTCGGCCCCGAGGCCCACACGATCCGCGACGGCATGTACCGTCTGGAGTCGGAGCTCGACCCCGCGGCGTTCCTCAGGGTGAGCCGGTCGGCGATCGTGAACATCGACAGAATACGGGAGCTGCGGAGCTGGTTCCAGGGGGATTACCTGGTGGTGCTCAGAAGCGGAAAGCAGATCCCCACGACCCGCATGTATCGTGAAGGGATCCAGGGACTGCTCGGCACGACGAGAAAGGGATCGGGATCAGGGGCGGTCACCGGGGCCCGGCGACAGTGATCATCCGCGTCTTCACCCCCTTCTCGGTCGTCAGGCGGCAGAGGTAGGCGCCGGGGGAGGGGTTCTCCGGCTCCCATACAATGTGATATTCTCCCGCGGTCGGTTCGCTCCTTCTCACCAGCTCGACCAGCTCCCCCGTCAGCGTAAACATCGCAACCTCGACATCCCCTGCGCGGGGAATCGTGTAGCGGATACGGGTCGCCCCGTTGAACGGGTTCGGCTCGTTCGGCAGCAGCTCCGGTCCGTGCAGCGCCCCCTGCTCCCTTCCTCCCATCCCCGACGTCGACGACGGCACGTGGAAGAGGAGCCGGTCGGCCTGGCCCCGGTTGCAGAGATAGAGATCGATGAGCCCGTCCCCGTTCAGATCGGTGAGCTCGATGCCGAGCCCCGCCGCCACGATCGACTCCGGAAGTATCGATCCCGTCGCCTCCGTCATCTTTCCCGTTCCGTCGTTGAGGTAGCCTTTCACCGGACGTTCGGGGAAGTCGACGGTCAGGAGATCGGGGTCGCCGTCGAGGTCGAGATCGGCCAGCTTCGCGTCGATGGTGCTTTCGTGTTCCTCGGGGAGGAGCGCCTGCGTGCGGTCGCTGAAGTGTCCGGTTCCGTCGTTGATATAGATCCTGTCGCGACCGTTCTTGAACTGGTTCCAGGCGACGTTCGCGAAGTAGAGATCGATATCTCCGTCGCCGTCGATGTCGACCGGGGAGACCTTGCGGGTCTCCATGTCGGCGAGGATCGGAAGACGATCCATCGTCCCGTCGGTGTAATGCCCGGTTCCGTCGTTGATGTAGATCCTGTTGCCGTCCTCGTTGCCGATTACCAGATCGAGATCGCCGTCGCGGTCCAGGTCGACCGGCTCCAGATCCTGCGTCACGTTCAGTTCGGCCGGGAGCCGTCCCGCCGTCTCGTTGAGGAAGCTCCCCCTGCCGTCGTTGATCAGAAGGAAATCCTGTCCCGCGTTGCCGATGAAGAGATCGGGGAACCCGTCGCCGGTGACGTCGGCGGCCGCCACCGCGTTCGCCTCGCTCAGCGGGAGGCGGTTGCCGACGTCGCTGAAGATCCCTGTGCCGTCGTTCAGATAATATTCATGGACGAAGTCGTCCTCGCTCACGAAGACGATATCGAGGTCGCCGTCCCCGTCGAAATCGGCCACGGCGATATCCTCGCTGTCGTGGACCGGCTGCGGAATCCGCTTCGCCGACTCGTTCGTGAAGCGTCCGCTCCCGTCGTTGATCAGGATCACGTTCGGCTGGAACTCGTTGGCGATGATGATGTCGGGATCGCCGTCTCCGTCGATGTCGGCCGCCTCCACATCCATGCCGTTCTGGGGCATGAGGCTGTTCGGGATGTGGGTCGCCGTGGAGTCGAGGAAGAGGGACTGGGCGGTTCCCTCCGTTCCGGCGGCGGCGAGCAGGGAGAGAAGAGCGAGCGATCGTATCGTGCTGCGAATAGCTGGTGTCGTCATCGATGTTCGAGCCGGTAAGGTTGCGGGAAGGAGCGACCGGCGACCGATGCCGGGGTTCCGTTTCCCGCAACTTCGCCCGGTCGACCACGGCGACCAATACCTCGGCAACCAGACCGTCGCACCCCGGAACGAAACCCTTCGCCGCCGGCACGGGACCTGTCGACTCAGACAGTTTCCCGTTTCCTCCCCACGCGAACTTCCATCGGAAACCGGATCGGACGTCGCGTCGCCGGATCACCCCATATATCGCCCAGTTCCCCCTCGATCTCCGTGAAGGGATCATATCCTCGCACCTCGATAAATTTCTGCACGGCCGACCAGGTGCCGAGATATCCTCTCAGCTCCTCCAGCGTCCACTCGACGTGAACGTTCTGCGGCGGCGGCGTGATGTCGTCGAACGGGAAGGGGAGCTTTCCGTAGCCGTCCCACAGATTCCTGAGGCTGGGGGACCAGTAGGGGCCGACGATCTCCATGCCGTATCGCGAGAGGGTCGGCTGCACCTCCGGGTCGGCGGCAGAATCGCTGTAGCTCCATGCGGCGATCACCCCTCCCGGACGGAGCACCCGGTTCGCCTCGGCGTAGAAGCGTTCCAGGTCGAACCAGTGGAGCGCCGCCGCCGCGGTGATCAGATCGACCGAGGCATCCTCGATGTCGGTCGCCTCGGCAGGCATCACCCGATATTCTATCCCCCCGGTCGCCGGGGCATGGGCGATCTGCCGGTCGCTTGCGTCGGTGGCGATCACCCGCCTGAAATGTCGTATCAGGCCGCGAGCCGCCTGACCGTTGCCGGTGGCGCAGTCCCACGCCAGGGCATCTCCCGGAGCGATCGACGCAAGGAAGGCGAAGAGTTCATCCGGATAGGTGGGACGGTAGCGGGAATACTCGGCCGCCTGGCGCGAGAAGTTGTCTTGAAAGGACATGAGGTTCTCTCGTTTGTGGGTGAAGGTCTCTACGTCGTCGTCGCTCCGGTTCAGCCCGAACCGTTCTCCCGAAGTCTCCGGCCCGACCCCGACGCAAGAAGCGCCAGGGCGATAAGTATCGCGGTAAGAGCCGCAATCAGCAGCGGCGTCCGTCCTCCGGTGCTGCTCCAGACGGCGCCGGTCCAGGAGCTTGCAACAAGCGCGCCAAGACTGGCGAGCGCCGTCTGCAGGCCGATCGCCAGGCCCCGCTGTTGATTCGGGACGAGGTCGCTGATCCATGCCTTCGACACCCCCTCGGTCGCCGCCGCATACATGCCGTAGAGGGCGAAGAGTCCCCAGATCGTCGCCGCGTCCTCGGCGAAGGCGAAGCCGGTGTAGACGATGCCGTAGAGAAGGAATCCGAAGATCATGACCGTTCCGCGTCCCTTCCGATCGGAGAGGCGGCCGGCAGGGTAGGCGGCAAGGGCGTAGACGACGTTGTAGCCGATATATCCGCCGATCGCCGCGGTGTCGCCGAAGCCCGCCTCGCGGGCGCGGAGTATCAGGAAGACGTCGCTGGCGTTGACGAGCGCGAAGAGGGTGAGAAGGCGGATCACTCTCCGATATTCATGCGGAGACTCCCGCCAGAACCGCAGCGACTCCCGCAGTCCGGGTCTTGACACGGTCGGAACGAACTGGTGCTCCCGCACCAGGAGCGTGGAGAGCGCCGCGAGCGCGGCCGGGATGAACGCCAGGAGGAAGAGGGTCGCGTAGTCTCCCGGATTGAACGTCAGATAGACCAGCGCCAGGGTCGGTCCGATCGCTGCTCCCAGCGTGTCGAGGCTTCGATGGAGACCGAAGGCCGCCCCGCGCTGCTCCAGCGTGGTGTGGCTTGCCAGAAGAGCATCCCGCGGCGCCGTGCGGATCCCCTTGCCGACCCGGTCGAGCAGTCGTGAGCCGAGCACCCCCGGCACCGATGCGGCCAGGGCGGGGATCGGTTTGCTCAGCGCCGACAGAGCGTACCCGGCGGTCACGAAGAGGCGGCGTTTTCCGTGGGCGTCGGAGAGCGCTCCGAAATATCCTTTCAGGAGGCCCGAGACCGCCTCCGCGATCCCTTCGATCACACCGACCCATACGGCCGAGGCTCCCAGCACGGCCGTCATGTAGATGGGGCCGATCGGATAGAGCATCTCGCTCGCCATATCCATGAGGAGCGATACGACACCGAGCAGAACGATTGCGCGCGGGAATGACATTGCCCCGCGAATGTACGGGTTCGGAACGATTCGGAAGAACGAAGAGGGCCCCGGAGATCTCGATCCCCGGGGCCCTCTTCATTCCGTTTCGACGCGATATTATCGCCGTACGATCAGCCGTCTCGTTATCCGATCCGTTCCCGTTGTCAGGGTGCAGTAGTAGGTGCCGGAGGGGAGCGTCGAGGCGTCGAACGCCACGGTGTGGTTCCCGGCGTCGACCGGGCCGTCGGTCAGGAGGGCGACCAGGCGTCCCAGCCCGTCGTGGAGCGTAAGCGCGACATCGGCGGGGGAGGTGAGGCTGTAGGAGATGCGGGTCGTTCCCGTCGCCGGGTTCGGGATGCTCTCCTCCAGGCTCATGAAGGCTCCTCCCGGAGCGTTCTCACGATCGGTTCCGGTGGAGACCTCCGGGATCTCTATCAGGTTCATGAACTGCGAGATCGCGTTGACGCCGAACGCCCCCACGGTCTCCGCCTGGTCGATCTGGGCGGAGAGGATCAGTCCGGAGTAATTGATCACCGGTGCGGCCATCTGCTTCCAGTTCGCGCCGAAATCGGAGGTTTCATAGACGCCGTTCTGCGTCCCGATGAAGGCGCGGGTCGTTCCCGGCACGAAGGTCACCGACTGCGGCTGCGTTCCGGGGAAGGGGGTCGGGATCTCCCGCCAGGTGGCGCCGCCGTCCGAGGTGGCGGCGATCATATAGCCGCCGGTCTGCGTTCCCCCGCCGTTGCCGTTGACGCTGAAGGTCGCAATGCCGCGGTTCTCGTCGGCGAAGGCGATGCCGAACGAGTTCTGGCTCGGGGTGGCGCCGAAGCTCCAGCTCCGGCCCCGGTCGGTCGACCTGTAGATCCGGCTGTTGTTGGTGCCGAACCAGACGTTATCCCCGAAGGCGGTGGCCGCATTGTTCCAGCCGACCTCCGAGGCGTTCGCCACGGTCAGTTTCTGATCGAGCGCTCCCCAGCTCCCGCCGCCGTCCGAGGTCACGGCGATTCCCCACGAGCTGTTCCGCGGGTCGCCGAGAGCGATCCCCTCGGTCTCGCTGAAGAAGTGGATGCCGTTGACGAAGGGGGTGATGGAGGAGACGCTCACCGGGGTCCAGGCCGTTCCGCCGTTGGTCGTCTTGTAGATCGATGCGCTCCCCGACTGCGGTCCGGTTCCCGCCCATGCGATCTTTTCGTTCCATCCCGTGATGCAGTAGACCGGGTCCTGCCCGGTTGTGATCCGGCCGAAGCTGACCCAGGTCTTCCCGCTGGTGGTGCGCGTGTAGTACGGCACGTTGGCGTTGTTGGTGGAGGCCCATGCGATCTTGTTGGTGACCGCGTCCAGGCTGCTTGCCTGGTAGGTCGTCTGCGAGATCTGCGTTGCGTCGAGCTGCTTGTGCCAGCCCGGCAGGCGGATCGGAATCTCCACCTTCGCGAACTCCTCGTAGCCTCCGTCGGTCAACTGAAGGATCAGCGTGATGCTTCCCTCGGAGTAGAGCGCGCCGGAGCTCAGATCGAACTGCACGTCGAGCTCATCGGTCGTGACCGTCTGCAAGGTGCCGATCGTCGGCACGCTGACCGCTCCGCCGGTGGTGAGGGCTCCCCCCTGCATCGAGGTGATCTTCAGGTTCCGCGTCGGCGCCAGAAGGTTCCTCAGCGTCAGTCGGACCTTCATCACCTCGTCGATGACATTGATCGTATCGACGCTCTTGCCGTTGACGGTGTAGGATACCAGCTCGAGGCCGGGGCGGTTGGAGAGGGCGCCGCTGGCGAGATCGCGGTTCATGCTCACCGCCTGGAATGCGTTCGCCCGCTTGAAGAAGTAGGGTCCGTAGGCCGGCGTGGGAACCTTCAGCCGTTCCCCCGTGGCGCGGATCTGCATCGCGATCTGATCGGGCGTCCAGTCGGGATGCATCGCCCGGACCAGCGCGGCGATACCGGCGGTGATCGGCGCCGAGAACGACGTCCCGCTCACGCCGTTGCCGACGTACCCATCACCCAGATGGGTCGTCAGAATGTTGACCCCCGGCGCGTAGATGTCGACCGAGGTGCCGTAATGGGTGAAGTTCGCCGCCGAGTCGAGCGACGTGGAGGCCCCCACGGAGAAGACATGCTTCAGGCCGGCCGGGAAATGCGGGGTCTCGTCGTTGTTGATCCCGAAGTTCCCCGCGGCCCCGATCACCAGGGCTCCCTTGGAATAGGCATAGTCCGCGACCTGCTGGAGCGCCTGGACGACGCCGGGATCGATCTCGCCGCCGAAGCTGCAGTTGATGATCTTGGCGCCGACATCGGCCGCGTAGATGATGCCGTCATAGCCGGCGATCACCTGTCCGGTGGCGTACGAGTCGTCCGAGCACTTCACCGGAAGGATGCGGGAATTGAAGCCGACGGCGGCGATGCCGGTGCCGTTGTCGGTGGCGGCCGAGGCGCAGCCGGAGGTCCAGGTGCCGTGATAGCCCTGGTAGCCCTGCACGTTGGCCGGGACCGGGGTCGCGTTGTTGTCGGGGCTGTAGACCCCCTGCTGCAGGCTCTCGATGGCGGGGCCGCCGATGAAATCCCATCCGTGGTAGTCGTCCACCTTCAGGTTGCCGTCGTCGTCGATGCCGTTGGTGCGGCGGTCCTTCCCTTCGCCGTCGATGCCGAACTCACCGGGGTTGACCCAGATGTTGCCGGCGAGATCCGCATGATTCCACTCCACGCCGGAGTCGATGATGGCGATCACCACCGAGGAGTCTCCCTTCGTCACATCCCATGCCTCGGCCGCCTTGATGATCGACAGAGCGTACTGCTGGGCGCGCTGCGGATCGCTGGTTGCGTAGTCGAGGGGGAAGGTCCAGTACGGCTCGGCGTACTCCACTATCCCTGTCGCCGCCAGACGCGTCGCCGCCTCGATCGGGTCGACCGACGCCGTATAGCGGATCACGTAGACCCTGTCGAAATTCGGATCGCCCGACCCGGCGCTCGACTTCATCATCGTCTCGGCACGGAACGGAGCCAGAGGGAAGAGGGGCGTTCTCGCCGCCGCTCCCAGCTCCTGAAGAGCCGCGTCGAGCGGAGGTATGCCGAAGTTCGTGCTCCCGCGCCTGTTGAGGTAGGCGGGTTTGAGCTTCAGAATGACGGTGTTCGGCCGGGGGGTGGCCCGCGACCGCTCGGGCGCCCGTGACCGGCTGCCGTCGCGCGCGACGAGGGGGGAGATCAGCGTGAAGGCCGCGACGATCGCCGCGAGGGTAAGACGAGATGAGAGGTTCATTGGCTCTGCGTGGGTCTGTGCCGAGGACGGCGTTGCCGGAAATGCAAGTGGACGACGGGGCATCCATCTATAAGATTGTAGCGGGGGGGCGAACCTAACTGGCGTCGTCCGATCTTCCGCCGTTCTTCCAGCGACGGGAGGCTTTCTTCTCGGAGGTCCGTTTCTTCCCCTCGATACGGCGGATCTTGGAGCCGAGGCTCGGCTTGGTTGCAACTCGAGGTATCTCCGGCGTCAGCGCAAGGTTCAGCAGCCGGACCATCCTCTCCACCACCGCCTCCTTGTTGCCGAGCTGCGTCCGTTCGGTGTTGCTCACCAGACGCACGACTCCGTCGGCACTCGCCTTCGAGCCGAGCTTCAGCAGGAGGCGTTCCTGCGTCTCCGGGCGTATCCATTGCGAGCCCAGGATCTGAAGCCGGGCTTCCACCCTGGTCTCGACCTTGTTCACGTTCTGTCCGCCGGGGCCGCCGCTGCGGCTGGTGGCGAACTCGAGAGCGGAGAGAGGGATTCTCTCCCCCGTTCTGAGTCGTATCTCATCGATCATGGCCGAAAATACGATTTCCCCGTCGGAGGGCGTTCCCCTGCAAGGGCGTTTCGAGCTGAAACGTGCGGTGCCCCCGTGGCGTTCATTCCGTATTTTCCGATGCAACAGTCCCCCATCCTCACAGGAACCTCCGGGAAATCTCCCGGCCGACCTCAATACCGGCTCATGGCAAAGGAACGCAAGCCCAGTTTCAGAACAGATTCCGAGATCGAGATCCCTCCCTACATTCTCCCCCCCGGGGAATGCGGGCCGAAGGAGGCTCCGGGAGAATATCCCTTCACGAGAGGGGTCTATCCCACCATGTATCGTTCCCGCTTCTGGACGATGAGAATGTACGCCGGGTTCGGGACGGCCGAGGAGTCGAACCGGCGTTATCGATATCTCCTCTCGCAGGGGGTGACCGGTCTCTCCGTCGCGTTCGATCTGCCGACGCAGATCGGGTACGATTCGGATCACTCGCTGGCGGAGGGTGAGGTGGGAAAGGTCGGTGTCGCCATCGACTCGCTTGCCGATATGGAGACGTTGTTCGATGGGATCGAGCTGGAGAAGGTCTCGACCTCGATGACGATCAACGCCACGGCGTCGATCCTTCTGGCGCTCTACGTGGCGCTGGCAAAGAAGCAGGGGGCCGACCTCTCGAAGCTGAGCGGTACGGTTCAGAACGATATTCTGAAGGAGTACGCGGCCCGCGGAACGTATATCTATCCGCCGGGGCCCTCGATGCGGCTGATCACCGATATGTTCGCCTGGTGCGCCGCCGATCTGCCGAGCTGGAACACGATCTCGATCAGCGGTTATCATATCCGCGAGGCGGGCTCCACGGCTGTGCAGGAGGTGGCGTTCACCCTCGCCAACGCGATCGCCTACACGTCGGCGGCGATCCGGGCCGGGCTCGACGTCGATCTTTTCGCATCGCGATTGAGTTTCTTCTTCAACATCCACAACAATTTCTTCGAGGAGGTCGCCAAGCTGCGCGCCGCCCGCAGGATGTGGGCGCGGATCATGAAGGAGCGGTTCGGCGCCAGGGATGAGCGGAGCATGATGCTCCGGTTCCATTCGCAGACCGCCGGATCGACCCTGACGGCGCAGCAGGTGGAGGGAAATATCGTCCGCGTGGCGCTCCAGGCGACGGCGGCGGTGCTGGGGGGGACGCAGTCGCTCCATACGAACGGGTTCGACGAGGCGCTCGGGCTCCCGACGGAGAACGCCGCCCGGCTGGCGCTCAGGACGCAGCAGGTGATCGCGCACGAGTCGGGGGTCGCCGATTCCGTCGACCCGCTTGCAGGAAGCTATCTGGTGGAATATCTCACCGACGAGATCGAGCGCCGCGCCACGGAGTATATCGAACGGATCGACGCGATGGGGGGCTCGGTCAAGGCGATCGAGGCCGATTTCATCCAGAACGAAATAGCGCAGGCGGCGTACGAGGCGCAGCTCCGTATCGAGAAGGGAGAAGATATCGTGGTGGGAGTGAACGCCTTCAGGATCGAGGAGCCCCCCTTCTCCGATGTCCTTCATGTCGACGACGCTCTCCGGATCAAGCAGATCGAGCGTCTGCGCGCCGTTCGCGACTCCAGGGACGCCGCCGGGGTGGAGTCCTGCCTGAACGCCCTCCGGGCCGCCGCCGCCGGGAGCGACAACCTGATGCCGCTGATCCTTGCGGCGGTCGAGGCGTACGCGACGGTGGGGGAGATTTCGGATACGTTGCGGGGGGTGTGGGGGGAGTATACGGATTGAGAGTGCGATATTCCTGCGATGCCCCGGAGTTCTCCTGTTGGCCCGCTCCTCCTTTCGACCTATTTTAGGCGTCGAGGAGATCATGATGTGAACGCCGGCCTCGCGGCCCCGAAACAGAGGGGAGCGGATCGGTGGGATTTCACAGAGACTCACGGTGATCGCGTTGCGATCGCCCGGGAGGAGGTTAGGGGGCATGATCGGTGTTCTCGGCATCGGGGGAATTCTCTGCGTGCTGCTCTCCCTTGGGACGGCGGCCGCGTCGGCACAGGAGAGGGATTCCGCGTCGCTGAAGCTGAGCGGCTCGGCGCAGGTATCCGGTGATTTCCACGGCTCGTCCGGAACGGCGCCGGGTTCGGCGCGCGGCCGGAACGACGGGTCGCTGCTCCGGCTGGTTCTGACGCCGGTTCTCTCCTACGGCGAGTTCTCGCTTCCCGCCACGATCGTCCTCTCCTCACGGCAGACAGTCGTCACCACCCCGTTCGCTCCCGACCCCAGCCTGACGCAATATCTGCTCGACCCGGCCAATCACGTCAGCCTCTCGCCGAAATACGGCTGGGCGCAGGCGCATCTCGGGACGCATACACCGCACTATTCGAAGCTTTCGGTCGGCTACCTGCCGGCCTTCGGCGCCGGGCTCGATCTCTCCCCCGGCAACTTCAGAATCTCCGGTTTCGCCGGCGTGACGCAGCGGGCCGTGGAGCCCGACTCGACGGCGAGCGTGCAGGGGGCTTATCGCAGGACGATGTTCGCCGCCCGGCTCGGGTTCGGTGAACGGGAGAAGCGGAGCATCGATCTGATCTTCATCCGCACGGCCGACGACACGACCTCCATTCGGGGCGCTCCGCTCGGCTTCGAGCCGCCGCAGGAGGGATCGCTCGCCTCCATCGCCGCCTTCGTCGGCATTACGCCGGAGCTTTCGCTGAACATCGAGGGGGCGGCATCCCTCTTCACCCGCGATCAGCGGTCGAGGGTCTACCAGGGGAACGACCTCGATATCGCGGCCCCGCTGATGACGATCCGCGAGTCGACCCGGCTCGATGCGGCGACCACGGCAACCCTCTCCTTCTCGCCGGGAACGTGGGGGTTCGATCTCGATCTCCGCTACGTCGGCGACGGCTTCGTCTCCCCCGGCTATCCCTACATGCCGACCGATCTGGCGGAGGCGACCTTCTCGCCGCGCGCCCGCTTCCTGCAGGATCGTCTGATCCTGAACGGCTCGCTCGGCTACAGGACCAACAATCTTTCCGGCACCAGGCTCTCGACCGCCAGACAGGTTCAGGGGACGGTCAACCTCTTCGCCAGGATCACCGATCTGCTCAATCTGTCGACCGGCTACTCGGACTTCGGATTGCGATACGACGGGATCGGCGACATCCCCTCGATCCGATCGGCCAACCGTTCGCTCTACATCACCCCATCCCTGACGATTCCCGGAGAGATCCTTCTCCACACCCTCTCGGCTACCTTCTCGATGAACGACCACACGGCCGACAACGCCGTGGGGTTCCTCCGGAACGACGCCCGGACGCGCTCGGCGTTCGGAACATGGGGAGTCGTTCTGCAGAGGGTTCCGCTGAACCTTACGCTGACTCTGAGCAGCATCGCCACCACCTTCACACGGGGAGATCTGAGTATCCTCTCGGTGGCTCTGGGGGGTGGATACAGGCTGATGGAGGGGCGGCTGACCCCCACGCTCCGTCTCGGCTATGCGCGCAACGGCTTCGCCGGCGTTACGCCGGACAACAACGTGACGATCCGGGCGGACGCCGCCTGGCGGCTCACCGAAACGCTTACCTGGACGCTGGGCGGGTCGTTCTCGCTCTACGATTATGGAAGCTCGCGAGGCGATACTTCGCTGGCCGAGCGGTTCCTTCGCACCGCATTCACCATGAACTATTAATGGGACCTACCTGACAACAGATCCCGGCAGGACCGGAGGAGATGAACGGCCATGAGACGCTGGATGACGCCCCGCCGCGCGGGGCTCGCGACGATACTGCTCCTTGCGATGATCGAATCGCTGGCTCCGGCCTCCGTGTCGGCGCAGACGAGCGGCGTCCAGGTGCAGTTGATGATGTCGCCGAATCCCTCCCCCTATCTCTCCGACTGGGAGCAGCGGAGCGAGACGGTCTTCTTCCGGGTGACCAACACGACCCTCAGCCCGATCACCTTCAGGATCGACACGAAGATCTATCGGGAGGGGGAGCTGAAGGCCGAGACCAAGCTCCAGCAGATGCCGGTGCTGACGCTGGAGGGACCGGGGACGGCCCTCTACAACGCCGAGGATATCATCCGGCTCCAGGCGATGACCCTTTATGGTGAGGGGGAGCAGACGATCGTGCGATCGGGAAGAATCCCCGCCGGATTCTATCAGATCTGCACGCGACTCGTCCAGCCGAACAGCGGGGAGCCGATCTCCCAGGATGCCTGCGCCTTCTTCACCGCCACCGGCTACCAGTTGCCGCAGCTCCAGTTGCCGCCCGACAACGTTGCGCTCCAACCGGAGCAGCCGATCAACTTCGCCTGGACGCCGGTCGTGCCGGAGCCTCCCGTCCCGCCGCGATATGTTCTGCGCGTCTTCGAGGTGCTGCCGGGGCAGGCTCCGATGACGGCGTTCCGCGCCAACAGTCCGATCCTGGAGGCGGAGTCGTTCGGCGTGCCGGGGCTCTTCTGGCCGCCGGAGATCCCGGGACCGGAGCCGGGGATGACCTTCGTCTGGAGCGTGCAGACGCTCGATGGAGAGGGGCGTCCCCTGGCCGATCCCGACGGCTACGCCTCCCCCTTCACCTTCTCGACGACGACCACCGATCACGGAACGGAGGTCTCATGCAGACCGGGCGCATGTTCGATTCAGGGAGTGACCGCCGAACGGGTGGAGACGACCCCTTCGGCCCCGGACGCCGTGAACTCGACCGGAGGGGCGGGTGTCGCCCTGAAGATTCAGCAGGTTGCCGAATGTCCTCCCGGATGTCCTCCACAGATCGAAGTGCGATGGATGATCCGCTACGCAACGGCCGACGGTCGGACGGGAACCGTGGCTCTTACCGGTGAGACCGTCATGGCGCCGCTTCCGCCGGGGGCCGCCGGACCGGTCAGGTTGAGCATCGATCTGGAGACCACCGTTCGCTGCGGCAATGCGGAGCCCTCCACCTGCTCCGGGTCGTTCGAGGAGATCGTCGACGGCGGCGGCGGCTCGATCACCGATGACGACGTCGACACCGTCGACGCGCAACCGCCGACGATGGTCGTCGATGAACCCCCTCTTACTCCGGTCGATTCGATCCCGACCGGCGAGGCCTGCATCAAGCTTCCGTACAGCCGCGATCGGGCGATGGCAATATCTCTCGGTATGATACTCGATCAGCCCGATCTCTTCCAGTACCCGCGCGCGGTCCCGATCCGCGCCGACGCGATCGATATCGACTATGCGATCTTCAAATGCCTGGATTGCGACGGATCGACCGGCGAATACTGGAAGCCGATCCCCGACGACGTCCGCTCCTACTCCTGGTCGCTCGACGGCAAGGGTTCGCTGAACGTCCCGTTCGATCTGGCGGGGATGGCGGATGCCGAGGAGTCGATCGCGGAGATCGCCGCACGGCTGCAGGAGATAACGGCATCGCTCGACTCGCTGAAGAGCGATACCGCCGCGACCCGCGACCGGCTGGAGAAACAGCGGAAGGATGCGCTCCCCCGGACCGACGAGGCGAAGGCCGGGCTCGACTCCATTACCGGACGGCTCGGAGAACTGCGGGACAGTCTGAAGAGCGCGGGCGATTCGCTGAAGGTTCTTGTGACGCTCAGATCGAAGGCTGTGAAGTCCCGCCGGGATAGCCTGAAGCGCGCCGATGCGGCGCTGAAGTCGCTCGACTCCCTCGACCTGATCCTGCGCGGCACACCGACGCCGGCCGAGCGCGCCAAACTCGACGAACTGAAATCGGCCCGCGCCTCGGCCGCCGACGCCGATGAGTCGGTAGCTCGCAAGACGAAAGATATCCAGACCGAGGCCGATCGATGGAAAACGGCGATCGACAAGGCCGCCGCCGAACTCGACGCGGCCACGCTCGACTACGAGGATCTGAAACGGGGCGGCGAGAGCGAGGCGAAAAAAGTCTCGGCCGCCCAGACCGCTCTCTACGGATCGCACGTCGGTCGGAGCTACTTCGAGGCGAGACGCGCATGGGATATGGCCGCCGTCTCCTTTATCAACCTCTATCTGCCCCATCATCAGGCCGGATTGAGCGCCGAGATGACGACGATCGACAAGGGGGGGGAGGATGGACTCTCCACCGCCGTTCCCCTGGAGCGGGCTGCGGCGCTGACCCTCTTCCGGACCCGCATGGCCGCCGTCAAGAAGACGATGACCTGCACCGGCGTCGCCGATCCTCCCCGCAAGAGCGCCTGCGAAGCCGAGCTCCCCTCCCTGCTTGCCGCCGCCGCCGCGTACGATCGCGCGCTCGATGCCGCCCTCGCCTCCTCCTACAAGTTGAGCCCTGCACTTCTGGTCGATATGGCGACGGCACGCGGTCTTCTCTCCGCCAAGGAGGGAGCCATCGGTGCGGCCGCGCGAACCGTTGAAAGGAAAAGCGATGCCTACGAGGCCGCCCTGCGCGACTACGGTTCATCGATCGGGAGACTGGAGACCGAGCGGACGGCTCTGCTGAAGAGCGCCGCGGAGCGCTACGAGAAGGTCGGCACGCTGGAGAAGGAATATCAGGAGATGGTCAAGATTCGCGAGACCGATCTGGAACAGAAGCGTGAGAGCTATCTGGCCGAACAACATCGCTATGAGAGTCTGTTCAACGCCATGAACCTGGCGGCCGATCTCCTGCGCGACACCATCGCCCGGATCGACGTCGACACCCTCCTCCTCGGCAACGTGAAGGAACGGCTGGAGCGGGAGCGGAGCGAGCTGGAGGAGGAGAAGAGCGGGATCGGCGATCTGCTCGATCGGCTGAAGAAGATCATCGACATGAAGCCCGCCGATCTGATGGAGGATGCGGTCGCCGCGATGAAGAGGCTGGAAACGGAGAGGAAGGAGCTGGAGGAGAAGCTGAAGGAGCTGACCGAAAAGAGGGGCCGGATGGCCGAGGGGAACAAGAAGGCCGAGGGAGCTCTGGTCTACTATATCCCCCCGCCTCTTGAAGAGATCATCTCCGATACCTCCAGGTTCGAGCGGCTGAAGGATTCGGTGATGATCGCGGAACGAGGTGTTGTCGCCGCCCGCGAATTCAGGGCCGGCCTGCAGGGGCGCCTCGTCAGAGAACTGGATCGAGTTGCGAGAGAACTGACGACGTCGAGGAAGGCCGCGTACAGGCTGGAACGGCTTCGCGAGGAAGCGAAGACGCTCGAACGTGAACTGGCGTCGCTGAAGAACGAGAAGACACTGGAGTACAACGACGTCCGCAACCGGCTGCTCGATATCCTCGATCGGAACAGGGAACATCAGGCGAAGGCGGAGGAGTATCTGAAGAGGGCGGCCGCCGACAGCGCGGCACTCGCCGCCCGGATCGACGAGATCCGCAAGCGGGTCGAGGCGCTGGAGGAGGAGCTGAAGAAGTTCGACGTCGATCTCCTCGATCTGCGCGCCCAGCTCGACTACGAGGAGGGGGCGCGCCAGAAGGCGAAGAACACGCTGACCTCCCGGCTTGCCGATCTTCAGAAGGGACGCCGCGAGCTGCAGGAGCTGGAGGATGATCTGGCGCGTGCCCAGAACGGATACACCAGGGCCGTCGCCCGGAGCAATATCAGGAGCGAGTCCGGCGCCGCGTCCGACGTTGCCGCGAAGAAGAGCGCGGTGGCGGCGAAGAAGAGCGCGATCGCGGGGCTTGAGTCGGGAGCTGCGAGCGCCGCCGAGAGCTTCGATGCGGCCGGGAGCCGCGTGACGGCCGCCGAGAAATCTCTCGCGGAACGATCAAAGGATCTCCTGAGGAAACAGGGGGAGTTCCGCGCGGAGCAGGATGAGCTGATCAGGGCGAACCAGGAGATGGAGGAACTTCTCACAGGCCTCAACTACTGGCGCATGGTGCTGGAGAAGGCGGGCGACGAGATCGAGAAATGTAACGCGGCGCGAGATATGTTCCGCGAGAAGATCGAGGACGACGTGAACGCCGATGAAGGGGTGGTGGGGAAGGACGCCGAGAGGAAGGAGGTGGAGAAGCGGATCGCGGAGGCCGAGGCGGTCATGAAGAAAGCCGAGGCCGAGATCGCCGCGGCGCTGAAGCGGCGGGACGAACATATCGGAGCGGCGAAGGATACGGTGACGGCGGCGGAGAGGAGCGTGAACGATGCGCGGGATGCGTTGCGCGCCTTCCTGCTGCACGAGTTCAATCATATCAGACTGATCCCGTCGCTCACGGTCACGGCGGATGACGCGGTGCTGGACGGGTTCCGGAGCGACGACGACAGGAAGGAGCTTACGCTCCCCCTGACCTACGGCGGCTCACGCATTCCGTCGCTGGCGAGCATCTACCCGACCGGATCGGTGAAGCCGATCGAGAAGAAGGGACTCTGCAACCCGGAGATCCCCGTCATGCCGACACCCGATATCGTTCCGACCGATCCGAGCCTCGAAATGACGGAGCCGAGGACAATCGCCCTCATCTACGGGAAGGGAGAACCGCTCTGGCCGGAGTGGCCCGTGATCCCCGGCGACGCCCCGATCCTCACCGACGACGTGGTGCGCCTGATCGCCTCCGGAGGAGATGCCGACGTCATCACGCACATCTGCGTCAGCGGCAATCCCATCTGTCCGCCGCCCCTGCCGACCCCGTACTCGATCGCCGACCTTGTGACCTATACATGGTCCGGTGAAGGGGCCTACGTCAACGGCGCGGGCTATCGCAACGTTCTCTGGAAGACGATCGACGTGCCTGATCCCGATTGCACCAGGAAGGGGGAGGTGAAGACGAAATACTTCGCGGGGGGGATCGCGACCGACACCCCGGTGGAGCGACTCTTCAAGCCGGAGGTGGCGCCCGGCGTGCTGATCGAGACCCCCGACTCGCTCGTCGGAAGCCCCGGACGAACCGACACCCTCCGCGCCCGTGTGGTCAAGGGAGACCATAAGGGACGTCCCGGCGAGAAGGTGGAGTTCACCGTGACCCTGGTGGAGGGAGAGGCCACGGAGTACGGCTTCGACGGTTCGGCCGCGACGGTGACGAAGACCACCGACGCCGACGGCTACGCGAAGGCGGAGTTCAACTACGGCAGGGGGTTCGCCCGGTTCAGGATCGAGGCGAAGTGGAAACGGGGGAAGGATTGCAAGGTGAAGGAGATCGCCGCGATCTCCCCGCTCCATCTCAAATCCCTCCGCTTCACCTCCGGGGCGCCGACCGTCGCCTGGGATGCCGCGAAGGAGGTCTGGGGAGGGGCGACGGCGGCGACGGTCCTTGAGGGGATGCCGGAGGGAACCGACAGCGCCTACGAGGCCGAACTCTTCGCCGTTGCCGGGTTCCACGACTACCACGGCGATTCGGTGAACGGCGAGGAGGTCTTCTTCGAGCCGAAGAGAGGGTTTGCCGTCGAGCCGGCATCGGTCGAAACCGCGCTCTTCGGAATCGGCAGAACGGTCATTCTCGATCCTCCCGAAAAGGGGGAACTCACCCTCACCTCCCGTTGCGATACAAAGTACGAAAAGGTCTGCCGTCCCCCGAGCGTCGACGGCGCCTACAACTCCACGAAGGTGGAGAAGTTCAGGATCGGCTCCCCCGGCGATCCCTTCGTCATCATCCCCGAGGAGCCGATCGTGCCGGGGGAGGCGGGGAGCGGCACGGGGAGGATCGAGGTCGACGCGCCGGGGAGATTCATCCGCGAGCTGAAGGGGATCACCGTCACGATCAGCGACGTGGAACTGGAAGAAGTATCGGGAGATGAGATACCGACCGCTCTGAAGGGGAGCGTCACATGGGCTCCGGAAGGAACTCCCTTCACGATCGATCTCTTCGGCTTCGCGATATCGCTGGAGTCCCTCACGATACGTGCCGGGTCGGGAGCGGGTATCGGCGGCTCGGTCGGGCACGCGAAGCTGGAACGACCCGTGGCGTTCACGGCCGAGATGAACACGCGCGGAGAGTTCTACGGCGAGGTCGCATCCCTCCCTCAGATCTCGATCGCGAAGTTCACACTGAAGGAGGGGACGTCGTTCGCCCTCGACATGCACCCCGGCGTCAGCGACAAGGGGCTGGCCGACGATTTCCAGGGGATCGTGATCCGCGAGGCGGCGCTGGAGCTTCCCCCCGTTTTCAACGGCCGCGAGGGGGCCCCGAGCGCTCTCAAGGTCAGCGATTTCAGGATAGGGAAGGGAGAGGGAGTGGCGGGGAGCGTGGCGCTCGATGGGGCGTTCTTCTCGATCGGCTATGCCGGCTACCAGTTCCAGGCCGACAGGATCAGCCTGACGTTCGCCGACAGCAGATTGAGCGGTGGAGAGTTTACCGGAAACATATCGCTTCCCGCTCCGATGGAAGGGAAGATCCGGGTCACGGTCGGCAGGGCGGAGGATCTCTGGACGGCGAAGGTGAGCGCCGACGAACCTGTCGCGCTCCCCCGCCTTCAGACCGTCTTCTCGCTGCTGGATGGAACCGGCATCACGTGGGACGAGGCGGAGTCGGTCGGGACGCTCAGCATCGACGCCCGCATCTCGAGCACCCGGTTCGGCGAGATCGGGATCGAGGATTTCATCCTGACGTCGAAGGGGGAGATCAGGGGGGCGTTCGATCTGAACAGATCGATCACCTTCAACAATCGGATGACGATAGAACTGAAACGGCTTGAGTTTATCGCAATGGGAGGGGAGTACGGTCTGACGATGAAGGGAGGATTCTCGCTCCCCGCCATCGCCGTCGACAAGCTGCAGGGGACGATCTCGATAGCGCCCGGCCCGGAGATCACGGTGACGCTGGACGAGGTGAAGATCGAGTTCGAGAGCAGCCCCGTGAAGTTCGTCGGCGAGCTTGCCTACAGCGGCAATCAGTTCAGGGGAAGCTTCGACATCGGGATCGGAAAGGTGCTGGAGAAGGGGATCAGGGGAACCTTCATCGCCGGCACCCAGGCGATCGACGAGAAGAAGAACTTCACCTACTGGTACGTGGAGATGTCGGTCGGGACGGCCGTCGCGCTCGGGAGCACGGGGCTCTCGCTGCTGGAACTCGGCGGCGGCGTGGGCTGGAACTACGACCCTCCCGTCGGGGAACGGCAGGGAGCGCCGCGGAACTCCGGCGCCCTCTCCTTCAAGGCGATCGTCGGGATCGGCAACTTCCCCTCCGGCGAGCTCTTTGCCGGACGGATGACGATGATCCTCACCGACTCCTACTTCACCCTCAACGGCAAGGCGTGGCTGCTGAAACAGGAGGAGAACATGTTCGGCGAGGGAGAGCTTACCCTCCACTGGAGCGATGACCCGAGACTGGAGGGCTTCGTCAGGATGTTCATCGGACTGCCGGACGCCGAAGGGGGGGCCTTCTACTTCAACGGCAGGATCAACTTCCTCTACGGCGGCGGAAAAAGCAGTGTGAGGAGCGAGAAGATCGAGGGCTCGGTGCTGAAGCAGGTGAAGGCGGAAGCGGTGCTGGACGTTACATCGGAACATGTGAAGATGGAGGGGACGATGTGGTACGATCTGAACAGGAGCTTCCCGCTCGGCATCGTTTCCGCGGTGGTCGACCTGCACGTCTCCGTCGACGGCAGGCTTGAATATCTCAACGCGACTCGTTCGTGCGACGCCCGGCTGGCGTTCGTCGGAACGTGGGATCTGAATCTGGAGACCACCGCGGGGATGTTCGACATCGTCTCCGGCGCAGTGGAGCTTGCCGCGCGGGCCACGGCCGATCCGTCGATCGTGATGCTGACGGGGACGCTTCGGGTAACAGCCTCGGTGCTCTGGTTCGACGTGGATGAGAGTATCGAAGTAGGATATACAACGGCAATCTAGGGGAAGGATCATGAACGCGCTCATCCGATTCCTCTCCGTTCCGATCCTGTTCGCCTTCTGTGCGGCCGCTTCGGCACAGCCGCAGGTGATCACGTTCAGGTCGGAACAGGGGACGCATCTTCGGTGGAAGGGGCTCCGGACAGCCGGAGTGGAAGGTTATCACGTCGACAGACGCCCCCCCGGCGGCGCGTGGACCAGAGTCACCTCCGCGCCGCTGCGGCGGGCGCTGGCGCAACGGGAGATCGAGGCCGTCGCCGGCTACAAGACCGATCTCTACCTGAGCCTCTTCGGCGCCGCCGAGCCCCCGCGTGATCTGACGCGGGCCGACTACGACCGTCTCCTGACGGGGGGCGCCGACGGGTTCTTCGAGGCGATCTGCGTCGTCAACCCGGAGTTCGGCCTGCTGCTGGGGGAGATGTTCGTCGACTCCTCCGCTCCCCCCGGCGTCGAGGCCGAATACCGGATCAGCGCTCTGGTCGCCGGGGCCGAACGGGAACATGCGGTCTCGGTTCCGGTCGGAGCGGCCGTCGGGACGGTTCCCCCCGTCAACGGAGTGGGAGGAACCCCGGGGAACGGGAGCGCTCTTCTTCGCTGGGTGCGTGATCCTGCCGCGTTGCGAAGCGGGGAGGCGATCACCTGGAATGTCTATCGTGCCGCGAAGATCAACGGCCCCTTCGAGCAGGTCAACACCGCGGCGCTGCTCCCCGCCTTTACGGGCGGGAGCGGACGAGACACCGTGAACGTCCAGGAGTTCACCGACAGGTTTCTGGAGAACGGCGTTCCCTTCTACTATCATGTTCGCGCGGTGAACGCCTTCGGGATCGAGAGCGAGCCGAGCATGGTCGTGGAGATCGTGCCGCGAGACGACAGGGCTCCGTCGCCGCCGACCGATGTGGCGGTGACGCTCTTCGGCGCCGGCGTGCGCGTGACCTGGGCGCTCCCCTACCGTGGGAGCGTGACCGGGCTGCGCGTCTATCGTGGCGATGCAACGACGGGAAGGGGAGAGTTCCGCGCCGTCGCTCCTCTGCTGACGGCCGATCGCGCCCGCTCCGGCGAGTGGCTCGATCCGTCGGTGGTCGAGGGGAACGAGTATCGTTATACGCTCCGCGCGGTCGGGCCCGACGGGATCGAGAGCGTGAACTCCGACACCGTGACCTTTATCGTGCCGGACCATACTCCTCCCGCGCCTCCCGCCGGGGTCACGGCAAGGGGGGATACCGGAAGAATCATGCTGCGATGGAACCCCGGGCTCGAACCCGATCTGCTCGGTTATCAGATCGAGCGCTCCTCCGATGATGCCTACGAAAGCCGTCTTCTGCTGGTCGACTCGATCATCACCGGCACGACCTTCACCGACATCCTTCCGGCCGTGTCGTCGACACGGTACGGATATCTGATCACCGCGATCGACAGGAGCTACAACAGGTCGGCGCCGTCGGTCATGGTCACCGCGAGAATGCCCGATATCGTCCCGCCGTCGCCGCCGATCGTCACCGACGTGGAGGTACGGGAGGGGAAGGTGACGCTCCGCTGGGCGCGGAAGGCGTCGGGCGATGTGGCGCGATATATGATCAGTCGTGCCGACGGGAGCGGCGGCGTGTATCGGCAGGTCGGCGAGTCGATCGCGGCGGAGTTCACGGGGACGCTCGATTCGGCCGGAAGCTATCTCTTCACGGTCGCCGCGGTCGACTCCTCAGGGAACCTGAGCGTTCCGTCGAAACCCGTTCCGGTGACATGGAGGAACGATACGGCGCCCCGGGCGCCGAAGTCGGTGCGGGTCACGAGGGAGGAGGGATACCTTCTGATCGCGTGGGAGCCCGCCGACGGAAACCCGGCGGGTTACCTCGTTACGCGACGCGATATGAAGACGGGCGCCAGGGCCGATCTCGCCCAGCCGGGGCCGGACGAACGGGAGTTCCGGGACTGGTACACGGAGCCGACGGAGGAGTACGAGTATGCGGTCCAGTCCCGCGACGCCGAATGGCGTCTGAGCCCGAAAACGACGGCTCTCTATCGGGGAGGGCGCTAGGGGAGCGGCTGCCCGACCGCAACGCTGCAATCGTGCCCCGGCTGGCCGTGGGGCGGGTTGATCTTCCCCGACATGTTCCCGCTTCCCTTCGGCGCGCTTCCCGTCGGCGCCGGGGCGGTCGCGCCGCTTCCGGTGGGGAGCGACTTCACCTCGACCGTGGCCGGACGGGATGTGAACCCATCCTTGCCGGCCGGCGTCGACTGTACCTGGATCGGCACCGATTGCGATCCTGTCGGCATCGACTGTGCCGAGGGCGCGGAAGGAGTCGTCGATCGTGGAGGGGAGTTCAGGGGGGCGCCGACGTCGATATCGCAGCGATGCCCCGGTTGTCCGTGCGGCGGGTTGAGTCCGGAGGCGGGTGTCGCGACCGTTGCTTTCAGGTCGACGGTCGTCGACGTCGATCTTCCCGTGTCGACGGTCGTTGCCGCCGCCGGGACCGTGGGCGGGGTTACGGATGCGCTCACCGCGGCGGTGTCCGTGGACGCCGAGCCGGCGTTCGAATCGGACTCGCCGCAGGAGACGAGGGCCACGGCCGCGAGAATGGAGGCGCCGAAGAGTAACTGTCTCATAGTGATCAAGGAGTGAAGTAATGAGGAGGATCGTTCACGTGGGAAGGTAGCATATCGCACCGGGAAGAGCAAGGTCGGCAACGAGCGCCGGCCTTCTTCGTTTCACGGCCTTCCTGCCTGCAAGGCATATCCGATTCCCCTCCGGGGAAAATCTTTTTGGGCTGAAGTCGCCCGCACGAACCGCTACCATGCGCCACGTTTTGATGAGATGGCCCCGGCGCGATAATTACGAGGCGCCGACCGCAACCCGATGCATAACGAAAGATTGACATCATCATACGATCCATTTCACCCTGACCGGATCGCTACCATGCCGAACTGGATTCTGAAGGCTGCGCTTCAACGCGCGATCTCGGTGCTCCCGGGGAGCAACCGACTGAATTATCTGTTGCAGAGACATGTCACCGGAACAATGAGGCTCGATCCCGTCTGGTTCGAGCATAAGCTGGCGCAATGTGCTCGTCATCTTGAAAACTATCTGAGGTATTCGCGGCGGGACGATCTTCCTTCCTTCTGGAACTCCCCGAACGACAGCATGAAACGCTCCCGTCGATGGTATATCTCGACGAGATGTTTCAGAATTATGATCCGGAGGATATTCTGATTACCCATTGCTGGATGGTGTCGGCGTTGAGGGGCGGTGACGGATAATCTCGTTTTGCGATTGGTTCGAGTGATAAGACCTGCCATCCTGCGCCGGCGCAATCACTCATGGGCTCCCGTAGGGAGCACCGATACGTAGCCACGAGCCATCCCAACATTCTTTCAGCGCCGTAGGCGCGTACCGGTCTTCTCTTCCGTGAAGAGGAAGGCCGGGCGCATCTACGGGCTGAAGATTATTGGGGAATTGCCGCTACGTATGGTTCGCGCCTACGGCGCTTGAAGAGGGGGAATGGCCTACAGAACCGATCGCTTCAACTCTCCCGTGATCTTCTCTGCCGCACGGAGCGAGAGCGCCGCGATCGTCAGCGTCGGGTTCGCCGTGCCGCCGGTGGGGAAGACGCCGCTTCCGAGAAGGAAGAGATTGGGATGATCGTGCGAACGGAGATCCGGATCGACGACCGATGTTTTCGGATCGGTCCCCATACGATATGTTCCCATGATATGCCCCGCGCCGTAGAACCCCTTGTCCGTATGCGTCTCGACGGCGTCGAGCGCCTTGAAGACCTCCATCTGCACCTTGTACGATTCCTCCAGAGCCCGGCTGGTGTATTCGTCCAGACGATAATGGATCTCCGGTCGCGGGATACCGAGCGTGTCGATCAGATCATTCGATGGGACGATCCGGTTCTCGGGATCGGGAAGCTGTTCGGTGAGGCTGGCAAGCCGTAGCTGGCGCGAGATCCTGTCGTCGACCTGGCGGCGGAGTTCCTCTCCCATCACCCCCTGATCGATCAGCGCCGTGGCGATCGTCGCGGGGTCGCCGCCGGGCCACGTCCAGCCGTCGTTGCCGATCGGTATGCGGAACGCCCCCCATTTCCCGCGGAAGTCGCCGTCGCGGAATTCCTCGATCCCCGATGTTTCGAGCGGACCGCGATACGGATAGAGCGGTTCCTTCACCAGCGCCCAGCTCAGCCTGACCGGGTGGTCCATCAGATTGCGACCCATCTCTCCGCTGGAGTTGGCGACGCCGTTCGGCAGAACGTCGGTGCGGGAGTGAAGCAGCAGCTTCGGCGTCTCGATCGCGTGCGCGGCGATCACGTAGACCCGTCCCTCGATCCGGTCCTCCGTATGATCGGGCCGCAGGAAACGGATGCCGGTGATCCGTCCGTCCGGTCCCACCTCCACCTTGTGCGCCACCGCACTCTCTACGATATACCCGCCCGCCTTCTCGATCTTCGCCGCATGCACCGTTGCATCGTACTTCGCCTGGATCGGACAGATCGGCACGCAGATGCTGTTGCCGCAGCAGGGGCGCCGGCCGTCGTGCTCCACGGAGTTCCGGGCCTGCGGGGTCGAGCGGACACGGTAGCTGAGCGGGGCGATCGCCGCCGCCACCTTCGTATCGAGATACGATTGTCTGATGGGGGGGAGAGGATAGCCGGAGTGACGGGGGGAGCCGAGGTCGTCGGCATTATCTCCCGAGACCCCCATCTCCTCCTCGGCTCTTCGGTACCACGGTTCAAGATCGCCGTACGATATGGGCCAGTCGACCCCCACGCCGTGGAGCGAAGCGAGCCTGAAATCGTTCGGAAGGAACCGCATGGTGCTGCCGAGCCAGTGGAGCGTGGTCCCGCCGAGATAGCGGACGTAGGTGCTGCCGAAGATATCGGGCCCCTTCTGTACGTAGTAGCCCTCCTTCAGGCTGAGCACGCTTGGAAAGGGGGCGTGCGAGGCGGCGGGATAGGGGGCGTCCGGGGTCTTGGCCACGGCCTGTCGGAAATGTTCCATCGCCCTGGCCCGGTCGAGGCGCGGTCCGGCCTCCAGCACCGTCACCTTCACTCCCTCCGATACAAGCTTCCAGGCCGCCAGCAGCCCGGCGACGCCGCCTCCCACAATCACCACGTCTGCCGATTTCATGAGGTCCTTCCGTTGGATCTGTCTGTTATACGATCATATCGGGATATATCGTCAGGCCTGGAACCCGTTGTCGGCCGGAGCTCGGGACCAGTCTCCCGGGGAACCGCAGCGGCTCACGGGATGCGTGTAGCGGACGCTGCGCCATGCGAGCGATCCGTCGAAATCGGCCACGATCTCCTTCCCCTCCGGTGTGGGAGGGCCCGCTCCGTCCCTCTTCCGTGTCGAGTAGATACCACGGTACCAGCACCTGGCGACGTCGGCGGCGATCGCCTTCAGTTCCGGGTCGTCCTGGAGCCTTCTGCCGGTCAGGTTCTCCATCATTTCCTTATATGATCTCGGGGGGCGCTCGTCGTCGAAGCCTCCCTTCTTATAGAGTCTTGAGAGAGCTTTTTCGTTGCCGGGGATGTCGGTAAGCGCGTCCAGATAGGTCTGCGCGGTTCGGCTGTTCAGGTCGGAGAAGCCGGTGAGAACGGTGGAGATCCGGAGGAAGCGGTCGA
Source organism: uncultured bacterium (assembly GCA_966250335.1). Lineage (GTDB taxonomy): Bacteria > Bacteroidota > Ignavibacteria > OLB7 > OLB7 > OLB7. The sequence goes on along the minus strand of CBINGZ010000006.1, from coordinate 61,476 downwards.
CGGTGATCTGCGTTCGTGCAAGACCGCACCCGCCCGCGAGCAGGCCGCCCGCGACAAGGCTTGTGATCTGGATGAAATCCCTGCGGGAAAGCGTATCGAAATCGGATATGCCCCGCTGTGAGGCGGATGTAGTGATCGACATGGCGGATCGGGTCCTCCGGCGAATGGACCCAATAATAACACTCCGCCGGCCTTCAATGTATCGTGGTGCGAATGCCGGGTGTCGCGGTTCTTCTTCGTGGATCGATCCTATCCGTTCACGATGCTCAGGATATTCCCGTCCGGATCCTTCAGCCATGCGACCTTCATCTCGCCCATCACATGGATATCTTCCTCCATCTTCATGTCGGGCATATCGTAATGTTCGAACGTGACCCCCTTCTCCCTGAGCGTTCGGACGATCTCGTCGATTTCATCCCCGACCGCCCATGTCACGGCGGTGGCCTTGCTGGTTCCGGCGTACCGGGAACGGTAGACAAGGAGCGTGGTCGATCCGCTGCCGAACGAGATCGCCTCTTCTCCCTCGGTCCCGGTGATCTTCAGGCCGAGCGTCTCCTCGTAGAACTCTCTGGCGGTCTCCAGATCCCTGACCGCGACCGTTGCCATTGCATTCCTGTCACCCAGCATACCGGTCTCCGTTATGAAATTCGGGTTGTGCCCGAGCGGCCGTCGGATCGGTCGTGCGGGCCGGATACGCCGCTCCGGACCGACCTGCGCGGCGTTCGTCATCTTCACGATGAAAGGAACAATCGGCTGCGGAGAACGTTCCGTATATCGCGGGCAACGATCGTGATGATCTTCCTGTGCGTTGTGGCCGGAGAAAGGATCGGCGGGCGTCCGGAAAGGACGTCCGCCGAAGAATAGTCGTACGGAACAGTTACTCGGCGGCGGCCTCACCCTCGCCGGCTTCCGCGGCCTCGCCCGCCATCTCGGCCTCGGGCTTCTGGCAGTTGATCATCCAGTGGATGCCGAAGCGATCGGTGAGCATGCCGAACCGGGACGCCCAGAAGGTCTCCTGGATCGGCATCGTCACGTTGCCGTTCTCCGACAGTCCTGCGAAGATGCTCTCCGCCTGATCCGGATCATCCAGGTTGAGCGACACCGCGAAGCCCTGCGGTTCCTTGCGGTACTGGGGGGGAGCATCGGAACCCATCAGGATCGAGCCATCCACGTTCAACCGGGCGTGCATGATCTTGTTGACCCACTCCGGGTCGGTATGCTCCTCCATCGGCGTGCCCGCATGGGGCATCATCGCCTCGATGGTGCCGCCGAGGCACTCGGCATAGAACGTGAACGCTTCCTCGCAATTACCGCCGAACTCAAGATAGGGATTCAACTGCAGCATGGTGTTGCTCCTAGGCAAGTTTTGGTTGTGAGATTCATGACGGCGCGGTCTTCCGGGCCGGACCGAAATATCGGTGATCCGCCGCGACCGGGTGTTACCACCGGTCTCGATCATGAATTGTTTACACTGACCTCCACGCGAGGCGTCGCCGGCGCCTGCCGACCGGATGCCCGCGGGAGTGCGAATCCCAAAATACGCCCTCCCGCGGCGGCCGGACGTCTCGTTCCTTGCTCTTTTCGTCGGTCGGTGTTCCGATCGTTTCGGGGAGGATTTACGAGATCGTTGTCAGATATTCCGCCAGGCGGTCGTAGGTCTCGCCCGCCCCTTCGGCCATGCCTGTGGCGGCGACCGCATCGCGCGTCTCGCGTGAGTCGTAGAGGATCGTGGCGGTGAGGGTCGTTCTTCCATCCTCTTCGGTGAGCGCCATCGTCTCCAGCGATTCGGTGTTCGAGAACGGCTCCACGTCGAAGATGAAGGTCTGGACGGCACGCTCCGGCGGGAGGATCTCGCGATAGACTCCCTTGAACGGATAGTCGTTCCCATCCTGTTCACGGACGACGAATCGCCATGCGCCGCCGGGGCGGAAATCCATATCGCATTCAACCATTGTCGAGCCCCTTCTCCCCCACCACTTCTTCACATGCTCCGGCTTCGAGACAGCCTCCCAGACGAGCTCGCGGGGAGCGTCGAAGGAGCGGGTGAGAACGATTTCCCGATCGGACGGGAACGATACGGTAAGTCCGTTTGCGGTCTCTGTCTGTGTCGACATGATGTTTCTCCTGATCGATTGGTGTATATCGTTGCGTGAAATATTATTGATCCGTCCATCCGGGCGGATTATATCGTCTTGAGGTATTCTCTCAGGCGGTCGAGGGTCTGGTTCCCTCCTTCGACGGCGCCGAACTTCACCACCTTCTCACGGATCTCGGCCGACTTGAGGATCAGCTGCATCGTGACCATCGTCTTCCTCTCGACCTCGGCGAAGGTGACCGTCACGAAAAATCGGTCGGGGTCATCCTCGATATCGGAGTCGTGATTGTAGGCCAGGCGTTCCGGCCGCACGATCTCCCGGTAGATGATCCTGTTGTTGTAGTCGATCCCGTCCGGACCGTGCATGATGAACCGCCAGACGCCTCCCGGCCGCACGGTCATCTCATGAATCGTGGTGGTGAACCCGTTCGGACCCCACCATTCGCCGATATGATCCGGGTCGGTCCACGCGTCGAACACGAGCTCGCGCGGGGCGTTGAAGACGCGCTTGAGAACGATCTCCCGGTCGGTGGTCGGGACTCCCGTGCTTTCGATCGACATGATGATGCTCCTGTTGAGTGATATCGGATATGGATGTTTTAGATCGATTGAAGCGTCGGCCCATGGTTCGTCGTCTCTCCCTTCGGGTCGCTCTTCGGTGTCGGGTCACGATGCCGTCAGTTCCCGAGCCAGACTTTCCAGAGCTTCCTTCCAGCCTGCCTCGGCCAATGTGTGTCCCATTCCCGTGGGGATGCCGTCGTTGCGGAGGGTAAGTATCGTCGTACCATCCTGTTCCTCCAGCGTCACGGTCACCAGGGTCGTCTCCGGCCAGTCGTCTCCCATGCCGTAGTAGGAGGCGGGGACGGTGTTCCCCTCCGCGTCGGCGAACATGGTGTCGTAGACGAGCCGTTCAGGGGGGACGATCTCGCGATAGACTCCCTTCCCCCGGAACTCGGTTCCATCCGGGGAGCGCATGGAGTAATGGAAGGCGCCGCCGGGGCGCAGATCGACGGTGAACGAGGGGGTGGAGAAGACCCGCGGTCCCCACCAGCGCTTCAGCTGTTCGGGATCGGTCCAGGCCTTCCAGACAAGCTCGCGGGGAGCGTCGTAGGTGCGTGTGATGACGAGCGCGCTCCCGGTCTGCGCGGCTGGAGAGAGTGCAGGTTCGGACATCTTATTTCTCCCTGGTCGGTTTCTGAAGTTCCTTGAGATACTCGTCGAGTCGGTCGAAGCTCTCTTCCCAGAACCGGCGGTACTGTCCGATCCAGTCGGAGGCTTCCTTGAGCGGTCCGATCGCCAGGCGGCACCGGCGCCACTGCGCATCGCGGGCGCGTTCGATCAGGCCGGCGCGTTCCAGCACCTTGAGGTGTTTGGAGATCGCCGGAAGGCTCAGTTCGAACGGTTCCGCCAGCTCGGTCACCGATGCCTCCCCCTGCGACAGCCGCGCCAGAATAGCGCGCCGCGTGGGGTCGGCAAGGGCCGAGAAGGTGAGGCTGAGATGATCTTCCCTCATCTGTATTTTGCCGTTTGGTTAATTAACTGAGTGGTAAAATACGTTGATGGAGTGGGGGATGTCAAGGGGGTGGAGAAAAAAGAGTGGGGCGTTATCGAGTGTGGGAAAGGCGCCGTAACGAGCAAGGCCCGTGATCCTTTACGGGCCTTGTCTCATGAGCAGGCGTAGATATCGTCCCGATGGACGGCAGGGGCATATCGCAGAGCGCTATTGTACGGTAAACCGTATCCCCTCGGCTTCCGGCTCCAGATTCAGAACGAACGTCCCCGGAGCCAGCGCCGTCGTCGGTATGCCGATTCGCGCGGGGGAGGCATTGTCGACGACCGGAGTCACCCGTGTCCGTTCCATCCCCTCCGTGTCGAGCACGGCAACCTGCTCCGTGCTCGACCTTCCGGATGGGAGATCGACCCACAACGTATGTCCCAGCAGCACCGAAGGGGAGTCGGGCGATGACGATACGGTGAGCGTATCCTTCGCCTCCACCGGCGGCCTGGTGAGGGGACGGACGACCGGATCGATCCCCTCCCAGACGATCTCGGCCAGATACAACCCGCGCGATCGGTCGCTCCATGTATGCATGAGGTCGTTCAGGGCGCGGCTGCACGACGTGATGAACCACCGCCCGTCGGCCTCGATGATTTCGCCTGCATGGGATGTCGCCAGAAGCCGTGCGCTTCCGTTCTCGAAATTGAACGGGTCGTCGCTGACGGCAGAGTAGGTTCCTCCTTCTCCCTTCCAGAAAAGATAGTAGCGGCCGTCGCGCCTGACGACGCAGGGGGATTCCGGCTGCGCATGTCTGTTCGTCTCCAGCCGTTCCACGCGCCGTACGAGCACGGGGCCGCGGTCGGTCCAGTTCTTCAGGTCGGGTGAGGTGGAGGCGGCGATGCAGGCCGCCTCTCTGTCGTTGAAACCGTTCTCCGTGGTCCCTCTCAGTTCCGACGCATAGTAGAGGATATAGCCGTACTTCGGGTCGCGGAGGAGATGAGGATCGCGTCCCGATACGGGCCCCTCGCGGATCTCCTGCATGATCTCGGGATGATAGAATGCCCAGGCGGGGTTGGGGAGAAGGACGGGACCTGTCTCGACCTTCGTCCAGGTGAAGAGATCGGTCGACGTCGCGGCGAGCATATACTCTCCGGCGGTGAAGTCCCGTTTGTTGCCGCTGTAGTACATGTAGTAGGTTCCGTCATCCTCGAAGACGTACGGAGCGTAGAGATGGGCATGGTCGAGCGCATCGGGCGGGCCGGTATGGAGCACGGGATCGAGCACGGTCCAGTGGAGCAGATCGAAGCTGACGGCATGGCCGATCCGGGCCTCGTTTCCGGGACGCATCCACTTCCTTCCCACCGATCCGTCGGTGTAGAAAAGATGCCACCGCTCTTCGCGCTTAATAAGGCAATGATCGTTGATATATCGTGTGGGGATATCGAGAACGTATCGGAAGAGGGTCGTGTCGGACGTGTTCATGCTCCCCTGCTGCGCCCGGAGCGGCGCCGAGGGGATTGCGAAGAGGAGGGCGACCATGAGCCCCACAGCCGGGATGGAAGCTTGATGAACTGCGAAACGAAGGGGCATGGAAGATGACCGCTGATGATTCCTGGAGGGGATTTCACGCAGGGAGATGCGAACGTCCCGGCGTTATGATATGCTCCGGCGCTTTCCTACGCTCCTCCCTCTCTGCCGTATTTGCGGTCATATCGGACGAAGGTAGAGCAATGAGAGGGAGGGGTCTGTAGTGAGGGATGTCGGAAGGGAGAACGTAACACCATTCATCGTAAGAATTATGGTGGAAACGTGCTCCCGTCGGGATCACGGGAATGTCAAACCGTTGCTTCCGACACCTCTTCCGTCCGGGCACTTACTGAAATGCCCGGCTCCGAGTTCGCGCGCTCACGTATTTCGCCCAGGGAATATTCCTTCAGAATTTCTCCGTCTCTGAACACCTCCACCAGAGACGAATCACCCGCATCGCTCGGAAGTTTCACCGTCCGATATCCCTCCGCCGTTCGCACAAGATCGAGCCGTCCTTTCTTGCTCGCCTTTCCGTGCGAATCGATGGGGGATTTGTAGACGTCGCGTTCCTCACCCTGTACAAGGATGGAGGAGCATTTCATCGCAAAGCTCACGGTATCTCTGTTGACCTGCTGGAGCAGACCTCCTCCCATACCGAACGCGATATTCGTGGCGCTGTAGCCGAGCGAGGTAATGCAGTCGAGAATCTCTCCGATCGCCACTTCATCGATCCCGTCACCCCAGATGGTTCTGACGTGGTTCAGCACCCTGAATCCCCTGGAGTTGAGCGTCGTTCCGAAGCGCTCCTCCAGAATCCCCAGGAGTTTCGGGAGCACCTCCGTGGGATGTCCGCTGTCCGGGCGGACGATCACCACGGCTCCCGAGTTGATCACTTCCTCCTTCAGCTCTCCGCCCCAGAGGTTCGCCGAGGCGGCGTATATATCGTAGCTGTCCGATACTACCGCCACCAGGGCGCCCGGCTTCGCGAAGTTCCGGAGCATGTTTCTGTACGCGTCACACTCATGTTCGCGTCCCCACGAAGTGATCGTCGAATGCTCGGCGGCGGGGATGCTGTACCCCGCCATCTCATGATTGTAGAAATAATTGGCGCACTGGATACCGATAACGGTATCGGACCCGAAGAAATTCACGAGATGCGCCGCGCCGCCGATCATCGCCGACTCCCGCGAGGAAACCCCTCGTGATCCGAAATCATGCAGCTTGAAGGTGATCTCCGTCTGCGGATCATCCGACGTTGCGATAAGGTAGGAGAGAATCTTTTCCCTCAGAAAACGGCTGCGCGTCGTGACGGTGATCGGGTACCAGGTCCTCATCAGAATCGTCTCCACCCAGCCGGGAAGCCAGTAGCATTCCGGGTCGGTGTTCTCCACGGTAAAGAGAACGTTGCTGGTGGGAACGATCGATCCCTCCGGAACAGCATGAATCGAAAGCGGCAGCCGTCCGCCGTGCACCTCCACGATTCTCTTCCACCCTTCATAATGAAACGGCTCTCCGTGAACCGCATAAAATTCCTTCGCCCGTTCGACATCCTCCATCGTGACGATGCTCCCCTGCAGATATCTCTTGAGATAATACTGCAACCCGAAGAAGAGGGTCGCGGGATAATGGCCGCCTCTTGCTTCAAGGTAGAGAAACACCTTCTCGGTGCCCGGCGGATACTGCAACCAGTGGCTTACCTTATAGCTGTCGGTGTCGAACAGGATACTGTTGTTCATCGGAGTATGAAATGGCGTGAACGTGATCCCTGAAGAATTCCTCTTCCCTGTACTTATCCCCAATGTCGGGAGCCGGAACGCTCCATGCGTGAAAGGATGGGCAAGATAGGGGGTGAGGGGGAGATGGGCAATCGGGCGCTGCGGATCGGTTCCGTCGGCGCTTCCGGCTGCTTCGCAGGAAGGTCAAGGCGCCCGGGACGAAATTCAACCAGCTTGAGTTACTGAAGCCGAAGGATGCCAGGTGAATAATGGTGGTGTTATACCTGCATGGGCATACTATGCCTGGAGGATGTTATGCACTTCCGGCTATAATGTCGCCGAGCGCGGCAGTATCACGAGTGCGAAAGCAAACCGGTGTAGTTGGTTGATCTCTTTATCAGAAAGTATTCGCAGATACATGCCTTTGTGCTTCGGGCCCCGCTACAGACGCTCACTGAAGATGTTGTCGTGACATCAGTCTCGATCGTTCATGCTGATTCGGATCGCCGATCACTGGAGCCGGCCGGTGAACTCTCCTGAGGTGAACAGCCATCCCTGACCAGTGTCTAAGATCTCCGCAACCCTGCCGGCAAGACAGTTTCAAGAGAGTCGAGACAGGAGTGGACCTTGGTGCAGGAGACTGATTATACCCAATCGGGTATAATCAGTCTCCTGCACAGTGAAATTATACCCAAGTGGGTATAAAACAGTGCTCCTGTACTATATTTGTACCCGAACGGGTATACTATGTCGTATCAAAATTCCAATATCGGCACGTTCCTCAAGATGCGCCGGCGTCAGGTAAAGCTGACCCAGGCAGAACTCGCGCTCAAGGCCGGTGTCGGCCTTCGGTTCATCCGTGACCTCGAGCAGGGCAAGGCCACACTCCGCATGGATAAGGTCAATCAGGTTCTTGCCCTCTTCGGGCATGTTCTGGGGCCGGTGCCGATCCAACGAACGGGCCTGAACGATGAGAACGGCTAATGTGTATATGCATGATAGACGTGCAGGGACGCTGGTTGAGGATGATGAAGGCTATCACTTCTCATATGATTCCAACTACCTGCAAGGTGCGGATGCGGAGCCAGTAAGCCTGACATTGCCGCTTACAACGACTCCCTACCACAGCAACGTTCTCTTCCCGTTCTTCGACGGATTGATTCCGGAGGGATGGTTGCTCGAGATTGCCGGGCAAACCTGGAAGCTGAACCCGCGTGATCGGATGGGCCTGCTGCTGGCCTGCTGTCGGGAGTGTATCGGCGCCGTCGGTATTCGTGAGGAGTGACATCATGCCCAGATGCCTCTACTGCTATAAGGAACTGGAACGCGGGGAAGTCGACATGCATCCCCCATGCAGCCGTCGCTTTTACGGCGTCCCGGAGCCTCCTCTGCTGTCGTACTCCGAGAATCAGATGGCGGAACTGGCCGGCAGCGTTCTGCGTGGCCGCCTCGCCGTTCCCGGCGTACAACCGAAACTCTCGCTTGATCTCGATCCACCGGGCGGTCCGGACGTGCGTCGTCGATTGACAATCGTCGGGTTCTGGGGAGAATTTATTCTGAAGCCTCCTACATCGGACTATCCTCATCTCCCGGAATTGGAAGATGCCACGATGCATCTGGCGGAACTGACCAGGATTGCAACGGTCCCTCATGCCTTGATTCGCATGCAGTCCGGAGCTCTCGCCTACATTACACGGCGGATCGATCGTGAAAAGAAACGCAAGATTCATATGGAGGATATGTGCCAGTTGACCGGCAGATTGACCGAGCAGAAATACACCGGCTCCTATGAACAGATCGCCAAAGCAATAGAACGATATTCCGTGAATCCCGGTCTCGATGTCATCAACGTGTTCGAACAGATTCTCTTCAGCTTTCTGACCGGGAACACCGATATGCATCTGAAGAACTTCTCGTTGATCAAGCGACCCGATATCGGCTACGTTCTCTCGCCGGCATACGATATGGTTGCATCGGCGCTGGTAATTGAGGACAATGAGGAACTGGCCCTGACGCTCAACGGGAAGAAAGGGAAGCTGCGGTGGCGGGATTTTCAGGAAGCGATGGATCGCTGCTCGATCGACAGACGGGTCCAGGCTAATATGCTGGCGAAGTTCTCAGCAAGCATCCCCGCGTGGTTTGAGCTGATGGAGCGAAGCTTCCTTCCGGATAATCTTCAGGCCGGTTTCGTCGAGCTGATTCAGGCACGCAGGGGACAGATCGGATTGGATATATGAGACGAAGAAGGGGACAGATCTGTCTCATGCTGAGACCGGCATTATGAAAAAGCCGCGATTCTGTACGGAATCGCGGCTTATGTGGTCCCGGCAGGACTCGAACCTGCGACATCAAGTTTAGGAAACTTGCGTTCTGTCCAGCTGAACTACGGGACCGGCTTCCCTTATCCCGGCGACAAGGGGAACCGCAAAGATAGAGATCCGCGGGCTCCTGCCCAATCGGAATTTCATATCGCTACGTCCGGGCGGACGGCGGGCTTCGATCAGGGGGCGAGGGCCGTTGAGTCGGGAGCGATCGGGAAGGGGTGGTCGTTCCTCCAGATCAGCTCGGCCAGGTAGAGTCCCCGGGTTCTGTCGCTGCGGGTGTGGCCGATGTCGTCGGGCTCGCGGCTGCAGGAGGTGAGATACCAGCGGTCCCGGAACCGTATGACCTTGGAGGCGTGCGACGTCGCCAGGAAATAGTCGGTCCGGTCGTGAAAATCCAGTGGCGATCTGCTGATGACGTAGCGGGTGCCCGATCCCCCCTTCCAGAAGAGATAGTAGAGGTTCTCCCGTTTGACGATGCAGGGAGATTCGGTGAATCCATAGCTGTAGCTGTCGAAGTCGGATCTCGGCCGGATCAGCACCGGGCCGCGGTGGGTCCAGTGGATCAGATCGGGAGATGTCGCGGCCGCTATGCAGGCGTACTCGTTATCCGATGAGCGTCGGCCGGGATCTCTCTTCATCGCGGAGATATAGTAGCAGATGTAGCCGTATGCCGAATCGTACAGCAGAAAAGGATCGCGGCCGGCCACCGGCTCGGGAAACTGCGCGTCGCTCCGGTGGGGACGGTAGAGCGCCCATGAACTGTCGGGGAGGAAGAGCGGGGTTCCGGAAAGGCGCTTCCATGTGAAGAGATCGCGCGACTCGGCGAGAAAGAGATACTCCCCCTCGGTAAACCACTGCCGGTTGCCGCTGTAGATCATGTAGTAGATCCCGTCCCGCTCGACCACAGAGGGAGCGTACACATGCCCGTCGTCGGGCGAGCCGGGTTCCCCGACCGTCAGTGCCGGGGCCTCCCGGGTCCATGTGAGCAGATCGAAGCTGACGGCATGTCCGATCGTGGTCTCGTTCCCCTCGCGAAACCATCCCTGCTCCTTGCTGACCGTCCCCTGGATGAAGAAAAGATGCCACCGCGATCCGTCGAAGATGAGGGAGTGGTCGTTGATATATCCGCCCGGGATATCGAAGACGTATCGGAACGGCTCGGCGGCGGCGCGCAGTCTGATGGAGTCCGTGTCGAGCTCGATCGGCTGCGTACGGAGGTCGCTTCCGGCGCCGAGGAGGAGCACGATTGCGACGGCGGCGGTCGAGAGCACGGCTCTCCGAAGCGGGCGATCTGTGTCCATGAACTCAGGGGAAATGAGTGCTCAGGGGGACGACGGACGATCTCCGACGGCGTGAGCAGCACGACCCGCCGGTCGATGACGATAACACGGCGGCCCGCAGGTTGTTGCATGGAATGATCGGATCGTGATCTCTACGGGATCACCGTACCACGATCACCGCGCCACCACCACCGGACGCACCATGCTCCCTGAAGAGGTCGTCACCCGCACGTAATGAACCCCCTCCGGAATCTCCGGTTCGGAGAGGGAAAGACTCTCCTCCGTCACCCCCGCTTCCATTGCCTTGTTCATCATGAGAAGAGTGCGGCCGAGCCGGTCGTGCAGGCTGATCGTGACCTGCTCCGGCGCTTTCAGGTCGATGCGGAGCAGAAGCCGGTCGTGTGCGGGGTTGGGGAGAACCGTCAGGTCGTTCTTCACGATATCCGCGTCCCTATGGAAGGCGGTGGAGGCCGGGCGTACGACCTTCATCAGCCGTTCCCAGATCCCGTAGTCGAACGAGGAGAGAGCGTAGAGGTTGTCGCCGGCGTCGGCGCCGTGGCGGGCCACGACCAGGTTCAGGCTGGGGACGACATAGATCTTCCTGTCGTTCTTGCCGAGCGCGGCGAACATGTCGGGCGGGGCGGAGGGAAAGAGGTCGGTCCGGAACACGATCTGAAGCATCGGGACCATATACGATCCTCTGCCGTTGAGCCACCAGAGATAGCCGTACGATCTGTTGAGCTCCTGCGACGTGTTGATCATCGCATCGAAGTACGATTTGTCGTGCAGCAGCGTGTCGCCGTTCCATATCCCCCTGCTCAGGATCAGATGTCCGTACCGCGCCATATCGCGGGTCGATGCGACCATGATATAGCCGAACCAGAGCGATCTGCTCATCCCGATCCTGTCGTAGAGCTTCTCCCGGCTGTAGAGGTTCCGGTTCGTCCCCACGGCGTTCTCCAGCACATCCAGGATCAGGCGGTACGGGGCGTTGTGGTAGGACCAGCGGGTTCCGGCGTCCCCCTTGTAGCGGAGGCAGTCGGGCTCCAGACAGTTGTCGGGATCGGGGATATCGGGTGTGGCGGGGATGCCGTCATCCAGGCCGGTGCTCATGGTGAGCTGGTGACGTATCGTGATCAGGTCCTCCTTCTCCGGCGGTGCGCTCGTCCATCCCCTGCCGAGATAGTTCGAGGTGAGATCGTCGATGTCGAGCTTCCCCTCCTCCTGCGCGATCCCGGTCAGGAACGCCGTGACGCTCTTGCCGGCGGAGGCGATCTCCTGGCGCGTCTCGGCGTTCCAATCCTCCCAGTACTGTTCCACCGCGATCCTTCCCTCATGCAGCACCACGAACCCGGTGGAGTTCTTCTCGCCGAGATAGGTCAGCAGCGTGTCGAGCGCGGCGGTGTCCCAGCCGAGCGATGCGGGGGAGACACGCGCCCAGGTCGTGTCGTTCAGCGGCGGGTAGTAGTAGTTCTGTCCCTCCGCGGGTATGGACCCCAGGAGCGCAAGGGTGATGAATGGAAGGTAGCGGACGGCTCTCATCTGCGCCTCGGTTGTGTGGGCGTCGGTTCCGTGCGGCCCTGATCTATACTATCGTGCTGCCGGAAGACGCGTTGGCGGAACGGTTCTCTGAACGGTGAGCCGTTAGAGGCTCCCCTCCCCGGCCGGTTCCCGCCGTGTTCCAATGAACTCGATCCTGTTGCCGAACGGGTCGCGCGCCTCGAATCGATCATACCCGGGGATGGGGATGGAGTCGAGAATGGGAACTCCCCGTTTCTCGAGCCGTGCGCGCCATTCCGTCACCTCCTCCACCTCGTAGGCCAGGTGGGCCTTGCTCGCGGCGCGATCCACGCCATCCTCGGTCCCGACGTGGATCTGCAGGCCGTCGAGTTCCATCCAGAACCCGCCCCGGCCGGCCAGGGAGTCGGGCTTGGGGATCTCCGCCAGCCCGAGCACTCCGCAGTAGAAATCACGGGCCGACTCCTCCGCCCCTTTCGGGATCGTGATCTGGACATGGTTCAGACGGCGTATCATCACGGCTCCGTTTGAAGAATATCATGTAGGGATGTGATCGATCGCGTCATCCCCTGTTATGCTCTACTCCACGAATCGTACTCTCCTCTCCGCCTCCGATGCTCTCCGTATCGCTTCCTCGACCGAATCGGCGAGCGCCGTGACATGCCCCATCTTCCGTCCCCGCCGCGATTCGGCCTTGCCGTACAGGTGCAGGTGGACTGTGGGATCGGCGAGCACCTCATGATAATTGGCGACGGCGCCGGAGCCGTCGTGTCGCCCCAGGATATTCACCATGGCGACGCCGGGAGCCCGCAGCTCCGTGGAGCCGAGCGGCCACCCCATGACGGCACGGATATGGTTCTCGTACTGCGATGTAACGCATCCCTCGATGGTGTAGTGCCCGCTGTTGTGCGGCCTTGGGGCCATCTCGTTGACCAGAATCTCTCCATCTCCAGTCAGAAAGAGCTCCACCCCGAAGATGCCGACTCCGTCGATCGCCTCCACCGCGCGACGGGCGTATTCCACGGCGAGTCCGATCGCCCCCTCGTCGACCGAGGCGGGGGCGGAGACCACGCGGCAGATATGGTTCTCCTGCACCGTCTCCACCACCGGGTAGATCGCGACCTCTCCGTTGCGGCCGCGCGTCACCATTACCGCCAGCTCCTTGACGAAGGGGACGAACGCCTCGCAGTAGATCTGCCGCGACGTATCGCCCCGCGTGACCTTCTCCCAGCCCGCGGCCACATCCTCCGGCGTCCGTATCGTCGCGTTGCCGTAGCCGTCGTATCCGTCGCGGCGGCTCTTGAGAACGAAGGGATAGCCGTACTCGCCGCCGAACGCGACCGCCTGCGCCGTGTCGTCGACCCCCCTGAACGCCGCTACCGGGATGCCGGCTCCCTCCATCGTCCGCTTCTGCAGCAGCTTGTCCTGGATCATGGCGACCGACGACGACCGGGGGAAGAGGAGGAGCCCGGCGCGCTCGATCGCCGCAAGATGGCTCTCGTCGATGAACTCGCTCTCCAGGGTCGTCACGTCGCAGTCCGATGCGAACCGGATAAGCGCGTCATGATCGGAGAAGGCGCCGGTGAACTCTTCATGCGCGATCCGGCCGGCGGGGGAGCCGGAGGTCTTTTCCATGATGAGGACCCGGAGTCCGAGACGGAACGCGGCGTAGGCGGTCATCCTGGCGAGCTGGCCGCCGCCGAGGATTCCAATGGTCGGTGTGTGCTGAGTCATCGGGGCAAACATAGGGAACGGAGAGATGAAGTTCCTTGAGAGATTGTACCGCCGTTGTCACGGGAGCGCCGACGTATATTCGACGCTTCCGCCGCTTCTTCTCGGACGGCCGACGACAATACGCATCGATACCGCATCATGACCGAAACGACATACGACCCGGAGTCTGCTCCGGACGCGATCGCCGATCCGCGCCGGCATATCGAGCATCTGCTGGCCGAGGCGCGCCGCATATATCGCAACGAGCCGGAGCGCGCGTACGACACGGCGGCGGAGGGGCTCAGGAGAGGAGAAGCGATCGACGACACCCGCTCCCGCGCCCTGAGCCTTTCGGTGATGGCCGAATGTCGCAGAGTGACGGGACGTATGCCGGAAGCACTCGATCTTGCCGAACAGGCGGCCGCCCTGGCCGATACCCTCGCCGATCCCCAGACCGGCGGGCGGACCATCCATCAGCTCGGCATCATGGTCCTGACCGTCGGACGTCCGGCGGAGGCGATCCCCCTGCTGCAACAGGCGGTCGATCTGCTGGAATCGTGCGGGGGACCGGCGGAGGCGCTCCCCTCGCGCAATGCCCTGACCAAGGCGTACGAAGGGGTGGGATTGTACGAGGAGGCGCTCGCCAACGCCCTTGCGCTGCTGGAGTCGCTCGACACCTCTTCCGCGGCCCTCGTCCGCGCGATCGCCCTCCTCAACATCGCCCGCATCTACGATCATTTCTCCGATCATGATGGAGCCCGCCGTCATTACGGCGACGCTCTGGCGATCTATCGCGCCCTCGGCGATCGGGTCGGCGAGGCGGGAACCTTGATGAACATCGGAGTGTCGCTGGAGCAGGAGCTCCGCTGGCAGGAGGCTCTCGACTACTACGCCGTCGCGCTCCCGATCGCCCGCGATCTGCGCCATCCCTCCATCCTCCCGATGCTTCTTACAAGCATCGGTACCGTCTACGAATATCAGGGGGAGTTCACGACCGCGCTTGCCTACGAGACCGAGGCGATCGAGATCGCACGTTCGGGAGAGGATGAGCTCGTTATTGCGAACGTTCTTCGCTGCCTCGGTCGTCTTCAGATCGCAATGGGAGATGTCGAGGGGGCGCGCCGCACACTCGACGAGGGATTGCGGATCGGTGAGAAGTACGGCGACCTCGACCTGCTGGTGCAGATCCACCACTGTCTTGCCGACCTGTTCGAGTCGACGGGGGAGTCGGCCGCCGCGTTCCGCCATCTCCGGCTGCATGCCGATCTGGACGAGCGGATTCAGGGACGCGAGGTGCAGGGAAGGATTCAGAACCTCAGGATGCAGCATGAGCTCCGCCGCCATCAGGCGGAGAAGGAGCTGCTGACGAAACGTGCCGAACGCCTGGAGGAGTCGGTGGCGGCGCAGAGCATGGAGCTCGCCTCCATGGCGCTCCATCTGGCGCATAAGCAGCGGTCGCTCCTGAAGCTGAGACGGGAGGTGGGAAGCGGGGGAGGGAGACGACGCAAGGCGATGCTTCGGGAGACGATCGACTCGGAGATCAGATCCGAGGAGGACTGGGAACGGTTCCGCCGTCACTTCGACACGATCTTTCCGGAGTTCGTCGGGAAGCTCTCCGCCCGCTTCCCGGAACTGACGCCGACCGAACTGAAGATCTGCGCGCTCCTCAAGGTCCAGCTCTCCAGCAAGGATATCGCCGATCTTCTCTGCATATCCCGTCACACCGTGAACACGCACCGCCAGAGCCTGCGGCGGAAGCTCGGACTGGGGGATCGCGCCAATCTCGTCTCCTTTCTCTCGGGAATGTAGGGTATATCTTTTTATGATGTGTTGTGACGGCGCTTCGGTATCGAGCCGGGTATCGAGGCCTTGCGGGGCGGGGATGGGTTGTATCGTAGAATGATGATCGTTGCGGAGGCAGCCCCTTCCGGACGATCTTCTAATGATTAAATACTGATTCGCGAAGCGCGGAAAAGTGCGCGTTTCACCCCCAATATTCCTCCCACGCGGTTACGTCCGGAAGATTCGCTCTGTCGATCAGAAGGCGTCGCTCTCCTCTCTCGCGGAGGGACCGGCGGCTCGTGACTCTCGCTTCCGCCCTCATCATCAGGGTCCCGCACGGATCTCAATCAACAGGTATGTTCATGAACAGACTTCTCCCTCTTCTCCTCTTTCTGCTCCCCGTCGCTCTCTTCTCCCAGAAGCTCGGCAAGGATATCATATCGGCCCGCGCCGGTCTGGGGAGTAGTGCCCCATACGCGTCCTACACGCCGGACGGGAAACGGCTGGTCGTGGGGGCGTACGACGGATGCATACGGGTCGCGGACCTCGCATCGGGGAATCTCGTCACGATCATCAGCGCCGCCGACACGACGGGGCCGATGCCGATCGCCCTGTCGCCGGATGGAGGGTGGGCGGTCTCGGGGGATCTCGCCGGAGAGGTGAAGGTGTGGGATCTGGAGAGCGGTGAGCTCCTGCACACGTTCACCGGCCACACGGCGCCGGTCGCGCATGTCGCGTTCCTGGCCGACGGAAGCGGGGTCGCCGCGGGAGATCGCGCAGGGGTCATCCGGGTCTACGATCTGGAGACCGACGATCTTCGCTTCCAGGTCGAGTTCAACCAGGGGACGGTCTTATCGATGGACGTCTCCCCGAACGGAAAATATCTCGCGGCATGCAACAACGCGCGTGGTCCCGGCGACCCGAATCTCGGGTACAACGCGCGCGTCTGGGACCAGAAGAGCGGCGCGCTCCTCCGGACGATCGAGAGCAACACCCAGGGGTCCGACGGCTTCGTCAGACTCAGGTTCTCCCACGGCGGAGACAGCCTGGTGCTGGATGATCTTATCCCCGATATCATCATCTGGGATCTGGCGGTCGGCGCCCCCGTCGACACCGTCAACTCCCAGTTCGTACTGGGGGGACCGAGCGCCATCGAGTTCACACCGGATGGGAAGGGGCTGATGATCGCGGGGGAATATTCCCTCAAGCAGTTCGATCTGACCGCGGGCGCCTACTCGAAGACCCATCTCCCGTTCGGAGCCGATATAAACTCGATACGATATTCGCCCGACAGATCCCGTTTCATCACCACCTCCGACGCCGGTATCTGGGAATGGAAGGCGGACGACACGGTCCACAACAATGTGATGACCCACGACGGCGCCATCAACGCGCTCGCGATCTCGCCGGACGGGACAAGGCTGACGACATGGACATCGAACTACGACAGAAAGGTCAGGGTCTTCGACGCCGCCGACGGAACGCTTCTGAGCTCACGCCTGAAGTCCGAGGCGTTGAGCGCGCCGCAGATGTACGTGATCACCGCGACCATGAACGTCTACGACGCCGAGTTCATGAGCGACGGGCGGAGAGTCGTCCTTGCCGGCGGAAACCGACCGTTCGCCTACGACCTTGCCACCGGCGCCGTCGATTCCGCCTGGAGGTTCTCGCCGGAACATCGCAGTCTGATAACGGATATCTCCGTCAACGAAGGGGCGGGGCTGATCGCGACCTCCTCCATCGACTCCACGGCGCGGATCTGGTCGATCGCGGGGCTGACGTCGGAGGTCGTTCTCAAGGGACATGAGTCGTGGCTCATGTCGACGGCGCTCTCCCGCGACGGTTCGCGCGTCGTCACCGGCTCCATGGACCGTACGCTCCGGCTCTGGAACACGGCGACGGGGGAGGAGCTCATGAAGCTCTCCGTTCCTCAACTCCCGGTCGTTCTCACCTATACTCCCGACGGCTCCCTCCTCCTCGTCGGCATGGATATCAGCGGAGATATCCTCGTCCTCAACCCGGACGATCTGACGACCGTGCGCACGCTGAAGGGGCATACCGGAAGGGTCAACGATCTGATCTTCTCGTCGGACGGCGCCTATCTCTACTCGGCGGGGAACGATCCGGTGGTCCGTGTCTGGGATATGAAGGAGTGGAAGGAGGTCTACGCCTACAGCGACTATCCGGTGGGGCAGGGCTCGCTGGCGCTCTCGAAGGATGGTTCGATGCTGATCAGCGGCGGGCTCGACGGCGGGCTGATCTACTGGCGGAACCGGGTCGCCTCCAGCTCGGTGGAGAAGGAAACCGGGACGAAGGGGCTGCACGCGGCGATCGTGCCGAACCCGGCGGTCGACCGGTTCGAGGTCGCCGTCGATCTCGAAAGCTCATCGCGTGTCGAAGTAGATCTCCTCGACATGCTCGGAAGGACCCTCTTCACGACCTCTCGTGAACTCGGCGCGGGACCGGGAAGGATCGTCGTCGATCCCTCGGAGCTTCCCTCGGGAGGATATCTCTGTGTGGTCCGTGCCGGGGAGAGGCGGTATGTCGAACCTGTCGTGCTCGGCAGGTAACGTCATATCCGATACGACAGGAGGCGCGGCGATCGCCTCCATCGCGTTGAAACGGAGCGGGAGGTCGTGTCGGAACTGATCCGGGTGGTCAGGCAGCGATCGGGGCTTCCCGCTACTTCCTGCTGAACTTCACCTCGATATCGGTCCAGGCGACCGTCGGCTTGCCGTTCTTCTTGAGCGCGGGACGGAAGGTGGAACGGAGCACCGCCTGCAGCGCGGAGGTGACGAGGAGCGAACCGCATTTCCCCCGCACCTTCACGCTGTGCACGAAGGCGCGGCGGGCGTCGCCATCCTTGCCGACCAGCACGCGAACGACCACGGTTCCCCGGCAGCCCCACTCTTCGGCCACCGGGGAACTGCGGATGTTCGCGCGCAGCTCGTAGGGGCTGATCGACGGACGCTCCGCCATCACCAGTGTGTCCATCTCCACGGAGGCCCGTTCGGGGAGCGAATCGCTCTGCTCCAGTTTTTTCCGGGCGAACTTCCGCAGCCGCTCCAGGCGAAGCTGCACCTCCCGCGTCTCCGGGGTCGGTCGGGCGTTGTTGATCAGCATGAACCTTTTCCCTCCCCCCAGGATCACCCCCACCGTCGTGCAACTGTCCAGCTTCGTCGTGTCCACCACCGAGACCACCTTCTCGGCCGTCGAGAGGACGTCGTCGATCAGAGAGGTGGGGAGGGAGAAGACGACGGCGAGATCCTTGTGGGCGTAGATCGCCCGGCCGCTTCTGAAGACCAGGAGCGATTCCGTGGAGTCGTTGCACGGCACGTATGTGGCGTCCACCACGATACTGTCGTAATCGTCGGCGGCCGGGTCGGCGAGCGCGCGGTTGAGGGAAAGAAGAAGAAAGATCGCTGCAAGAAGGGGGAAGCGTATCATCGGGGATCGAGGCGTCGGGAGTCATTGCTGAGACCGGGGGCACGTCGCCGTGCCTGCATGTTCATCGTCGGAATATAGCGCATGAGGCGGGTTGTGATACTATAAAGTTTGACGCCCGGATCGGGGGACGCCGCGGGAACGCTCGTTTGCCGAACGGAGGTTATGAGCGGAGGAGGACCGCACCATCATGGAGAAACAATGAACGATCAATCAGGCGGAAGCAGGTCGGTATGGACGACGACGACGGATATGCCGCACTACCCGCCGCTCGACCACGATATCGAAACCGACGTCTGCATCGTCGGCGCCGGCATCTCCGGCATGACCACGGCCTACCTGCTCCTGCGCGACGGGAAGCGTGTCGTCGTGATCGATGACGGTCCCGTCGGGGGAGGGGAGACCGGCAGAACCACCGCTCATATCACCTGCGCGCTCGACGACCGCTACCTGGAGATCGAACGGCTTCACGGCGAGGAAGGGGCACGGATCGCCGCCGAAAGCCATACCGCGGCGATCGACGCCGTCGAGGTCATCGTCAGGGAGGAGGGGATCGACTGCGACTTCGAGCGGGTCAACGGCTACCTCTTCGTTCCGCCCGGCGAGTCGACCGAGATCCTCGGGAACGAGATGCGCGCCGCGCACAGGGCCGGACTGACCGGGGTGGAGTACCTTCGGGAATCCCCCTTCCCCTTTTTCAATACCGGCGATTCTCTCAGGTTCCCCCGCCAGGCGCAGTTCCATCCGCTGAAATATCTGCGCGGGCTTGCCGAGGGGATCGTCCGGATGGGTGGGCGACTGCACACCGGAACCCATGCCGACGAGATCTCCGGCGGATCACCCGCGATCGTCAGAACGCGGACCGGAGCGGTCATCACCGCCGGCGCCGTGGTCGTCGCCACGAACTCGCCGGTCAACAATATGTTCGCCATCCATACCAAGCAGGCCCCCTACCGGACCTACGTCATCGGCGCGCGGGTCCCCGCCGGCTCGGTGCCGAAGGGGCTCTACTGGGATACCCCCGATCCCTATCACTACATCCGGCTCGAGTCGGACGGAGCCTCCGCGGCGGGATACGACATCCTCATCGTCGGGGGAGAGGATCACAAGACCGGGACCGAGGATGACGCGGAGGAGCGCTACCGCTGCCTGGAGGAATGGGCGCGGGAGAGGTTCCCGATGATCGAATCGGTTGAGTATCGCTGGTCGGGTCAGGTGATGGAGCCGGTCGACGGCATGGCGTTTATCGGCAGAAATCCGATGGATACGGATAATGTCTATGTGATCACCGGCGACTCCGGCAACGGGATGACGCACGGAACGATTGGTGGTATCCTGATCACCGATCTCATCATGGGACGTGAGAATCACTGGGCCGTACTGTACGATCCTTCAAGGATTACGTTAAAGGCAACCCCTGATTTTTTGAAGGAAGGGAAGGAAGTTGTAGAGCAGCTTGCCGCCTGGGTCACGCCGGGAGAGGTCGATTCGGTCGAAGATATCCCGGCGGGAGAGGGGAGGGTGATCAGGCGAGGACTGAAGAAGATCGCCGCCTATCGCGACCCGCAGGGGGTCCTGCACGAGCGTTCGGCCGCCTGTACCCATCTGGGGTGCGTGCTGGAGTGGAACTCCGAGGAGACCTCCTGGGACTGTCCCTGCCACGGTTCGCGCTTCGATCCGTACGGGAAGATCCTGAACGGACCGGCGATCCGCGATCTCCCCCCGGCCGACGACTGAGCCGGGGGATCGCGGCCGTCCCACATTGCGATACTTCAGGACATTCCGATGTCGTACATTCGCGCCGTCCGCCGACGGGGGATTCCCCCCTCGCGGCTCCGAACCGGATCACGACGGCAACGATGCGACGGCTTCTCCATCTCATGCTCGCTCTCTGCTTCACGCTCTACACCATGAGCGTGCCGCTGACGTGGGCCGTCTACTACCTCTATGCCGACCGGATCGCCGGGACGTACTGCGTCAACCGGGACGATCCCTCCTGTCACGGCCGCTGCCATATCCGCGCCGTGACAGGTGCGCAGGAGAAGCCCACCGCCCCCTCGGCTCCCAGATATCTTCAGGAACCGCTCCCCTTTCTGATCTCGGAAAACTCCCTCTCCCTGGTCCCGCCGTGCGTCGTTCCCTTCGACCCGACGGGTGCGGCCGGCATCGCCGACGGTTTCCCGAAGGAGATCGAACCTCCGCCGAATCTTCGTATCTCCCCCCTCCCCTTCTCCTGAGAAGGAACCCTGCTCCACGGCAACGGACTCGATCCCGACCGCCGGACGCACGACCCGTACCTCTCCGTTTCCGCGATCGTCGAATCGCGAATGTCGAGAGGCGTGTCATGCTCGCGTACCCGTCCATTCAACCCCACCTGTCTGTACAGAGGCATCGATGAAGCCTGTCCATATCGTTCTGGGAGGATTGCTGGCGCTGGCCCCCGTTCCGGCGCTCTCCTGTGATTTCTGCAACTGTCTCATGGGGATCAACCCCTATTACTCGACATCGGATCAATTCACGATCCATTATCTCTACCAGCGGTCGACCTCCGGTTCGGCCTCCGGACCTGTCGTCCCCCATCTGAAACCGGCGGCGGGGAGCGGCCTGCTCCATGGGGTCGAGCCGCCCCGTCCCTACCATGGAGGACATACCGGCGGTGATGAAACGATCATGGAACGGGAAACGCGCTCGACGTTCGAGCTCGCCTACCGGCACCATTTCTCGCAGAACTTCATGGCGACCGCCGTGCTCCCGGTCACCCTTCTCGATGTCGAGTCGACGGGACGTCTCTCCGTGAAGGGGACGGGAGATCCGATGGTGATGGCTCACTACATCATGCCGAACCTTCTCCCCGACGGACCTTCGACCGTACTCCTGCTCGGCGCCGGAGTCAAGGCGCCGCTCGGCGACTACATGCTTCGTGACGGCAGCGGGGAGCGTCTCGACCCGCGGCTGCAGCCGGGGAGCGGCTCGGTCGATCTGGTGCTGAACGGCACCATGACCCTGCAATCGGAGGGATGGACCTTTGCCGCCGACCTCTTCGGGAAGATCAACACATCGAACCCGGAGCGGGACCGGATCGGCAATTCGCTCGCCCTCTCCTCCACGGTCAACCGCGATCTCTACCGCGACAACGAGGAGGAGTTCGCCGTCGTCGGCATCGCCGGACTCAGGGGGGAGTCGGCCGCCAGAGACAGGGTGGAGGGGGTGATCGACGAACGGTCGGGCTTTCTTTCCGGCTATACCACCCTCGGCGGGCAGATCGCCTATCGGTCGGTCAGGCTCGACCTCTCGGCGATGCTGCCGGTGTATCAGCACCGGAACGATCCCTCCTCCTCGGAGGGGGTGCGGTTCGTGACGGGCCTCCGCCTGGAACTGTAGAAGATCGTTCTCCGGTTCTTCCCCGGTCGTCGCCGGCCGGGGAGGGACCGGGCGTAACCAATCCTTTGCTGGTGTGTCAACCGGCCGCCCCCCTAACGGCGCGTTCGCGTCCCGACGGTTTTTTCCTTCACTTTTTCTACTGAACGCAATGAAATCGATGCTTCCGTATCGACTGCTTGCCTGTGTCGCGCTGATCTGCGGCCTCTTCTTCACGGCATGCGACAACGATGCGCCGAACGCTCCCTCGGGGAACGAGACGGTCTCCGGTGTGGTCGTCGACGGGCAGGGATATATCGTTCCGAACGCGATCGTCAAGGCGCTCGGATCCTCCAACGCTCTCATCTCGGCCGACACGACCGACGAGGAAGGGGCGTTCCTTCTCTCCGCTCTTCCCTCGGAGTTCAACGGGCTGACCCTCCAGGTCAGCCATGAGGATTTCGTCACCTTCTCATCCGCTCTTGCTGCGGCGATCGGATCGGCCGGGGGACAGGGGGGCGTCCGTCTCAACATGGTGAACGACGACAGCGCCTGCGCCGGCCTTTCGCTGACGATCACCGATGACTCCACGGGGGCCGCGATCTCCGGGGCCGAGGTCAGGATCAGGCGGGGGGATCGGCTGAAGACCAAGACCCTCACCGACGACAACGGGCGGGTTCTCTTCGCCGCGCTGACCGCCGGCTCCTACTCCCTCCGGATCGCGCGGGAGGGCTACAAGGTTCTTGAGACCGAAATCGAGATCGACGGATGCGACAGCGTCGTGGCGGCGTACGAGCTTGTCGCGAAGACGAACACCGAGAATCCGTCGGGAGACTCCTGCTGCAACAGCACCATCAAGGTCATCGCGCGCGATTCGGCCACCGGGGCGATCATCAGCGGGGCGGAGGTCAAGGTCCGGCGGAGCGGGATGGAGCCGAGAGTGAAGACGACCACCGACGACGGCGCGACCTTCAACGAGCTCTGCTCCGGATCGTACGACCTGCGGATCGCCCGTGAGGGATATCGTGTGCTCGAGTTCAGCGCCTCGGTCTCCTGCAACGGAACCGAGAACGTCGAACGGACGATGGTCCCGATCGCCGAACGGAACGACAGCTGCTGCGACGGTACGATCATCGTGGTGCCGCGCGATTCCACCTCCGGCGAGTTCCTCTCCGGCGCCACCGTCAAGCTCTGGAAGAACGGTTCGGTCGTCGCCGCCAAAACGAGCGAGGGAGGAAGCGTGACCTTCGGCGATCTCTGCGAGGGACGCTACGAGATCAGCGTGCTGAAGGCCGGCTACAAGGGGAGGGAGTCGGCGATCGAGCTCGGCTGCAACGGGAGAGTGGAACGGACGATGAAGCTTCTGGCCGAGTCGAACGGCAACGGCGATTCCTGCTGCGGGGGAGCGATCAAGGTGATCGTCCGCGACGCGGCGACCGGCGCCGCCGTGGCGAACGCGACGGTGAAGCTCTGGAAGGGGGGAACGGCGGTCCGTACGGTCAAGACGAACGGCGACGGCTACGTCAGGATGGAGGAGCTCTGCAAGGCCGATTACGTGATCGAGGTGACGCGCGAGGGATACGGGGCGATCGAGTTCGCCAAGGGGATCGGCTGCAACGAGTCGGTCGTGGTGGAGAAGACGATGAGCAAGACCGGCGGTCCGGACCCCGACAGCTGCTGCACCGCGTCGCTCAAACTCCGTGTGAAGGATGCGACGGTGGCCGAGGCGGGATGGCTCTCCGGCGCCACCGTGGTGATCTCCGACGGCAACACCGTCGTGGCCGAAGGGACGACCGGGGCCGAGGGATGGTATCTCTACGAGGGACTCTGCAAGGGAACCTATACGGTGACGATCTCGAAGAGCGGTTTCGAATCGCAGACGGTCAGCTTCACCTTCAACGAATGCAAGCGCCTTCAGGAGACGATCCGGTTGTAGGATACCGAGGATCGTTCCCCGATAGAAGATCGGAAAACGACGAAGCCCGGCCGGAAGGTCGGGCTTCGTCGTTGCATGCCGGGTGTTCCGGACGATGCCGGGAGGCGCCCGTGAGCTATTCGGTCTTCCTGCGTGTGGATCGTGGAGCTTT
The DNA here is from genome assembly GCA_966250335.1 of uncultured bacterium. Lineage (GTDB taxonomy): Bacteria > Bacteroidota > Ignavibacteria > OLB7 > OLB7 > OLB7. Next base: position 37,136 of record CBINGZ010000006.1, on the reverse strand, counting down.
CGGCGCCACAGCCTTCTGCGCAGCAGCCTTCTGGGCGGCGGCCTGCTTCTTCTCCTTCTTTTCTCTCCGTCTCTCCTTTTCCTTTTCCTCCAGATCTCTCAGAAGGCGTTTCTTCGCCTGCTCCTTCATCAGCTCCTCGGTTCCTTGCAGCCCCTCTTCAAACACCTCGCCGACCCACTGGTTCAGGCTCATCCTGCGGCGCGTCGCCTCCAGCGTAATGCGCTGATGCAGGTCGGGAGCGATCCGTACGGTGAAGTGCCCGGAGAACGGTTTCTCCGGCGCCTTCCCCAGTTCCTGGCAGAACTCGAGATAGTCGTCGACGGAATCTCTGAACGCCTGCTCGATTTCCTGTACCGTGTTCCCCTCGAAGGTGATGATGTCGCGCAGATGGAGCACGTGCCCGTGAAGGACGCCATCCTCGAAATCGACGTCGACGGTGCCGGTATATCCCTTGTACTTGATCATGGAGTTATCCCTATGCTGTTGAAGAATGCGCGAACAGTTCTAATGGTGTGTCTGCGAGTCTCCCTGAAGGGGTGGGGCCGATGAACGACGATGGAAGCGCCCCTCAGTTCTATTCGTACCCGCGATCCTCGACCTTCAATGATCCTTGCCCCGTGGACGCGAAAAAGGTTCTCGATATCCGTCCAGAGAATATTCGGGTGGACGGGGCCGTGGAATATCAGCTCGAGCGTGACTCGAAGCCGGGTGCTGAGTTTCATGGTGGTATCATAAAATGATACCGCTACCAAGATAGCGGCATGTGGTGAACGGTGCACTACCTCTAAGCGTCTGCGCTGATGTTACCGGTCGTTGTGGTGCTGTCGGGGAGACGGAAACCGCGGGGCGCGATTGCCGGAGCCTCTTCCTGCGATACTTCTTCCATCTTGTAAGCAACTGCGTTCCGCTCACCTTCATGCTTGCGTGCGGCGGAGCAAATCGCCACATTTGCAGGCGTCGCTTCAACGGCGGCGGCCTGCTCGGGGAGTAGCGTAGCCCGGTATCGCGTCTGCTTTGGGAGCAGAAGGTCGTCGGTTCGAATCCGGCCTCCCCGACTTTCGGCGCCGGTCCTGTTCTTCAGGACCGGCGCGTTTCGTTTCCCCCACTTCCTCCCCGTATCCCGTATTTCGCCGGATTTCTCCCGGTACTTCGTTACCTTTGCCGCACTCCGGGCCGGCGCGCTCCGGAGCGAACGTGTCAACCCAATCACCAGGGATATGATCAAACGCATCGCGGCAATTGTCCTCTTCGCCGCTTTCGCCGTCGGCTGCGGCGGCGATCAGAAGGTCGAGCAGACCGAGGCGAAGGGAGGGAAGAAGTACGGCGGCGTCTACACGTCCAATGTCCTCCGAGGCGACCCCAACGGGCTCGATCCGGTCATCATCAACTCGAAACATGCCGACGATATCGCGGCGCAGATCTTCGACAAGCTGATCGACCTCAACAGCAAGCTCGAGCTGGTGCCGGAGGTCGCGAAGAAACTCCCCGCCATCAGCCAGGACGGCCTCATCTACCGCTTCGATCTCCGCACCGACGTCAACTTCCACGACAATCCCTGTTTCCCCGACGGCAAGGGGCGACGCCTGAACGCTTACGACGTCAAATACTCCCTGACCCGATGCTGTGATCCCCGCACCCGCACCGTGGCGTTCTGGGCGTTCAAGGACAAGGTGAAAGGGGCCACCGAATATTTCGAGGCGATCCGCGACGGCGCCGCCGGCATGCGCGATTCCGCGGCCGGCCCGGCGACCGACACGGCAGCCGACACCGGAAACGCCGGGACGACGGCCGGCATGCGGGAGATCGAGGGGTTCCGGGTGATCGACGACTCCACCTTCCAGATCGAACTCGTCACTCCCTACGCTCCCTTCATCTACTACCTGGTCAACGCGCTCGGCAACATCGTGCCGTTCGAGGCGGTGGAGATGTACAGGGAGAACTTCTTCCAGAACCCGGTCGGCTCCGGCGCCTTCATCTTCGAAAGCTGGAAGCCGGGGGAGGAACTCCTCCTGCGGCGGAACCCGAACTACTGGGAGTCCGATATCCAGGGGAACAGGCTTCCGCTCCTGGAGAAGCTCAGGTTCCAGTTCGCCAAGGACGACAAGACACAGTTCAGGGAGTTCGAGAACGGCACGCTGGATGAGGTGTTCGGTATCCCGACGGAATTCTTCCCGGAGGTCTACGACATCGCCACGAAGAAGCCGACGGATAAATACTCCAAGTACGAGGTGCAGTCGACCCCGGCCATGCTGACCTGGTTCATCGACTTCAACACGCAGCGCGAACCGTTCAAGGACCCGAACGTCAGGCGGGCGTTCAGCTATGCGGTCGACCGCGAGAAGATCGTGACGTACGTGCTCCAGAACTCGCCGTACGCTCCGGCGGTCCACGGCATCATTCCTCCGGTCTTCGGGAGCTATCCGGTCGATTCGATCAGGGGGTACAGGTTCGATCCGGTGGAGGCGAAGCGGCTGATGACCGTAGCGGGCTTCCCCGACGGGAAGGGCTTTCCCCCCGTCACTCTCTATATCTACCCGGAGCCGCGCCTGGTGACGGTGGCGGAGGCTGTGCAGGGGATGATCTCCAGCACCCTCAATATCACGCTCGACATCAAGCAGGTCGATTTCGCCCAGTTCCAGCAGCAGGCGGAGATGGGGAAGTATCTCTTCTGGGGGACACGGTGGTACGGTGATTATCCCGATCCGGAGACCTTCCTGAATCTTCTCTACGGCGCCAACGTTCCTCCCTCCGACACGCTCCCGAGCTACCCGAACGGAACGCGATATATGAACGCCCGCTTCGACGCTCTCTTCAGAAAAGGGGTCTCGACGATCGACGTGCTGGCGCGGATGGCGCATTACTCGGCGGCCGAGAATATCGCGATGGGGGATGCTCCGGTCCTTCCCCTCTTCTATGAGAATCATTTCCAGATCCTTCAGCCGTGGGTGCGCGACAGGTCGCTGGACGCCATGGCGCGGATCGATCTGAAGTATACCTGGGTGGAGCGGGAGTGAGCTGGCAGGGGCGCCGGAACCGGCGGGGACGATACGTTTCCGCCGTTCGCGTGTCGTGAGGAACAGGCCCGCGGTCGGGGACAATCTCGTATATTCGGCCGTCTTTCCGGGATTCGAAGCTTTCTTTTCTACATTCACGATATCCTTTTCATTATCAATCAATCAGGATCATGGCGATGAAGCGTGTGAACGTGCGTCGGTCTATTACAGTCTCCGCCCTCTGTCTCTCGGCGGTCGTCGGGAGGGTATACTCGCAGGACTCCCAGGTCGACGAGTACGGCGACCGGAAGGCGACGTCGATGCTGAGCATCGGGGCGGGATTCGGCGGCGGAGTGTCGATGAACTTCGAGCCTCCGAAGAACTGGAAGGTCAAGCCTCTCTTCTCCTATCGCGCCGGTGTCGACGCGCTCTATCCGCTGACGCCGGTGATCAGCGCCTCGCTGGGGCTCGGTCTGGAAAGTCGTGCCACGAAGTATCACTGGTACAACGACAACCTGCTCTGGGAGATCCGTCGGGTCAACTATTTCGCCGTGACTCCGGGCTTCCAGTTCAGCGCCTTCTACCTTGGCGTGAACCTCGGGTTTCCGATGGGGGGAGCGCGGACATGGCAGCTCGGCGACGGGGACAGGGAGCGTGAAGTGGAGCTGAAGAGCGATACCGACAGCCTCCTCTTCATGGTGGAGCCCAGAATCGGCGCCGTGATTCCGGTGCTGGACGACGACATCGGCTGGCTCGGCGTCACGATCATGGCGGGCTACAACACGAGCGATCTCTCGGAGAAACCGGATTTCCTTCCGGCCGAATCGATCAACCGTCCCACCGTCACCCAGACCGCCTCGTTCCAGCTCGGTGTCACATGGCAGTTCGCCATTCCCGGCACCGAGAAGAGAGGATCGAAGAGCGGAGAGGGATCAAAGTAGTCGATGTCGCCGGGGATTCGCCTCTTCGATCCGAAGCGGGCGGGTCGGGATCTACACATATTGCAAACAGATATATCAACAGCATTCACTATTCGGAGAGATCATGCGCGCGCGCAGCAACATTTCATCGTTTGTCCTTCTCGGTTCTATTCTCTGCGTATTCCTGATCGCCTCGTGCAGCGGGACGACGGGACCGGACGACTCCTCCGTGGCCCCGAAGAGCGGCAGCCAGCTTGTGTTCCAGCGGTACGGCATCAACACCCAGACGAGATTCCGGGATCCGCTGCAGCCGGTCGGGATGGAACGTGACACCGTATCGGGGCAGGCGTCGTCGGTCCGGGGGCTTCCCAACGTCTTCGCCTTCCTGCGTGGAGGGGTGAACGATCGCACTCTGTCCGATCACGATACGCTGCACGTGCACTACGAGCAGAACGGCGACATCTCGCTCCTCTTCCCGGGAGTCGATTACTTCTCTTCCCTGAAACTCGACCCGATGTGGCTCCGGCTTCCGATCGGCTCCAAGATCGACGACACGGTGCATGTGGCGGACTCGGTTCAGGGGAGCACCCCGTCCCAGTTCACCTACCTGCGGGGAACATGGACGGTAACGTTCGAGGGACCGGATGTCATACCTGTGATCGGCACGTCCGGCGACCCGCTGGCGGCCGAGATGCTTTCCACCGTGAAGGTGCGGATCGTGCAGAAAGTGGAGTATCCGGGTAAGACCGTGACGGATAATATCATCCTCTGGTATGCTCCCAAGCTCGCCTACTTCGTGCAGGAGAACCATCTGATCAGCGAGACGAGCCTTCAGAATACCGGATGGGGCAGGACCCTGATCGAGTATTCGATAGCGAAATAATCATCCCGCCGCGAGATATCTCCCCAGGTCTCCGGCTGGAGCGGCGCGCTCCGTGTCGCATTTTCATTCATGTTCTGGAGGAACCCATGACACGACGATGGCATGCGCGCTCCCTTGCGCTGGGCGTGCTCGCGGTCTGCCTGCCGGCGATGACCGCCACGGCACAGACCAATTACGGCAAGCGGAAGGCAACCAGACAGCTTACGCTCGGCGCCGCGTTCGGCGTCGGAGCGTCGATGATACTCTCCCCTCCCCCGGGAGCGAAGGTGAAGCCGATCTTCGCATGGCGCGGAACCGCCGAGGCGAGCTATCCGCTGACCGAGACGGTCGGAACGGCTCTGGGGCTCGGCCTCGACAGCCGTGGATACAGCCTCCATCCGGACGGCGCGCCGGAAGACTATGTCGACACGCGGATCACCTACTTCACGTTCACTCCCGGCTTTACCTTCAGCGCCTTCTATATCGGCATGAACATCGCCATGCCGATGAGCGGAACAGCCTCCAGCGAGGCTGCCACAAGCGACATCAGCGACGCCGAGATGGACAATTTCACGACTCTGCTGGAGCCGAGGGTCGGAGCGATCATTCCGCTCATGGACGAGGAGACGGGGTGGATGGGACTGACGATCCTGGGAGGAGCCTCGCTCAACGAGATGGTCGACAGAGCCGACGTCAGCGGCGACGAAAGCGACTATCACATGGTTTCTCTCCACCTGGGGCTGACCTACCAGTTCGCGATCCCCGGGACGAAGCGTTGAGAATGAAAAGGGGAAGCGTCGACAATCGGCCCCTCCCCGCCCTTCTCCGGCGCCGTGGGGCCTATCACGATAGATCACTGAAGAAACAGACAGCACATCAACCCGATACAGTTACCGGAACAAGCACAATGAGACGGTTCACTCATCCAGTCAATCTCCTTCTGGCCGCCGGATTCGCCTGCGGCCTCGGCGCTACCTCCCTGCACGCCCAGACCGATTACTCATATCGCGGCGCGCTCAGCCGCCTCACCATCGGCGCCGGCGCCAGCTTCGGCTTCGTCCTTCCGGTCGGCACGCTCGACACGGCTCTGGACAACCGCATCATCGAAGAGACGGCCCCCGGACTCGGCCTCCGGTTCGGACTGAACGCATCGTATCCGCTCAGCCGTACCATCCGCGTGCATCTGGGAAGCGGCCTCGATATGCGCAACGTGGGGAAGAAGCTGAAGGAAGGGAACGGCGAAGGGACGGAACTCGATGCCCGCAGCTACAACATGCAGTACTTCTACATCGAGCCCGGATTCTCCTACAGCGCCTTCAAGCTGTCGCTGAACATCGGCATGCCGATGAGCGCCACGATGCCGGGACTCGATCCCGCCGACACCCAGCCGGCCGACGCCAGCGTCGATGTTGAAGGAGAGGAGCTGGAGATGATGCTGGAGCCGCGTCTGGGCGCCACGCTGGTGCTGCACGACGACGAGATGGGCTGGCTCGGCCTTCTGCTCGATCTCGGATTCCCGCTCAATACCTTCTACAAGGAGAGCTCGCCTCTCTTCAAAGAGGGGGATATCCAGGGGACGAACGGGCTGAATGTGATGCTCGGGCTGACCTACCAGTTCTCGATCCCCGGAACCGGTGGTGCGAAATAAGCGTTCTACGTCGAAAATTCTCAGGATAAGACCTATGCAGAAGCTCCGATTCATGATCACCGCGGCTGCCGTTCTGCTGCTGGCGGTTTCCGCCGCTACGGCACAGGACGACACGACCGACATCTTCGACTTCGACGATCTCCCCGTGGACGATGTCCGCCCCCCCTACCTCGGGGTGGGTGGCGGATACCTCGGCATGCTCACCTTCATGAACTTCGATGAACTGAACAAGCTGAACAGGGAGTTCGGTATCGACGACTTCGACGGGCAGCTCCTGCTGAACGGCGGCGGCGGCGTGACGGCGGTCGGCGTGATAGCGAACGTGCGGCTGGGAGTCTTCGGACTCGGCGGATCGGTGGAGAAGAGCGCCGACGTGGAGATCGGCGGCGAGACCTACAAGCGGACGATGACGTTCGGTGTCGGCGTCACGGCGGCGCAGTTCGACTACGCCATCCCTCTCTTCGAAGGGCTCACCGCCTTCCCCGGAACGATGCTCGGCGCCGGGCGTTACTCGCTGGAGCTGACGCAGACCAAGGCGCAGGAGCCGTCGTTCACCGACCTGATGTCACCGCCGTCGTTCACCGACCCGGCGGTCGACAACTTCAATCGCTCCACGAGGCTTCATCGGACGCATCTCTTCTACTATCCCGCCGTGAACCTGGAGTACGTCCCGATCCAGTTCCTCATGATCAGGGCCGGGGTGGGGTATGCCGGCCATGCGGCGATCGGCGGAGAGTGGGCGGATCAGGCGGGGACCGAGATCACGGATGTCCCCGATATCAAGGCGGACGGGCTCACACTCCAGTTCGGGGTGTTCGTGGGGCTCTTCCAGCGCTGATCGGTCATCGGGCCGAGAGAATATCGTAATGTGAAAAGAGCCGGGCAGACCGCCCGGCTCTTTTCGTTTCTGCCCGGATTGAGATCTCCATCCGTCGCGCGGTCAGAGCTCCTCCTCGTTCTTCCGTATCGGCTCCATCCCTGCCTGGGCCGCGAGGTCGGGGTCGAGAAGGGCTGCGTAGACGAGCTGGAGCATCTCCAGACTGGTCCCCATGGCGCTGTAGCCGCCGTCATGATAGAGGTTCTGCATGGTGACCTTCCTGGTCAGATCGCTCAGGAGCATCACGACATAGTCGCCGCACTCGTCGGCCGTGGCGTTGCCGAGCGGCGACATCCGATCGGCCAGCTCGAACATCTTCTCGAAGTGCTCGATGCCGCTTCCGGCGCGGGTCCAGGTGGGGCTCTGCGAGACCGTGTTGATCCGGATGCCGCGCTTCGCCAGCCGCGTGCCGTAGCTGCGGACGATCGCCTCCAGCAGCGCCTTGGCGTCCCCCATATCGGAGTAGGTGGAGTAGTTCCGCTGGGCTGCGATATAGCTCATCGCCACGATGCTTCCGCCGTCGTTGAGGATATCGGTCTTGAGGGCCGCGCTGACGATCCTGTGAAGGGAGACGGCGGAGACGTCGAGCGTGCGCCGGTACCAGTCGTAGTTGAGTTCCTCGTACTCGATCCCCTTGCGGATGTTCTGCGACATCCCGATCGAGTGGACGATAAAATCGATCCGCCCCATCTTCTCCTTCAGCTCCGTGAACCCGGCCTCCAGCTCCGCGCTCTCGGTGGCGTCGCAGACGATGATCGGCGCGTCGTTACAGAGCTCGGACAATTCCCGGATCTTGCCGACACGGAGCGCAATGGCGATATTGGAAACGGCGATCTGCGCCCCCTCGCGAAACGCTGCGAGCGCGATCCGCCAGCCGATACTGCTGTCGTCGATCGGCCCGAAGATGATTCCTTTCTTCCCCTCAAGGAGACCGTATGACTTCTTAGCGGAGCTAGATTCCGACATGTCCATAAAAACGTGTATGATTCCGACGCACGGGGCTGGATCGGTAGTGGGACCAGAACAGGATTCGGAAAAATAAGAAATTCGGTCCCCCCAGCTCCCTTATTCCCAAGAAATTAATTCATGAGCGAACTGATGAACGATACGGAGCGGGAAGAGGGGTTCATGCGTCGGGCGGTCGGGCTGGCGGTGGAGAATATCGCGGCGGGAAGAGGGGGTCCCTTCGGCGCCCTGGTGGTGCGGGGGGGGACGATCGTGGCCGAGGGGACGAACCTTGTGACGACCCTGAACGACCCCACGGCGCATGCGGAGATCACGGCGATCCGCCGGGCGTGCGAAGCTCTGGGAAGCCACGATCTGAGCGGCTGCGAGATCTATTCCAGTTGCGAACCGTGCCCCATGTGCATGGGGGCGATCTACTGGGCGCGCCCCGAGCGGGTCTACTTCGCCTGCACCAGAGCGGACGCGGCCGCCGCCGGGTTCGACGACTCGATGATCTACGACCAGCTCCTTCTCTCCCCGGAGGAACGGTCGGTCGTGATGAGACAGATGCTGAGGGAGGAGGCCCTGAAGGTCTTCGAAGTCTGGCTTCGGGACCCCGACAGGCGCCGTTATTGAGCGCCCCGGCTCCCCCGCGGATGTGACAGAAGGAGCATTGCACGACTCTACATACGGTCGGCCGGGCGCCGGCCGATCACCGGGACATGAAAGGAGGAGGACGTCCGTCAACCCCTCGGTCCCGTTCCATCCGACCCCGGGCTGCGGGAGACCGCTCTTCCGGGACCCGAACAACGCAGAACACGGCTCCGAATCAATACACGTTCAACATGGTGAATCGATGAACAGACCTACCTTCTTCCGATCACGCGGCCGCCTGGCCGCCCTCATCCTGCTGCCGTTCCTGACGGCGGCCGTCGCCTATGCCCAGCCGAAGATCGAGATCGTCGGCGGACTCGTCCAGGACTTCGGCAAGACGAGCGACAACGACGCGAACGGCGTCGTCAAGATCATGAACGCCGGAAACGACACGCTTCGACTCGTCAAGATCACACCGAGCTGCCACTGCACGACGGGGCCGTTCGACAAGATCAAGAAGACGCTCGGTCCCGGGGAGACCGTGTCGGTCGATGTCACGATGGATGTCAAGGGGAGGATGGGGGAACAGAAGAAATTCCTGACGATCATCAGCAACGATCCCGATCCGGGGAGGGATACGATCCGTGTGACGGTCGCCACCACGGTGGTCCGCGATCTGGAGGTCTGGCCGGTCATGTTCCCGGTGGTGCAGGGGACGGAGGTCGGCGTGGAGAAGCCGAGCGAGGTGACGATCACCAACACCGGCACCGAGCCGGCCACGCTGGAGGTTCCGACGGTCAGCGAGAGCCCCGACATGAAGGTCAGGTTCAGCATGACCGAGAAGAAAGAGCTGCAGCCGGGGGAGAAGTTCCAGCTGCAGGCGTTCGTCACGCCGTTGAAGACGGGGGCCGTGACCGGGCAGGTGATCGTGCGGACGTCGTCGCCGAACATGCCGGAGCTCAACATGGGGCTCTTCACCAACGTGAGAGAGGCGAAGATGGGGGCGGCTTCCGGAGCTGCGCCGGTCGGAGGGGTCGGCGGGAGCAAGTAAGAAGCCCTGCTCGGCGCACGCTACGGGAAAATTCGGACGAAGGCGCGGCACATGCCGCGCTTTTGTCGTTTCAGGAGATTTCCGGTGCGTTCGCGGATTGCGGACAACGAAAAAAATGCTATTGTACGACAGTTCGTTACCGAATTCCACGGGGCGGAGCGGTACGTCTATGTCTAGAAAACAGAGCGCATCGATTCTTGAATCACTCGAGGATCTGCGGGGGCTGGAACGGCGTTATCGGGGCACACCCAATGAGGTCCGATTGCGTCTGCTCTGTCTTCGCAAGGAGAGTCCTTTCCTGACCTTTCCGGCCATTGCGGAAGTGCTCGGCTATTCGGAGCCTACCGTGAAGCGATGGTGGAACGCATATCTCCGCGGCGGGGTGGACGGCCTCCTTGCCCAGCGGGGGGTCAAGCGCGTCGGGAAGGGGGAGCGTGAGATGGAGGAACTGCGCCGCAAGATTCTCGGCAACGCCTTCACCGGCCTCGACGACGTGCGTCAGTGGCTGGAGAGCGTTCCGAAGAGCGAGTCCGCCGCCGACACGCCGCAGGAGGCCGGGCCGTTCCAGGCCCCCGTTCCGGAGCATCCGGAGAGGTCGGGGCCTCCCGATCGCGAGGAGTCGATCGAACGGAAAAACGGCCGCGGAGGGGACTTCTCCGACGCTCTCATCACCTTTCTGAACGCCCTTCCCACCACCGGTTCCGTGGTCGACTGGATCGAGAAATTCCGGACGGCGCTGATCCATCTTCTATCGGATGTCGATCGGATCATGATCAGCGTCAACCAGGAGTGCGATCTCAGGCGGCCCGGGAGCTATCGCCCGGGGCTCTACTTCACCCAGAATATCGCGGGGAAGGAGACCGAGGATTATATCGGTGTGAGCACCGACGGCGCCCAGCCCCCGCGGGATCGTTTCCTGGGGATACTGAGGAAGCAGGGGTTCCCGTTCGAGGCGTATCATCCCCCCGTCATCTTCGCGTATTACTTCCAGGTATCCGCATATCTAGGGACGATATTCCTGTGGCGCGACCGTTCCCGGCCGGCGATTTCATCGGGGACGCTACAGTTGATGGATCGTCTTAGGCCGTTCATGGAATTCATGCTCTCCGACTGCGTCACGCGGCACAGATTCAACGAGCCGATCGACAACGCCTTCAACAATGCTCTTGAACAGCTTTCCCACGACTTCGATCTCTCCCCGCAGGAACGTCGCGTTCTGATGCTCCGTCTCGTGGGGCAGACCTACGACCAGATTGCCGATTCCATCAGTATTTCGGTGGATACGGTCGGCTTCCATCTCAAGTCCATCTATCGAAAAACGGGCTCACGCGGCATTTCCGAGCTGTTCGGCCGCTATTTCACTCCACTGGTGACACCACCCAGCCACGACTGACCACCGCTTCCACACATATCGCGAAAGTATCGCGAATCGTATCATGAATCGTATCGTGAAGGGCAAAAACTACAGGAAATGGTAGGTGCATTTAGGTCATGATATGAGGCATTTTAGCACTGTACCGTGACGCCGTACCTACAGGCGTTACGATGCTTCGATTCCGAGCGGGACCGAAGTTGAGTTCAAGCACTAACCGACCCGGACAACACTCTACATGAAAGCAATCGCGGCCGCGCTACTCCTGTGTGTTTTCGCATCCATCGCCCGTGCCCAGAGCCTTCCCTGCGGCAGTGAGGGCGGAACCGTGATAACCACGATCGAGGCGAGCGTTGAACTAATATCCGGCGGCGATATTGCTTATGCATCGGGAAACGATTCGTACCAGGTCAGTTGGGAAATCTTCGTGCTCCTGACCTCCTCCGGTCAGAAGAACTACTACATCGATCCGGCGTCGATCTCCCTGGCGGGAAACCCGACGTCGATCAACAACACCACGACCAGGGCGTTGTTCGGCGCCATGGCGCGGGCGACGATCGCGGCCGGCGTGGCCCAGGGATATACTCCATGTCCCGGTTCATGCGCCACCCCCGCGATGTCGGAGGTGAACATCCCGAGCTGCGTCGGCAGGCACGGGACAGGGTTGAACACCTTCTTCACGACCTGCGCGCCCGGCGCCTGCTGCGTACGGGCGTACACGGTCTGCTGCCCGAACGGACCCTCCGGGGCGGCGGTGATCAACCTGATCGGAAGCAGCGGCTCGACATGCAGCGGCTCCAGCTACGGCGCCTCCTGCGAGTCGACCTGCGAATAAGAACCTTTGGATACCCCGCTACGGCGGAGAATCGGTCCCACGGCCGTTGAGGAGCGGCCGTGGGAAACCGTCATACCATGTTCCTGAGAGGTACAGGCATGTCGAACCGGAAGTATGCGACCCACTGGCGGGGGAGTACATATCCGTTCGTTATGCCGAGCGAGATCCATCCTGTGGAAAGAGCACCACACGGCATCTGATCAAACCGGCCATATCCCGAACCGAGCACCATGTCACCCGCTTGACATACATGGTCGAACTCACAGTTCCATCAACCATTTCGGGAGAGAGCACAATGATCGCTAAGGTTAGGAGCTACCGAAAAAGCCGACTCGCGACAGCGATAGGAGGAGCACTGCTTCTCTATGTCGGCGGAGCCTACGAAACATCGGCTCAGGGGTGGGAGTACGTCTTCGGTGCAGGATGTATCGAGACGGGATACGGTATCGCGAAGGTCGTGACCTGTTCGACGGCGCCGGGCTATATCACGGTCGGGCGGACGAACTCGCCGAACGTCACCTCCAGCACGCCGTGCGGCGGCTGGCCTTCTCCGTCGTTCGATACCTATATCGCGTTCATTCCGCAGGCCGGAGCGCCTCCTCTCAGCGTTCCACCACCACTGCCGTGGTCGAACACCTACAACATCAGCGGCGGCACCGGTAACGACGAGGCGTACGCGGTTGTCGAGAATCCGACCGGAACCGGCTTCTACGTTGTCGGCACCACCGACGAACCGGCCGGCACCGGCGGTCGCGATGCCTACATCATGGAGATCGACTGCAACGGCGCCTACCTCTGGTCCAGAACGTACGGCACCCCAGGCACGGTCGAGGAAGGACGCGACATCATGGTGGCCCTCAACGGGAACGGCATGCTTCCGTGGAATTCGCAGCCGGGCGATCTGGTCGTCGCCGGCTGGGGGTTCACCTACGGCACGCAGGACGGACTTCTCTTCCGTACCGATCCGGTGGGGAACCTGAGGTGGAACTCCAGCTACGACGGCGGAGCGATCGATTACTTCAGGAGCATCACGGAGTCGGTGAGCGGGTTCAGCCCGAACGTGGGAGATATCATCGCGGCCGGCGGCACCACCAGCTTCGGTAACGCCCTGCAGGGCCTTGCCTACCGCCTCGACGGCAACAGCGGCATGGTCACGATCGCCGCGCTGCACGGCGCCGCCGATTACGGCTCCCCCGCCAACGAGACGTTCAACAGCGTGATCGAGACACAGTTCGGAGGGACGTCCGATCTGGTGTTTGCCGGGTTCTCGACGTTCAACGGTCCGCACGACGTCTACGCGGTGAAGACCAACCCGAACCCATGCTTCTTCATCACGCAGACGGTGATCGCAAGCCCGGCCGTCGCCGACAGGGATATCGCCTTCGATATCGTCGAGTCCTCGGGCCATCCGATCTGTCCGCCGGGGGGCTACGCTCTGACGGGGCAGACCAACAGCGGAGCGCCCGCACCGGAAATGTTTCTCATGACCCTGACGCCGGGACTCGGAGTCATCCGCGGGTTTACCTACGGTGACCTCGTCGCGCCGGGTACGGGGGCGGGCATCGAGATCGGCCACGGAATCGTGGAAGATGGAGGCGGGTTCGCCATGACCGGCTTCTCCACAAGCAACATGAACTTCACGGCGCCGCCTGATCCTGAGGATGTATACCTGGTCAGAACGGACGGTACCGGCTCCACGACGAACATGTTTGCTCCGCCGGGTTGCCAGATGACATGGTTCCCGACGAACGTTCTGTGGCCGGTCTGGGTCCCGGGCTGCTGGAGCTTTACGACCAACATGCCGGTCGCCTCGCTCACGAACTCCTCGGTCGATCTCCCCGAGAACATCTGGAACCGCGTCTGTCCGCGCGCTCCATGCATCATCAGGCTCCCGGACAACCGCGGGAACGGCAACGACGGCGGTTCGCGCACGTCGGGCGCCGGCAGCCTGAGCGAGGAGGCGGGGGGGATTCGTGCATATCCCAATCCGATCAGAAAGGGTGGCGACATGACGCTGGAATTCGTCCCCGGGTCGAACGATCCGATCACCGTCCGCGTGATGAACGCCCTCGGCCAGATCGTGGATGTGAACTCCAGCGACAACACGGGCGGCACGGCAAGCTTCGCGTTCAAGACCGCCGAGCTTCCGGCCGGTACCTACGTGATAGAAATAAGTGACGGAACCAAGACGCAGACGGCGCGCGTGATCGTGACTGACTGACCACGATAGATTCGCGCCGATCGAACAAGCGATGAGCGAAACCGGGGAGGGAGCACCTCCGGCACGGAAGTGCTCCCCCTCTTTATTCCGTTCGATATCCGATCGCGTGACCCGTGCTGCCGTATGCCGGGAAATCATGCAAACCTCCACACGGTCTTAAGCGACCCCTCCGCTTACCGGCCCTGTCCGGTCCGACGTATCTCAACCATTCAGTCGATCGACGTGAGTTCGCGCGGCGACGCGGATCAACGTGGGTCGATCACGATGAACCCTTCTCCCGACGGGAGAAGGGGGAAATCGACTTCCGGAGATCAGTCGACGAAACCATGGATCGACGCCGCGTTCATCGGCGGTCGACGGCGATCGTAGAAAGCGGCAAGAGAATAATAATATCGTAAAAGGATAACAGGGCCTTTGGGCGGAAGACCTGCATCCGTTGTATATGCAGTGATCGACGCTCGGGATGGAACGGGCACTCCATCCCGGGCGGACGGTCGCGCAGTGTCCCGAGCGGCCTGTGGGCCATACCGCCATCTGATAAACGTTCCATCAACCTTTATAGGAGACCATGACAATGGTACAGAGAAATGGACCGGGTACAACCCGCTGGATGCGGGCGATCTGGGCCGTCACGGCCGTCGGGCTCTGTAGTGCCGCCGCCGCCTTCGGGCAGTCGTTCGAGCACTACTACGGTGGGCAATGTATCGAAGGCGGATATGGCGGCGCCATACCCGTCATCAACTGCGGCGGCGGCTATGCCTTCTGCGGGCGGTCGTCGACGTCGGGGATGAACAATCCTCCGGGCACCCCCTGCACCGCGGCTTCCTTCGACTCCTACGTCGTGCGGACGAGCCCGATCGGCAACCTGATGCCTCCGGGCTGGGCCAACACGTACAATATCGACGGCGGCACGGGGAACGACTATGCCTACAACATGGTGGAGCTCCCCCCGGGCGGCGGCGTGAACGGCAACGGCGGATTTATCGTGGTGGGAACGACCGACGAACCGGGAGGAGCGGGCACCGACGCGTATCTGATGGAGCTGGATTGCAACGGCAACGTGATCTGGGTCAACACGTACGGATCGCCGGGAGTGATGGATGAAGGTCGTGATGTGATCATTGCGAACTTCGGCGCCTTCCCCGCGATGCCGGGTGATTATATCGTTGCCGGATGGACGTTCAAGAGCGGCACGCAGGATGCGCTCCTCTTCAGAACCAAATTCAACGGCGGCCTCGTCTGGAACACCTCCTACGACGGCGGCGGTGTCGATTACCTGATGGGCCTCGACGAAGCCACGATCAACCTCGGCGGCGGCGTGGGACCTGGCGATATCGTCGGCGCGGGTGGAACCACCAGCTTCGGTAACGGCCTGCAGGGTCTCGGCATACGGGTCAACGGCAACACCGGCGCGATCGGCATGGCCCCGCAGGGTGTCAGCGACCACGGCAGCACGGCCAACGAGGGATTCAACTCGGTGACCGAAATCACGATGCCGGCCATCAACGCGGGAACCCTGGTCTTCGCCGGGTTCACGACCGTGAACGGCGCGCCCGATCTCTACGTGGTCCGGTCGACGGCGAACCCGTGCGGCGTGGCCGCGCAGACCGTCGTGGTCGGAGCCAACGCGACCGATGCCGAGATCGCTTATGATGTCACCGAAGTCCGTATGGGACCGCTGGCCTGCGCCGCAATGGGAGATATCGCCCTGACCGGTTCCACCAACAACGGCTCGGGCGGACAGGAGGCCTTCCTGCTGACGATGGCGACAGGGACGCTCGGGATCAACTGCTCCTTCTCGTACGGCGATATTCCTGCGCCGGGGACGGGACTGGGGACCGAGGTCGGCCATGCGATCGAAGCGGATGGTTTCGGCTTCATCATCTCGGCCCTCTCTACCAGCAACATGAATTTCACGGCGCCGCCCGATCCCTCGGATCTGTACGGTATCAGGCCCGACCAGTGGGGCGCCACCGGCGCTCCGGGCTGCCAGGTCGCGTGGCCGGCAAGCACGACATCTCCGGTCATGATGGTGAACTGCCCCGGAATGGCCCTCTCGTCGCCGTTGGCGATGGCGAGTGTCACTGTCATGGGAATGACTCTGCCGGGCCAGGCGGCGCTCTGCCCGCGTCGTCCGTGCATCATCAGGCTGCCTGATCGTCGCGGCAACGGCAACGACGGCGGTTCCCGTACCTCCGGCGCGGGAGTTCCGGGGGAGAACGGTTCCGGTCTGCACGCATATCCGAATCCGATCCGCAAGGGGAACGACATGACCATCGAGTTCCTGCCGAAGTCGAACGGATCGATCACCGTGCGTGTGATGACGGTGCTGGGCCAGCTTGTCGACGTGAACTCGAGCGAGAACACGGGCGGCACGGCGAGCTTCGCGCTGAAGACCGACGAGCTGTCGGCCGGCACGTACATTATCGAGGTGAGCGACGGCGAGAAGACACAGACGACGCGGGTGGTCGTAACAGACTGATCCGTATCGCAATGAATAATCGTGCCTGACCGCAAGGGAGGGTATGAGCGGGCATTCATCCGGGCAGAGGGCCTCCGAGGGGGAGGTCCTCTCCGGATGTCGTCCGATGCGGATCGATCCGCAAGGGTCGGTCCGCATCGGATGATCTATCCGAAACCGAGGCGTTAATGGAGGGAAGCGTTACTCCCTTCCCCTTGTATTGTCCGTTGTAGCACTGAACAGCAATCACCTGACCGCCCGGAGAGGAGACCGGGCGCCACAGACTGTCCGTCATCGAGCTGAAGATAGAAGGATCGTACTGCGTGAAGTCCGGCCGGGCGTTCCCAGGGTCGTGTTCCGATGCATAGGCGTCGGCTGCGCGGATCTGCGGGCGACGGTCGCGATGCGCGGCTGTGCGGAAGAACGGGAACGGAGTGCCAGACCTTAAGGCTGGGGCATCTCCGGTTCGTCAGTTGTCGCGACGAATCGTCCCACGATGAGAAGGACACCTTGTCGATGAGACGCATGCGCGGCAGTGTCCCTGATGAATTGTTGATGCGACCCGCCTCGAGTTACATGTTCCATCAACTATTCGGGAGACCATGACAATGGTACACGGAAACAGACCGGTTGCGACCCGGATGCTACGGGCGTTCTGGGCGGTGATGGTCATCGGACTCTGCAGCGGGGTGAATGCCCTTGCGCAGTGGGAGCACATCTACGGGGGACCATGTATCGAAACGGGATACGGTGGAGTGACCCCGGTGACGACGTGCGTAGGGGGCGGATATATCGCAGTGGGGCGCTCATCGACCCCGAATGTGAACGCGACGACTCCCTGCACCGCGGCGTCGTTCGATTCGTACATCGTGCGGACGAACCCCGGCGGCGCGGTGATCTGGGCCAACACGTACAATATCAGCGGCGGCACCGGTAACGATGTCGCCTACAGCATCGTCGAGCTTCCGGCCGGCGGTGGAGCCGGCGGAACGGGCGGATTCGTCGTCGTGGGAACGACCGACGAACCGGGGGGAGGCGCAAGCACCGACGCCTATCTGATGGAGATCGACTGCAACGGCGCCGTGGTCTGGGTCAGCACCTACGGCGTTGTCGGAAGGGTCGAAGAGGGGCGTGACGTGGTGCGTACCGCGTTCGGCAACAACATGCCGCCGCAGTTCTCGACCCCGAACGATTATGTCGTGGCGGGATGGTCCTTTTCCGGCGGCACCCAGGATGCGCTCCTCTTCCGCACGGGAATCGCGGGCGCGCTCAAGTGGAACATGGTCTACAACGGTGGGGCCATCGACTACCTTATGGCACTCGACGAGGCTGTTGTCGGGCTCGGTGGCGGTGTGGGACTTGGTGATATCGTCGCCGCGGGGGGCACCACCAGCTTCGGCAACGCGCTTCAGGGGCTCGGCATGCGTGTCAACGGCAACAACGGAGCGATCGGCATGGCGCCGCAGGGCGTTTCCGATCATGGCGGCACGGCCAACGAGGCGTTCAACTCCGTGGAGGAGCTGGTGAGCCCCGGTCCGTTCCTCAACAATCTGGTCTTCGCCGGATTCACGACGGTCAACGCGCCGACCGATATCTATGTGGTGCGTACGACGCCGAACCCGTGCGGTCTGCTGGCACAGGCCGTGATCAACGGAGCCAACCCGGCCGACGGTGATATCGCCTACGATATCACCGAGGTGCAGAACAACCACGTATGCGGCCCGGTTGGATCGCTTGCGCTGACCGGAACCACGAACAACGGTGCGGCCGGCCTGGAGGCGTTCCTGCTGACGTTGAACACCGGTCCGCTGGGGATCATCTGCTCGTTCACCTACGGCGACAGGATCGCTCCGGGGACCGGCATGGGGAACGAGGGGGGGTACTCGATCGAGGACGACGCCGGCGGGTATATCATCTGCGGATATTCACAGAGCAACCTGAATTTCGCGGCCCCCCCCGATCCCGAGGAGCTCTATCTGGTTCGGCCGAACGGAGCCGGTATCACCGGCGCGCCCGGCTGCCAGCTTAACTGGGCGCCGTTCCCGGTGGTGCCGGCATGGGTGCCGGGTTGCTGGGGGATGCCTGCCGTGTCGCCGATCGCGCGCCTGCCGTGGATACGGACGGCCGTCGGACTGACCGGCGATATTCCGGTCTGCCCGCGTCGTCCGTGCATCATCAGGCTGCCGGATCGCCGCGGCAACGGCAACGACGGCGGTTCCCGCACCTCAGGCGCCGGAATTTCGGCAGACGACGGCAGCGCAATCCGCGCATATCCCAACCCCGTCAGAAAGGGAAGCGATATGACGCTGGAATTCCTGCCGAAGTCGACCGGGGGCGATATCACCGTTCGCGTGATGAACGTGCTCGGCCAGCTCGTCGACGTCGTATTGTCCGAGAACACGGGGAATGTGGCGAGCTTCGCGCTCAAGACCGACGAAATTCCCGCCGGCACATACGTCATCGAAATAAGCGACGGAACAGGGACACAGACGACCAGAGTGGTCGTTACGGAGTGATTGCGATACTGATAGATGTATCGTAAAATGATCGACGCGCGATAAGCGTGCCGTGTGGGAGCATCCTCTGCATGAGGGTGCTCCCTTTCTTTTTTCATCCCGCCGGGATTGAAAGCCGAACAGCACGAGATGTCGATGCCGAATATATATCAGGAAGATCGTCGACATGCTGTCTTCAGTTAACAATAATGATACGATGCTACCTGCCCTCGAGACAGCAGGTCTCTCGTCCGGCTCTTCCTGCCATCGAATAAGCTGTAGAATAAAAAATCATGCAGCCGGAATTGTCATGATAAACAGATTGCGATGTTGATCCCGGCATGGTAAATTGATCGGCACACGATAATCGTGTGCCGTTTGGAGGGGGTCTCCAGCGCGGGGACCCCCTCTCCCTTTTTTCGGGAAAAACGAAGCGAATCGACTGTACAGGGCGATTCGTGCGATCATCTTCTCGTAGACCACGCCTCGCTTCGTCTCTTCGACCTCTGTTCATTGCATTGCCGTTGTCCGGAGGGTATTCCATGCTCAAAATTGACCGGCAGGCATTTTTCAATTCATGTCGTAGACACAAAGACAGCGAACGACATGAATTGAAAAAATGAAATGAACCGGCAGATGCGACGAACGATTGCGGTCGTACGTTGTGGGACGGGCATCGCTACGATGTACGACCGAAGCGTCAGTGAAGGGGCGGATAGTGCTGGAATTCGCGTGGACTTACCGATTCCATCAACTATTCAGGAGACCATGATTATGGTACGGTACAACGGACGCAGTACGGTGCGCCCGCTCGCGGTGGTTCTGACCGTCATGGCAATCGGGCTCTGCAGCGGGACGACGGTCCCGGCGCAATGGGAGCATATCTACGGCGGATCGTGCATCGAGACCGGATACGGCGGAGTGACACCGGTGACGGTCGCAGCAGGGGGAGGTTATATCGCGGTGGGGCGCTCATCGACTCCCAACGTGAACGCGGTGATCCCGTGCACGGCCGCTTCGTTCGACACGTATATCGTGCGGACCAATGCCGCCGGCGGGGTGATCTGGGCATATACCTACGATGTGAGCTGTTTCGGCGGTAACGACGCGGCGTACAGCATCGTCGAAAAACCTGGTATGGGCTCCCTCGTCAATCCTGGTTTCGTCGTCGTGGGAACGACCGATGAAGTGGGGGGCACGGGGAGCACCGATGCGTATCTCATGGAGGTCGACGTTAACGGCGGCATGGTCTGGATGAAATCGTATGGAGTGCCGGGTGGAATAGAGCAGGGACGTGACATCGTGCGCACTGCGTTCGGCCTTCCGACAGCCCCCCCCTTCACGGCCCCGGGTGATTATGTCGTGGCAGGATGGTCATTTGCAACCGGGACGCAGGATGCAATGCTCTTCCGTACCGACCCGCTCGGGAATCTCCGATGGAATATGCTGTACGACGGCATGATGACCGATTACCTGATGGCGCTGGAGGAGGCCGCGGTGAACGTCGGTACCGCCGGCGGCGCGGGCGATATCGTCGGCGCCGGGGGGACTACCAGTTACGGAAACGGATTCCAGGGACTGGCGCTCCGCGTCAACGGCAACAACGGGACGATCGGTCCTTTTCCCCAGGGGGTCGGGGTTCATGGTGGGCCCGTCAACGAGTCGTTCAACGCGCTCGACGAATTGACGGTCCCCGCCCCCGGCACATTCGCAGGTGATTTCGTCTTCGCCGGATTCTCATCACAGAATCCTCCATTGGATATCTATGTCGTCCATACCACAAATGTGATCTGTGCGGCCGTTGCGCAGGTGATCATCGGTGGGCCGGCCGCGTTCGACAACGACGTCGCATACGATATCACCGAGATACTGAATCCCCTGATGCCGTGCGGGGTCGTCGGCGCGCTGGCGCTTACCGGCGCCGCCGGCAACGGCTCTCCGGCTCCGGAGGCGTTTCTGATGACGCTGAATTCCGGAAACCTTCTTCCGAACCCCGTCTGTACGTTCACATACGGAGACCGGATCGCTCCCGGCGCCGGATTCGGAACCGAGATCGGGCATTCCATCGAGGATGACGCCGGAGGCTTCATTATCTGCGGATTCTCGACCAGCAATCTGAATTTCAACGTTCCTCCCGACCCGGAGCAGCTCTATCTGATCAGGATGGATGCAGCGGGTGTCTCCGGACCTCCGCCGACTCCGGGCTGTGAATCGACATGGCCGGTGAACCCGACATGGCCGACGTGGTCGCCGACCTGCCCGTCGATCTGGCTCACCCCGCCGCTTCGTGCCGACAGCTGCAACCCGGACAGCACGGCGCTTCCGGGCGACGTGCCCGTCTGCCCGCGCAGGCCATGCATCATACGGCTCCCGGATCGCCGGGGCGAGGGGACCGACGGCGGTCGTATATCCGGTTCCGATCTGATGATCGACGACGGCGGCGCGCTCCGCGCTTATCCGAATCCTGTTCGCAGGGGGAACGACGTGACGCTGGAATTCCTGCCGAAATCGACGGGTGGAATCACGGTTCGTGTCATGAATCTGCTCGGTCAGGTCGTTGATGTGCATGCCTCCGACAACATCGGGGCGGCAGCGGTCTTCGCCGTGAAAACCGGAGACCTTCCTGCCGGAACATATCTCGTCGAGGTGAGCGACGGCGAGACGACACGGACGACGCGGGTGGTCGTCACCGATTGATCGTAATAGGGTCGATCGGACGACTCCCGATCCTCATGCGATGAGCGACCAGGGAATAAGCGTCTCGGCGGGGAGGCGCTCCTCTCCCATATTCCCACATGACCGAACCTTCAACCTCTCTCTGCTCGAAACCGCCAGGTTTCGAGCACGGGTTTCTCATACCTGAATCGTTCATGTCCCGCCTGTGGTCGCGACCGGCTGATCGTGAAACGGTCGGCCCGCTCAAAGGCCGTTTCAACGGTGTCTGCCCGCAGTCGGCGCGATACCGGGAGGGGGATGTCTCGACAGAGGCGTCCCCTTCTTCGTTACGCGATTTCCTCCCTGCGGACGTATCGGAAGGTGACGAAAAATCATCGAGAAATAATCTCGTTCTGCAGCCGTAATCCGACACTCTTATGTTGCGATTTTACCAGAGGTTGCCTACGTTTACATCCCGGCCCGATGGGAGCCGAACGGCCTCAATCAGGAGCATCACCCTCCCCCCAACAGATGTATCCTGCGCCGACGGATCACTCATCGATTGCTTCGCCTGAAGCTCGTCTTGTTGTGCTCTGCCCCTGAGCACGTACCGAACGAATGCATCATGACGACCTCCTTCAACACCAACGACGGAATGTGCCATGACACGTCTTCGAACCTTTCTACTCCTGCTGCCGCTTCTTCTCCCGCTGATGTTCCCCGATCCGGCGCGCGGCCAGATCGTTGTGTCGTATCCGTTCAACGGTAACGCACAGGACGCCAGCGGCAATGGAGTCCACGGCACCGTCTTCGGGGCAAAGCCGACCTTCGACAGGTTCGGCAATTCGAACAGCGCATACAGTTTCGACGGCGTCGACGATTATATCCAGGCGCCCAGCAACGCGGTCCTGAACTTCAGTTCAACCACCAACTTCTCGGTCAGCGCCTGGGTCAAGTTCTGTTCCAAGCAGCCGCGCGGCACCAACGCCGCCGGACCTTACGTCGTCGGCATGGGGAAGGGATCGGCCACGGTGTCGACGGTCTCCGATCGGGGCTATGCCCTGACGACCCCCGCCGATGTTCAGGGGGGATTCTATCACGTGAAACCGAACGGCAATCCCACCTGGGAGACCGGACAGATCGGATCGCGAGGTCTGGACGACGGCAAGTGGCATCATCTGGTGGGGGTAACCGACGTCTCGGTCTTTCCACCCGTCAGCAAGCTCTACATCGACGGCGTGGAAACATCCGCCCATCAGGACGGCGGCCACGACTACTCGGGGAGTACCCTCCCGCTTCTGATGGGAAAGAGCGCCGTCGACAACTTCTTCTTCAAGGGGGCGATCGACGACGTGAAGATCTACGCCGGCGCCCTCTCCCCGGCCGAGGTATCGGGCCTCTACACGGAGAACGGATGGCCGGCGGGAGTGCCGACAATGGAAGCCACGCCGAGCGCCTCCGTCACGACCCCCATCTGCGTCGGGGATAGCGTGCAGCTTCAGGCGCAGGCCTCGGGCCCGTATCAGCGCCTGGTCTGGGTCGCCGCCGGCGGTCTCCGCAGCAGGGACACGAACGCTGCTTCCCTCTATGTGCTGCCGGTCGTGACCACGACCTATACTCTGGAACTCTACGGCGGCATTCCGTGCGAGGACAAGATCACGCGAACGATCACCGTGCAGGTGAGCGAATCGCCCAAGGTGGCGCTTGGGGGACCGAAATATCTCTGTAAGGGAGATAGTGTCGCGATAGGATCCGATGCCACGGGGGGGAAGGCCCCCTACAGCTACGTCTGGAGTCCGGCAACCGCCATCACAAGCACGAGCACGGCACGGCCGAAGGTCTTTCCGACGGTCGCGACACGATATTATGTGACGGTGACCGACGCCAACGGCTGCAAGATGAGGGATTCGATCCTGGTGAACCTCTTCGAGCCTCCGCAGTTCGATCTGGGTCCCGACCGTTCGATATGTCGCGGTACGCCGACGCTCCTGAACGCCGAGCCGACGGTGAAGGACAACTACAAGTACGCCTGGGCGCCGAAGGCGGGGCTGGACGATTCAACGATCGCCGCGCCGACCGCCACGCCGGCCCAGACCACGAAGTACATGGTGACGGTGACGAGCCCGACAGGCTGTATCAAACGCGATACGATATTGCTGACCGTCAAGGAACCGCCGACGGCCGATGCCGGCGCCGACCTGACGCTCTGCGCCGATTCCAGCATCGTCATCGGACGGAAGACGGGGGATAATTACACGTATGCCTGGACTCCCGTCGAGGGATTGAGCGACCCCGCCTCCGCAACCCCCTCGGCCTCCCCGGACGCGACGACGACCTACACCGTGACGGTGACAGATGGGGGAGGATGCACGGCGACCGATCAGATCGTCGTGACGCTGATACGGCCGGGGCTCGCGAGCAATCCGACCACGCTCGACTTCGGCGAGCTCGACGGCTGCACCAGCTCCCTGGAGCGGACCCTGACGCTGACCAACAGCGGCGATGCGGATCTTTCGATCACCGAACTCCTGAGCAGCGACGGATCGTTCAGCGTGGTTTCTCCGGCCCCGCCGTTCGATCTGAAGAAGGGGAGCAATTCGCCGATCGTGATACGATATGCGCCCCCCGCCTCCGGTTCGAACAGCGGGACCCTGCTGGTCCGCGGTTCGGCGGTCGGAGCCTCCTGCGTCACCGAGCTGACGACCGACCTGGCCGGGAGGAAGCTTCAGGCGCTGGTCGCCACGGAGCCGACGAATATCGACTTCGGCAAGACCCTGGCGTGCGACAAGGTGGAGATCGATACGGCGATTGTCGTCAGGAACAACGGGACGGCGGATGTGACGATCGCCGACGCCATCGTCGGAGCGCCGTTCACGATCCTCTCGCCGACCTTCTCTCAGACGATCGCGGCGGGCGGGTCGCTGGAGATCCGCGTCCGTTATGCTCCCACCGCTCCGGCTTCCGTTCTGCAGGATCTGCGTCTCCCCTACAGCGCGGGTGAATGTCGCGATACAATGCGGATCGCTCTCTCCGGCCTCCATGAACTGCCGGAGCTGACATCCCCCTCGACTTCGCTCGACTTCGGAACGCTCAGCGGCTGCCAGACGAGCGGAGAGATGAGCCTGACGGTGACGAACACGAGCACGCGGACGATCGATGTGAGCGGGGCGCAGCTTCCGCCGGGGTTCAGGATCGTCGGCGGGGTTCCCGCGTCGATTCCGGCCGGAGGATCTCATCAGATCGTTGTACGATTCGAACCTTCAGCCCCCGGAAACGCCGGCGGGGATATGAACCTCTCCTACGAGCCGTGCGCGCGGACGCTGACCCTTCCGGTCACGGGAGTCAAGCAGGGGGTAAGCTTCGCGACGCCCGATACGGTGAACTTCGGCCGGTTGATCTCCTGCGCGGAGTCGACGAAGAGCATTCCAATCGTGATAGGATATTCCAGCGACGGCGCCGCCGACGGGACGGTGGGGGAGATCTCCCTTACCGGTCCCTTCACCACGACCCTGACGCAGGGGGCGGTGCTTCGCAACGGCGTCCAGGAGTCGTTCCAGCTCACCTTCACCCCCACCGGGGACGGGATCGCCGTCGGAACCATCGATCTGACGCTTGAGCCGTGCGGCGTCAAACGTCGCATCGAGATACGCGCCGATCGTGTCACGGCGGCCCTCTCGGCGCCCGCCGCTACCGGCTTCGGAACGCAGCCGACCGGGATCCCGGCGGAGCGGAGCCTGGCGTTCGTGAACAGCGGTGCAGTGACGGTCGGGGTGGAGAGGATCGAGGGGATCATCGCTCCCTTCTCGCTTGTCTCCACCGAGCCGGTCCTTCCCGCCGATCTGGCGCCCGGCGAGACCTTGAAGGTCACGGTGCGATTTACTCCGACCAATGGAGCTGCCGGCAGTCCGGTCCGCGTGGTGGCGGCGTCGCCGTGCGATATGACCGCCGAAACCACGGTCGACGGAACGGGTGAGGCGGGCGCGCTCGCCGTGGTGACGATGCCGACGATCCGCGCCGCGGCCGGCGAGCGCCTGCGGGCGCCGATCCTTCTTACCGGATCGACCGGGCTCGACGTCGTGAACGCCAGAGCGTTCGAGGCGACGATCAGCTTCGACAGGACGCTGCTGGTTGCCGCCGATCGTTCGGCGGCGACGAACGACGACAAGACACGGCGAATGACGGTGCGCGGCGAACGGCGGCCCGGCAGCGATACGCTCGGGTTCGCCGACCTGATCGCCGTGCTCGGCTCGGCGCAGACGACCCCTCTCACCATCGAGACGTTCGAATGGACCGACGCCCTTGCCGACGTGACGACCACCGTGGTGAACGGAGAGTTCCAGCTCGACGGCATCTGCCGTGAAGGGGGGGTACGGCTCTACGACGGCGAGGGAGAGGTCATCCTGAAGCCGAATCGTCCCAATCCCGCGGGGGGGCAGACCGAGATAGAATACGAGGTGGTGGAGCAGGGGCGCACCCGTCTCTACGTCGCCGATATGCTGGGGCGTCGCGTGGCGATGATCGTCGACGACGATCTCGACCCCGGCAGATATATCGCATGGTTTGATGCCGGCGGGCTTGCCGCCGGGGTCTATATGTACATCCTTGAAACCCCGACCCTGATGGTCAGCGGACGTATGGAGGTGGCACGATGAACGCACGCATTCTACTCCTGATCCTCGCCTCCGTCGCGACCGTCGGCGTCGCATACGGGCAGCCGCAGCCTGCGAACGGGAGCGGGACGGAACTCCCCCGTCCCCGCTACGGCCTTCTGCTCGGGGCCGGCGGCAACCTCCACTCGGCGGACTTCAAGGCGCTCCCCGGCATACCGAACTGCTGCGGCGGCTTCGAATCGGGGTTCGGAATCGGACCGACGGCCGGGCTTCTCTACGAGTTATCTCTCTCTCCGACCTTCTCTCTCTCGCTCCGCGGCGCCTACACCGCACAGAACGCGCTCCTGAGCCGCGACGAGGAGACGTTCGTGGAGATGAACGGCGAGGCGGTGCCGGTTACCATCGAGCATACCATCGACGCCGCACTCGGGTCGGTGGGGATCGAGCCGGTGGTCGGCTACAGACTGAATGATCGCATGTCGATACTCGGCGGAGCGAGGATCGGATTCAATATCGCGAAGGAGTTCACACAGCAGGAGAAGCTGGGGGAGAACGTGACGCGTGGGACGTTCGAGAACGGAAAGCGGGTACGGCAGGAGTTCTCCGGGGAGATCCCCGGAGCGTCGGCCGTGCAGGGAGCGCTGCTGGCGGGGGTCGGCTACGAGCTTCCGCTGAACACGAGCGGAACGTTCATGGCCGCGCCCGAGCTTCTCTTCTCCTTCGGCCTGACTCCGATTGCCGACGGGCTGACCTGGAGCTCGCACGCGATCCGCGCGGGGGTGGCGCTGAAGTACTCGCCTCTTCCCGCCGTGGCGGAGCCGGAGCCGGTGGTGGTTGCCGCCGCGCCTCCTCCTCCCCCACCGAAGCCTCTCCTCACGGCCGCCATCGGCGCCGTCGGCATCGCGGCCGACAACTCGGAGGAGCAGGTGGTGCGGCTTCGTGTGGAGGAGTTCGTGGCGACCGAGATCCGTCCCCTGCTGAACTACATCTTCTTCGACGAGGGGGCGAACACGATCCCTTTACGATATGCACGCATTCCTGCGGGTGGGACCGGATCGTTCAATCTCGAATCGTTCTACGGCAAGGGGACGCTGGCGGTGTACCGGGATATCCTGAACATCATCGGAAAGAGACTGGCCGACAACCCGAACGTCCGTATCAGGCTGGTGGGGACCGGAGCCGATGAGGGAGGGGGAACGGAGGGAGCCCGTGCCCGCGCAGAGGCCGTGCGCGACTACCTGCGCGACGTCTGGGGGATCGCCGAGCGACGGATACGCGTCGAGTCGAGAACGGTCCCGGAAAAGCCCTCCAACACGGCCTATGCCGACGGCGTCGCCGAAAACCGTCGCGTTGAGATCTATCCGGATGCTCCGATGATCCTGAGTCCCGTGACCACCAGCGACACGACGCGCACCGCCACGCCCCCGACGATACAGTTCCGGACGTCGGTCAGGTCGGAGGCGGGGGTGGCGGAGTGGCGGATCACGGCGCGCCAGGAGGCGCGGACGCTCCATCGGATCAGGGGAGAAGGTCCGGTACCGGAAAAGGTGGAATGGCCTCTTGCAACGCAGCAGTCCACGATCCCGAACGCTCCGGGGATCATCCTCTACAGCCTGGAGGTGAACGACAAAGCGGGGCAGCGGTTCGAGTCGCCGGTCGGCTCCATGCCGGTGGAACAGCTGACTGTTCGCAAGAAGCGGAGCGAGCGGATCGCCGATACCGAGGTGGAACGATACAGCCTGATCGTGTTCGATTACGATAAGGCCGATCTGACCGATGAGCACAGGCAGGTGATCAGGACGATCAGGGAGAAGATCAGCCCGGAATCGCTCATCCGGATCAGAGGGTTCGCCGACAGGACCGGCGACGCCGCCCATAACCAGGAACTCTCGCTGCAGCGTGCCAGAGCGGTCGCGAAGGCGCTGGGAGTTCCGGAGGAGAGGATCGACGTCGCGGCGGCGGCCGAGCTTCTCTACAACAACGATCTGCCGGAGGGACGCTTCTATTCACGCACGGTCACGATCGAGATCGAGACGCCGGTGGTGGAAGGGGACGCGGGATGATTCTCGTGATTCGATATTAATGACAGCATTGCGGGGGGAGGCTGATCGTCTCCCCCCGCGACGTTATGATGCTTCGTGATTCGATATTCATGGGGAGAGGCGTTCGATCTTCCAGTCGTCGCCGATTCTGGTATATCGCAGACGATCGTGCATGCGGCTCGGGCGTCCCTGCCAGAACTCGATGGCGCTCGGGACCAGCCGGAATCCTCCCCAGTAGGGGGGGCGGGGGATATCGCCGTTCCCATATTTCGCCTCCAGTTCCGCTACCTGCTCCATCAGCTCCTTCCTTCCCGTCACGACGCTGCTCTGGTGCGATGCCCACGCCCCGATGCGGCTGCCGACCGGGCGCGACCGGAAATAGGCGTCCGATTCCTCCTCGCTCATTCTCTCCACCGATCCCTCGATCCGCACCTGTCGCTGCAGTTCGGCCCAGAGGAATACGGTCGCGGCGCGATTGTTCGCCGTCAGTTCCCTTCCCTTGCGCGATTCGTAGTTCGTGTAGAAATCGAATCCCCGCGGGTCGAACCCCTTCATCAGAACGATGCGGGCCGAAGGGATGCCGTCGGGAGTGGCGGTGGCGAGCGTCATCGCCGTCGGTTCGGTCACTTCGGTTTCAAGAGCCTGTGCGAACCAGCGTTCGAACTGAACGAAGGGGTCGGAGGCCAGGTCCGATTCGAGGAGCCCGTGGAGGGCGTATTCGCGGCGGATGTCTGCGATCGAGGTCGTCATCTGTCGATTCGTTTGTCGGTAACTCTGTTCGGCCGTGGGCCGCCCGGACGCAATCTGCGCACGTTCCTCCGGCCGGGCAAATCGTGCGGCCCGGCGACGCGGCCGTTCAACATGTTGATACCGGGCGGAGGGGAAACCTGGGAAGCCCCCGCCGTAAATTGGAGGGGAACATACGAGGATCGATCATGGAACCGACAGAGAAGGATCTTCCGACAGCCGCTGCGCCGCAGCCTTCATCAGCGATCGTCCGGGGAGCGGGACCGCTCGATTATCCGGACATTCTGCTCCGGTTCCGCGGCGCCGCTTCCCGTACGGCTTCCCGCATCGTCTTCCCCGATGCGCTCGACGAACGAACTCTCCGCGCCGCCCGCTTTCTCGCCGACGAAGGGATCGTGACCCCCGTGCTTGTGGGAGATCCCGGCCCCATTACATCGCTGGCTGATGGAATCGGAATCGCGATCGGGGATCTGGACGTCATCGAGCCGGGAGGTACCGGCTACGCGGCCGAGTTCCACAGGCTGCGGGCGCACAAGGGGATCACGGAGGAGGAGGCCCGGAAGACGATGCTCGATCCTCTCTTCACGGCCGCGATGGCGGTCCGCATGGGGGAATGCGACGGCTGCGTTGCGGGGTCGCTCTCCACCACCGGCGATGTGCTTCGCGCAGCGATACAGGTCATCGGGCTGATTCCGGGGGTGTCGGTCGTCTCCTCCTTCTTCCTGATCGTCTTCCCGGACCGTGTCTACTCCTTCGCCGACGGGGCCGTGGTCCCCGATCCCACGCCGGAGCAGCTTGCCGACATTGCGCTGGTCACGGCGCAGAATTATCGTACACTGATAGAAGAGGAGCCGCGCGTCGCCTTCCTCTCCTTCAGCACGCACGGCAGCGCGCGTCATCCGCGCGTGGAGAAGGTGACGAAAGCCTTCGAGCTTGCCGTCGCCAGGGCTCCCGAGGGATTGCGGATCGACGGCGAACTTCAGCTCGACGCCGCGATCGTCCCCGGCGTCGCCGCGCGGAAGGCTCCGGGGTCTCCGGTGGAAGGGAAGGCGAACGTGCTGATCTTCCCCGATCTCGACGCGGGGAATATCGGCTACAAGATGGCGCAGCGGATGGCCGGCGCGCTGGCGATCGGCCCGATCGTGCAGGGGCTCGCCAGGCCGATGTTCGATCTCTCCAGAGGTTGTTCGGTGGACGATATTATCGACGTGGCGTCGATATGCGCGCTGACGGCGGAGAGGATGGGGGGTTAGGAGCTTCCGGGCCGCGTTCCCTTCAACATCCGCACCACCCCCACGACCTCCCCCATCACGGCGATCTCCTCCGATTCGTCCTCCACGGAGTGCCTGGGGTAGTAGCGGTTGGCGGGAACGAGCTGCCGTCGATCTCCCGTTCCCTGGAGCCTTCGGACGATCTGCCGATCGTCGACAAGGGCGAAGACGAGCGCGCCGTCGTCGGGGGTATCGGTCTGACGTATGACGACATAATCCCCCTTGAAGATCCCTTCCTTGTCCATGGCGTCGTCGGCCACAAGTGCGATGAAGGCGTTCCCCGAGGGGATCATGGTCGGATCGAGCGTCAGCATCCCCTGCGGGTTCATGAAGATCGAGAAGGGATTGGAGGCGTTTCCGTCGCCTACGATCGGGAGCTTCCTGCCGCCGCTCTTTCCCTTCGGGGCAGCCGCCGGCGCGTTTTCCGGGAGCGATATTCCCCGCGCCGTTCCCTTCGAGCGTACGATATATCCCTTCCGTTCCAGCGCGTTGAGCAGGTCGTTGACGCCGTTGGTGGACTTCATGCCGAACCGCGCGCCGATCTCCGTGATCGTGGGAGGCGTGTTCTGCTGCTGGATGCAGGTGCGGATGAACTCGTAGATCTCGTTCTGCCGCGGCGTGAGCGAGCCGCGTGTCGTGCCGGTTTGCATAGGATGAGAGTCGGACGGTAGCTGAGGTTCCGGGCCGTAAAGATACGCCCTCCGCCCGGATCGTCCGCGACCGATGGAACGGCCCCGGCTACCGGAAGAGGATTCGTCATATCTTCAGCCTTCGCCCTGCGGCACGGCGATATATCGGGAGGAGACGAGTGGGGGGGGGGAACGGACATCGACAAGGAACAACCATGATCATCGGAATCGGGATCGACCTGGCGGAAATAGAGCGGATCGGCGGCGCGATCGAGAAATACGGCGAGCGGTTCGAGCGGCGCATCTTCACCGAAGAGGAGATCGAATACTGCCGGTCGTTCAAGATGAACGCCATGGAGCATTTCGCCGCGCGGTTCGCCGCGAAGGAGGCGTTCTCCAAGGCGATCGGCACAGGAATTACCCAGGGGTTCAAGTGGCATGAGGTGGCTGTCACCAGACTTCCGGGGGGTAAGCCGGAAATCAGGCTCTCAGGGGGCATGGCGGAACGCTACGGGGGGCTTCGCTGTCATCTCTCGCTCACCCACACCGGCACGACAGCCGGCGCCGTCGTCGTGCTGGAGGATGTCGGGGAGAGCGCCTAAAGTCCGGCGATCCAGGAGACGAGATTGGCATCGGCCGGGAGCCCGATCTTCCTTCGTATCGAGGAACGATGTCCGTCGACCGTATACGGGGAGATGACGAGGATACGGGCGATATCCTTGGTCGAATAATTGACCCGGAGGAGCGAGCAGATCTTCAGCTCGGTCGGGGTGAGGGTCGGGAATCGATCGGCGAGACGATTGATGAACTCCTGATGCACACGATGGAACTGCCGTTCGAAGGTGTGCCATTCGTCGCTGCTCTTCAGCAGCGTGTCGATCTCGGCGATGAGCGATTCGGCCTGGGTGCGGTAGTTGCGGCTGCCGCGCGCTATCGGTTTCAGCTCGTCCCTGATTCTTTCCATCCAGTTCTTCTTCCGGATCAGGTCGGTGGTCAGCGACGTGATCTCCTGCGACGTATTCTCCAGCTCCTGCTCAAGCCGTTCCGTCTTCAACCGCAGCGTCTCCTTCTCCCTCTCCGCCACCGCCTTGTGATAATCGGCATGGATCTGCACGATCTCCCGGATCTTCCTGCGGTCGAGGATCGTGTCTCGGGTAGCGATGTACTTCTTGTAATGGTCGTACGCCGTCTCGCGATCCCCCATGGCGTCGTAGATGCGTGCCAGCAGCCGGTTCACCGCCACCTCGATCTTCGGGTTCCGGTTCCGGGAAGCGACGGCAAGGGCGGTGTTCAGGTTGGAGAGGGCGAGGGAGTGGTTTCCCATGCGGATAAGAATGCCTGCGATATAACAGCGTATCTCCGCCTGTCGCGATGTTTCACCCGTCTCCGTGGAGATCTCCAGCGCCCGGTTCTCGAACTCCAGCGCCTTGTCGAGATCGCCCGTCAGCGTGTGGGCGTTGCCGAGACCGCTCAAGGCTCTGGAG
Organism: uncultured bacterium; assembly: GCA_966250335.1. Taxonomy (GTDB): domain Bacteria; phylum Bacteroidota; class Ignavibacteria; order OLB7; family OLB7; genus OLB7. The sequence goes on along the minus strand of CBINGZ010000006.1, from coordinate 4,424 downwards.
AGGGTGGTGGTCAGCGAATATTCCTCGGCCAGCGCGAGCTGCGCATGAAACGACTCCATCGCCTTCGCGGGCTCGCGGCGTTCGAGATAGGTGTTCCCCAGGTCGCCGTGCAGCTGCATTTCGGTATAGCGGTCGCCGGTCTGCCGCAACTGTTCGAGCGCCAGCAGCTGATGCTTCAATGCTCCATCCGGATCGCCGAGGAAACAATATGTGGCTCCGATACTTCCGTTCACATAGGCGCGGTGCAGGGTGTTGCCGGTAAGCTCGGTGTTCTCCAGCGCCTTGACAAAGGCGTTCAGGGCCTGCACGTATTCCCCTTCCTTCAGGGATGCGCAGCCGAGTGAAATCAGCACGAACGTCTCGAGCTCCTTTGCACTCTCCAGGCCTCTGACAAGATAGAGAGCCGTGTGCGACATCTCGCGAGCCGATCGATAATCTCCGATCTCGAAGGCGATGGTGGCCTGTGAGAGGAGGATCTGCACCAGAAGACGCGCATCACCGAGCCGGTCGGCCAGCGTATACGCCTCGGCCGCGCTCGATCTGGCCTGCCGTACATCGCCGGTATAGATGCAGCAGAGCGCCAGCATATTCAACGCCTCGGCCTCCAGCGGGATATTTCTTCCGGAGCGGGCGCTCTGCAATACATCGTGCACGACCTTCATGGCGGAGAAGGGATCACGCGCGCATTGCAGCCGGTCCGGCAGTTCCGAGGCGGAGGATGTAGATGGGGGGCTCGTCATTGAGGAAGTTCTTCAACATGAATTGGGATCGGCGCCGGGAGCGATCTCATGCGCAGGTTCGTCAGGCGGCGCGATCGGTTGAAGCGATATAGGCGCCGAACATGAGCGCTCGACGGGGTATGGAGATACCGTCGATTTGTTCTGGAAGTTAAGATCCGGTTTGACCATGGGGCGGCGGTTTATGACGGAATCATGTCTCGATAATGTCTCTACCACATCCGTATCGCGGGCTCAACTTCACAAATAATTCCTCTCTATGCAACAGCAGGAGGGGCCACCGATGCATGTTGACATTTTCTCGCAAGAAATTGTTTTTTTCGTAAAACGTCGTATTCGTAATCGTAATACGATCTTATTGGGGTCGTGTGGTCTCCCTCCGGGGTCGTGCGGAGGATCAGTCTCTTCCGCCGGGTCCATTCCTCTTCGCAGCCGCAGGTCACCCCCTTCGTAAGACCCCCCAGAAAAACAGTAGATCGCTCCCCGTGACCCCTCCTTGAGATACCTTGAAAGGCGCGAAACCTTGAAAAACGCTCGTTTTTGGCGGTTTGTGACGTTCTTCGAGTGCCGTTCGTTATATGTGGCCCGATCCCGTACAGGAGATTTCACGGGCGAATCGCGCTTCATCGACATCGTCTGTGATGTTTGACGGGGGACGTCCGTTATAAAAACGGAGAGGCTAATCAAGGGTATGGAAGCCCCAAGCCCTATCCTCTTCAATGCTCCCGAATCGCTCTCCGGAAGCGTTGCAACCGGACGATTGAACGAATTGAAATAGTACGCGCGAGGTTGTCCGACATCAGGTATTCCGATCGATCCGAATCGATGGAACCCCAGAAAAACGGTAGCCGTGTCGCGATACGGAAGTCCGCAAACGGCATGTATATTTCAATTCGAATTGCGACGCGATCACGAATATGACGCGTCGGAGCAACATGGAATCGAATTCGATATTCGATTCGCGATCATGAACCAGGTGTACTTTGAAATAGAATGGCGGGCCGGGAATATTCTAAATAACGCATAGGACTACTCCCGAAGTTGCGGATCGAGATAACGAAACCGGGGTAAGACGCATAGGGTGACGTTGTCGGAAGGTCGTCAGCAGGCCCGCCATTTTTTTTCTTTAGGGCATATCCGTATGCTCTACATCGTACATCGAGTAATCGGCCGTCACTATCCCTGACGGTCCTCATGGATTATTCGGCACGCCCCATGTCCCCAAGTGTGAGCAGAATTGTCCGGAGTCTCTCCGAACTGAACGACTACCTGACGTCGGCGGCAATGCCCTCGATGCAGGGAACGAGCGCTGTGGTTCTGCTTCGTGGCGGGGGAGTGTCATTTTCGGAAGAACGTACAACGGCTTCGATCAGAACGGTGTTCGGCGGTGCGGCGGTCTGCACGCTCGACGGCACGCAGCATGTGATCGAGGCCGGTTCGTTTCTGGTCGTCAACGCGGGAACTCGTTGTACCACGACGGCTGTTGCATCGACACCGGTGGAGTATCTCGCGGTCCATTTCAGTCCTCGACTCGTAGCGGAGGCTCTCTCGAACCTGTCGGTGATCGGCAGGGGAGCGATCGCAGGGGAGGGGGGCGACGGGGAATCGGGTCCGATGATCGACACCCTCTTTCGGAGTGACACGCTCGTTGCGCCGATCCTGGAGGAGCTGTATGATCTGATCTCCCGCGGTGTCGAGGAAGGAACGATCATCGATCTGAAGGTCCGTGCCCTGCTGGAGGCGTTGATCGTATCGCAGGAGAGATATCGGGCCGAGATGTGCAGGCTGCCGGTGATGCGGTCGGCCACGCGCGTCGATCTCTACAAGAGGTTGAATCGTGCACGGATGTACATCGACGACAATCTTCACATGCAGATACCGCTTCCGGAGATGGCCGGTATCGCATGCCTGTCCACACATTACTTCCTTCGCCGGTTCGAACAGGTATTTCTTGAGACGCCTCATCAGTACCTGATTCGCAGAAGGGTGGAGCGCGCGCGGCATCTGCTCGCAAGCACGCCCCATTCGATCGCCGACGTGGGAATCGCGACGGGATATAGAAATCCCGCTGCGTTCAGTTCACTGTTCAGAAAGCACACCGGGAAGTCTCCCCTCGAGTTTCGTGGGGTTCGTCCGGTCCCGCCGCCGTCGGCGGATGCGTCGTAGCGTCGGACGCAGCGTGCTTGAAAGAAGTCTTACCCCGTACCCCATTATCGTTCCACACGTCTCTGACAACTGATCGATTATAAGGCTTTGCAGAGATGGGCCGGCATCGCATGTGCTCATGCGTGACGTTCCCTCTGCGGCCTGCCGTACCTGATATCGGGCAATCGGTTCGCGCGGCTTTCAGCATTGCGCGGTTGCCGTCGTGTCCATGACCTACGGTTAACGATATCCTCATCGATAGCTTGTTCGCGCAGTCCGTACACTGAGCGTATCCAGCCGTGTCCCGGAATTATAGTATCGCCCGGCGATACTTATGCGTGTTTTACAGGCTTCCATGACGGTTGCCGGAGAGTATGTCGGCTCGGGTTAACATCTTGAAACGATACGACCAAAGTACCCTCGATACTCTTCTCAACATAAGCTCTGGAGTCAGTATGCGACACTACAAGTTCCTTACCGGGCTGATCCTGGCCCTGATGGTAACGGGAACAGTGTGGGCGCAGAATCCCCCCGGATTTTCGCCCCCCATGGTAAGGATTCCATGGAACAACTACACCGCTTCGCGTATCCCGAACAGCTTCCGGTCGATCATCGGCGAGTCCGGGACGACCGTGATACCGGGAACCCAATACGTTCAGGGAGGTCAGCAGCTCATCGACTTCTACCTCACGAACAACTACGGCAGCGGTGAAGGCTTCCCCTTTCTCTTCCTGAACAACTTCTATACGATGGTTCAGGTCGACCCTGCCGGCTTTATCGGCTTCAACGGCGCTCAGTACAACGGCATTGTAGGAAACGGATGGGGCGGCTGGCCCGCCATTCTGGAGTATGTCGCACCGACCTGGTCGCCGACGTGGTACTCGTATGAGGATCGCGTTCTCATGGTATACTGGGGTGACTTCCAGTCCTCCGGTGTCTACAGCCCCGACGGCGGCGTCTACTACCGCGTCGACGGCACGGCTCCGAACCGCGTCATGACGTTCGAGTGGCGCGTCCAGGGTATCAGCTACCCGTACGGCAACCCCGGCAACTTCCAGGCGAAGCTGTACGAGAGCCCTTCCGGCAAGATCGAGATCCTCTTCGGACCGAACTCGATCACGCGTTACAAGCCGGACGTGAACGTCTACAGCGAGGGCGTTGCCGTCGGTATCAAGAACCTGGGACAGGTGAACTACTCCGGCAGCAACGGTCCGCTTCCGGTCAACGACGAGAGCAAGCTCCTGCTTATGCTCGATCCGGATCAGGTCCGCGACACCGTCGCCATCACGACGCTCCGGACGTTCAGCTGGCAGGGGAGCTGGGCGTACAGCCCGGAAATCAATGCGTACGATATGTCGTATGCGCTGCCGGTGGTCTACTACCGCGCGTCTCCCTATTACCACTACAAGTTCCCGACACTCGACGGTCAGCAGATCGGTTATCGGATCGTTCCGGTGATCGACGACGTGGCCGGCAACAAGCTTACGTTTACGCCGACCAGAAAGGCCGATGTCTATCTGGCCGAATCGTCGATCACCTTCA
>CBINGZ010000005.1:0-190170 GCA_966250335.1 uncultured bacterium | reverse complement strand
ACACCTCCTCTTCCAGCAGCCCCTGGCGCGAAGCCCAGATCAGGCTCAACACATCGCGGGTCGATTTTTCCGAGTAGCTCCCCTCCAGCCGTTCCAGAACGAACTGGAAGAGATCCTCCGGTCCCGTCGTTCCCAGCAGCCGCTCCACGACCAGATTGAGCTCCTCATGGCGTCCGAAGAGCCGCAGCTCCTCCAGCATCGTCCGCAGGAACAGCGGCTGGGCACATTTCGGATCGCGAGCCACCTGCTGCACCAGATCGGCCGACAGCGCCTTGCGATATCCCGCCAGAAAGCGGACGATCATCGCCTCGCGCTCCTGTTCGTTCAGCGGCTGCACCCCCATCTGCTGCCAGCCCCGTTCCCGCACCACGGCCAGGGTCTGGCTCACCGTCGAGGAGATCACCAGCCGCACCATCGGCGGGATATGCTTCGGCAGCCAGTTCAGCGCCAGCGCGATCCCCTGCAACTGGTTGACGCCGTCGATCACCAGCATCAGCCGTTCCTTCTGCACCTCGGCCAGCCAGAAGGGGAACTTCTCCTCGATGCTTTCCGATGTGGTGGGGAGTTCCTTCTGCAGCACGTATCGCTCCCCGATCTCCATCATCACATGCCGCATGACATCCAGGTGATCGGTCGGTCCGGCGCCTACTCCGATATAATGCTCGATGACGAACGCATCGGGATGTCTCCGCCTGTACTCCGCCGTCCAGTGGGCAAGAAGCGCGCTCTTGCCGCTTCCGCTTTCGGCATAGACCACAAGGGGAGGCCCGTCGCCGGCGACATGTTCCGTGAGCCGTTTCAGATAGGTGATGTTCGGGATATATGCCTCTCTGCGGCTCGCCGCGAACGCCTCATGGACCATCCGCGCCTGCTGAAGGAGCGACGGCGGCTGCGCGCTGGCGAAATCGCGCTCGATGATCTCCAGCAGCCAACCGCGGATCATCCGCCCCAGCGACGCCGGATCATCGAACTCCTCGATCGGGAACCCGGTCGCGCGCACCCGCTCCTCGAGATCGAGCAGTCTGACACGATCTTCCTCAGTCCCCCACGTCTCCGACGCCCTATCCTCTCCCGACGGCCGACGGACGTAGAACGACGCGCCGGCCCTCACGGCCTCCAGTCCCTCCCCTCGCGTGTTCAACACCCCGTGCCTGAACTCCAGATCGATGACCGACGCCTCATCCATGGCAGCATCCTCAAGCCACGGATAGCGGGCCAGCAGCCCGGGGTCCTTGTAGTATTCGGCGAGCGAGGGGATATGCCCGTATCGTGAACCGATAATACCGATAAAGTAGGGACGGCATCGATCGATCTCATCGAGGCAGGTGCCGATGATCCGTCCGAGCGCCTGATCCTGATCGGTCAGTCCCCAGCGGAGATCGACCTCGGTGAAGACGATCCCCCGTTCGCGACAGAGCGCGCGGATCTCGGGAAATATCGTTTTGACCAGATGTTCCCGCTCCGCCTGGAGGTCGAGGAAGGTGCTTGAGATGAAGACGCGCAGCTCGCCGGAACGGGCGTGGGCGTTCTCTGTTCGACGGTCGCTCATGAGATCCTGGTAACTACCGTCCCCATGAATGGATGGGAACCCGAGGTGTGAGGGAATGGGCAGGGGAAGATACGGCACGGGCCGATCCTTTCACACGGACCGGCCCGAAGTTATGTCGGGATCACTCACGCCGGGAGCCCCCCTCTCACCCGAACGGCGACGACGAGAGAAGATACGGAGGTGGGTGGAGATAGCGGGTACGGGAGAATCGAGCCCGGGAAGATTACGGCAGGTTGAAAGGGGCGCGACTCCGTTCGAGCATTCCTATTCGATGCGGTTCGACGATGTCGTGACCGTCGAGATCATCGGTATGAACGGAGAACGTATCGCACTCCCCCTGAGCGGCTTCATGCCCGCGGGGGAGCATACGGTCCTCCGGCAGATCAGGGATCTGCCCTCCGGCATGTATATCGTACGAGTGACGACGAGCGGGAGGGCGATGACGGGGAGAGTGGTGGTTCGGCGGTAGTCGGCGTTTATATCTTATGACGATCGGTGCACCCTGATATCGGTTACATCCGAATCGCCGCGTCGGAATAGTAGTTCATACTCGCACGCACATACGTATACAGGAGGTCCACTTCAATACCTCCACTCCACATGCCGCACCGGAAGGCTGTTCAGCACATCGCGATATACTCGCCAGTTCGGCATGAACCGGTCCATCAGCGTCATGAAACGTTCATTGTGGGTAGGTTCCAGAAGATGGACCATTTCATGTACCACGATATATTCCAGGCAGATCGGAGGTTTCTTGGCCAGATCGGTGTTGAGCCGGATGCTGTGGGCCGTGGGGTTACAGCTTCCCCATCTGGTCCGCATTTTCCGGATGTGGACTCGTTCCACCCGGACTCCCATGAGCGGTTCCCATCGAGCCAGGAGCGAGGGGATCACGGCTCTGATATGATCGCGGTACCACTCCTCAACGACGGCTTCCTTCCTGTCGTCACCCGATCCGGGACGGAGGCGCAGGCGCATTCTGTTGTGGGAAAGCTCGACGCCGGAAGGACCGTCGTGTTCAATGACCGTGAGCAGGTAGCGCCTCCCCCACAGATAATGGCTTTCCCGATCGAGGTACTCACGCGGGGTCTCGCGCTCCTGACCCAGCAGCTTCCTCTGATGTCGTCTGATCCATCCGAGCTTGGAGACGGCGAAGACACGGATCGTGTCAAGATCCATCCGCAACGGCGCGGAGATCCGCACCCTGCCGCTGGGAGGATAGACGCTCAGATGGATATTCTTGATATTCTTCCGCAACACCTCCACCGAAATTCCGCCGAGATCGATCGTTGTGACCATCAATATTCCAGTTGCTGTTTGACGACGGGAAAGATACGTTCAACCTCCGCTTCGTCCTGCAGCACCGTGTAGATGGCCCCTTTAATAACCTTCTCACGCGCGGGATGATCACGCCACCCCTCGTAACGGAGACGCCGGATCTCTTCATCGATCTTCATCACCACGTCGGCCGTCGTATCACCGGAGGCATTGTAGCCGGGGGAGTTCTCCATAAGGCGATCGACGTACTGTTTGAGGTTGTTGTACAAGGCGCGACGACCCGGCGTGTTCAACTGCTCCGGTGTGTTCTCATCCTGTCCCGTTTGAACATTTCTTGCCAGATCGGCGATGCGCCGCAGATACTCCTCGTACTCGACCGCCTTCGCCTTGCGGTCGGTGATGATCTCGTCGAGCAGCGCGGACATTCTATCGTAATACGCAGGATCGTTCAGATGCTCCTTGATGATCTTGCTGCGGACGTTGTTCTCGATGGTTTCGGCAACGGTCTCCTCGTTGCGCCTGAGCCCGTCGGGCAGTTGTTCGATCGCATCCAGGATTCCGGTCTTCTCGATCAGCTCCAGCAGCGGCATCGTGTCGAACGGTGAGATCTTCCGCGGAGAATCGGCGATGATGTAGGTGTCGATCAGATAGCGCATGTCGGCTTCATACGCTTTCAGGTCGAGGCTCTCGCCGCTGGCCCGACGGATGAGATCACGCAGATTGACGTAACGGTTGATCTTCTCCCTGATATCCCGGATCTCATGCTCCCGGTAGCCCGCCTCCTCCAGCTCTCCGGAGAGATTGGCGAATGCGCGGGCAAGGGTGGCTGCCGCCTTGTAGAGCGCGGCACGCTGCGGCTCATGCTCCTTGAGGTCTTCCGCTATCTCGGTGTTGCCGCAGAAATAGTGGATATGTTCCAGCTCCCCACCCGGGGCCCGCACCGGTTCGCAGAGGATTGCGATATCTTCCAGCGCCTGCTCCAGACGATCCCGTCCCTTGCCCAGACGGGAGTGGAGGAGCACTTCGGGAGCGACTTCCCCCGCGCCGTGGTCGAGCTCCGAGGTATAGACGGCAATGGCGTTCTCCACCTTCTTGAACAGATCCTTGTAATCCACGATATAACCGAAGTCCTTATCCTCACCGTCCAGCCGGTTGGTGCGGCAGATCGCCTGGAACAGAGCATGATCCTGCATGCTCTTGTCGATGTAGAGATAGGTGCAGCTCGGCGCATCGAACCCGGTAAGGAGCTTGTCGACCACGATCAGGAGCTTCATGTTGGCGGGCTGGGTCTTGAAGAGAGCCTTGGCCTGCTCCTCGTACGTCTCGGTCTTCGTCATCCCCTTCGCCGGAACGATTCCCTCCAGCAGCTTCGTGTAGACGTCGTAGATGAACTGATTATCGGTATCGGTGTTCGCTCCGGTGTCCTCCTTGGTGATATCCCGTGTGTGTGGAGTGTACGAGGTCACCACCGCGCACCGGCCTCTGAACTTCGTCTTGCAAAATATATCGTAGTATTTACACGCTTCATAGATGCTTGAGACTACCAGCATGGCGTTCCCCCGTTCGTTACGGAGACGCGGTCTGACGTCGAAGTCCAGAAAAATATCCTCGACCACGCTTTCCATCCTCGATCGGGAACTGAGGACGTTCTGCATCGTTCCCCACTGCTTCTTCAGTTCATCCTTCTGCCAGTCGTTGAGCCCTCTGGTCTTGGCTTCGAACCATGCGTCGATCCGTTCCTGTGATTTCAGATGCTGGTCGATGTCGCGGGCCTCGTAGACAAGGTCGAGCACGACCTTGTCCTCTACAGCCTCGCTGTACATGTACGTATGGATATATCGGCCGAAGACTTCGAGACTGGTGGCCTTATCCTCTTTGAGCAACGGCGTGCCTGTAAATCCGATGAAGACCGCGTTCGGCATGAACGCCTTCATGGCACGATGCAGCTTATCGCTCTGCGTGCGATGACATTCATCGACGAAGACGAAAATCTCCCCGACCGCTATACCCGGCTGCGCCTTCAGGTCGTTGATGAATTTCTCGAAATCCCCCTTCTCCTTTTTCCCCCCCTTCCTGCCGAACTTATGGATCAACGAGCAGAGAAGACGAGGCGTCGCGCTTCCCAGCAGGCGCATCAGCTCGCGTCCGTCGCTCGTGCGTCTGATCTTCTCCCCGGCCTCGCGAAACACCCCTTCGATCTGCTTGTCCAGTTCATCGCGGTCGGTGATGACGGCGACGCGCGCGTTGGGGTTGTTCGCCAGAATCCACCTGGCGAGCAGCACCATCACGATACTTTTACCGCTCCCCTGCGTGTGCCAGATGATCCCCCCTTCGCGCTCACGCACATGCCGCTGCGCCGCCTTGATGCCGAAATACTGGTGCGGACGTGGCACCTTCTTCTTTCCGCCGTCGAAGAGGACGAAGTCGCGCATCAGCTCGATCAGCCGTTCCTTCGAGCACATCTTGAGCAGATACTTATCGAGCTTGAAGCGGGTGTTCTCCTCCTCGTCCTCCTTCCATGTCAGATAATACTTCTCCTCCGTCCCCACGGTGCCGTACCGCAGTCCTTCGGAATCGTTCCCGGCAAACATGAACTGCACGGTGCTGAAGAACGAGGCGTTGAACGCCTCCTGCTGGTTGGAGATATTCTGACGGATGCCGTCGCCGACGGAAACACGGCTGTTCTTCAACTCCAGAACGCCGACGGCAATGCCGTTGACATAGAGGACGATATCGGGGCGCCGTTCCAGATTGCCGCGGAGCGTGACCTCCTCGGCAAGGGCGAAATCGTTCTCCTCGGGATGATCCCAGTCGATAAGCCGGACACTTTCGGTGACCTTCCCCGCTTCGATCTTCACCGGTACCCCATAGCGAAGCCGGCTGTACACGGTGCTGTTGGCCCCGTACAAACCGGACCCGAGATTGTCGGCCTCGGTGCGGAGACGACGGATTGCCGTCGAGATCTGCGTCGGAGTGTAGCCCCGTCGCGTCAGATACCGCGAGAGGAGTTTTTCCTCGATATTGGTGTTCCCCTCGCGGTTGCACCAGTCCCCCAGATAGCTATAGCCGAGTTCGTCGCGGAAGAGTGCGACGACACGATCCTGCGTGACCCGTTCAGGCTGCCCGATCTTCATGATTATCCCTCCTGCACAAGAATCTCCATGTTCACATACAGCTGAAGGTCCTCGACCGATGTAAAACAGCGGAAGCCCGCTCCACTGGCGATCCCGATGGTCGAGGCGCTTTCGTTCAACAGCACGGCGACAGGCTGGCTCAGCTCCTCCTGAATCCCGTTGGGCCATGCCAGATCGAAGACGGCCTTCTGCTCGCCGGTCTCGGGATCGGCGAAGTCGAACGACATGATCCCGCGAGGGAGGCCCAGGCTCTCCATCCAGATGTTGAGCTCCTCGAGCTGCTCTTCCTCGTCCGGAGAGTCGATCCCCCCGACGATCGCCGGCGGAGAAGGGAGCGACGCCGAGGGACCCGAGAGCCAGCGGACGTCGCCGTGCAGCAGTTCCTCCATGCGCCTGTTGACCTCGGCGGCAAGGAGCGATTTCCGCGCCTCCAGAAACTGCAGGAAGTTCTCGATCTTCCAGAGCGACGGATCGTCCGGAATCCACTGCGACGCCAGCGCGCCGGGATGCGCCCGCTCGATCTCCGGGAAATATTCCTCCGGCAGCCTGTCGCTGATGGAGATGTTCGTATCCTTCGTCAGGAAACAGAAATTCGCCACAGCGTTGACCTCCGGACGCTTGTGCCTCCGTCTGTAGAGCTGCGCCTTCGGGAAGATATGATGCACCTCCAGACGGTTCATTCTGCCGAGCAGGTTCGCCCTGAGCGGAAGCCCCGTCCCCCAGTCGCGCGCCTCTCCCATCCGTGTGAGCATGTAGAGGACCGAATAGAACCGGGCGCCGAGACTCCATCCGGTGAAATGTCCCGCCTCCACGCGGAGCCCGCCGTGCCAGAGACGCAGCTGCTCCAGCAGCCGGTCGAGTCCCCCCTCCGGGCCTTCGAGGGCCGCCAGATCCTGATCGATATAGGTTTCCGTGGAGCCGGAGAACCGTCCCCACATTCCCGCCTGCACGAACCAGAAGAGGAGCTTGTCCCGATCCGCCGCATCCATCGGACCATGATGCAGATCGAGATAGCGCACCATCACCGGCACGCCGAACTTGCCGAAGAAGACCTGATCGTGGTCGAGTCCCATGCGGCCGCCGATCAGGTTGAGACTGGTATCGATATGCCTGACGGCGCGCGACAGCCCCTCCCGGATTTCATCGGCTGTCTTGTCGTGAAGGAACTGGAATCTGGCCTCGCCGGTCAGCACGGTGTTCACGGAGCGGAGGAGCCAGTCGAGGTTGAAATCGAACCCCGACTTCTTCCATTCGGCGAGCCGGGCCTTCATCGTGTCGCGAGCTTCCGGCCAGTCGGAGCAGATCTTGGCGAGCGCCAGGTCTCCCTTCGAGAGCTTGGTGCCGCCGCGGTTCACCTTGTTGAAGATGTCCACCACGACGTCGAGCGTCTTGTCCGCGCCAGTGACTTCCTCCACGTGCAGATCCACGTCGGTCACGGTCAGCAGTCGACTGAGCCGCCCGACATATTCCCCCATCTTCGACGCCAGCGCCGGCTGGGCGCTCAGACGTGTCACGAACTCCCCCAGTCCCGTAGCGCCGTTCTTCATCAGCTCCGTGACGTCGACCCAGAGCTGGTCGTCCCGCATCTTCACCGGCTGGTAGAACTCGAAGGCCTCGGTATCGAGATGGAAGCGTAATCCGGTGAACGCCTGCACGTTGCCGTCGAAGAATTTCGGGGGCTTCCCCCGCACCACACCGTAGAGGGACGTCATCCGCTGCTGTCCGTCCAGCAGGAGCTTGACGACGCCGGGGGCAAGGGGTCCGTCGCCGCGATGGGCGGCGGTTCTCGATTCGGTGGCCCACACCAGGAGCCCTCCGACCGGATGCCGCCGGTAGAGGGAATCGAAGAGGCCGCGGACCTGATCGCGGTTCCAGACATACCCCCGCTGGAATTCCGGCAACGCCATGTGGCCGTTGTCGATATGGTCGAGGATCGTTGAGATTTTCATACGAGACGGATCCTCCCGGTCAGCAGGTTCTGCATCATTCCCTGTTTGATTTCGCGGTACTTGGCGAGCTTGGTTTCGAGGGCTGCGATCTCGGCATCCATGTCGGAGAGAATGGAGGCGATGGCGGATTGCTCGGCCATGCTAGGTAATACCACGTCATAGTTCCTGACAACATTCCAATCTGAACGGGGCATGTGTGTCCCATACGCAGTGCTTGCAGTCTCGATAAATTTATCGAGCTGAATCAATTGAAATAAATAATCCGGTACGATTAGATCACGATTCGCAGCCATCACCCAGATTTCGGTCGAACATACTCCTTCACGAGTAGCCCTCCAATATTTGCGCAGATATGCACGCAACTTCCCGAACAGTACGTCTCCCTCGTAGAAAACGGATTTTGATGAAAAGCTAGAATTAGTGACTCCATTTCCTATAAGCTGTCCGGATCCTTGCTCTATATGTTCAAGATCAATGCAGAAATCATGAGTTCGCACTCTACCTGGCTCAATTCTCTCCTTACGAAGAGTAATAAGATCGTCGAATCTTTTCTGCTGCCATTCTTCACTATATCCTTCAAGTCTTTTAGAGCCAGAAATCAAATCCTGCATAGCACTCTGTTTAACTAGGCGCTTCTTCTCAACCATCTGCTCCAGAGCTTCAATAAGCGCATCCGCATCGCTCAGGGCCTCGGCAATGGCTTCTTGTTCAGAGAAAGGAGGAAGAGCAATAAGGAGTTTCTTAAGATCTCCTACATTGAAATGTTGCTGTGCCAGCCCTCCCTGGTTGCGCAAGACTTGATCTTTTCCAAGTTGAGAATTAATCCAAGCAGCAAGAAAGTTCGAGTTTACACCCTTTGATGGCCTAGTGATTATGATATCGATACAGTTTGAACCCTCAAGCGCAGCTGGAACGACTGCACTTGTTCCCGGGTAACCTGTCCGTACTGTAAGTACGTCACCCGCTCGGACTTGGCTCTTTGCAAGCAACACATTCGATCTATTGCTAATAAATACCATATCGGAAATGTCAATTCCTTTCTCACGAACGTTAGCAGATCTTAGAGCAGCTACCCCTTGTTCCACATAGTATTGAGTTGGCCGAATTACAATTCCAACAGTGACCAAGACACTGATAGACTCACAAGTGCATATATTCCAATCCTGGGGGAAAGATCCTAATTCTGTCTGCTTGTAACCCGACGTTGAATAGATTTCAAAAATGGCCGAGCTAGGCCCATTTGAGCTAGGCAATGCTCGTGAGGATGAACCATTCTTTGTTGCCGTCATTGTTTTACTCATAATTGCTTTCCTCCACGACAAGGCCAGGAGAAAGCTCAGCCTCAATCTCCTCAATAGTCGGCAAGCAAGTATCCAGCGGCTCCGGAAGCGCCCGAACAAGCTGATACTCCGCAATTCCGATCGGTTTGTCCATCCCCGAGAGCGCATACTCCGCCACCAGCCGGTTCTTCGTCCTGCAGAGGAGCAGGCCGATGGTCGGCCTGTCGTCTTCAGCCTTGATCCCGGCGTCCACGGCGGTCAGGTAGAAGTTGAGTTGTCCCGCGTGCTCCGGCTTGAACGCGGCGGCCTTGAGCTCCACCACGACGTAGCATTTCAGGCGGGTATGGTAGAAGAGGAGATCGATGAAGAACTCATCTCCCCCCACCTCCAGCCGGAACTGCCGACCGACGAAGGCGAAGCCCGACCCCAGCTCCAGCAGGAAGCGGGTGATATGCCGGACGAGCGCGTTCTCGATATCCCGCTCATGCGCTTCATCGCCGAGACCGAGGAAGTCGAAGTGATACGGGTCCTTCAGGATCTCCGCGGCCAGCCCCGCGTCGGTGGCGTCCAGTCGATGCTCGAAGTTGGTGACGGCGGCCCCCTGCCGCAGATGGAGCCTGTTCCGTATCTGCATCTCCAGCGTAGACCGCGACCATCCCTCTCGTACAGCCTGGACCGCATACCATTCCCGTTCGCCGGGATCGGCCAGCTTCGTCAGCAACGTGACGATGTGGAACCAGGGCAATTGGTCAGCAGATTGCTGACCAATTGCACGATGCGGGCATTCCTGGGCAAAAAAGCGCATATACTTGAGATTCGACGCCGACAGGCCCTTCATTCCCGGGAAGGCCTCCCGAAGATCGGAAGCAAGGCGATCGATGACCTTCGCCCCCCATCCCTGGGCCTCCTGGCGCTGCACGATATCCGTCCCGATCTCATGGTATAGCCGGATCTGTTCCTCGTTGGCGGCGAGCACTGCCCGCTGTCGCGCTCCGGCAATCCGCTGTTTGAGATCGGCCAGCCAGAGCGTGTAATCGTCCGGCAGCAATAGAGGAAGTCGGCTCATACGGTGAACCCCATCGTTTCCAGGTGGCGGCTCACCTTCAGCTCCAGCTCGGCCACGAGGCTCGTAAGCTCCGGAAGCGGCTTCTCGTACCGCTCGGCAAGCTCCTTCACGCGCCGGGTCAGGCGCTGGCTGATCCGGTCCATCTCGCCGTGGATCGCCGCATCGAGCGCGGCCAGCCATTTGTTCTCGACGACCAGCGTCCTGATCTCCTCCTCCCTGAGCGTGGGATACTTCCCGTAGGCCGATCCGTCCAGTTTCTCCTCGGCTTCCTTGAGAGCGCGTTTCAGTTCCGCCTGCCTGTTGAAGAGAGCCAGCCATTCGTTGAGCGCGTCGGCCTCCTCCCCGGCTTCGGGGTCGCTGAAGAGGCTCCCTCCCAGCTCCTTCAGACGGGCCGTCACGTTCGCGCGGTTGACCTTCTCCAGTTCGGCGAAGAGTCCCTCCTCTCCTGCATGTTCCTCCTCCAGTTCGGTCAGGCGTGAGACCGCGCTCTCCAGCTCTCCTTCCAGCCGTGCGATCTCATCCCGATCGGCGGCGAAGTATTCGGCCGTCACAAGCGATTTCGGGAGGAGGTCGCAGGTCCATCCCTTGTCGACCTCCTTCCCTTTCGGGTTCTTCACCAGCACACGGGAGGTCTCCGCCTTCCATCCGTCGGCGGCGATCAGGTAGCAGTCGTCCTGCATCGTCTCGTCCCAGTAGTCCATCAGGTGCTGGTAGACGTCGTACTTGTCGATCAGGGGCCTGCCGGCATAGTGCGCGAGGAGCCCCTCGGAGAGATCGGCGATGATCTGCTTCGGATGGCATCCGGACTCCAGTTCCTTCAGAGCGGTCGAGGTCCTGTTGCGCCAGCGGGTGAAATGCCTGTTCATGTCGCGGGTAAAGGCGACGAACTCCGGGTGCTCGTAGATGGCGTTCCTGATCGCTTCCTTCGGGACGGCGGGATCGAGATAGCCGGGGCGGATCTCCCGGAAGAGGGTGTCGCGGAGCCCCGGGCAGACCTTCCAGTACTCTTCCAGCGCATCCACGTCGGCGACGGGAATCCCGCCGCGCAGATGCCCCTCGATATCCTGGAGATCCTCCGCCTGCCGGTTGTCGATATATCGCGGGATGTTGAGGTTGTATTCGTTCCGCTCGATCTCATCGAACGGGATCATGCGGGAATAGCCGGGCAGCTCCAGCTTCCTGTTGAAGAGGTCCACGATCTTGTGGATATCCATGCTGCGGAGCCGGTTCTTGTTGCCGTCCTTCATGTAGCCGGCGCTGGCGTCGATCATGAAGATCCCCCTGCGACTGTTCGCATCCTGCTTGTCGATGACGACGATGCAGGCGGGGATGCCGGTTCCGTAGAAGAGGTTGGCCGGCAGCCCGATGATCCCCTTGATATACCCCTTGCGGACCAGGTTGCGGCGGATCTCCGCCTCCGCGTTGCCGCGGAAGAGGACGCCGTGGGGAAGGATGCAGGCTCCCTTCCCGGTGCTCTTGAGGGAGCGGATGATATGGAGCAGGTAGGCGTAGTCTCCCTGTTTCGCCGGCGGGGCGCCGAAGTGACGGAAGCGGTCGTACGGGTCGTTCAGCGGATCGATGCCGGTGCTCCAGCGTTTGTCGCTGAAGGGGGGATTGGCGACGACGTAATCGAATGTCTTGAGGGCATCCCCATCCCTGAACCTGGGATCGGCGATGGTGTTCCCCTGCACGATGCTGGCGGTCGCATAATCGTGCAGGATCATATTCATGCGGGCCAGACCGGCGGTGGTCGCATCCTTTTCCTGGCCGTACAGAGTGACTTTCGTGCGGGCGGCGTTGCCGACCTTCAGCAGAAGGGAGCCGGAACCGCAGGTCGGATCGTAGACGGTCGTGTCGGTTCTGGTGGGGGCATCGCCGATACCGATAATCTGCGCCATGACCCGGCTGACCTCGGAGGGAGTATAGAACTGCCCCTTGCTCTTGCCGCTTTCGGTGGCGAAGTGGCGCATGAGGTATTCGTAGGCATCGCCGAGGATGTCGTCGTCGTCCGCGCGATTCCTGCTGAAATCGAGCGCCCTGTTCTCGAAGATAGCGATCAGGTTGGTGAGCCGGTCGACCATCTCCTTGCCGCTGCCGAGCTTGTTGGGGTCGTTGAAGTCCGGCATATCGATAAGGTCGTTGGCCCTGGCGAGCGGGTCGATGATCTTCTTGTTGATCTGATCACCGATATCGCTCTTCCCCTTGAGGGCGACCATATCCTTGAACGAGGCTCCCTTCGGCACCTCGAACGGGGCGAACGGCACCCCTGCATACTTATCGCTGACGTACTTGATGAAGAGGAGGACCAGGACGTAATCCTTGTACTGACTGGCGTCCATACCGCCGCGCAGCTCATCGCAACTGGACCAGAGAGAGGAGTAGAGTTCGGATTTCTTGAGAGCCATGGTTGATCGAATGGTTCGTATTGCCGGTAGGGGCAAAGGTATGAGGGGGGAGTGGGATGACCAAAACGGAGAGCGCGGCAGGGGTAGAGATTCTCTTCCACGAACCTGAGCGGTGTAGTTTTCCCCGCTTCTTGATCCCTCAACAATTATCCCTCCAAGCTGCCTCGAATCGAATCCCACGCGAAGGCATTTACTTTTCCCGGTTGATCGAAGAAATACTCCTGCAGATATGGCTCTATCTCCATCTGCCAGACATCGGGCAGACTCTCATTGAGATCCTCTCTCATGAAGAATGAGATACCGATCTGGTAATGGAGATCGCCGATTTCACTGTTCAATCTCGTCAGCTCATATATCAGACGCTCGACTCTGAAACCTGTGTTCATCCTTATATGATACTGGGCCAGAACCCCATACTCCGGTCTCAGTTCCAGGAATGCGAAACGACGTCTGAGAGCATGATCGACCAGAGCGATCGATCTGTCGGCCGTATTCATCGTTCCGATAATTCTGACATTGGATGGAATAGTGAGCATGCCCCCACCAGCCAGCGGTGTCTCATCGTTACGATACTCTAGCAGATACATAAGCTCTCCGAACACACGGGAAAGATTAGCGCGATTGATCTCATCAATGATCAGAACGCATGTCCCTTCATGCTGTCCGGCCATATCACAGAATGAAAGGAAACGTCCCGGCACCATCTGATAGTCGAGTTCTCCTTTCGATGTCAACTGGGGTCGAATGCCCTGGATAAAGTCCTCATATGAATAGGCGGGATGAAACTGCACTTTCTGAACGAAACCATCACCCCTACCGATCAGATGCTCGGCGAGACATTTCGCGATATGTGTCTTTCCGGTACCCGGCGGGCCATAGATGATTGCCTGTCCCTTCCGGTTAATTGCCTTCACCCACCGCTCGAGTCGTGCAAGCTCGAATCCGGTTTCCTTCGAACATTGTTCGAGAGAATACTGCGGCCTGATATCCTCATCCTCTTTCCTCGTCCCATACTCAGGTTGTGGAAGATCGATCTTCAGTTCTTCGTTCAGGAATTCTATGATCGCCGGGACATGATTTTTCGACCACAGACTATTACCTGATCTGGCCGCCGAAGCACGGGCAATAAGCCTGGCGTGCCGATCAAGCAGTTTCGGCATCCACTCTTTGATTAAGTCTCCGGAAAGATTGACGATTGTCTTTAGGCCGGGAACGCTGGGGTACAGAGAATCTCTACCATCTGGATTCCATTCGATATCTGCCACTTCTACAGGATCCAATCCTTCAGCATCTATGACAAGATGAAGCAGATCGTTCTTGATCGCAACTACTTCAATAGGACCGACATTCAAACGTATGTATCGTCTACTTGGTGGAGTTACAGCCCAATTCGACGAGGATACCACTGCGGCAGCGAATATATCGTCCGCAATCAATTGCAGCACCAGGTCACGTACAGTGGATTCCGGGAACCACGAATAGACATTCTTGCGGATCATTTCAATCGTCCCCTCTTTTTTGAAGAACTTCCGCTCAGCTACCAGCCAATGAGTAAAGATATCATAGAGGAGCCAGGGCGAGATATCGGTCGCCCCTGAAATACGGAGCATGTCGTCACTCATATCTTATAAACTGCCAGGCCGCAGCGTTAGACTGGGGATACTGCACGATCGATTGGGCCAGTTTCGCATCAGTAAAATAGTTCAGCGCAGCAAGTGATTTCCTGTTGATAAGAATGAACGTTTCAGGATCAATCGCTGCAAGAATCGGGGATAGCGTTCCCGCTTGAAATCCTTTACTGTATGGGAGCGCGGCGAACTCACGACAAGCGTCATCAAGCTCGGTCGAATTTTCTACGGCACGATGGACAAACATCAGTACCGCCTGAGCAACTTGAGGCCACTCCTCCCCTGTCTGAAAGCCGGCGCCCTCGAAGTAAGGGTGGAGATCCTTCTTGATGACCGGAGCATAATGACACCATGCACCCCGTTCACGATTGTACTCCGTATGGTCATACGGAAGCAGTTTCTCGAGGACAAGTCGGGTCATCTTCTCTTTATCATTCCTGGCATTCAGAACCAGCTTATAATTTTTCCAGCCTTCAGCCATCACCCGGTCTGCCCACGCGCGGTGCTTACGACCGGTATCGGTGTCCAGGTATCCGGAGACGAACTCCTCGAAGAGAGAAAGAAATTCGATTCGCTTCTGTTGGACCATGACGAGAAGATCTACTGAAAGGAAGAATTGAAGTGCTATGTGGTCCTAATGTAACCAAGAGTGTGCTATATCGGAATAGATCTTCTTCCGACGTCGATACGGACACTGCCGGTCAGGCTCATTCAAGAGCTATGAGGGCTCAGAGACGGGGAACACCCAAGCGACAGTTTATAAACAAAGAAACCGCGATCTCTGTTCAGATACGCGGCTTTCTTTATGTGGGCCCTGAGGGATTTGAACCCCCAACCAATGGATTATGAGTCCACTGCTCTAACCGTTGAGCTAAGGGCCCGGGCCTCCGAAGAGGTCCGCTAATATACGACCGGAAGGCGCCCGCATGCCACTCTTCAAGCTTCAAATCGTGAGAGAAACCCCGCAAGCCGCTCGATCTACTCCCCCTCCCATGCCCCCTTCCGCTTCAGAACGGCCTGATGCCGCGGACGAAGCCTCCGCCGATTCAGCAGCAGACGGAGCTGACGGGCCACGTCCGAAAGGGTCGTGAAGGGGTAGTGAGGGAGACGACGCTCGTTGCAGTAGGCAGCCAGACGCTTCTTGGCGAAGATGATGTCGGCGTGCTCGGCGGGACAGAAGTCGCTCCGGCCGTCGCCGATGTAGATCACGCGGCCTTCGGGGGGGATTGAGCGGAGAACCACGTTCCGCTTGCAGGTCGCGCTCATGCAGTCGCAGCCCTCGGCGGCGTACGGAAAGGAGAGGGTGAGTCGTCCATCCTCCGTGAGGGTCCCGCGGTTGCAGAAAACCTCCACCCCCTCGATCCCATGATGCTCCAGGAACCGTCTGATGTAGAAGTCGAACCCGTCGCTGACGACCGTGAAGGGGATCCCCTCCTCCTTCGCCAGATCGATCAGCTCGCGGGCGCCGGGGTCGATCGGGATCGTTGCGATATAGTCGTCGATCCGGGCCTCGGTCATCGGCTCGGCAAGGCTTGCGGCGACCGTCCGCCAGTAGTCCCGGATCGTGATCTCCCCGTTCAGAAGCTGCGTGTGCCACGGCTGCTGCCGGCCGAACGTCGCGAAGAAGTCGTCGCCGATGTCGATCCCGCTGAGGGTGCCGTCGAAGTCGCAGAAGATCCGCGCCTCGTAGAGCCTGTCGTCGTGCCTGTCCGGGTTCATCATAATATATCGTGAGGCATTCCTGGGGATGCCTCCCTCGGTCAATCTATCGCGGTGACGTCGCGCTCGATCTTGAAGCGGAGGATCTTCTCGTTGTCGTAACCGTAGAAGTCCTTCGCCCGTTCGATGCTCTTCCTCCAGTTCTCGCGGTCGCCGAGCTTCAGATAGCTTTCCGCGATATGAAAATGGCTGAAGGGGGGAACCCAGTCCTCCGAGTGCTTCCCGGCGCCGATCGCCTTCCGGAACGCTTCGATCGCCTTCGCGTGCTCTCCCCTGGCCTGGAGGCCCTGTCCAATGGCATACCATGCCTGCGCCTTCTGGGCGACGGTGACATCTCGTGTCGCGAGGATCTTGTTTCCCAGGCCTATCGCTCCCGCGTGGTCGCCCGTGGAGGAGAGATTGAGCGCGCGGATGACATCCTTCCCCGCCTCGGTCAGCGGCGTCTCGATGAGCTGCTGCGCCTTCCTGACGGCGAACATATCTTCCGGACTGCTGAACCTGGGCCCCTTGACGGCTCGCTCGTATGCCTTCACCGCGCTCGCTCTGTTCCCCTCGAACTCGAAGCAGACCCCGAGCAGGTACCAGGAGTAGGCGCGCAGCATCTTCTCGTCCGAACGCTTCAGAAACTTCTGAAGGTAGGTCTTGGCCTTCGGGAAATCGTTCTTGCTGAAGAACGCCGTGCCGCAGCGACCGTAGCTGAGGTCGGTGAACGTCCTGAAGTCGCTGTTCCCCTGCTGGGCGACCCGATCGAGATAGGTCACCGCCCTGTCGGGCTCTCCCTGGTCCAGGTAGGCGTTGCCGAGCGCGTACAGTATCGCGACGTTCTTCGGATATCTGCCGGCGAGCTTCTCCAGTCCCGCGGCCCCCCGCTTCAGATCGTTTCTGTAGTAGATATCGAGGAGCGCCATCACGAGCTGCGCGTCGTTCTTCAGGTAGCTGCCGTTGGCGGCGACAAGACCGATCTCTCGCAGACCGAGCTGCGCATCCCCCTTGATCCCCCCCAGCCCCGCCACCAGCGATGCTGCCTTCGGCACCGAGCCGAAGATGAAGTGGAAGATCCCCAGCCCGAAATATGCATCGTACTGCTTGGGGTCCTTCTTCACCACCTCGCTGAGACGGTCGTAGCAGGTCTTGGCGGAGAGGGCGGCGGACATGAAGTTCTCCGACCTGGCGTTGGCGATCGCCCGGAACCCGTAGCTCATCCCCAGAAACATCATACTGCGAGAATCACGCGGGTTGGCGTCGACCCGCGCCTCGGCCACCCGGATCGCCTTGTCGCTGGCGTTGAAGAAGGCCTCGGCCTGCTCCTCGCGCCTGTCGAAGATGAAGCTCCAGAGATGGACGTTGGCGCGATAGAAATGCCCCCGCGGGTCTTTCGGGTCCAACGATATGGCGCGGTCGAAGCTGCGCGCCGCGTCGTCGAACCGGACGTTGTAGAGCTGCTCGATCCCCTGCCGGACCGCATCCTCCACCGGGTCCGCACGAAGCGCGGGAGCGGCGCAGAAGAGAAGGAGCAGGGCGCCCCCCCCCTTCAAGGGGACGTGAGACGGGACTATTCTGTCATAAGGCGATATTCGTGGCATGGTTCCTCCTCTCCTGCGGGATACGGGCTCTTCAGGGAGCGCAGGATTGTAGACGACATGATACAGATGATTGTGCCGTACGGATGTAAGAGTCGGTTATATTTCCGGTTCGTCCGGCCGATCGGAAGACGGATGCGCCGGATGAAAGATTCGCGCGGAATTGAAACGAATCGGATCGAAACCCAGATATGGAATCTCAGGAATTCAACGACCTCACCCGCCGCCTGCAACCGGACGGGGAGAAAGTGCATACCGCGGAGATCAGCGATCGCGAGATGGCGGAGCTTACCCCCGAACAGGCTGAGGAACTCGTCGCGCTCTACGGCTGGAACACCCTGATCCGCCTCCCGCAGCGCGAACAGGAGTTCTTCGCCTGGCTCCGGCGGGAGGACCCGGAGGTCTGGAACGATCTCTGGGGGGACGGCGGCGATCCTTATATCGTCAGCCTTGCCTATCTGATCGACCTCCTCCCGAAGCGCCGCGGCTTCGTCATCCGCGATCTGGAACGCCATCAGAACTTCGTCTTCTCCGCCGACAGCATCACGGCGGAGGACGGCAGGCCGGTGCTCGATGCGGCGCTCGATATCATCGCCGCCAACGGCAGGCTCTCGATGGAGCAGGCGTTCCTCGTCGAGGTCTGGCGCGCTCCGATCGACCAGTGGCGGTTCGCCTACCTCTATAATCTTCCGCTGGCGGAGGTGAAGAAGATGGTCCTCTGGCTGCTGCAGGAGAAGATGCTCCTCCTCCCGACCCTCCCGGAGGAGGAGACGCCCGATCAGGAGCCGACAACGTTCGAGGGCGAGGAGTAGCATGGGAAGGCCGGTCGTCCTGAAGTTCGGAGGAACATCGGTTCGCGATGCCGAGGCGATGCGGCGCGTCGTCTCGATCGTGGAGCGCGAGCGTGGGAACATGCCGGTGGTGGTCACCTCCGCCTGCGCCGGGGTGACCGACTCGCTCCTGAAGATCGCCGCCCTCTGCGGCGAAGGGAAGCTGGAGGAGGCGATCGCGATCGCGGCCGGGCTGCGCGAACGGCACATGGGGGTTCTCGGCGATCTCGCCCCCGATCCCGACAGCAGCTGCGAGAGCGATCTCTGCGGTCTGCTGGACGAGATCGAGCAGCTTGTTCATGGTGTGATACTTCTCGGCGAGCTCACCGACCGCACCCTCGATGCCTTCGCCAGCTACGGCGAACGGCTCTCCTCTCTGCTCCTCGGGACCGCGTTCAGGGTCGGCGGCTGGAGGGCGTCGGTCGCCGACAGCCGCGACTTCATCATCACCGACGACGCCTTCGTCAACGCCCGACCCGATATGGCCGCGATCGATTCGCGCGCTTCAGCAACGCTCCTTCCCCTCTTCGAGCGGAGCGAGGTCGTGGTGATCCAGGGGTTCATCGGTTCCACCCCCGAAGGGGTGACGACCACCATCGGCCGCGGCGGGTCGGACTATACGGGAGCCCTGGCCGGCGCCGCGCTCGGCTCGCGCGAGATCCAGATCTGGACCGACGTCAGCGGCATCCTCACCGCCGACCCCCGGATCGTCCCGGAAGCGAGGGTCGTGCCGGAAGTGACCTTCACCGAGGCGCGCGAGCTCGCATACTTCGGGGCGAAGGTGATTCATCCCGACACGATCATTCCGGCCGTCGACCGCGGGATTCCGGTGGTGATCAGGAACTCGATGAAGCCGGACGATCCCGGCACCCGTATCCTTCCGGACGGTTCCCCCGTTCCGATCGGAATACATTCGATCACGATGAAACGCGGGATGACCCTCCTGATGCTCTCCCCCCGCGACCCGCGCCAGATGGAGCTTGGGATCGAGCGCGGTCTCGCTCTCTTCACCGAACATTGCGTCCCCTTCCACTGCGCCCTGATGGCCGAAGCGCGCGCTCTGCTCGCCGTGCAGACCTCGGCCTGCTCCGATATTCTCATGGCCGGCCTCGAATCGATCTACAACGTGGAGACCACTCCGGACGCCGCCATCCTCTGCATGATCGGAGCCCGGCTGCGTGAAAGCCCCTCGGTCCTCTCGATCCCCCTCTGCGCGCTCGGACCGGTCCCGGTCACGTTCGTGGCGGCCGGGTCGAGCGATCATATCATTCTGCTTGGGATGCGGGATTCGGATGTGGAGGCGGGGCTGCGGGAGATTCATCGGGGGCTGTTCGAGATCGTCGCCGTGTGAGGGTCTGAGCTTCACTCCTCACCCGACATATATCGGCAAGTGGCGGATCTGATTGGTAGGGGAAAAAGTTCCATCCGTTGCCTTCCTCTCCCCTCTCAAGCTCGCGGGGCCCCTGCCCCGCTCGTGCCGGCTTCGACCGCGCAGCATTCCTGATCCGATATAATGATCCGTGCCGAACCCTTCCCCGACCGTTCACCATCAGCCCGAACGGCCCCCCCCGCCCACCGCAGGACCGGCGGACGATATCGTTGAACGACCTCCCCCTTGAACCATATCGGATCAGATCAGAAGGAGCTGCGACCGCAGATTCGATCCCTCCAGCCCGAGCTTCCTTCTGATGTTCCGCCGATGTGTCTTCACCGTCATCGGCGAGATGAACAGTCCGTCGGCGATCTGCTTGTTCGCCAGTCCGAGCCGGGTGAGGACGCAGATCCGCACTTCCGTCGGCGTCAGCTGATCGCACCTCCGGCGCAGACGGCGGATGAACTCCTCGTGAACACGCTCGAACTCCTCCTCGAACCCTCTCCACCCTTCCCGTCCCTCGAATTCGTTCTCCGCGTTCTTCAGGACGAACGATGTGAGCTGTTCCGCCTCGGCCCCGATCGAGCGCGCACCTTTCTGCATGACCTCTCGAAGCCGCTTCAGCGCCTCGTTGTGCTGCATGATCTTGACCGCCAGCACGTTCAGCTTGTTCGACTTCCGCTGTGCCTCCTCCTCGGCGGACCTGGCGCGATGTTCCAGCTGTTCCCGTTCCTTCATCGCCTCCGCCATCCCATATCGCATCTCGATCTCTGCGATCTCCTGCATCCGCACGACACCGAAGACCGTATCGCGCAGTTCCATGTGGCGCTTGAAATGCCCGAGCGCCCCCGCCGAATCTCCGAGCGCTTCAAGGATCCCGGCCAGCATCCTGTGAGCGTCCGCGATCAGCAGAGGATCGCCGGCCGTTTCAGCCAGGGCGAGGGCGCGCTCGGCATACGGCCGTCCCTGCGCGATCTCCCCCGCGTCGACATGCGCGGCGGCCCGGTTTATCAGGATCGCCGCCACCGATCCGTTGTTCCGTTCCTCCCCCGTATCGATCAGATCGAGCGACATCTCGATGCAGCGGAGCGCTTCGCCGTGGTTCTTCAGCAGACGATATGCCTGCGAGAGCGACGCGAGCGCCTCGCACCTCTGACGGCGCATCCCCATGCCGTCGAAAATATCGCATGCCTCGCGCAGATGCTCCAGAGACCTGGCCGGCTGCCCGGCTTCTATCTGCAGCTGCCCGATCAGCACGAGGGTAACCCCAAGTCCTCCTCTGTCACCGATCGCCCGATAGAGGGCAAGAGCCTCCATGTAACACTTCCTCGCCTTGACGACGTTCAACATCCTGATATAGATGCGCCCCATCACGGCCAGACAGGGGGCCACGCTCCCCGATCTGCCGAGCGCCTCCCAGATCGAGCGCGCCCGGATATAATGCTCCAGCGCCGTATGATAATCCCCCATCGTCTCGAAGATGAACCCCAGGGAGTGTGCGCAGAGTCCGCGCAGGTAGCCGTCGTCACCTGCCCGTTCGAGAAAGCTCTGCGCCTGCGACAGGGTAGGATAGGCTTCCTCGAGATCCGCTCTGGTAAGGTGGCACGCGCCGAGACACGTCAGGAACATTCCACGTTCACGATCATCGCCGAGCCGGCGATAGAGCTTTCCGGCCCGTCCCATATATCGCTCCACCTCATCCATCCTGTCCAGGTAGGCGCACTGCTGGGCGCACAGGAAGAGGAACCGCGCATGCGGCCAGACGCGTCCGGCGGTCTGATACTTGCGCGCCATGATCCTGGCCAGCTTCAGCGCTCTTGCCGGATCGGTGTTCGCCGCCTGCGAGACCAGTTTCAGATCGCTCTCGAAGTCGTCGAGCCCGCCTTCTATGCGGGGAGCGTCGTTCGATTTTGCCCTCCTTCTGTCTGATGCTTTCATCGCGGGATAACGTGAGATCGTAAACGTGACAGGATATCCGGGAGAGGATCACGATGATGAGCGGATGATCGTTCATCGGAGTGAGTCGCCAGCTCCCGTGTCCGGAATATATTTCAGAACAAGGTCGTTATGATCCCGGGATTCAGCAATTCTGCTTCAGGGTGAAGGGCGGAAGCGCACACTGAACCGGCCGCTTCTGCGGCTGTCGCCGCTATGGGCCGAAGCGTGGATTAACAACATTCGTATAGATCGAGCCGAATGAGTAGGAGAGTCCGAAAGAGCTCGCATAACTGTAACTCGTGGCGAGTTCCTGGCGACGGAGGAGAATATCCTGCGTCGAAGCATCTCCCTTGGGGAGCGAGAGCTGATCGTGAATGAGTGCCGCTGAGCCGGAAAGGCTCAACGAAAGTCCGTCGGCCAGATACAGACTCATCAATCCAAAGAACTGAAGACGATGTTTGCTGAGATCGTGCAGATAATGCGATCCCTGCAGGGAGGCCGTGAGTGATCCCCAGGACTGCCTTGCTTCGGCAGCAATCGTCAGCGCCTCTTCGGCCAGGGTTTCTTCCTTCCTATCGTATACTGTCTCGACTCGATACCTGGCCTGTCCTATTCCCGCCCGATAGAAGACTCTCAGCTGACGATGCATGGCTAGAGCATAAGGGAACAAGCTGAACTCGATGGCAGGACCGACATTGAAAAGAAGCAGATGATTTGAGTAAAGCGAGGAGGAAGCCGTGGCACTGCCTCCGACCGACAGATGATCACCGAGCCCCAGAACATAGCGGGCTTCAAACGTGTGAGATCGGGACGGGCTCCGGATCGTCATGCTGTTGATCTCGAATGTATTCTCCGAATACTGCGAATGAATATCACATTCAAATTTTGCGTCCTCCGTAATCCGGTTGATGGAGAGACCACCGTAGAAACTGCCCGTAAGGCTCGATCGTTGTCCGCTGAAGCTTGTGGAGAAGTCCGCGCGGAAGGCCCATTTGTTCCAGGCATCATCAGCTGCGCCCGCGGCTTCCACCTGCCGCTGCGGACGTATCAGCCTGATATCCAGATCTGCAATATCGGACGATCGCATAATATACCGAACGAGTCCCGCTGCAAGTATACGCAGGAATGCGATCCTCCGGACAGCTTCGGGATCGATTGACCGGAGGGAGATCACGACCGTATCACGAACCCCTTCAAATCGTCCAATGCCGTTCAGCAGCACCGTATAACTGTTCCCGCCGCTCGATGCCATACTCGACATGTGGATATAAACATCAGCGAACGCACGGTCACGAACGAATCGAACCAGTCGGAGTTCATCGGTGACGAAATCACGGAAGGGGCAGTCACCGTCAATAAAAACCTTGACGCACGGTTCGGACACTCCGGACAAGGTATCATCGTGCGCTCCGGCGGCAACGGCGCTGAAACGGAGCAATGCAACAGCGAACACAAACACGGCAGATATGATCCTCATCATGGCAGTACCAGAGTGAAATGCGACATACGATTACTGCGTATATAGAAGTTCTCCCTCTGCCGTCAAGGCAACAACGCTTGTCCCGAGCGGTACTCCCAGATTCGCACTCAACGTCCCGTAATCCCGAATTACGACATTATAATCCCGTTCTCGCTGACGGAACAGAGAAACGGCGGCGGAATTATTACTTGTCACAGCAGCGACAAAGATTGCACGCGGATGGCTGTTTCGAATGGAATCGAATATCAGGCGCGCTTCGACGTGGCATTTAGCGCAGTCATCGATCGACAGGAAATGGACGACGGCAATGTCAGTGTCGTCATGGCCCCAGACAGAATACGCAGTTCGGATACCATCAACGACCTCGAAATTTTGAGGGTCGCTTGCACAGGCGAGGAAGAACAACGTCATTATCACGCAAGGAAGGTACAACCGGATGCGGTCGAGTTTCTTCATTTCACCTGCTCTCGAATAGTGAGTATGCATAGTTTGTACATTTTCCGGCATCGTCAAGGACAAAGACAGCGATGTTATTTCTGACCCTATCATATCCTACGAACTCGACAATTCCTTCGGCGCAGGAACGTGGGAAATCGATTTGCCGGACAAGGGACCCATGTTTATCAGTTTCCTGAACACTCCAGGTGTCATGACCGCCTGAGTCGGCCGACAAGCGCATCGGAATGACGAATCCGCCGGTGGCAGTAACATATAATCCACGGCATTGTAACCGGAGCAGTCTAATTGCTGAGTCCAGACGTTGGCCGGACTGTTCAACAAAGCTGGAAAAGAATGCAGAGTTCATATTCTTCAATGCCGGGAGAGTGAAAATCGGCTTACCATTCTCATCTCTGACAACAGGGGAGCCAAGGAACAGCGTAAATTGATCCCCATCGATACCGGTTGCGTACATTGGGTTAAGAAACCCATATCCGAGCTTTGATTCGACATATTCTTGCGGCAATCGGCAGAATTCACCTTTTCTATTTCCCATAAAATCCACAACGGACAGGCAGTATGCAGAGTCGAGATCCTTTCTATAAGGTCCTTCAGCCGCGGCCATACAGTCAAGGATCAGCCTGCCCGGAGCCGTTCCTAATTGAAATGTCGATGATTGAGGGAAATATCCTGACGTTCCGAAGAGAACGGCCTTCACAGAGCGCCGCATACCATCGAGCGACTCGTGAACCAATGTGGTTCGGCTCCCGAGTCCCTTAACTCCGTCATCCCCCGCCATGACGAAAGCAACGCTTGCACCGATCATAATCGTACTATCCGATGTGAACACGCAGTTTTCATATCTATTGTTCAATTCATGCTGTTGAACTTCGATAGAAACAGGGTTTCCTTGAGTGTCTTTCCAATCCCGACGCCGAATAACATGTCGTACCGGCCCGATATCACTTATGATCTGCTGCTCGATCGAATCGGTAAGAAAGAGATCCGGCCTAAATCGACGCAGCTCTTTTCCCGACGCCGCGTCCACTATATAGATTGCACTTCCGACGAGATCACACATAGCGAGATATTGGCCACTAGGACTGAAAGCGATACTGCCTATCGATCCCATAACAGACAAGCTATCCAACTCGATAGAAGTCGTATTAGTACCGGATCGACCGGTCGAACGTGAAAGGGCATCCACAATAGATGTGGCCCGATGAGGCATTGCCGATCCATCGCTGACGTCTTTCCCTGTATTTGAAGGCTCCGCGGATTCATC
This sequence comes from uncultured bacterium, assembly GCA_966250335.1. Classification (GTDB taxonomy): domain Bacteria; phylum Bacteroidota; class Ignavibacteria; order OLB7; family OLB7; genus OLB7. The sequence continues at coordinate 165,239 of CBINGZ010000005.1, read as the reverse complement.
CTGGCATCCTCCCAGGGATATCAGGACGAACAGGCTGATCCCGATAGTGACAGCATAGTGTGTCTTCATATTCGTATGGAGTGGAGTGACATCCAAGGCGAGCCGCACCTGAGAGCTCGCCTTGGATGCCATAATTCATTAATTACTGAACGGCCCCGTCACGCCGTCACCAAGGACCTGATCCTCATTTTGAAACGGCTGATTCGGAACGATCAAACCGACAGCCAATGTATTACCGTTAATCGTCCAGCAACGCTGATCTGAGTTCTTGCACCGTATGATGACCATATTTCCCTCCTTGCGGTCATGAACGGCTGTGCCGTCACGATAGCTAAGTCCGCCGTTGAGATGAGACCAGCCACTTGCTGAGTAATACAGCCACGTTGAAAATGACTCGGCGCTGAAGGCGACCGTGCAGGCGATTACCGTGAACGCGACACCGATGATTTTCTTGATCTTCATTGTTTTGGATTGTTTTATATGACTTGAATAACGACACAACAACTCATTGATGCAGGCGAATCAGGACAGAGCCATATTGGACTCTTATGACGGAATGAGCCATCTCTGATTCCTGCAGCACAACAAAGCCGAAAGCTTTCTCCAGCCGATACTATCATTATCGGCAGAAGCACCTATTCCGAGATTCCACACCGGAACGAAGCTCAGCTAGCAATGAGCCTTCGGTCCCCTTTGATCCGTCATCAATGAATGAGCAGGCCAACTGCAGAGTATGCTCAATACACACTTTGCATGTTTATATACCGCATCGGTATTTGCAGAACAGTATAACATGCGATCATGCTTCCTACACATATCCCAATGATAACGCCGACGAATCGTCCGCGGCCGCTGAACATCATGGTGAACCGAATTCCCAGGCCGGAGGATTGCTGCGACACCGACACAGGAGTATGGGAGGATTCGCGACCGCGGACGAATCGGACGAGGCGTACTTGATCGGCAACAATGTCACAGTACGGGAAAACCTCGTCGATGAAGACTTGAACCGACGGCGCCGCCAGGGCGAGAATCGTCGTTCCGCGCGTATGTATCATGGGGTACAAATCGGTTAGACGACATACAGAATCAAGCGTTGGATTTTTTGAACCGGCTAACACGGGGCATTCACATGAACACTGTCCGGACAAACAACCCGTAACAATCATAATGCATCGTGATGCGCTTTGCTATAGGGAAGGGGGGCGTAGAAAAGGGGTAGATCGTTCCGACGGGAAGGAACGGGGAGGAGATCACCTCTCCCCTCCCCTCCCTTAGCAAGGTCGTGCAGGTCGCTTCGCTCAGCGCACCGACGATGGTAACCGTGCCGGTCGCCCCGGCTATTCACCGCATAGCTCAGTCCCCTCCCTGCCGCGAAGAAGACCGTGATACTCCCTTACGGCGCTGATAATCTTATCGGATGGGGCATCGCCGGCCACGTCTGTGGCTACGCCCACGGGACTGGAGACCGGGGACTGCCGGCGGCAAGTGGATACGACATGAATATTCGGGATATAATAAATGAAGCGGGGTTCCCTGTTCGGGAACCCCGCTTCATACGTACATCATACGATATCTCTCGGACGTACCCCCTACTGCTTCGTCCCGCAGTCGGGGCAGAACTTCGCGCCGGGCTGTACCTCCGTCCCGCATTCGCTGCAGAACTTCTTGGTCTGCATCTGGGCGCCGCATTCGCCGCAGAACTTCCCCGGCTTCACGCGGGCGCCGCACGAAGGGCAGTTGATGTGGTCGTCGGTCTTCACGCCGCCGGAACGGACAGACTCCTCGGCCCGCGTCCGCGCCATATCGATCTCGGTATGTCTGGCCGCAATGTTCGCCTCCTCCTCCACGGTGGGGGCGCAGTTGGTGCACATGTGCATGTTCGGGTTGTAGCACTGCGCGCAGAAGTAGTTCGCGCAACGGCGGCACTTGTTGAAGTGCTCCTCGGCCTCCCCGAGCGCCCCCTCGAACGCCTTGTCGCGGGCCGACCGGTAGCCGGAATCGCGGACGCGGTCGACGACGTTCCCGGCGCTCCCCAGGAACCCTCCCAGAAACGAACTGGCGGTGTCGAGAATGCTGGAGGCGGTCCCCGCGGCGTAGCGGTCGTAGTCGGTCCGCCATGCGTCGTGGCAACGCTCGCAGTAGAACTCGAACTGGAATCCCGAGCCGTCGCTCAGGTCGGAGTAGTTGTTGGCGAATCCCTTCTGGTTCATAACGCTGTCATTCGTGTGTTGCGCGCCGGGAGGCACCCGCTCCCCGGCGCCGGTTGTGTCCGAAACATTCATCCCCACCGAACCGTCTTCAATCGGCCCCTTCGCCGATCGTCCACAGGGAAGCGATCGACCGGCGGCCGCAAATATGCCGCTCGGAGCGGGGCGAATCAAGACGGTCGCAAGATCATCTCCGGAAAGGATCGGCGCTCCCACGCACGAGCCGGCAGAGGATCTCATCGATCGCAAACCTGTAGATTGCACGCCCCTTCCATCGCAACCCGGGCGCGGTTCCGCGCTCGACCCGCGACGCCCCATGACCCCATGATGATATCGAAGAACGATCGACCGGTACGGATGAGGACGACACTGATATTCCTTCTTCTGTTCGTATGCGCCCTGGCCGCGCACGCGCAGCCCGCTTCCAACGGAACACCGGTCGCCGGCATCCTGAGCGATTCGGCCACGGGAGAGCCGCTCAGGTACGCCACGATCAAAGTGGAGGGAACCACCAGGGGAGCGATCGCCAACACCGAGGGACGGTTCCTTCTGCGGCTCGAGCCGGGGGTCTACACCCTCTCCTTCTCCTTCATCGGCTACCGTCCCGAACGGCGGAGCGTCACCGTCGGAACCGACTCCCTCTTTCTGAACGTCGCGCTCGGGAGCGCCGCCTTCACGGTCCGCGAGGTGGTCGTCTCGGCCGAAGACCCCGGCGTCAGGATCATGCGCGAAGCGATCGCCCGCAAGAAACGTCAGACCGATTCGCTCGATTCATATTCCTACACCCTCTACACGAAATTCGTCGTCAGCACCGACACGCTGACCGCCGGCCGCGTCTCCGGACGCAACGACACGACCATCTTCTCGATCTTCGAATCGTACTCGAACGGATATTATCGACGACCCGACGAATATTTCAACAGCATCATCCAGCGCCGCCAGACCGCCAACATCCCCCCGGAGGCGAACTTCGTGGCGTTCGGCACGAACCTGAACGCGTACGACGATTATATCACGATCCTGGGGGAGGAGATCGCGACCCCGTTTCATCCCGACGCGATAGAGCTCTACGACTTCGTGCTGGAGGGGACGATCGAGCAGAGCGATTCGGTGGCCCTGAGCAGAATACGCGTTCAGCCGAAATCTGAGGGACGCAGACTCTTCTCCGGTCATATCGATATCGACGCGAGCCGGTCGCTGCCGCACGGGGTCGACCTGACGCCGAACCGGGCCGTCCAGCTGCCGTTCGACGCCTCCCTCTCCTACCGCCAGGGGTTCGACGAGGTCGAGGGCTTCGTGGTGCCGAACGGCATGAGGATCTACAGCTCGCTGGAGGCCGCCATCTTCTGGATCGTCGCCCCGCGGCTCGATATCGAGATCGTCACCGTGGCCTACGACTACAGACCGAACATATCGCTCGACGACGATCTCTTCTCCCGCCGCCGCGTGGAGACCGATCCGCGGGTCGACGAGTTCGATTCGCTCTTCTGGAATCGTGGAGCGGTGATGCCGCTCCGGCCGGAGGAACTGGCCGCATACGACCAGATCCGCACCGCGCAGGAGAACCCCGATTCCCTCCAGGCGACGGGATATATCGACAGGATATTCGGAGAGATCCCCCGGACGATAGGTAAACTGAACCGCAGGCCGTTCACGGGGTTCGACGACATCATCCGATACAACCGTGTCCACGGCCTCTACCTGGGAGCCGGACTGACCGGAGAACCGCTATCGCGTCTGGAGACGACCGTCAAGGGAGGCTACGGGTTCGCCGACCGGCGCGGGTACGGCGAGCTCGCCCTGAAATGGTCGCTCGACAGCAACCGCCATCTCGCCCTGCTCGGCTCCGGTTACCGCCGCCTTGCCCGGCGCGACAACCCGCTGGTCGTCAGCACCCGATCGATCTCCCTTCTTTCCCTCCTCTCCGGCATCGACTACGGCGACTACTACTATGCCGACGGGTTCGAGCTGGGGGTGGAAGGAGGGATCGGCCAGATGAGATTCATCCGCCGCGACATCTTCGTCAGACCGACGAGCCTGCGGCTCTTCTTCCGCAACGAGGATCATCGAACGGCGATACACCGAACCGATGTCTCCATCTTCGGCGGCGAGGACCCGCGCCGGACGAACCCCGGGATTATGGATGGGACGCTCCGTTCCCTCGGCTTCGAGCTGAACCTCGGCTACAGTCCGTTGCGGACGATCTCCCGGCTCGGCCTTCAGATCACCGGCGAGTTCTCGAACCCCTCCCTCATCCCGAGCGGGTTCCGGTTCGAACAGTATACCGCCTCGTTCCTCTGGCGCACACGGACGCACCCGCTGTGGGAGCTCGATCTGCGACTCGGCGGCGGGTTCTCCCGGGGAGACCTTCCCCCCCAGCGCTTCTTCAGCCTGGAGTCCTCCTTCTCGGCGATCGCCGCCGAGGCGGTCTTCCGCGGCATGAAGGTCAAGGAGTTCTACGGCGACAGGTTCCTCTCGATCTCGATGGAACACAATTTCGGCGAGGTGGTCCCCGGTATTCTCCGTATCCCCAACGTGGCGGCGTTCGGCGTGGAATTTATCGCACTGGGGCGGATCGGGTGGACGGAGTTCTCCGCCGCCACACGGCGCTTCACCGGAACGACCCTCCCCACGACGGTGGAGACGGCCGACCGATACTACTACGAGGCGGGGATCGGCCTGAACCGGCTTCTTCTCTTCTTCCGGTTCGATCTTTCGGCCAGACTCTCTCAGGTCGACAGGCCCGCGTTCTTTTTCACGATCTCGGGAGCGACGCAGTAACGCCCGGTTTCTCCGTTTGTCTATATCCCATCGATTACGTACACTTGGCATCTTTTGGACGGCGCACGATAGGGGCATGGCGATCCATGTCCCTATGCCGTATAACGAGACATCTTGAGTGAGAACGATATGTTTCCGCAGCTACCGGAACGACTGAGCTACCCTGCCCTTGAGCGCGACATCCTCGCGTACTGGCGCAACGCCGACATCTTCAAGCGGTCGGTCGAAACCCGTCCGATTACGAAGCGCTGGATTTTCAACGAGGGTCCCCCCACCGTCAACGGCACGCCGGGCATTCATCATGTCTTCGGCCGGATGCTCAAGGATGCCTTCTGCCGCTACCGCACGATGCGCGGCTACCGCGTGGAGCGCAAGGGGGGGTGGGATACCCACGGCCTTCCGGTGGAGATCGCCCTGGAAAAGAAGCTCGGCCTGAAGGAGAAGAGCGAGATCGAGACGAAGATCGGCGTGGAGGAGTTCAACCGGATGGCCCGCGCCACCGTCTACGACCATATCCGCCAGCCCGGAGGGTGGAACCAGCTCACCGAGCAGATGGGGTACTGGGTCGATCTGGAGAACCCGTACATCACCTGCACCAACACCTATATCGAGTCGGTCTGGTGGTCGCTCTCGCGCTTCCATGAACTGGGACTGATCTATCGCGGCTTCAAGATCGTTCCGCAGTGCCCGCATTGCGAGACCCCGCTCAGCTCCCACGAGCTGGCGCTCGGTTACGCCGATGTGCGCGATCCGTCGCTCTATCTGAAGGTCCTGATCAGACCGGAACAGTCGGTCGCCGGAGAGGCTCTGCCGGAGAACACGTCGTTCCTCGTCTGGACGACGACGCCGTGGACCCTCATCTCCAACGTCGCGCTCGCCGTCGGCCCCGATATCGACTATGCGATCGTCTCCGACCATGAGAGCGGCGAGACCTATATCCTGGCCGAATCGCGCCGCGCCGCGCTCGACCCGGATGGGAAATGGACGGTGCTCCGGACTGTGAAGGGGGGCGACCTGGAACGGACCCGCTACGAGCGACTGTTCGACTACGTTCCCGTCGACCGCGAGGGATTCTATGTCGTGACGGGAGCCTTCGTCTCGACCGAGGACGGCACCGGCATCGTTCATATCGCGCCGGCGTTCGGACAGGACGACTACGAGATCTCGAAGAAGTACGATCTGCCGATCCTTCAGCCGGTCACCGGCGGCGGACGGTTCACGGAGGAGGTCACCGACTTCGCCGGCCGCACCGTCAAGACCCTCCATTTCGAGGAGAGGGTCGAGGAAGGGGTCGACAAGGAGATCGTGATCATGCTGAAGAAGAAGGGGCGCGTGCTGAAGTCCTCCAACGACTACCTGCACAGCTACCCCCACTGCTGGCGCTGCGACAACCCGCTGATCTACTTCGCGCGCGACTCCTGGTTCATCAGAACCACGGCGTACGCGGCCGATATGATCGCGCGGAACAAGGAGATCAACTGGCAGACGCCGGAGATCGGCGCCGGGCGATTCGGCAACTGGCTGGAGGAGAACAAGGACTGGTCCCTCTCCCGCGATCGCTACTGGGGCACCCCCCTTCCGATCTGGGTCAACGTCGAGGACCGGAACGATATGTTCGCGGTCGGTTCGATCGAGGAGATCATGCAGGCCGAATACGAGCGCCCCGACGGAACGCTCGTCCCGATGAGCGAGGCGACCTATATCTCGGAAAACGACGAGGATCTGATCAACCCGAAGGGCCCGCGTCCGGACGGACTCGTCCCGCTCGACCTGCACAAGCCGTTCGTCGATCGGATCGTGTTCCGGCGCGACGGGAAGACGTATCGTCGCACGACTGAACTGATCGACGTCTGGTACGATTCCGGATCGGTGCCGTTCGCGCAGTGGCACTACCCGTTCGAGAACCGTGAGCTGATCGACGAGCGGATCGCCTTCCCCGCCGACTATATCTCCGAGGGAATCGATCAGACGCGCGGATGGTTTTATACGTTACATGCCATCTCCACCGCCCTCTTCAAGAGCCCGGCGGCCAGGAATATCCTGGTGAACGACCTGGTGCTCGACAAGGAGGGACGGAAGATGTCGAAGCGCCTGGGGAACACGGTCGACCCGTTCAGGCTGATGGAGACCTACGGAGCGGACGCCGTCAGGTGGTACCTGACCACGGCCACCCCGGTCTGGAAGACGCGCCTCTTCAACGAGGAGGATATCCCGAAGACGGTGCTGGCCGATTTCTTCAGGGCGCTCACGAACACGTACGGGTTCTTTACGCTCTACGCGAACATCGACGGCTTCAGGTATGCGGAGGAGCGGATCCCGGTCGATGAACGAGCCGAGCTGGACCGCTGGATCCTGTCGCTGATGAACAGCATGATGGTGGAATATCTCCGCCTGATGGATGAGTTCGATCCCACACGCGCGATGCGGCTGGTGAGCGAGTTCACCGTCAAGCATCTCTCCAACTGGTACGTCCGCCGCAACCGCAGGCGGTTCTGGAAGGGGGAGATGTCGGCCGACAAGCTGGCGGCCTACCAGACGCTCTACGAATGCCTGACGACGGTGACGAAGCTGATGGCGCCGATCGCGCCGTTCCTGTCGGATCATATCTTCAGGTCGCTGAACGATACGACCGGACGGGAGAGCGTGGAATCGGTTCATATCGCAATCATTCCCGACGCCGATTCGTCGCTGATCGATACGAATCTGGAGCGGCGGATGGAACGGGCGCAGAAGAGCGTGGCGCTGGCCCGCATGCTCCGCGAGAAATCGGAGCTGAAGGTGCGGCAGCCTCTCCGGCGCCTGCTGATCGCCGTCGCCAGCGACGCGGAGCGGGAGGATTATCAGCGGGTGGAGGAGATCATCAAGGATGAGCTCAACGTGAAACGGGTGGAATATGTGAAGGCGGGAGAGTCGGACGTGGTGAAGCTGAAGGGGAAGGCGAACTTCAAGACGCTTGGACCGAAATTCGGCAAGCGGGTGAAGGACGCGGCCGCCGCGATCGGCACAATGACATCGGAACAGATTCTTCTGCTGGGGGCCGAGGGTCGCTTGACTCTCACCACGGCGAATGATAGCTTCGAGCTTTTGCCGGAAGATATCGAGGTACTGCACGAGGATATTCAGGGATGGCTCGTCGCATCCGAAGGAACAACCACCGTTGCGCTCGATACCGAGATCGATGAGGAGCTGAGGAACGAGGGGCTGGCGCGAGAATTCGTGAATCGTATTCAGAACCTTCGCAAGGATTCCGGGCTGGAGGTCACCGATCGTATCCTGCTCAACTATACGGCCGAGGGGCGGGTGGCGTCGGCGCTGGAGGCACAGCGAGACTACATCATGACCGAGACCCTTGCCGTCGCGTTCGTTCCCGAGCAAGAAGAGTCTATGATGGAGATCGAGTTAAACGGGCTGGCGTGCCGTGTCGCACTCCGCAGGGCGGAGACTGAGACGGCGTAAAGCCCATCCTCATAATCGTTAACGTCGACAGGATATCATGGCAGCAAAGAGCAGATCGAACTCGCCGGCCTCCGGGTCGAACGGGCCGGGTCGGAAGAGCCCCTCTTCCCCAGCGAAGAACGCCCCCGCTCCGACGCCGGCAAAGGGAACATCATCGCCGGCCTCCGCCAGGAAGAGCGCCGCTGCCTCGTCCGCCGCTTCCGGACCCGCAAAGGGTCGGGAGTCGTCGCCGGCTTCCGCAACGCCCGCGGCAAAGAGGACCGCGAAGTCGGCCGCCGCGAAGTCGGCTCCCGCCGGGGGAAAGAGTTCGGGCGTCACAGCCTCGCGCGCCTCGGCAAAGTCGACCCCTTCCAGCAGCAAATCAATGAAGGGGGCGGGATCGAAGAGTGAGGCCGCGAAGGCCCCCCCCGCCAAGTCCGCTCCGGCGAAAACGGCTCCCGCAAAGGCCGCCGCCTCGAAGCCCGCTCCGGCGAAAGCTTCATCGGCGAAAGCTTCGTCCGCGAAGGCCGCCGCCTCGAAAGCTCTCTCGGCAAAAGCCGCCCCGGCGAAAGCCGCCCCGGCGAAAGCGGCTCCCGCAAAGCCTGCTCCGGCAAAGCCTGCTCCGGCAAAGGCGGCTCCGGCGAACGTTTCGTCCGCGAAGGGGGCTCCCGGGACGGCGACTCCGGCGACCGGCGCCGCGAAAGGCTCTTCCTCCCCTCCTCCCCCGGCCTCGGCTCCGAGTCCCGGAGGAAGGGTCAGTCCCGCGACGGTGATCGCGCGGAGCGCGGCGGCGGCGAAGGCCGCAGGGGGAGCGTCCCAGACGGCCGGATCGAAATCGCCCGCGGCTCCAGCGTCGGGCATCGCCCCATCAACGTCCGTTAAACCTGTAAAGAACGATACAGTGGCCAAACAAGAATCTTCAAAAAAGACATCGGGAAGCAGCAAGACGATTATTCAGAAGCTGCCCAAGGAAATCTTCACTCCCGCGACCGGAACCGCCTCGGCCGATCCCTTCCCCCCCAAGGATCTGGAGAAGTTCCGGCAGCTTATCCAGGATCTGCGCCAGGAGAACAGCGACGAGCTGGAGACCCTCACCGAACAGCTCCGTGAGATGACCTCGCGCGAGAACGCCGACGATAACAGCGCCTACTCCCTCCACATGGCGGAGCAGGGAACCGACGCAATGGAGCGTGAGAAGACGTTCCTGCAGGCACAGCGCATCAACGATTATATCAAGAAGCTTGACGAATCGCTCCGCCGCATCCAGGATGCGACCTTCGGCATATGTCGCGTCTGCGGCCTCCGCCTGGACAGCAAGCGTCTGATGGCCGTCCCGGTGACGCAGGTCTGCACGGTCTACAAGAACACCAACAAGCCGTGCGAGCCGGGACGACTGCATATGCAGGCCCTCGGAGTCTCCGAGGACGATAAATAGAGATCGACAGTGCGAAAACTCTTCACGCTCTCATTCGTGATCATCCTGATCGACCAGGCGACTAAGCTGGCCGTGAAGGGATTCGATCTCCTCGGAATACGACATGAGGGGATGCACCCCTATGAATCGATCCAGGCGCTGGGCGACGTGCTGCGATGGACCTACGTCGAGAACCCCGGCATGGCCTTCGGGCTCAACTTCGGCATGCCGGTCTTTCTCAGCCTCTTCTCGGTCGCGGCGTCGATCTTTCTGGTCTACCTTATCAGGAAGACCGAGCCCCAGGGAATGTCCGGGCTCAGGATAGCGCTGGCGCTGATCCTGGGAGGAGCGGTCGGCAACCTGATCGATCGCGTCTTCTACGGCGCCTTCTACAACTACGGGCCCCTCTTCTACGGCAAGGTGGTCGACTTCATCGATGTCGACCTGCCCGACATCACGATCTTCGGGAATCACCTGGAGCGCTTCTATGTCTTCAACATCGCCGATGCCGCCGTCTCGGTCGGTGTGGTCCTCCTCCTGATCTTCTATCCGAGCAAGCCGGAGACGGCCCTCCCGCCGGCGCAGCAGATACCGCCGCCGGAGAAGGAGAAACCCGAACCGCCCGAACGTCCCGTGCTGGAGACGACCGGAGCCGCGAACCTGCCGGATGACGATTCGGAGGAACATCGCCCGGCATAGCCGATTCGACACCCGGCCCCGATCGACCGATCGGGGCCGTTTCGTTACAGGGACCACATCCCCACCCTGCCCTGCCACGACCGGCCGCTCGGAGAACCCTTGGACCGGATGGTGGGTTGAACAGACCATGACACCTGAAATCATCGATGTGCTGATCATCGGCGCCGGCGCCTCCGGGCTCGCCGCCGCCCGCGACCTCTCACGCGCCGGACGGAGCGTGGCGGTGCTGGAGGCGCGTGACCGGATCGGCGGCAGAATCCACACGGAGAGGCCCTCCGGCTCCCCCCTCCCCGCGGAACTCGGCGCGGAGTTCATCCACGGGGTGTCGAGAGATATCTGGGAGATCGTCGAATCGGCCTCCCTGATCGTCGCATCCGGACCGGACGACCATATCTACGTCCGGCGGGGAACCATCGACAGCAGAGGGGAGTGGGAGAAGATGGGAAGGATTTTCGAAGGGATGAAGAAGGTGGATGAGGATATGACCTTCCGCGACTACCTCGACCGGTTCCACCCGGAGGAACCGGAGGCGGCCCGAAGCGCCGTCGCCTACGTCGAGGGGTACCACGCGGCGCCGGCGGATCGTGTCGGAATACGAGCTCTGCAACTGCTGGAACAGGCATCCGACGCCGTGAACGGCGACCGGGCGTTTCGCATCGTGACGGGATACGATACGATCCCGCTCCATTTCGCCGCCGGACTCGATCCGGATCGCGTTTCGATCAATCTTTCCAGAGTGGTCACGGGGCTGCGGTGGAGTCGGGGCGAGGTTCATGCCGATGTGGAAACGGCGGAGGGAGGCACCGCCGAGATCTGGAGCGCAAGACGGGCGATCATCACGCTCCCGCTCGGCGTGCTGCAGGCGCCCCCCGGTTCCCGTGGAGCGGTGACCTTCACACCCGATATTCCCGAGGTCCGCAGGGCGATCGACGGTCTCGGCATGGGAGATGCCGCGCGGATCGTCCTCCGCTTCCGCGAACGCTTCTGGGAGGAGATGGAGCTGCGGAGCAGGAAGGGGAAGGAATCGCTGGAGCATCTCGGCTTCCTCCTCTCCGACGAACGCCTCTTCCCCACCTGGTGGTCCTCCCTGCCGCTGATGGCCCCGACCCTCACCGGATGGACCGGCGGACCGAACGCCGGAGAACTCACCGGGCTGACCGACGATGATGCGGCCGACAGAGCGGTCGAGTCGCTGGCCCGCATTCTGGGGAGAGAGCGTTCCGGGATCGAGGAGCATCTGACCGGATGGAGCCGCCACGACTGGGGGGCGGATCCCTTCACACGCGGCGCATACAGCTATCTCCCGATCGGCGGAGAGGAGGCGCAGCGGAAACTGGCCGAGCCTGTGGAAGAGACCCTCTTCTTCGCCGGAGAAGCGGTCGACATCAACGGCCACAACGGAACGGTCCACGGGGCGATCGCAAGCGGCAGACGAGCCGCCCGCGATCTTCTCATCACGTTATGATATATATTCTCTTCCGTCGTATGAAATAAAAAAGGCCCGGCGGTTCAACCGGGCCTTTGCTTTAGCCATGAGAAGGATACGGCAACCGGCCGATGACGCGACGTCAGCCGCCGGCCATGGCGCCTACGACCAGAAAGGGTTCAGTCCCGGCCGTGACCGCGTCCGGGAGCGGGAAGTCGGGTTCTTCGTGCGAGAGATCCTCCTGGCAGGCGAAGAAGCGGATGAACGGGCGCCGCTTCTTCGTCGCATGGTCCCGGATCGTGCCGCGCAGCACGGGGTGGGCCGATTCGATCGCATCGAGAACCATCCCCAGCGTGGCGGGCCCTTCGAGCGGAATCGTCACCTCCCCCTCGACCCGCGCAAGGGTCCGCAGATGCGCCGGAAGAACGACCCGGATCATGAGAGCGTCTGGACTTCGACCGAGAGGACGGGGGGAAGATCCCTGACGATCGGCGCCCAGGTGTCGCCGCCGTCCGGGGAGCAGTAGACCTGCCCTCCGGTGGTGCCGAAGTAGATGCCGCACGAATCGAGCGAGTCGACGGACATCGCGTCACGAAGGATATTGACGTAGCAGTCGCTCTGCGGCAGGCCGCTGGTGAGCGCCTCCCACTCGTTTCCGCCCGTCCTGCTGCGATATACACGCAGTTTTCCGTCGGGCGGGAAATGCTCGGAATCGCTCTTGATCGGGACGACGTAGATCGTCTCCGGCTCATGCGCGTGGACGGCGATCGGGAACCCGAAGTCGGTCGGCAGATTTCCGCTTACCTCGTACCACGAGTCTCCCGAATCGTCGGTGCGCATGATATCCCAGTGCTTCTGCATGAAGAGGACGCCGGGGCGCGACGGATGCATCGTGATGTTGTGGACGCAGTGGCCGACCTCGGCCTTCGGATCGGGAAGCTCGTACGGGGATTTGAGACCGTGGTTGATCGCCCGCCACGTCTCCCCGCCGTCATCGGTCCGGAACGCCCCCGCGGCGGAGATGGCGACGTAGAGGCGGCCGGAGTCGCTCGGGTCCTGAACGATCGTATGGAGACACATCCCCCCCGCCCCCGGCTGCCAGAGATTTCCCGAGACGCCGCGCAGCCCGGAAAGCTCCCGCCAGGTCATCCCGCCGTCGGTGGAACGGAAGAGCGCGGCATCCTCCACCCCCGCGTAGACCGTATCGGGTTCGGTCAGCGACGGCTCCAGATGCCAGACACGCGCGAACTCCCAGGGATGCTGCGTGCCGTCGTACCACTGATGCGTGCCGGGGTTCCCGTCGTAGGTGAACTCCTTTCCGACAGGCTCCCACGTTCTGCCGCCGTCGTCGGAACGCTGGATCATCTGTCCGAACCAGCCGTTCGACTGCGAGGCGTAGAGCCTGTTCGGGTTCACCGGCGAACCCTTGACGTGATAGATCTCCCAGCCGGCGAAGAGGGGGTCACTGACCTCCCACTGCTGCCGTTTCTCATCGGATGTCAAGACGAACGCGCCCTTGCGCGTGCCTACCAGAACCCGTACTCCACTCATTACCGTTTCCCTGTGTTGAGGTTATACTGCGTCTGATGCGTCGATTCCTTCACCGAGCTTCCGCGTGTCGACCACGAACCGTCGTCCGACGGAGAGCGGAAGTTCGAGCGGGGCGAAGATACGTTCGGGAACGAACCTCTCCAACGATCGGGCGAACCACCGACGGCCCCCTCACGGAAGCTCGTCGAACATCCCTTCAGTGTCGCTCTCTTCAGGCATTATCATTTCATGACGGGAAATTGCGCGGAGCCGGACGGACCGCCCGGAAACGAAACGGCCCCGACATATATCTGTCGGGGCCGTCCGGCGCAGTCGCGCCGAGGATCGATGATTGGTCCGAACGGAAAACCGTTACGGGAAGATGCCCAGCTCCATGTACGAGCGCGCGATCTTGTCGATGGCGACCACGAACGCGGCCGTACGAAGCTCCTTCACCTTCTTGTTCGTATCGTAGACATGCTTCAACTGGTAGAAGGCGTTGATCATCGTCTCTTCCAGACCGGAGTCGACGTAATCGGCCTCGTCGGCGCCGTGGACCAGGATGGCGCGCTCCTGCGAGGAGAGCGACGTGCCGGTGGCACGCTCCACCATCGTCACGATACGATTGAACGACGCCTCGTCCGAACGCTTGCCGAGACGGCCGAAGCGGACGTGGGAGAGGTTCTTCAGCCACTCGAAGTAGCTCACCGTCACACCGCCGGCGTTCAGGTAGGCATCGGGGAGGACGTGAATACCGCGCGAGACGAGGATATCCTCGGCCTCGGCCGTCGTCGGGCCGTTGGCTCCCTCGGCGATCATTTTCGCCTTGATGTAGGGGGCGTTGGTCGCGTTGATCTGGTTCTCCAGCGCGGCCGGGATCAGAATATCGCAATCCATCGTCAGCAGATCGTTCGTCCGCTTGACGTTCCGGGCGTTCTTGAAGTTCAGGATCGACCCGGTCTCCTTGCGGTGATTGAAGACCTCGTCCACATCGAGACCGTTCTTGTCGTAGATCGCCCCTTCGTACTCGGCGATACCGACGATCACGGCGCCCCCCCCCTGGAGGAACTTGGCGGACCAGTAACCGACGTTGCCGAGCCCCTGGACGATGATCCGCTTCCCTTCAAGACCGGGCGTCAGGCCGAACATCTTCGCGTTCTCCTCGGTGGCGAGCGCCTCGCGGATACCGAAGAAGACGCCGCGGCCGGTGGCCTGGGTACGGCCGTTGATACCTCCCTGCGAGAGGGGCTTGCCGGTGACGCAGGCGAGGGCGTCGATCTGGCCCGACATGACCGTCTGGTAGGTGTCGGCGATCCAGGCCATCTCGCGCGGGCCGGTCTGGTAGTCGGGGGCCGGGACGTCGATGCCCGGTCCGATACAGTTCCGCCGGATGAGTTCCATCGTATAGCGACGCGTGACCCGCTCGATCACCTCTTCACTGTACTTCCTCGGGTCGATCTGGATCCCTCCCTTGGCGCCGCCGAACGGAACGTCGACGATGGCGCACTTGTAAGTCATCAGCGCCGCCAGCGCCATCACCTCGTCCTGCGTGACGTGATCGGCGTAGCGGATTCCTCCCTTCGTCGGCAGCCGGTGATGCGAATGCTGGACGCGCCAGCCGGTGAAGACCTGGATATCCTCGCCGATACGCACCGGGAACCGCACCATGTAGACCGCGTTGCAGACGCGGATCTGGTCCAGCAGTCCGCGCGGGTGCACTGTGGCCGACGCCGCGCGCTCGAAGTTCCGCTCCACCGTTCTGTAAAACGAGGGCTCCTCCGAAACGACATTGTTAAGACGAACGATCTTCGCGATGGGGGCCGGGTCTTTCTTCCTGACCTCTGCCGATCGTCCCGGTTTTCTGGAAGCGGCGCCGTTGGTGGTCGGAGCCTTCGCCGCCGACGCGCTTGTCCCCACCTTTTTACTAGCTGCCATGATAGTTTGGTATTCTTGAAGGTTGAGCGAGTTGTTTACTCGAAATGCTCATCTACATTATCGACGTCGAACGATGCCGGAGTTCCCCTGCCCCCGTGAGGGCCGCCGTCACCGCAATATGCCGCCGGGGTGTCGTGTTCCTGACAGCACCATAAGCCCGATCCCCGGTCCGCAGAGCGGAGACCGGGGATACCGGGCTTGGGAATGGATCGTCTCCGGAGCTTCGCCGCGGGCCGTCGGCCCGAACATCGCACCGGGATATGCCGAGCTTAGAGGTTGCCGCGCTCGGCCTGGTCGCGCTCGATCGCCTCGAAGAGGGCCTTGAAGTTCCCCTTGCCGAACGACTCGCCGCCGCGACGCTGGATGATCTCGAAGAAGAGGGTCGGACGGTCCTCGACCGGCTTGGTGAAGATCTGGAGCATATATCCCTTGTCGTCGCTGTCGACCAGGATGTTCAGGCGGCGGAGCTCCTCGATCGGTTCGGTGATCTCGCCGACCCGCGCCGTCAGATCCTCGTAGTACGTCTCCGGAACCGTGATGAACTCGACACCGTTGGCCCGCAGCTTCGCGATCGTCTCAAGGATGTTCTCCGATTCCATCGCGATATGCTGCACGCCGGCGCCTTTGTAGAACGTGACGTATTCCTCGATCTGCGATTTCTTCAGCCCCTCGGCCGGCTCGTTGATCGGGAACTTGATCCACTTGTTCTCGTTGGCGACCACCGTGGAACGGAGCGCGCTGTACTGGGTGGAGATATCGTTGTCGTCGAACGACACGAACCTGCTGAACCCGAACACATCGCGATAGAAATTGACGACCTCCTCCATCTTGTTCCAGTCGACGTTCCCGACCACATGGTCGACATGCTTCAGGCCGACCGTCTCGGAGAGGTTCTCCTGGCGCTCGACGAAGTTCGGGAGGAAGAACCCGGAGTAGTCGGAACGCTCGACGAACGAGTGGACCGTGTCGCCGTAGGTGGCGATCGTGGCGATCTTCACGGTGCCGTTGGCGTCGCTCACCTCCACCGGCTCCATCACGCCGCGGGCGCCGCGCTCGGTCGCTATACGATACGCTTCCTCGGCGTTCTCCACATGAATCGCGATATCACGAACGCCGTCGCCGTGCTTCATGATATGCTCGGCCATCGGAGAGTCGGGGTGGATCGGCGTGGTCAGGATGAACCTGATCTTCCCCTGCTCCACCAGATAGGAGGCGCGATCCCTCACGCCGGTCTCCGGTCCCAGATAGCCGCGAAGGCGGAACCCGAGGGCACGACGGTAGAAGTAGGCCGCCTGCTTGGCGTTCCCCACATAGAACTCGATATGATGCATCCCATTGATCTTGAAAAGATCCTGGGCCTGCTCTGCGGAGCGAAGCTGTTCTGCTGTTTCCATGATATTGGCCTGGTTGTATGTCGTCTTCTGCGTTGATTCGGGAGTCGCGCTCACTCGTATCGGCACGGCTTCACCGCACGTATCGTATCGGTCAATGCACGAGCGCCTCGTTCAGCACCTCGGTCAGCACCTCGATGCAGCGCCTGTTCTGGTCCATCGTTCCGGTCGAGATCCGGAGGCAGTGCGGCAGGCCGAAGGCCCCCAGCGGACGCGTGATCACGCCGCGGCGCAGCATGCCGTTGAAGATCCGGCCGACCATGTCGGCATCGCGGAAATCGATCATCACGAAGTTGACGAGCGACGGAACATATTTCAGACCCAGACGCTCGAACTCGGTATGGAAATAGACCAGCGATTCCCGGTTGAGCTCGATCGTGCTCTTCAGGAACGCCTCGTCGCGCAGAGCGGCAAGACCGGCGGCGGCGGCGGGAGTGCTCGGCTCGAACGGCAGCTTCACCTTCAGCATCTTCGCGATGATGTCGGAGTGCGCCATCGCATAGCCGATCCGGATGCCGGCAAGACCGTACGCCTTGGAGAAGGTCCTGCAGGTGAGGACGTTGTCCCAGCGGTACGACATCGAGTCGGGATAGTCCGGCCACCCCTCCGCGTACTCGAAATACGCCTCGTCCAGAATGATCAGAATATGCTCGGGAACCGATGCGACGAACCGCTCCAGATCACCGGTGGTGACCGAGGTTCCGGTCGGATTGTTCGGGTTTGCGATATAAATGATCTTCGTCCTGTCGTTGATCTTCCGCTGCATCGCGGCAAGATCGTAGCCGTAGTTCTTCAACGGCGTGTAGTGGGTCTTCTTCCCGGAGGCATGCGCCAGCACCTGGAACCCGACGAACGTCCCTTCGCTGGAGATCAGCTCGTCATCCCCCGTCAGGAACGTCGTCATCGCCGTGGCGATCACCGACTCCGATCCCGACCCGGCGATCACGTTCTCCGGACGGATGACGAACCTGTCGGCAACCGCATGACGAAGCGCCAGACCGGAATCGGGATAGGCTGCAAGGTTCGTCAGAGAGTTGCGTATGGCTTCGAGTGCGAGAGGGGAGGAACCGAGGGGATTTTCGTTCGATGCGAGCTTGATCGATCCGGTGATGCCGAGTTCACGCTCGACCTCTGCGACCGATTTCCCTGGTTGATAGGCTTTGAGAGAAGTGATGTGAGGCGCGACTGAAATCATCTATTGCTCGCCTGGCCGGATGGCGTTTGGAGTTCCGTGGAAGCAGATTGACACGGCGACAAAAATAGTAAAGCGTGCGTCTAATTCAAGGAAATGCGCCGTCTGAATGCTTGAAGATGTGTATCGCCCTCCCCCCTTCCCACACCCCCCGGAATGCGCATCGGAGAGCCTCTGAAATTATCGCGGATTGATATGAATGGGCCGCCGGATGTAACAAGTCGTCATCCTCCAAAAGCCTCTGTTTCCGACTGGAAACGGCCTTTTTCACGGCATCCGAAAGAGCCTTCGAACACATTGGAGAGGGTATGATCGTCATGATACAGCGGGGTTCGGCATTATATACCTGAGAGGCCGGCCGAGGCCCCGCCGGCGGTTCACAACAACGAAGGGAGACCACGATCATGATTCTGCAGACCGTAACCTCGACGGCGATCCACGCGATCGGCTACGACATCGACCGCAGGGCAATGGAGATCATCTTCACGGGAGGAGGGATCTACCTCTACCAGAACGTCCCGCTCTGGCTCTTCAAGGAGTTCATGCATTCGGACTCCAAGGGAACATTCTTTCTGACGAAGATCAGGGGACATTTCCCGCACCACAGGCTCGGACGCTGGCGTCCCCGCCGCGGGTTCCGTCGTCGCGCCGCCGCCGCATGACCCGACGCACCCGAGTGCTGCGTCGGGAGGCGCGGTACCCGTATATTGACGCCCCGTATTACGCGAAAGAGCATACATGGCACGCACGTTCGAGATCCCCATACATTATCGTTCACCGATCATTTCGACGGTGAAGGCGTCACGCGCGGCATCCGACCCGCGCCGGCGGAACTACACCCCGTCGATCGTGGACTTCGGGCCGGTCCGCTTCAGGATCGCCCGGCATTTCGGGTTCTGCTTCGGCGTGGAGAACGCGATCGAGATCGCCTACAGGACGATCGAGGCGAATCCCGGGAAACGGATCTTTCTCCTCAGCGAGATGATCCATAACCCGCATGTCAACGACGACCTCACGGCGCGCGGGGTGCGGTTCATCATGACGCCGGAGGGGAAACGGCTTGTGGGATGGGATGAGCTCACCCCGGAGGATATCGTGATCGTCCCGGCGTTCGGCACCACGCTGGAGATCCAGCGGGAGCTGGCGGAGCGGGGAATCGACCCGTACAGCTACGACACCACCTGCCCCTTCGTGGAGAAGGTCTGGAACCGCACGGCAACGCTCGGAAGCAGAGAGAGCACCATCGTCGTCCACGGCAAGTGGACGCATGAGGAGACACGGGCCACCTTCTCCCACAGCACGGCGAACGCGCCGACCGTGGTGGTGCAGAACATGGAGGAGACGGAACGCCTGGCGCGGATCGTGAGCGGCGACGAGCCGCCGGAGCGGTTCGAGGAGTGGTTCCGGCATCGCTCCTCTCCCGGTTTCGATCCCGCGCTCCATCTGACCCGGATCGGCGTCGTCAACCAGACGACCATGCTCGCCAGCGAGACCCAGGCGATCGCCGACAGAATGCGCCGCGCCATGCTGGAACGGTACGGCGAGGAGGCGATCGGCGAGCACTTCATGGACACGCGCGACACCCTCTGCTACGCCACCAACGAGAACCAGAACGCGACGGCCGCCCTGGTCGAGTCGGGAGGAGATCTTGCCGTGGTGGTGGGGGGATACAACAGCTCCAATACATCGCATCTGGTGGAACTGTGCGAGGGGAGCCTCCCCACCTATTTCATCAGGGACGCCGAGGAGATCGTATCACGCGATACGATACGTCATTTCGACATTCATCGGCGCGAGATCACCACCACCCGGGACTGGCTCCCGGAGCCCGGCCGACCGCTCGAAGTGGTGCTCACCAGCGGCGCCTCCTGCCCCGACGCGCTGGTGGACGACGTGATCCGGAGGATCGTGGAGTTCTTCCCCGATCCCCTCCCGATCGAGGAGGCGATCGCGCCGTTCAGGGGGTAGGGTGTTCGGGATGTGGTTTCTTCAGGGGAGATGGATCTCCTGCAACGGCATGGAGATCCCCGGGAGCGGTTGCAGCAGGAAGCGCCTGATCGACGGCCGTCATCCCGTTCAAGACCTGCTATGGCTCCCGAAGGGAGCAGCGATCTGTAGGCTACGGGCCATTCCTACATCCCTAAGCCCTGAAGGGGCGTACCATTTCTCCGTGCAATAACGGGGAAGAATGGTGCGCACCTTCGGCGCTAAGGAAAACATGGGGAACGTCGCGGCTACACATGGCTCGCCCCTTCGGGGCTGGAAGAAGGTGCTTCACCGGCTCCCGCAGGGAGCATCCATCCGTAGCTCCCCATACGATATTCAGCTCCGGAAGCGCCGGGAATGCGCTCCGGCCATCCCCCGCATCGTGAGCAGATCGTCGACGGTTGTTGCGGTGTGGCGGGCGAGGAGTCTCGCCATCAGAGGAGCGTCCCCCCCCGTGAGCATCAGCCGTGGGTTCTCCCCCGCCAGTTCGCGCGCGATCCCGAGGGCTCCGAACGCCACCGACAGGAGCACACCGTTGACGACCGATTGAAGGCTCGATCGCGCCGGGAGTTCCGGCGTCATCGCCGGCTCGGCTTCGGGAAGAATCGGGACGGCATCGGCAAGGCCGCGGGCGGCGGCGCGAAATCCCGGCATGATCGCTCCCCATCGCGGAACGCCCCCGGCGAGCATGTCGATCGTGATCGCGGTGCCGCAGGAGATCACGACGGCATCGCTCTCCAGTCCGATCAGGTTGAGGACCCGATCGAGGCCGATGGTGGCGGGGGTATCGTAGCTGTCGCCGACGAAGCCGGCAAGATCCGCCCGCTCGATGACCCGGAGGTCGAGCGTCTCCGGTATCCGGGGCAGGATCAGACCGCTGAGCCGTTCACCGATCGGAGCGCAGACGATCCTCCCGGTAAGCCCGGAGAGGCGTTCCAGAAGCCGGTCGGGATCGGAGAAGCGGAGAGGGGCCGAGAGATCGTGGAGAGATGTTCCGGCCGGAAGAAGCTTGGCCGTGCTGTTGCCGATCTCCAGGTAGGATACCGATTGCGGCATACCGGGCTGAAAAAAAGACGCGCCCGGAGAACCGGTCTCCGAGCGCGATATGTCGAGATTCGGGCGGATCACTCGGAAATGCCCGAGGCGATATAACGATCCTCCGGGACGGGACCGGCCAGCTTCAGCCGGAAGGCCCTGATCCCCTTGGCGATCGCGGAAAGGAAGTTCAGCGACTCCATGACCGGCTGCTCGACCGTGCGCTGGATGTTCTGTTCCAGCTCGATCACGCTGATCACCACCCCCTTGGCCGCGTGGACCACCTGCGTCGCGTCCACGGTCATCTCCTTCACGCTGGCGATGATCCCTTCCACCTGGTACAACTGCCCGTTGACCCGTTCGATCGACCCGTTGACCCGATCGATCGTCCCTTCAACCTTCTGGGAGATATCCTCCAGGTTCTTGAGCGTCCCGGTCAGGTCGGCGCGCAGCGCCCCGATCTCCCCGACCAGAGCCCCGATCCCCTTCCCCGCGTCATCGATGAGCCGCCGGCTGTGCGCGATGAACCGTGTCAGGTAGACGAACAGCCCCGCAAGCGCCAGCAACGCGATCGATCCCGATATGTACAGCGCGACTTCCATAGCTATAGGTATATCCTTGCGGTATTATCCGCGAAGCTCTTCCTTGAACGCCTCGGTCCCCGCCTTCACGGCGTCGGAGAACTTTCCGGCGCTCTCCTTGACGTCGGTCACGACCTTCGTGCCGGTTCCGGTCGCCTTCGCCCTGGCGTCGGTGACGATCCGCTCGGCGTCGGTAAGAAGCGTGGACGCCTTCGTACGGGCATCGTCGATGATCGTCTCGGCCCGGCGGCGCCCCTCGTTGACGATCTGCTGGGCGCGCTCGGAGGCGCTGCTGAGCACCTCGCCCGCCTTGTCGACGTACTGGTTGGTCATGAACGAGATGTCGGAGCGGAGCTCCTTCCCCGGCTTGGGTGCGAAGAGCAGCGCCACGGCGGCGCCGACCGCCCCGCCCGTCAGCATACCCAGCAGAAGCCCCTTCCCGAAGCCGCTGGATTCATCATTGTAGTCTGCCATGGTATCCTCCTATGTGGAATGTGTTTTGTGGAATCACACCGTAAAACCCGCTGTTTCGATACTTGGTTCCAAGTATACACAATCATGGTGCGGGGGGCAAATGTCGTTGTCGGGGGGATGTGCCCCTTTTGAGGCCGGGGGAGTCCACCATCGGGTTGTGCCGGGAAGCCCCCATGCCGTAGCTTGCGACCCGTCGGCGGATTCCCCCGCCCGGACGAAGTAACGCCGACCGGACAGATGAGAGTATGAACTGCGGACCGGCCGGCTCCTTCGGTCATCCGAGGCCATGTTGAACAGCGACGACACCGTGATACCATGATCGCACTCGCAGGAATCCTCGTACATGACGGGCGCCCCCGGAACCGGGAGGCCCGTGCAACCCGCCGTCGCCCTCTCTCCCGCCCGGTTGCGCGCGGGATCGCCCTCTTCCTAGGGCTCTTCTCGCTTACGAACCTGATCCGTTACGCCCTCGACGGCTTCGATGCGAATATCTGGTGGATCGATATGAGGATGATCCCCTCGCCGGTCGCCGATCTCTTCCTCCTCTGCTTCGGTCTGCTGATGACCGCGTCTGCTCTCCGTCCGCCCGGCTCGGGCCTGCGACGGTACGCGACGATGATTCTGACCGCCGCCGCGGCGATCGTGGCGATCCGTGACGCGGCGACCTTCTACGTCCTCCTGGCCGGGGGAACGCTGACCACCGATGTGCCGTTCCCCTTTTCGCTTCTGGTCGTCGGGGCTCTGGCGGCGATCATGGTGAACCTTGCCGGGCCGGAGGAGAGACGTATCGGAAGGGGAGATTCCCGGCTCGCGATCGGCGCGACCTTCCTCCTCTGCCTCTCTCTCTTCCCGCTGATGCAGATCGTCTGCTTCGGCTGGACCGACTACCGCAGAGAGGCCGACGCGATCGTGGTGCTGGGAGCCCAGGCCTATGCCGACGGCAGGCCGTCGCTCCCGCTGGCCGACAGGGTGCGGAAGGGGGTCGAACTCTACCATGCGGGACTGGCTCGCACCATGATCTTCTCCGGCGGACCGGGCGACGGCGCCGTCCACGAGACCGAGGCGATGCGCGCGACGGCGATCCGGATGGGGGTCCCTCCCGACGCGATCCTTCTCGACCGCGACGGCCTGAACACACGGGCCACGGCGCGCAACACGGCGGGGATCTTCCGCCGCAACGGTATCGACCGCGTCATCGCGGTGAGCAACTTCTATCATCTGCCCAGGATCAAGATGAGCTACCAGCAGGAAGGGTGGCAGGTCTACACGGTCCCGGCCGACGACACGATCTTCAGCGGCACGCCGCGCCAGATCGCCAGGGAGATCCTGGGACTTCTGGTCTACTACATCACCTGAACGAGAACCGGCCGCCGAGAGCGGCCGATTCCGATATATGAATCAGCCTGATATGAAGCAGTACGATGCACTCACATGCCGCGCCGGGCGTGAGACCCTCGACCTCGTCATCGCGGTCAGCAGCCTCCTCCCCGTCACCGGCGTTCTCGACGAGGGAGAGAGCGTGACCCTCTACTTCGACGAGGGAGGGCTGAGCGACGAGATCCGCGCGCAGCTCCTCGACTGGGTTCCCGAGGATGGAGGCCTGGAACTGACGGTCGGCCGCGTGGAGGAACAGAACTGGAACGCCGAGTTCGAGCGGTCGCTGGAACCGACCCGGGTCGGCGCCGATCTGATCATCACCCAGAGCTGGCATCCGATCTCCTCGATCCCCGGCGGCCCGCTCGTCGTCGTCATCGACCCCAAGATGTCGTTCGGAACGGGACACCACGAGTCGACACGGCTGATCTCCGGGCTTCTGATGAAGATCGATCTGAAGGGAAAGCGTGTCCTCGACATCGGGACCGGAACCGGCGTCCTGGCGATCGTGGCCGCCATGCGCGGCGCGGAGTACACGCTGGCGTTCGACAACAACGAGTGGGCCGTCTCCAACACCCTGGAGAACGCCCAGCTGAACGGCGTGAGCGAACTGATGGAAACGCGCCACTGCGAGATCGACGCGATCCCGGAGAACGGGTTCGATGTCGTGCTCGGCAATCTCCATCGCAATATCATCATCGGCATGCTCCCGGAGATCCGCGCCAGGCTCGCCGACGACACCTCCCTCTTCCTCTCCTCGGGAGTTCTCTACGAGGATTATCAAAGCCTGGTGGATGAGGCGGCGCGCTACGGACTGGAGCCGATCGACGAAGCGCGCGAGAACGAATGGATCGCGACGACATGGCGCCTTCTCCCCGAATCCGCATGATCTTCTCGACGATCGACATAGGGACGAACACGATATTGATGACGACCGTCTCGGCGGCCCCCGACGGGACAATCGAGGTCGTCTCCGACCGGCACGAGATCGCCAGACTGGGGAAAGGGGTCGACGCCTCCCGCACGATCCTCCCCGAGACGTTCGACCGGGTCGCGGGTTATCTGGAGGGATACGCGCGGGAATCGCGCGAGCTGGGGGCCGAACGGATCGTCGCCTTCGGCACCAGCGCCCTTCGCGACGCGCGGAACAGAGAGGAGTTCATCGACGCCATGAAGGAGCGAACGGGGGTGGAGATCGAACTCCTCAGCGGCGACGAGGAGGCGGAGTTCACCTACAGAGGGGCTCTCTTCGGCCTCTCCGCCCCGGCCGGTCGCGGCGGGATCGCCGTGCTCGATATCGGCGGAGGGAGCACGGAGATCGCGTGGGGAGAGGGGGTCCGCCCCGAACGGAGCATCAGCATCGATATCGGAGCCGTCCGGGTCGCCGAACGATTCTTCACGAAGCTCCCCCCCGATCCCGGCAAGATCGACGAGGCACGATCGTTCATCCGGGAGGAACTGAACCGCGGCTTCGACCTCCCCGAAGGGACCGTGGCCGTCGGCGTTGCCGGCACCGTCACGACCCTCGGCGCCGTCGATGCGGAACTGGAGAGGTTCGACGCGGCCGAACTCAACGGCAGGCCGCTTCCGCTCACCTCGGTCCGGAGAGCGATCGAACGGCTCTCGACCCTCACGCTGGAGGAGACGGCCGCGGTCCCCCAGATCTCCAGGGGACGCGCCGACATCATCCTGGCGGGCGCCCTGATTCTGGAGGAGTTCCTCCTCCGCCACGATCTGCGGGAGATCACGGTGGGAACGCGCGGCGTACGCTACGGCGTGATGCTGAGGGAGGCCGGGAAGTTTCTCCATGGGAAACCGGGGGAGCGGGAATAAGGGAATATCGAACCGGGACTCTCCGTCGGAACTCTCCGGCGGAACTCTCCGGCGCGACGACCGGAACGGCACAATCATATCACAGGACGACTGAATAGAATGGACGACATCGAAGCGCTCCTCGCAGATCAGCGGCGGGTGGTAAAGGACTGGAACTGGTGGAGCAGCTTCCTGCAGCGGGAGTATTACGCAAGCCCGCAGGAGATGCGCGGCTGGGAGACGACCTCACGCGCAATCGCGCGCGACCTGAATATCTCACCGGGAGATTCCGTCATGGACCTCGGTTCCGGCTGCGGCGAGGTGGTCCTCAGGCTCGCCCTCAGGGGCGCCCATGCGGTCGGCGTGGAACGATCGGGTGAACTGGTCGCCTACTGCCGCCGGACGGCCGCGGAACGGGGAGTCGTGGCGGAGTTCGCCGCCGCCGACATGTTCGAGTACGAGCCGACCGCGAAGTTCGATGCGATCCTCTCGCTCAACACCAGCTTCGGCTACGGGAGCGACGAACAGAATCGTGATCTGATACGAAAGATCGGCCGCTGGCTGAAGCCGGGGGGGCGGTTCCATTTCGATCTCTTCACGGCCGACAACGCAGAGCCGTTCGGTGAATGGAACGACGATCTGGCCGGCGGCAGGCTCATCGTGGACAACAGCTACGACCAGCCCACACGGACCATGACGAGCCACCCCGCATGGATCGCCCCGGACAACGAAACCGTCTACTACGCCGACCGCCCCGAACGGATCATGCTCTACGAACGGAACGACCTGGAGGAGATGATGCGCGACGCCGGCATGATCCCCCGCAGGCTGAACAGGGCGATGGGACGTCGCTTCGCCCAGACCGACGACCAGATGTACACCACATGGATCGCAACACGATCGGAGGAGTGACGCATGGTTGAGCCGATCCTTGCCTACTTCAGACTGCTCCGGTTCAAGGGACCGGAGATCTCAAAGCGATATTTCAGGCTCTTCGGCGAGCTTGAATACGATCTTCTCTCCCTGCAGACCGAGTGCGCGGTGATGGCGCTCAGGCTCAGGGAGGTGATGCGGAGGATGAAGCTCCAGCCGACGCTCGACGACGACGAGGAACGGGAGATCAACGCCGGGGCGCATGAGCTCGCCGACCATCTCTACGCCCAGCTCGACACGCTGCAGCGTACCATCCGTTCCTCACGCGAGTTCCAGTTCGATCCGGTCCGCGAACGGGAGGGATATTACCTCCTCGCCGATATCGCCACCGCCATCATGGGGGTGGAGGATGGGGCGTTGCGGAGCAGGGAGCTGGAGACACTGACGATCGCATGCGAGGCGTACGGCCGGCTCGACCTTCCCACCCTCACCGATCTGCACGACGGCGTCCAGCATTTCCTCTCGCTCCAGCGCCGCGACCGCCTGGAGACGCGTGAGGAGCAGGAATGGATCGGCAAGCTGGAGGAGCTCCGCCGCTCCCACCCGCTCCGCTACGCCGAGGCCCTCCGTGACCCGGCCGCCATCTCCGAACGGATCGAGACCCTGAAACGGAGGATCGCCAGGGAGGAGGGGAAACTGGAACGTCTCAATACGATCTATGGAGCCGTGGTGCAGAACAGCCGATACCGCAACTGAGCGATGCCTTCTTTCCGATCCTCTCCCCTCTTCCCCCCCGCCGTATCGCGAACGGCCCTTCTTCTGCTGCTGACGGCGGCCCTCCCCGCCGTCGCGCAGGAACGCCGCTGGCTCCCCCCGGCCGATCTTCCCCGTATCGGACGGTCGTACGGCCTTGGGGAAACGGAGTTCATGATCGCCGCCTACACCGCCAACACCCCGCCGAGCGGCAGGCGCGCCGACATGTGGCGCTTCCTCGACACGATCGGCGTGAACGTCTGGCACTGCACCGTGGAATCGATCGCGCAGCTCGACTCGATCGTCGCCTCCCCGGACCGAGGCCGCAAACGGATGATCCTGAAGCACGGCCCCCTCTACGATCCGGGCTTCGCGCGGGAGATCAGGTTCTATCCGTTCGACAGCGTGCAATCCCCCTACTGGCAGTCACGGTTCGCATGGCTCGAGGGGGGGCGGACCGGGAGGAACGGAAAAACCAGGACCTCGGGACAGCTCGAACAGCGATACGATACCACGAACACGGTTCCCGGGCAGACGGTGGCGAAGTGGATCACCTACGACTGGAAACCGGGCCAAAAATATCGTTATCCGTACGACGAGACGACCGGAGAGAGACTCCCCGACACCGCCGTTCAGGGAGCGGATCAGTTCATCACCGACGGCTGGCGCAACCGCGGGCAGGACCTCAACTACTATGTGGCCGTCACGGCGCGACTTCTGGAGCCCTCCCGCCGTCCGGCCCCCGCGGCCGATCTTTCCGTGCTGGAGATCGACGTGATCCATGAGATCCCGCGGGGGACGCCGTATCGCGACGCGAGGGGACGAACGATCGTGAACGACGAGAGGAACGTCGAGATCCTCGATACGACCCTTGTCGTCCGCAGGGGCGATCTGGTTCCCGCGCGGGGAGCGGCGGCCGGAGCATACCGGGAGGTCTCCTTCCCGATCGATCTGACCCGCTCCGCCGACGGATCTCCCGGTCCCCTCGCCCCCGGCAGCGCCTCGCAGCGGTTCGATCTGCGCGTCAGGTGGACGGGAGCCGAGAAGATCGGGTTGAGGGATATCGCGCTTCGCGACAGGATGGGAGAGCAGCTGCTGGCGGAGAACGACAGCGCGCGCGCCTACCGCGCCGGGCTCGTCACGGAGCTGCGCCGCGCCCTCTACGGCCCGAATCTCTCGGCAGGGAAACTTCGCGACGCGATCATCCGGATCGACAGCGACCATGAGCCGGGACCGACCGAATACGCCGGGTTCGAATATCTGAACGGGATGATCCGCCGCACCGTCCGCGTCAACCCCTCCCGGCCGGGACGCGGCGGCGACAGCCTGCCGGCCCACGCCGTGCAGACCGGGGGCGCCGTCCGTCATAACCTGGAGCATTTTCACGCGGTGACGAGCCCGGAGGAGATCACCGTGGAGATCGGCTACCTCAACAACCTCCGCGACGACGTGAAGCTCGCGCCGGACCGGACGAACCTTGAAGCCTTCTCCGACCTGCGCGACTACGGCATCACCGTTCACAAGCTCCCCTCCATCAGGGAACACAACGGCGGGAGCTACCATGTGCCGGAACTGACGCTCGATGAGGAAGGGGTGGGCCGCTATGAGGAGATGCTCCAGCAGTTCCATCTGGGAAGACATATCCCGGATCAGGATGTGCCGCGAGCCAACTGGATCATGCAGAACCCGTCGCTCTACGGCGTCGGTCGCGCCGCGATACTCTCCCGCGAGAAGGGGCGCCGCCTGGTCACGATCCCCGGCCTGATAGGGCAGCTGCACAAACGTATCGTGATCGATGATATCGACGGGGAGGACACGACGGCGCATATCGATCATATCCTGACCCATCTGCCGGAAGCGAGCGAGACGCGGCTCATGGCGAACCTTTCCCTCTGCTACGGCGCCAGGGGCCTCCTCTACTACTGGATCGGGAGCTACCCGCATGTGCTGACTCCTGTAACGGTGGAGGGGAGAGAGGAGTGGATCGGGGGACAGGACTCGTTCGGGCCGACGGGACTCTTCACGACCGATCGCTTCACGAACAGAATCGACTACATCCTCCGCCGCAACCCGTGGATGGGGAACGATCCCGTCGACACGCTCCGCGACCTCTACGTCGGCTGGCGGAACCGTATGGAGGAGCTGACGAAGCTGAACAGGGGATGGCTGCCGACGATCGGCTCCGAGATGGCGAAACGGAACGTGAGATGGCGCGACGGCTACAGCGTCAACTTCCAGGCCCTCCGCCCCGGCAACGACGCCGACGCACGGCTGACGCCCCGCCCTCTTCCCCCGAACGAGATCGTCACCGGGGTCCGCGCCTACGGACGCGGGTCGGACGAGGCGGATCTTCCCCATGAGACGTTCGTCGAGCTCGGCCTCTTCTACACACGCCCGGACCGGAGCTCGCGCAGGCTCGACACGAACTACATCTTCGTGGTGAACCGCCGGGCGTTCGAACGCCCGGCCGATATCCCCGCCGACTCGGAACGGGGTCGCCTGATGGATGCCCTGGCGGAGACACGCCGCATCGAGCTCGACCTCAACCTGACCCGCCGGGACACCTCGCGCCCCGAATATATCAGAGTGCGTGAAGTCCGCGGCGACACGAGCCGGCTTCCTCTCGCCTCCGGACCGAGAACGCCTCTCGATACGATCATTCGGACCGACGGGACGGCCTCTCTCACACTGGGACCGGGACGCGGGGCCCTCCTCGAAATCACATATCTCCGTCCCGGAACCGGACGGATCGGATGGAACCCGGAACCTGTTCCCTTCCCTCCTTCCCCCCTCAAGGTTCAGCTTCCGTTCCGACCGTGGTGCCTGGTCGTCGATCCACGGAAGAGCAGATCATAACCCAATATCACGGAGCGATCCATGAGATTCCTGCGATTTCTCGCACTGCTCTTGCTCGCGAGCCTTCCGGCGCTCGCCCAGAACGATCACGACAACGGCCTCACGATCACCCACCTGACCGGCGACGCCTACATCTACACCACCTACAAGCCGATCAACGGCTCTCCCTTCCCCTCGAACGGGATGTACGTGGTGACGAAGGAAGGGGTGGTGCTGATCGACAGCCCGTGGGATTCCACGCAGACTCTTCCCCTGCTCGATTCGATCCGACGGCGCCACGGCAACAAGGTCCTCCTCTGTATCACCACCCATTACCACGACGACAGAACGGCCGGGCTCGATATCCTGAAGAAAGAGGGAGTGGCGACATGGTCGACGGAGCTGACCCGTTCGCTCGCGGCAACATCGGGCGACAGAGAGGCGGAACATACCTTCACCGGCGACACGACCTTCAATGTGGGCGGGGTAGCGTTCAGAGCATACTATCCGGGAGCGGGACATACGGAGGATAATATCGTGGTGTGGCTGCCGGAGATGAAGATCCTCTACGGCGGATGTCTGGTCAAGAGCAGCGAATCGGGGGGGCTCGGCAACGTCGCCGACGCAGACGTGGAGGCATGGCCGGCCACGATACGGAAGCTGATCGACCTCTTCCCGAACCCCCGATCCATCATTCCGGGACATAACGGATGGGAGGGAACCGAGGCGCTGAACCACACGCTCTATCTGCTGGGGGAGGATGTGGAATAACCCGGCTACAGATAGGTGCTCCCTTCGGGAGCCGATACATGGTGCGATAGATGCTTCTCTCTCGAAAGGGAGCGGGAGTCATGTGCTGTAACGATATTTCCGCAAGAATCTCCAGCCCCGTAGGGGAACTATGTACCATAACGACAACGATATTCCCGCAAGCATCGCCGGCCCCGAAGGGGCGAGCCATGTGTAGCAGCTTCGGGAGCCGATGCGGGGGAAGCGCATTCCCATGACAAGGGGCAAAATATCTGAACTGAGGGTGCGCGTCCTCGGCGGCATCGTCGACATAAGCCGTCTGCCGGGGACTCTTTACATTATCGCATCATGACAGAAGCGCCCGGCGGAACTGATCCGTCGGGCGCGTTCATTATCGGTTGCCCGTTCTGCGGGCATCTGTCGCGGGTCGATTCTACACGACGCCTACGGCGGCCATCGGGGAGTTGTGGTGGGCCTGGATCTCCAGCCAGCGCTCGGCGTCGATCGCGGCGGTGCAGCCGCTGCCGGCGGCGGTGATCGCCTGGCGGTAGACGTGATCCTGCACGTCGCCGCAGGCGAAGATCCCCTCCACGCTCGTGTAGCTGCTCTTCCCCTTGGTGATGAGATAGCCGTTCGTGTCGGTCTCGATCTGTCCCTTGAAGACCTCCGTGTTCGGCCTGTGACCGATCGCGATGAAGACGCCGTCGGTCTGCATCTCGCGGGTGGCGCCGGTCTTCGTGTTGCGCAGGACCACCCCGTTCACCTTCCGGAGCGGATCACGCTCGCCCAGAACCTCCACGACGTTCTCGTCGTAGATCACCTCGATCTTGGGGTTGCTCAGCGCCCGCTCCGTCATGATCTTGGAGGCGCGGAACACGTCGCGACGATGCACGATCGTGACCTTGCTGCAGAAACGGGTCAGGTAGGTCGCCTCCTCCATCGCCGTATCGCCGCCGCCTACCACGATCACCTCCTTGTTTCTGAAGAAGAAGCCGTCGCAGGTGGCGCAGGCGGAGACGCCGTAGCCCATGAACTCCTTTTCCGTCGGCAGCCCCAGCAGGCGCGCCGAGGCCCCCGTCGCGATGATCACCGCGTCGGCCGAGAGCTTCACATCCCTGTCGGTCGTGAGCTTGAAGGGGCGCGAGGAGCAGTCGATCTCGCTGATATACTCGAACCGGCAGTCCGCGCCGAAGCGCTGGGCCTGACGACGGAAGATCTCCATCATCTCGGGACCCATGACCCCCTTCTCGAACCCCGGATAGTTCTCCACGTCCGTGGTGATCGTCAACTGGCCCCCCGGAACGTTCCCTTCGTAGACGACGGGCTTCAGGTTGGCGCGCGCGGCGTAGAGCGCCGCGGTGAGTCCGGCGGGACCGGACCCCATGATGATGAGCTTATGATGTTCCCGCCCGTTCACGATCTCGCCGTCATGATGCGGCGGCACGAGCGGGGGGTGCGTATTCAGATGATCCATTGATCGGATGCTTGTAGTGAAATGCGCGGGATCAGACCGACATGATATCCTTTTCCTTCTCGGCGTAGATCCTCTCCACTTCCGCGATGAACTTGTCGGTGAGCTTCTGGACGTCGTCCTCTCCCCCCTTCCGCATATCCTCGCTCATATGCTGCTCCTTCTCGGAGAGCTTGAGCATTTCCATCGCATCGCGACGAGCATTGCGGATGCCGATCTTGGAGTCCTCGGCGACCGCCTTGGCCGACTTGGCAAGGGCCCGGCGGCGCTCCTCGGTCAGAGGGGGGATGGGAAGACGGATCACCGAACCGTCGTTCGTCGGGTTGATGCCGAGGTTCGCGGCCTGGATTGCGCGATCGATCGCCGGGACCATGTTCTTCTCCCACGGCTGCACGAGCAGCATGGTGGCGTCCGGAGCGGAGACCGACGCGACCTGAGAGAGAGGGACCGGCTGCCCGTAATACTCCACCCTGATGTTGTCCAGCACGGCGGGGTTGGCGCGACCCGTACGGATCTTGCCGAACTCGATACGGCAATGCTCGATCGCCTTCTTCATGCCCTCTTCGGCCGATGCGAGAATTTGCTTGACTTCCATGGCTGTGAAATGCTTCTGATATCTGTTGTTGGATGATTGAACCGTGCCGGCCCCGGACCCCGGAGCCCGCGCGGCTCAGGCCGTGACCTCGGTCCCGATCTCCTCCCCCATCACGAGCCGCCTGAGATTGCCCGTGACGCCGATATCGAACACGGAGATCGGCAGATTGTTCTCCTGACAGAGAGTGATGGCGGTCAGATCCATCACCCGAAGATTGCGATCGTGAACCTCCCGGTAGCTGATCCGGGAGAAGCGGGTGGCGGTCGGCACCACGCGCGGGTCGGCATCGTAGATGCCGTCGACGCCGTTCTTCCCCATCACCAGCGCGTCGGCATCGATTTCGATGGCGCGGAGCGCGGCGGCGGTGTCGGTCGTGAAATAGGGGTTGCCGGTGCCGGCTCCGAAGATCACCACGCGCCCCTTCTCCAGGTGACGCACGGCGCGGCGACGGATGAAGGGTTCGGCGATCTGTTCCATCTTGATCGCCGTCTGAAGACGGGTGCTGATGTCGAGATTCTCCAGCGCCTTCTGCATCGCCAGGGAGTTGATGACCGTGGCGAGCATCCCCATGTGATCTCCCGTCACCTTGTCGATCCCCTGCGCCACCGCCTGAACGCCCCTGTAGATATTCCCCCCTCCGATCACGATGCCGATCTCGATCCCGAGCCGCTGTACCGACTGTACTTCACGCGCGAACGCGTCGATCATGTTCGGGTCGATCCCGTAGCCGGCTTCTCCCATAAGGGCTTCGCCGCTGATCTTCAGAAGAATACGCTTGTATCGTGGGTTCATCGTGCTGGGATTGGATGCTGTTCCGGGGCCCCGGATATGGCGTCGAGGCGGTCAAAAGTACAAAAAAAGTCCCGCAGCCGCAGAGCTGCGAGACTTTTCTTACAGATTGGATTCCGGCATCGGCGCTTCGCGACCGCCGGGCTTACTGGCCCAGGTTGTAGCGGATGAAGCGGACCACGGTCGGAGCGTTATCGCCGCCGGCCTGCTCCTTCAGCACCTCGTTGACCGCCTTGGAGGAGTCCTTCACGAACGACTGCTCAAGGAGGCAGACGTCGGCGTAGTACTTCTCGATACGCCCCTCGACGATCTTGCCGATGATCTCCTCCTTCTTCCCCTCGTTCCTCATCTGCTCGGAGTAGATCTCGCGCTCCTTGTCGAGCGCTTCCTGCGGCACTTCCTCGCGGCGGACGTACTGCGGGTTCATCGCGGCGATCTGCATCGCCACGTCGCGGCCCACGGCGCTGACCCCCTCGTCACCGGCTCCCTGGAACTCGACCAGAACGCCGAGCTTGTCGCCGTTGTGGACGTAGTCGGCAACGAAGCCCCCTTCGGTCTTGACGATCTCGAAGCGGCGGATCTCGATCCGCTCGTTGAACTTCGCCAGCAGGTCGTTCAGCAGCGTCTCGACGGTCGCGCCGTCGATGCTGCTTGCCATCAGCTCCTCGATGCTCGTCGGCTCGGCGTTCACCACATGATCGGCGAGCTTGCGGACGAAGTCGCTGAACTCCACGTTGCGGGCCACGAAGTCGGTTTCGCAGTTGACCTCGACGATCGCGGCGCGGGTGCGGTCGGCCGAGATCGCCGTGGCGACGACACCTTCGTTGGCGTCCTTGTCGGCGCGCTTGGCGGCCGTGGCGGCCCCCTTCTTGCGCAGGACCTCGATGGCGGCGTCCATGTCGCCGCCGGCCTCTTCCAGTGCCTTCTTGCAGTCGCCCATGCCGGCGCCCGTACGGTCGCGGAGGCTCTTGACGTCTTGTGCGGAAATAGCCATGACTATGTTCTGAGGTTTATAATGTTCTGACGTTGCTCGCTGTTCGGGAAGGAGGGTCCGGGATCAGGCCCGGTCGCTCCCCTCGTTCGTTCCGCCCATCCCCTCGGTCTGGGCTCCCGCCTCGGCGCCCTGGGGCTCTCCCTCGCCCCCCTCGCGTCCGCCGCCCGATCCGCGACGGGAGCGGGTGCGACGGCGGGCCTGCGCCTTGTCGCCGTCCATCATCCCTTCGGCGCCCGCCTCCTTCATGGCGCGGTCGTCGGCGGCTCCATCCTCAAGCATGTTCTGCTTGCTTGCCTCGCGGCCCATGGCGACACCGTCGGCGATCACCTTGGTGATCAGCGCAACCGTCTTGAGCGAATCGTCGTTGGCCGGAATCGGGAAGTCGACCTCGCGCGGGTCGGTGTTGGTGTCGACGATGGCGATCACCGGAATGCCGAGCGTGCGGGCTTCCTTCACCGCAAGATGTTCCTTCCGTATATCCACAATGTAAAGAGCCCCCGGAAGGCGGTTCATGTCGACGATGCCGCCGAGGACGCGCACCAGGCGCTCCTTCTCACGGCTGATCATCAGACGCTCCTTCTTGGTGAGGCTGTCGTACGTGCCGTCGGTCTCCATCTTCTCGATCGTCGCCAGGCGCTTCAGCGACTTGCGGATCGTGGCGAAGTTCGTGAGCATGCCGCCCAGCCAGCGCTCGCTGACGTAGTTGGTGCCGACACGGCTCGCCTCGTTACGGATGACGTCGCGCGCCTGCTTCTTGGTGCCGACGAAGAGGATCCGCTTTCCTTCGGAAGCGATCCGCTCGGCCGCATTGCGCGCCTCGTCGACAAGGACCTGGGTCTTCTTGAGGTCGATGATGTGGATGCCGTTGCGCTCCATGAAGATATAGGGGCGCATCTGGGGGTTCCAGCGGCGGGTGAGGTGACCGAAATGGGCACCGGCGTTCAGGAGATCCTCGATCTCTACGAATGGCATGAGAGTTCCTCTCGGTTTGTGTTGCTGTTCCTCTACCTTCGTCGGTTCTGCGCCGCACACCCGCGAGCTTGTCGCGGGCACACACGGGCGATCGGAAGGTATGCGTGTTCTCCCCACGGAGGGGGAGTATGAAGCCGGTTCCGGTGAACACCTCACGGCGATACCGGACCGGGCCGATACGACGGAGAAGAGGCGAGCGCACTCCGGGGTTGCCGGACGCGTCCGCCTCCGCACGGTCGCATCGAAATGTCTGCGATCAGCGCTTGCTGAACTGGAAGCGCTTACGGGCCTTCTTCTGGCCGTACTTCTTGCGCTCGACCATTCGCGGATCGCGCGTCAGGTGGCCGCCGCGACGGAGGGCCGACTTCAGCGACTCGTCGATCTCGACAAGAGCGCGCGCTATACCGTGACGGATGGCGCCTGCCTGGCCGGCACGGCCGCCGCCGTTCACGTTGGCGTGGACGTCGAAGCGATCGACCATCTCGACGCTGACCAGGGGGGACATCACAAGCTGCCGATCGAAGGGATCGGGGAAGAAGTTGATGAACTCCCGCGCGTTGACGATCACGTTTCCGTTGCCGGGGGTCAGATAGACACGGGCAACCGCGTTCTTACGACGACCGACGTTGATTGAATTGGGCATGGATCGTACCGATATAGAAATTACTTGTACTTCAGTTCAAGCTGCTGCGGCTTCTGGGCGCGGTGCGGATGCTCCGGGCCGGCGTAGACCTTGAGCTTCATGACGATGCGACGACCCAGACGGTTCCTCGGGATCATCCGGCGTACCGCCAGCTCGATGATCTCCTCCGGCTTGTTCTCGATCATCTGCTTGTAGGTGCGGAACCGCTGTCCACCCGGATAGCCGGTGTGGTGGACGTATTCCTTCTGCTCGGCACGCTTCGGGGCGATCTCGATCTTGTCGGCGTTGATCACCACAACGAAATCCCCGCAGTCGACATGCGGCGTGTAGAGCGGCTTGTGCTTGCCGCGAAGGATGTGAGCGACCTGAGACGCAAGGCGGCCAAGGGTCTGCCCGCTGGCGTCGACCACCCACCAATTCTTAACGACTTCCGATTCCTTTGCAGAAACCGTCATCTTCTGCGGCTGTATCACTGCTTCGTTCTCCCTGCCGTGCGGCAGATTTTTGTTGTCACTTATCGAGAAGAACCGCAAAGATAGTGTTGCGACGGCGATCATACAAGACGCCCAAAGTCACATCGCGGCCCGGTGGTAAAGAGTTACAAAACTCAGAGAAGCGACCTCCCCATCCCCCCCTCGGCCGCGGCCAGAACCTCGCCGCTCCTGATCAGCTCCTGCGCCGCCAGCAGATCCTCGTAGATCACCCTGTCCTCCTTCAGATGCGGAACCCTGCTCCGGAGGAGCGCATGGACCGGCGCCGTCCCCGCCCCGCACTTCAGCGGCGCATGGAAGTCGATCCCCTGAACCGCGCAGACGAACTCCACCGCCAGCACACTCTCCAGGTTTCTGACCACCTTCAGCGCCTTCTGGGCGGCGATCGACCCCATCGAATTGTGATCCTCCTGGTTGGCGGAGGTGGGGATCGAATCGACCGAGGCGGGATGCGCCAGCACCTTGTTCTCGCTGACGATCGACGCCGCCGTGTACTGCGCGATCATGTAGCCGCTGTTGAGCCCGCCGTTCGTCGTCAGGAACCTCGGCAGCCTGCTGAGGGCGCCGTTGACCATCCGCTCGCTCCTCCGTTCGGAGACGCTCGCAAGCTCCGCCGCGGCGATCGCCAGGAAATCGAGCGCCAGCGCCAGCGGCTGCCCGTGGAAGTTCCCCCCTTCGATCGGCTCGTGGGTCTCTGCGAAGATCAGCGGGTTGTCGGTGGCCGAGTTGATCTCGATCTCCAGCACCCGGCGGACGTAGGCGATGGCGTCGCGGCTTGCGCCGTGGATCTGCGGAATGCATCGGAGCGAATAGGCGTCCTGGACACGGTCGTCGTCGTAACGGTGCGATTCGCGGATCTCCGATCCCGCCATCAGATCGCGCAGGTTGGAGGCTGTCGCGATCTGGCCGGGATGGGGACGGACCGCGTGCAGACGATGATCGAACGCACGGTCGGTCCCCTTCAGCGCCTCCACCGAAAGAGCGGCGATCACGTCGGCGGTGCGGGCAAGACGCTCCGCCTCATCCAGCGCCAGCGTCCCGAAGGAAGCCATCATCTGCGTTCCGTTGATCAGCGCCAGCCCCTCCTTCGCCGCAAGATGGAGCGGCCTGATCCCCGCTTCCGCCAGGACCGGCCCGGAGGGGACGGGAGATCCATCCTTCCATACTCTCCCCTCCCCCATCGCCGCCAGAATGAGGTGCGAGAGCTGGACGAGATCTCCCGACGATCCGACCGAGCCCTGGGCGGGGGAGACCGGGACGATGTTGCGGTTGAGCATCTCCACGAGGGTGGCGACCGTCTCGATCCTGATGCCGCTGTATCCTTTCGCCAGCGCATTGATCCGGAGCGCCATCATCGCCCGCATGACGTCGGGGGTGATGTTCTCGCCGGCGCCGACGGCATGGCTGCGGATCAGATTCTCCTGGAGACGCTCCAGATGCTCACGGTCGATGACGACGTTGGCGAACTCGCCGAACCCGGTGGTGACGCCGTAGACGACCTCGCCACGTTCCACCCAGTCTTCGATCACGGCGCGTGAGGCGCGCATCCTGTCGATCGCCTCGTCGGCGATGGTGACGGTGGTCGCCGTGTCGCGGGCGATCTGCGCCACCTGGGCTATGGTAAGGCTGCTGCCGTCGAGAACGATAGTGGACATGGATCGATGGAAAGATCGTATGAGGATGCGGGGATCATCCGCCGGATGCGATCGGAAGCGCCCCGGCGGGAACGCCGCGAAGATACCGATAAGATCCCCATCGGTGAGCCGGCATGAAAAAGACGCAGAGGGCCGGGGAAGGGAACCCTCACGGGGCTCGCCGATTCCCGACACTCTGCGTCTTCGAACGATATATCGCGGTCGCTACCCCCGGATCGCACGCCGCGCGACGAAGCCCGCCGACGTCACGCACCGCATCAGTCAGCCGTTGCCACCGACGAACGGACGGCAACGGCGGAGTTCACGATGGCGAGGAACGAGGCAGGATCGAGCGATGCCCCACCCACCAGCGCGCCGTCGATGTTCGGCTTGGCGAAGAGACCGGAGGCGGTGGCGGCCGTGACGCTGCCGCCGTAGATGATCGAAACCTCGTCGGCGATCGCCGACGAATAGGCCTGGGCCAGATAGTCGCGGATGATGCCGTGGACCTCCTCCGCCTGCTCCGGCGTGGCGGTCTTGCCGGTCCCGATCGCCCAGACCGGCTCGTAGGCGATCACGCACTCCAGCATCGCCTGCTTGTAGACCTGGGCGACCGCCCCCTTCAACTGACGTCTGATGATGTCGGCCGTCCGCCCCTGCTCGCGCTCGGTCTCGGTCTCGCCGATGCAGATGATCGGGGAGAGCTTGGCGCCGAGGATGAGGGAGACCTTCCCTCCTATCTCGGAATCCGATTCGGCGAACTGGAGCCGCCGCTCCGAGTGTCCCACGATCACGTACGAGCAGCCGACCGACTTGAGCATGGTCACGGAGATCTCCCCCGTGAACGCGCCGCTTGCGGAGCGGCTGACGTTCTGCGCCCCGACCTTCACCGGCGTCCCCTGCGCCCGCGCGACCACATCGCTCAGATGGGTGAAGGGAGGGCAGAGCACGACCTGTATATCGTCCGGCACACCGGCCCGGCGTATTCCGTCCACCACTCCGTCGGCAAGCAGGCCGCCCGCCTGGATGTCGGTATTCATCTTCCAGTTCCCGGCCACAATTGTCTTGCGCATACTACTCCTTGCGGATAACGATGTATTGCGCACGCTGGTACCCCCTAACGCGCGTCGAGAGGGGCGAGTGATCGCCTCTCCTCCTGTATCCTGGCCATCGGTTGTCATGCGGGGCGAACCTGGGGGCGGGGCATGGTGTCGGCACGTCACGACCGGGAGGGTCGCCGCGGGAAATCCGCGGGCCCGGCGTCGTGATGATCCTGTACCGCGATAATACGACATCCGGCCGATCCGACTTGCGAAAAAACAATCGGGACGAATCGATGCCTCCTCACTGATTCCTGGTCGCCGTCACCCTGTAGATCTTGTACCGGGTCAGCCCCTCGTCGCTCTCGAACCCCACCCCGTTCACCGTCTGTCCGCGCGCGCTGTCGACGATCAGCACGGGAGCATCGGAATGAAGCAGGCGTCGTTCGTTGTCGAAATAGAGCCGTTCGGTGTCGATCACCCTTCGTGTCCTGCCGCTGTGAACATGGACCCGGCCGAACGCCGCCATGTCCCGTGTACGATCGTCGATCCGGGCGCTGTCGGCCACAAGGGTCGCGTTGAGCGCGCCGTCACGATCGTAGAATCGAACATACACCCCGCTGTCGAGCAATGTTTCCATCTTCGCCACGTACTGCCGTGCGTGGCCGATCTCCATCTTGGCCCGTGTCCAGGTGGAATCGGTCAGGATCAGCGTGGTGTTCCAGCTCTCCTTGTCAGGGGCGTCCTTCGGGATCACCGCCTCCGCGGAGGTCGTTCCCTTCTCCTCCTCCCCACAGGAGACGACGGCCGTCGACAGAAGAGCGACGGCAACCATACGGAGCGTGAGGGATGTTTGCGATACCATTTTCATGACCACTAACGTATGATTTCGCCCCTGCGGGGCCGCGCACGGATCAGACATACCGGGAACGGATCAGCCCTTCAATCCCGCCTCGATCAGATCGTGGAGATGGACGATTCCGAGCACACGGCGGCGGGTGTCGACCACCGGGAGCTGCGTTCGTTTGTTCTCCTCCAGCATCACCAGCGCGGCGGAGCCGAGCATCTCGGGGCCGGCGGTCATCGGGTCGACGGTCATCAGATCGGCGGCGGTCATGGAGTAGAGATCGACCTTCCGCTCCAGCAGCCGCCGCAGATCGCCGTCGGTGATGATGCCGGTCAGTCTGTTCCGCTCCGTCACCAGGGTCGCCCCCATCCGCTTGCGGCTGATCTCCAGCACCACCTCGTCGAGCCGGGCCGAGGCGGGAACCGTCGGCACCGCATCCCCCCGTTTCATAAGATCCTCCAGACGGAGGAGAAGTTTCCGACCGATCATCCCCCCCGGATGTGTCGTCGCGAAATCGTCCCGCGTGAACCCCTTCTGCTCGTAGAGAACCACCGCGAGCGCGTCCCCCAGGGCGAGCATGGCGGTGGTGGAGGCGGTCGGAGCGAGGTCGAAGGGACACGCCTCCCGCTCCACCGAACAGTCGAGCACGACATCGGCCTCGCGCCCCAGGGTGCTGGCGGGGTTGCCGGTGATGCCGATGATGGTGACGCCGCTCTTCCTGAGGACCGAGAGAAGCTGCGTCAGCTCCGCCGTGTCGCCGCTCTTGGAGAGGACGATCACCGCGTCCCCCCGGCTCACCATCCCCAGATCGCCGTGGAGCGCGTCGGAGGGGTGGAGATTGAACGCCGGGGTCCCGGTGCTGTTCAGGGTGGCGGTGATCTTCTGCGCGATGATGCCGGACTTGCCGACCCCCGTCAGAATCACCTTCCCCTTCGAACGGCGGAGCAGCTCGACCGCTCTGTCGAAGCTCCGGTCCAGACGCTCCTCCAGCACGGCGAGCGCCTCCCGCTCGATCCGTATCACTTCTCTCCCCCGCTCGTGGAGCGTGATCGAACGGCTTTTCATGACTCCCTCCTGAACGCCCCGGCGAGCCGCTTCAGGAACGACGCCGGGCGCTGCCGCTCTTCCACGGGAAGCTCCAGACGCGCCGGGTCGACCTTCCTGAACTGCGCGTTGTACCTGACGAACGAGGCGCGCAGTTCCGACTCCGAATAGGCGCCCGGGTTTTCAAAGAAGAGGTTGTGTCGAAGCGCGATATTGGGATCGCGGATTCCCTTCAGCAGCATCAGCTCGTTGTAGAAGTTCGTGATCGGGATCAGCAGATTCATCCCGGAGATCGCATCGTAAAGCCACATCACCTTCCGTTCCGGCGAGACGACCAGGCGGAGATCTCCGACACCGTTCAGCACGCTCTCGACCACTCCCCCTCCGGTGGCGGGGCAGGGAGCCCCCGGCAGCCATTCGGCAACGGACCAGCGGCGGGTCTCGATCAGCTCGTCCGGGATCGTATCCCGCTCCAGCGCGGTCGTCTGGAACTCCATCATGCCGTCGTCGTTCGGCTCGTGGAGCGATAGAGTCAGGGTGACCGGCCCATCCGGGGTGCGGACGTATACCTCGCCGTACGATGCGACGGTCGTCATCCCCTCGGTCGGATCTATCTCCTGTCCGGGAGTTCCCAGCACCAGATCCCCGCTCCCCCAGCGTCCCTCCCCCAGCACCGTCAGGCCGAGCGCCCGCTCCAGCAGCGGAGCATAGCCGGGACGGTCCGCCGGAAGCAGAAACCGCAGCCACTCGATCTCCCGCGGACTGAGCGGACGCGGGAACGTATACCGTGAAGACATAACTGTTCAAAGCCCCCTGACATACCGACTGATTCCAAGGCACTGCTCCACGAACTCCGCGGCGCTGTCGAGCGGAAGCT
Organism: uncultured bacterium; assembly: GCA_966250335.1. GTDB lineage: Bacteria > Bacteroidota > Ignavibacteria > OLB7 > OLB7 > OLB7. Next base: position 123,356 of record CBINGZ010000005.1, on the reverse strand, counting down.
GCGTGGCCGCGTCCGAGAGGGCAGTGGAGGGATCGGGATGTGTTTCGAAGAAGACACCGTTCACCCCGACCGCAACGGCGGCGCGCGCCATCGGAAGGATGAACCGGGCATCCCCGCCGGAGACCTCCCCGACGCTCGGACGCTGGAGCGAATGGGTGGCGTCGTAGATCACCGGGACGCCGGTCTCGGCCATCACCAGCAGCCCCCGCATGTCGACCACCAGATTGTGGTAGCCGAAGGTCGTCCCCCGCTCGCAGAGCATGACGCGGTTCCCCTCCGGGGTCTCGGCCTTCTTCACGGCATGGCGCATATCCTCCGGCGCGGCGAACTGTCCCTTCTTGATGTTGACCGCTCTGCCGGTGGCGGCGGCCGCCTGGATCAGCTCGGTCTGCCGGCAGAGGAAGGCGGGGATCTGGAGGACATCCACATACCCGGCGGCAAGCTCGGCGTCGGCCGGCAGATGGATGTCGGTGATCGTCGGCAGACTGAAGGCCCGTCCCGCTTCGGCCAGGGTCTCCAGCGCGCGTCCCTCGCCGATCGTCGTGAAGGAGGCGCCGCTGGTGCGGTTCGCCTTCTTGAACGATCCTTTCAGGATGATGTGGGTGGAATATCGTTCCGCGATCTCCGCGAGACGTTCGGCGGTTCTCATCATCATCTCCTCCCCCTCCACGAGGCAGGGACCGGCGATGAAGAAGAAATCGGTGCGGGGATCGAATGAGCCTATGCGCATGGCGAGATCGTTGTAACAGGAAGAAGGATGTGCGTGGCGATGAATATACAAGTTCGACCCGAGCCCTTCGGTAACCCTCCGCAACCCGGCGACGATCCCGATCGGTGAAGAAACGGGGACGCCGCGCCTCCCCCCGGTACGCGGGGGCCGACGCGGCGCATCTTCACGATCTTCCGGGCGCCGGTTGCGGCGGCGCGAGGGATCAGTGAATCGTGTCGCTTGCGGAGAGCATCAGGCGGCTGCCGTTGAATCCGACGTCGGTCGACTCCGCCAGCAGCATTCCGACCAGCTCCTTCACCTCCAGAACGCCGAGGGCCGAGAGGCCGGCGACATGCGCTCTGTTGAGGATGATCTCCAGATCGACATCGGAGAGGACGCCGATCTCGATAAGCTGAAGGAGGTAGCCGTAGGCTTCCGGTTCGAAGAGAGACCGCTCCGACTCATGGAGGACGCGGAACCCGGTCCTCGACTTGACCGGCCGCTCGACCCCGCCGAAGACGGTCCGGTCGGCAATCCATGAGAACGCGGCCCCGATCTCCGAATCGGTGTATCCATCGGTCGAAAGATGGCGTACGTCGATCTGTTCAATCGGGGTGTCCTGGCGGATTTGACTGACGAGGTAGAGAATGATCTCGATAACTCTCTCGTTCATTGAATGATTGGTCCGTAAAGGGTACTGTGCTTGCGGGAGCGAAAATAGGGTTCGAGACCTATGGAGTCAACAGCGTTCTAATCCCATCCCAAAAAGAATACCTTCATGAAAAATTCTTCATTTTCCGGGAGGTGGGATCATCATGCCCCGAGATATTTATCCTCAAGAATCCTCATCCGTTCCCGCGACTCCGGGTCCCCGTCGTCGTACCCCGCAAGATGGAGCGTGCCGTGGACGGCAAGCCGCGCGACCTCGTTGTAGACCCCCACGCCGTACTCCGCCGCCTGCTCCCGCGCCCGGTCCAGACTGATGTAGATCTCCCCTTCCAGCGGATCATCCTCCAGAGGAAAGGTGATCACATCGGTGTAATAATCGTGTTCGAGGTGGGTTCTGTTCATCTCCAGCAGCTCGTCGTCCTCCACCAGAATCACCGTGACATGCGCCCTTGCGACCTTCTCCCCCTTGAGCGCCCGGAGCACGGCCGATTCTATCGGCGCCTTCCTGAGCCGCGTGCGGGGATGCGCGTTGACGATCTCGATCAGATATGATGTTCGTGGCATGGCGGTTGGATGGACCCGATATTCTCCGGATGCCGCCCGCGGCCGGACATCACAGATCATTCCTTCATTCGACGCGGGCGAGGAGCGACTTCAACCGGAAAGGCTTTCCGGTCGGGGGGGTATCCCTTGTTCGACGTGCGCGGCGGCCGGCCGCGCGAAGCATCACGCGGTGATATTCTCGGTCAGCCCGAGCTGCATCGCGGCCAGGATAAGGGTCGGCTCGAGCGCCGTAAGATCGGCCGAGAGAATGGAGCGGGAGACGTTGGCGAAGAGGGAACATGTCCCCTCCCGCCCGACCACCAGCCCGGAGATCTTCTCGGCCTGTTCCGCCACGAAGATCACCTCGTCCGGCTCGACCGGCACGAAGCGCTGAATATCGTGAAGCTCGAAATAGCCGTGGACCGTCTGCGCGGAGAGGACCGTGGAGCCGTCATCCAGGGAGCTCAGGGTGAGGACGATCGCCGGGGTCGCGTTTCCCGCGCCGACGTAGAGAAGGATCTCGCTCCCGACCTGCTCCCGGCGCGCGCCGAGGATCTGGATGATCGTCTCGATATGATCTGATGTAAGCTTCACGGTAGGACGTTCGATTGAATGACCCGCTCCGGAGCGCCTGCGTCGATCGGCGGACGATAGCCCCGGGCGCTCGGGCAGGGTGAATATAGCCTATCGAGAATCGCTCTACAAATCCCGACGGCGGCGGGCGGGGGAGATAGAAAAAATCCCCCGGTCGTCGACCGGGGGATCATATCGTCATCCCGTATGAAATGTTCGTCAGTCGGCGCTGCGTCCGCGTGAGGTCAGTGCGATCACGACGATCAGGAAGACGGCGACCAGCACCCACACCCACCAGACCGAGTACCATCCCCCTCCGGCCGCTCCCCCTCCGCCGCCGATATCGACGTCGACGTCGAGCTTCCTCGTCTCCTGCGCCACCGTCAGATAGGAGGTCAGCAGGATTCCCTGAACAACAAGCACGACCCTCATGAGCGGGCCGGTGATATATCGATTGATTCCCGTTTGCATCGTTTTCATCTCCTCGCAAAAAGAAAACATTGAATTCATCCATCCATCGATCATTGCCGCGTATCTGCGGCAGTGCCAGTTCACTCTTCGCAACATCATGCATACCCCTCTTGGTTCCCGGTTCAGAGATAGGCGGCGGGTCGTCTGTCGGCGAACAGGTCGTTGTAGGGATTGAACGATTTATCTCGCGTAGCGATCGGATCGACCTCCGCGACGATCACCCCGTCGGCGGCGGGAGGGGCAACGGCCAGCACCTTTCCGTTCATCCCGACGATCTGGCTCTCGCCGCTGAAATCGAGGCGTTCGCCGTCGCGCAGATCCTCGCCGTATCTGTTCGCGGTCACGGTGATCACCTTGTTCTCCAGCGAGCGGGTCTGCATCGTCGGGCCCCAGAGCGCCTTGGCCGCGACAAGGTTGGAGGGATGGGCGATGATATCGGCCCCCCGCAATGCCAGCGTCCGCGCCGATTCGGGGAAGCGCCAGTCGTAGCAGATCATCGTGCCGATCACCGTCCCCTTCCACCCCACGTTGAAGAACCCGGTGTTCCCCTCGCGGAAGAGCTCACGCTCCCTGTAGAAAAGATGGATCTTGCGATATACCCCCCAGTTCCCGTCCGGCAGGACGATGAAGGCGGAGTTGTAGAGATGCTCCCCATCCAGCTCGGCGAACCCGCCGATCACGACGGTTCCGCCGGCGGCGGCTCTGGAGATCATCCATTCACAGAACTCTCCCCGGCCGGCGGGCTCGGCAAGCGGAAGAAGCTGCTCCCGATCGGTGAAGAGATAGCCGGTCGAGGCAAGCTCCGGGATCACCAGCAGGTCGCAGTCGACCCCGTCGGCAAGGGCGGCGATCCGCGCGATGTTCCCCTGGACGTTCCCCAGATCGGGATGGAACTGAAGAGCCGCAACGTTCATGGTCATATCGAGTTGAGATTTGTTGTCCGTACCTGTCGGGAAGCCCCCTTGGTCGGACCGAAGGCCCGGAGGGAGGCTCCGTCGCGAACATAACGATCGGCGCGCCGGGAGCGATATCGGGGTTCCGCGGCCGTCGATCCCCGCTGTCATTTGTAAGGTGATCGGGCCGAGAGACAGAATAATTACAGGATTGTCATCTTTCTTATTAAGAAAAATTAAGAGAAACAAAAGCACTACCTGCTTTTTCCCGGCCGTCATTAGCCCTAGATTGCCGGTCCGATACTCAAGCCGCCGGTGGATGGGAGCGAACTCCCGCCGCACCGGAGGCGAATCCGCCCGGGACTCACAACCCAGCATCAGGCTCCGGCAGCGACGCCCGCCGCGTCACTCCCCGACCCGCCGGAACTAGAACCAACTCGTCAAGTATGCGGAATTTTTCCAGGAAAACCTCGGTAGCGCTCTCCCTTCTCTCCGTTGCGGCGACCGTAGCGTATATGAACCATACATCGACGGCGCACGCATCCCTTTCGATCGGCCGCCCCCTCTCCGCGATGAAGACCCTCGACGACTCGGCCCGCTACGTCTCGACGGCGCTCCATTCGGTGATCGGCGAGCTGGGGGAAGTGGAACAGGAGTCGAAGGAGCGCCTTGAGGAAGCCGTCAGAAGCGCCCGGGCGAACGAACTCCACACGGCGGCCGCCACGACGATCCGGGAAGCAAACAACGCCTACGCGCTTCTGGAGGATGGAGAGATCTCCCCGGTACAGGCCGTCACCGTCCAGCAGTGCGCGGTCCGCGACCTGATGACCCTCCTGATCGAGCAGAAGAATCTGATCAACAGCCTCCCCTCGGAGATCCCCTGCCAGGGACGCCTCACCTCCGAATTCGGAACCAGGGTCCACCCGATCTCCCGCACGACCAAGCATCACGACGGCATCGACGTCGCCGCCCGCTCCGGCACCGAGATCACCGCCCCGGCCGGCGGCACCGTGGTCTTCGCCGGACGGAAGAGCGGCTACGGGAACGTGGTGGAGATCGACCACGGTTTCGGCTACCGCACGCTCTACGGACATGCCTCCCGCCTTCTGGTGAAGGAAGGAGCACGGGTGGCGCGTGGAGAGAAGATCGCGCTGGTAGGCTCCACCGGGGCCTCGACCGGATCGCATCTTCATTACGAAGTGACGGTCGACGGCGTGAAGGTCGACCCGATAAAGTTCATGGACGCCACGGTCATGCAGGTCCCGATGGCGGCCGTTGCCCCGATCTGATACACCCCATCAGATCCGGGTCGTGAAATCCCCTTCGATCGCCTCGAAGGGGATTTTTCGTTCTACCCGGTTGTTGGGTGAACGGCTCGCAGAACCGTAACCGAACGTCACGCGGGGAGAGGGTCGGCGCGATTCTCCATAATTTGCGGCCGTGTCATACCGCCGCCTTCACGGGGCCGGGAGCGGCGGCGCCCTGTAACGAACAACGGAGAGCGATCTACCATGTACAAAGTCTCACGAGCGCTCCTGAGCGTATCGGACAAAACGGGAATCGTGGAGCTGGCGCGCCGGCTCGATGAGTCGGGCGTGGAGCTGATATCGACCGGGGGAACCGCCGCCGCGATCCGGCAGGCGGGGGTTCCGGTAATCGACGTCAGCGAGGTCACCGGGTTCCCGGAGATGATGGAGGGCCGCGTCAAGACGCTCCACCCGATGATCCACGGCGGCCTGCTGGCCCGGCTGGACAACGAAGGGGATCTCCGCTCGATGAGCGAATATCGGATCACCTCGATCGATCTTCTCATCTCCAATCTCTACCCCTTCGAGCGGACGCTCCGCACCCCCGGCGCGACGCACGATGAGATCGTGGAGCAGATCGACATCGGCGGCCCCGCCATGGTCCGCGCGGCCGCCAAGAACTACAGGTTCACGGCGGTCGTGACCGATCCGCGCCGCTACGATATGATCGTGGAGGCCCTCAGGTCGAGCGATATGACGCTTTCCGATGAATTCCGTCTGGAGCTGGCGCGCGAGGCGTTCACGCATACGGCGCAGTACGATACGATGGTCGCGGGATATCTGTCGGGGGTCGTCGACGGAGAGAAGGGGACGGAGCCGGCGCCCGCGGAGGAGACGACGAACGGGCCGGGGGAGACGCTGAGGGTCAATCTGGTCAGGTCGCAGACGCTCCGCTACGGCGAGAACCCGCACCAGCAGGGGGCGCTCTACGGCGATTTCACTACTATCTTCGAGCAGCTTCACGGGAAGGAACTGAGCTACAACAACATTCTGGACGCCGACGCCGCGGCGAAGCTCGTCCTGGAGTTCGAGGAGCCGACCGTGGTGATCGTGAAACACAACAACCCGTGCGGCGTCGGCAGCGGCGAGAACATTCTGGAGGCGTGGCAAAAGGCGCTGGGGACCGATCCGACCTCCGCGTTCGGAGGGATCGTCGCCGTCAACCGTCCGCTCGACACGGCGAACGCGACGGCGATCAACGAGATCTTCACGGAAGTGATCATCGCGCCGGTCTTCCCGGACGAGGTGATGGAGCTGCTCCGGAAGAAGCGGGACCGCAGACTGGTGAAGGCCGACTACCGCGCCCTTTCGAATATCGTATCGAGTATGCAGTGGGATCTCCGTTCGGTGGCCGGCGGCCTGCTGGCGCAGAGCCCGGACAACAGGCTGCTGGAGGAGGCGGCGATGAAGGTCGTCACGAACAGGGCGCCGTCGGATACGGAGATGAGGGCGATGATCTACGCATGGCGGGTGGCGAAGCATGTGAAGTCGAACGCGATCGTCTACGCTGCCCCCGACCGCACGCTGGGGATCGGAGCCGGCCAGATGTCGCGTATCGACAGTTCGATCACCGCCGCGCGCAAGGCCGGGCTGGCCGGTCTCGATCTGAAGGGATCGGCCGTCGCCTCCGACGCCTTCTTCCCCTTCGCCGACGGTCTGCTGGAAGCGGTCCGCGCCGGCGCCACCGCCGTCATCCAGCCCGGCGGCTCCGTCCGCGACCAGGAGGTCATCGACGCCGCCAACGAACACGACATCGCCATGGTGATGACCGGAATGCGGCATTTCCGGCATTGAGCGGGTCGAAGCTCAATCCGGCACGATCGACCAGCAGGTTCGCAGGGTCGGCTGGTACGGTTCCCATTTGTCGGGGGTGAAGCCCCAGAAGGGGTAGAGCTTGAATTTATCTCGGAGCGATCTGTTGCAGCTTACCTGGACGAAAAGGTCGGTGATCGAGCCTCCGTGGCCCATCAGCTCGAACGGTTCGTCCGGGTAGGCTTCGGCGATCTCCTCGGTGAGCTTCTTCAGGAGCGCCGCCTCGTTCTTCAGGCAGTCCCCCTCCTCCTTGGCGCATCGGTAGCGGAACTGGAACGTCCCCTCGTAGGTCGCCCAGTCGGGCTGGGGGGCGTAGATCAGCCGCTTGTCGCCACGGACCCGGTCGAGATACTCGCGCGCCTCGGAGAGGGTCGGGAACGAGGTGCGCCTGCACGACGGATCCTTCAGGCGATCCCTGAAGCGGCCGAGCTTGTTCGGATCGAAATAGAACGTCCCGTCCGGAGTCACGATCATGGCGCAGCTCAGGCTGATGTCGAAGCTCTCCAGCGCCCGCCCATCCCTGCAGACGAAGACGACGTAATGATAGCCGCAGGCGAACTTCGCGCCGGGACGGGAGAAGGTCCATTCCTCCTTGAGCTCGTTCAGCAGGTCGACGTCGTCGGTGTAGAACTCGCCGATCGAATCGGCCAGCAGGTTCGCTCCCCCCTCGCTCCGGAGACCGAGAAGGGAATATCCTCCTTCATCGAAATCGTAGCGTTCAAGCGGCTGCGCCGCCTGAAGCGGAACGACGAAGAGAAACGCGACGACGACCAGCAGATAGAGCATAATCCGTTCTTACAGGTATCGAAAAGGATCGGGCACGCCCCGACGGACCGTTCCGCCGCCGAGGGCCGTCCCGCGGGGTTCGCGCCTTATCACCCCAGCTCCGCCTCCACCGACTCCAGATCGGCCGCAAGCTTCTCCCACTGCGAGTACTGATCGGCCAGACGACTGTCGATCTCCGCCAGACGCTTCTGCAGCTCCCTCGCCCTGGCCGCGTCGGCGTAGGTCTCCGGTCGCGCCAGATCCTCCTGGAACCTCGACTTCTCCGACTCCAGCCGCTCCACCGATTTCTCGACGACCGACAGTTTCTTCTTCAACTCCTTGGTGGCCGCGTACCGCTTGTTCCGCAGTTCGGCCTCGAGTCGCTTCTGCTCCTTTCTATCGGCCTCCGACATCTTGGGCGCCGGAGCCGCCGCCGCGACATCGGCCTGGCGCGCGCTGGTGGGACGGAAGGCCTCGTCGATCGTGGAGGTGTTCCGCCGGCGCAGGTAATCCTCCACGCCGCCGATGAACTCCTTGATCTTTCTATGTCTGAACTCGATACATTTCCCCACGATCCCGTCCAGAAAATCGCGATCGTGCGAGACCATGATGATCGAGCCGTCGAACCTGAGGAGCGCTTCCTTCAGCACCCCCTTGCTCGCCATGTCGAGATGGTTCGTCGGCTCGTCGAAGATCAGGAGGTTGACCGGTTCCAGCAAGAGTTTCGCGAGGGCAAGCCGCGACTTTTCACCGCCGGAGAGAACGCCGACGCTCTTGAAGACGTCGTCGCCGTTGAAGAGGAAGGCTCCCAGCAGGGTCCGCAGGCGGAGCCGCACATCGCCGGTCGCGACCGAATCGAGCGTCTCCAGCACGGTCCTGCGGGGGTCGAGATCCTCGGCCTGGTGCTGCGCGAAATATCCCACAGAGACATTATGTCCCAGGTTTCGCACCCCCTGGAACGGCTCGATCCCCGCCACGATCCTGCTCAGGGTCGACTTCCCCTCGCCGTTGCGTCCAAGGAACGCCACCTTCTCCCCCCGCTCCAGCACGAAATCGACATCGTCCAGCACGAGGTTGTCGCCGTATCGCTTCACGACATTCAACATCTCCACGACCACCCTGCCGCTGCGGGGCGCCGGCGGGAACTGGAAATGGACCGAGGCCTCGTCCGACTCCACCGGCCCCACCCGATCGAGCTTCTCCAGCGCCTTCACCCGCGACTGCACCTGCGTCGCCTTCGTCGCCTTGTACCGGAACCGCTCGATGAACCGTTCGGTCTCCGCGATCTTCTTCTGCTGGTTCTCGTAGGCCGCCTGCATCTGCTCGCGCCGTTCGGACCGCTCCACCAGGTAGCGGCCGTAGTTGCCGGTATAGGCCGTCAGCCGTCCCATCGAGAGCTCGAACGTCCTGTTCGTGATGGCGTCGAGGAAGGCGCGATCGTGCGAGATCAGAAGGATCGCCCCCTGATAGTTCTGAAGGAATCCCTCCAGCCAGGTGAGCGACTCGATATCGAGATGGTTCGTCGGTTCGTCGAGCATCAGCAGATCGGGCTGGCGGAGCAGGAGCTTGGCGAGCTCGATCCGCATCTGCCATCCCCCCGAGAACGTTTTACAGGAGCGGTCGAACTCGTCCGGCTGGAACCCGAGTCCCATCAGGACCTTCTCCACCTCCCCCGCCAGGGAGAAGCCGTTCATCGCCTCGTAGCGGTGCTGAAGCTCTCCCAGATCGTTCAGGAGCGCATCGAACCTGGCGCTCCCCGCCTCGTCGGCGCGGCGCGATATTTCATCGGTGATCTCCTCGATCTCCCGTTCCAGCTCCCGCACCTCGCTGAACGCCTTCATCACCTCCTCCCGCACGGAGGCGTCGCTCAGGGTCACCCCCTCCTGCGGGAGATAGGCGACCACGGCGTGGCGGCTGGTGTTCACGCTCCCCTCGTCCGGGGTCTGCATGCCGAGGAGGATCTTCATGAGGGTCGACTTCCCCGCCCCGTTGGAACCGACCAGCCCGACCCTGTCGCCCGGACCGATCATGAACGCCACATCGCGGAACAGGTAGTCTCCACCGAACTGTATTGCCAGATTGTTCGCTGCTATCATTCTTTAATCTCTATCTGTCTGTACTCTTGGGGTTGAGGCCGCGTCCGGGGGAGGGATCGCGGGAAGATCGCCCCTGACGAGGGGGGAACGGGGCATTGCACGCGCCGCTACTGGAAACGTAACGCCGCCACCGGCCGCAGCCGCGAGGCGACGTAGGCGGGGATAAGGGTGGAGAGCGTACAGAGAGCTATCGACGCCGAGATCACCAGAAGATAGTGCCACGGCGTCAGGGAGACGGGGACCGCGTCGATGAAATAGATGTCGGCGTCGAGCGAGATCAGCTTGAACCGGGTCTGAACCAGCGCGAACCCGAGCGAGAGGAGGGAGCCGAGCCCTGTCCCCACGCTCCCGATCAGGAGCCCCTGTCCCACGAAGATCGCCATGATATCGACCCGCCGGGCCCCGAGCGTGGAGAGGACGCCGATCGACTCGGTCTTCTCCAGGATCACGATCAGAAGGGTCGAGATGATGTTGAAGATCGCGACGATGCTGATAAGCGCCAGGACGATCGGGATCGGGACGCGCTGGAGATCGAGCCAGGCGAAGAAGGCCTGGAAGATGTCGAAGACGGTCTGCGGATAGTGTGGCCAGCCGAGGACGACATCGAGTTTCCGCGCCGTCTGCTCCACGCTGTCGATGTTCCTGACCAGAATGTCGTAGCCGGAGACGACATCGGGGGCGATCTCGTAGAGCCGCTGCGCGCCGCCGAGGGAGGTATAGGTGTAGATATCGTCGTATTCGGCCATGCCGGTCTTGTAGATCCCGGCCACGACGAACTGTTCGATCGCCGGAGGATTGTCCGGCGAGGGCATCCCCTCCGGCGCGAAGAGGACCGCGGTATCCCCGATATCGAGCGCCAGCTTCGCGGCAAGGCGTTCACCGAGGACGATCGGGGAGGGGGCATCGGGTCCGGCATCGGTCAGGTCGAACCTCCCCCGGACGATCTTGTCGCGGATCGTGGAGACGTCGATTTCGGGGATGATCCCCTTCAGCAGCACCCCCTCCAGCCCGGCGCGGGAGCGGAGGATCGCCTCCCGTCTGACGAAGGGGCTCACCTTTTCGACCTCCGGCACCTGTTCCGGCAAGGTTTGGACCACCTCCCGGTAGCCGGTCAGCGGCCTCCCCTTGAACGAGGTCACCTCGATATGCCCCACGAAGGAGATCATGTTGGCGCGGAGGGTCTCGTCGAAGCCCTGGAGAATGGAGAGGGAAATAAGGAGCGCGGCGGTGCCGAACATGACGCCGAGGATCGAAATCGCCGTGATAAAGCTCACAAAACGGTTTCGGCGGGTCGGAGCAAGATACCTGCGCGCGATGAAGAGGGTATAGTTTCTGAATCCCATCGCCGCCAAGTTACCACTTGTCACCCGGAACCCTCCCTCCGGCAAACATTTTAACGGGTCGACGGCTCGTCGCGAACCCTGTCGATTTCCTATTTTTGTGACTTTCCAGGATCATCCAATACGCTACAGGAGATACGTACCGACATGGCTGAAAGCACGCCGACCCCGAAAAAGGGTCTTGAGGACATAATTGCGGGAACGTCGTCGATCTGCTTCATCGACGGCCGCGAGGGTCGCCTGATCTACCGCGGCTACGACATCCACGAGCTGGTACAGGGGACGTTCGAGGAGGTCAGTTATCTGATCCTCTACGGCGCGCTCCCCACTCAGTCGCAGCTCGACGAGTTCACGGCGCAGATCCGTGCCGAGTCCTCGCTCCCGCGCGATATCGTCGCCCAGATGATGCGCGTCCCCCCGGACGCCAACCCGATGGAGGCGCTCCGCACCATCGTCAGCTCCCTCTCCTTCTTCGACGCCGAGGCAGGGGACAACAGCCGCGAGGCGAGCCTGCGCAAGGCGATCCGTCTGATCGCCAAGACGCCGATCATCGTGGCGATGCTTCATCGGCTCCGCGCCGGCGAGGATATCTACATGCCGAAGCCGGAGTACTCGATCGCCGAGAACTTCCTCTACATGCTTCTGGGGAAGCCCGCTTCCCCGGAGCACGTCAAGATGTTCGACACGGCGCTCATCCTCCATGCCGACCATGAGTTCAACGCCTCCACCTTCACCGCCCGCGTGATCGCCGCGACCCTCTCCGATATGTACTCGGCGGCGGTCGGAGCGATCGGCGCGCTCAAGGGCCCGCTCCACGGCGGCGCCAACGAGCAGGTGATGAAGATGCTTCTGGAGATCGGCAACACCGAGGACGCCTCGAAGTGGATCGCCGATGCGCTCGCCGCCAAGAAGAAGGTGATGGGCTTCGGCCACCGCGTCTACAAGACCGAGGATCCGCGCGCGACGCACCTCCGCAGAATGTCGCAGGAGCTCGGCGAGGAGACCGGCCAGTCGCAGTGGTACGAGATGTCCCGCATCATCGAGCAGTATGTCCACGAGCAGAAGGGGCTCTACCCGAACGTCGACTTCTACTCGGCGTCCACCTATTACCTGATGGGAATCCCCATCGACCTCTACACGCCGATCTTCGCCATGAGCCGCATGGTGGGCTGGACCGCGCACGTGATGGAGCAGCAGGCCGACAACAGGATCATCCGCCCGGCTTCCGACTACACCGGCGCCGTCGACCTGAAGTACGTCCCGGTGGAGCAGCGGTAAGAGCGAGAGATACGGATAAGATCAATCGGAAGACGGCGCCCGTTCGAACAACGGGCGCTGTCGTTTCCGGTGGTATATTGGCCCTCTCTATGACCACGATCCTATCCCGACTCGCATCGTTCGCCGATCCCGACCTGCCGCGCTCCCTCAGCCGCCGGGGAAGGATCATCGCCGCCGTTCTGGTCCTCCTCATTCTCCTCCCTTCCCTTCTCTTCCCGTTTGCGTCGGACGGGGCGACCTTCTTCGTCTGCGCCCAGAAGATTCTGGCGGGGGGAATACACTATCGCGACTATATCGAGATCAAGCCGCCGCTGGTGCATCACATGTATGCGCTGGGGATGCTCCTCTTCGGTCAGTCGGAGACGGGGGTGCGGCTGTTCGATCTGATCCTTCAGATCGTGACCTGCTGGAGCATCGCCTCCCTTGTCGGACGCGCATCGGGGAACGAGATATGGGGGGCGCTCTCCGCATCTCTCTATGCGATCCTCTATGTGGGATTGACCTACGACGGCACGGCGCAGACCGAGAGCTACGTGGGACTCTTCGCGATCCCGGTCATGAGCCTCATGATCTTCGAGCGGAACGGAAGACGGGCGTTCCTGGCGGGGATTCTCTGCGGCCTGCTGGCGATGCTGAAGTTCACCTTCGGGATCGTCGCGGTCGGGGCGGTGCTCGCTCTGCCGCTGGCGCTGGGGGTATCACGTCGGCAGACGATACGCCTCGGACTCTTCACGGCGGCCGGACTTGCCGTCGTGGTCGGGCTCTTCCTCCTCTACCTCGTCGCGTTCGGCGCCATGGACGACTTCCTGGTGATGAACAGGTTCATGAGCGGCTACGCCTCGCTCGGCCTCCAGTCGAAGGGGGAATGGATACGGAGGACGCTGCAGGAGGTCCCCGCCTTCTTCGCCGATAACTTCTCCGTCCTGCTCTCCCTTGCCGCGGCGGTCGCCGTCGCCCGTTCGTTCCCGCTCGGCGCGCCGGGACCGGGGAGCGCCGGGGTCCTCTCCCTTCTCCGCTTCAGCGTGATCCTCTTCGCGCTCCTGACCCTCACGATCATCATCGAGGGGAAGTACGGCGTCTATCACTTCAGCAGGATGTATCCTCCCGGCGCGATACTCGCGGCCTACGGCCTGCTCAGGATCGTGCGGGCCGCGGGACGCTCGGAGGGTCGCGATATCTATATGCGGCTGGCCGGGATCGCGGCGGTCGTCACGCTCCTGATCCTCAGTCCCATCCCCCGCTACCTTCGCCATGCGGCCCCGATAGCCGCGCGGCTGACGCAGGGAGACAAGGCGGTGGACAGATATTACGGGACACGGAGAGGCTACAGTCTCGAGGAACTCCACGCCGTCGCCGACTATATCGGATCGCGCAAGGCCTCCGGAGACAGGATCTTCGCCGCCTCGTCGGTCTCGGCGCTGGTCTACACCTACAACGACTACGTCCCCGACTTCCCCCTCTTCTTCTCCCCCACCATGGGCTCCCCCTTCGCCCCGCCCCAGTGGAGCGAGATGAGCCGCCGCTACCTGACCGAGACCCGTCCGAGATTTATCGTGGTGCAGCTTCGGGACAGCATGCCCGATATCACCGGATCGCCGATGTCCTCCGAGGAGGCGCTGATGGCGGTGCCGGGGGTGCGGGGGCTGCTCGATACCGGCTATGCCGTGCCGCTGCGGACGGGAGCGTTCGATCTCTATGAGAGGAAAGGAGCCGGGGGGAGATAGGTTCAGGCGAAAATCTGGCAACGTTCGGAACTCCCGGCGCGTTGATAGCATTCAATTAGTTACTTTCCGATGGACCATGTCGGCAGGCGCGCAGGGCCCGGTCCGGGGCGGCGGTTCCGACAATCTCACCAAGAAATCAGGTCTTCCCAGATATGAAAGCAGTGATCATGGCCGGCGGCTTCGGTACCCGACTCCGCCCACTCACGTCGAACGTTCCCAAACCGATGGCGCCGATGGTCAACCGACCGATGATGCACCATATCGTCAATCTGGTGAAGGGACTCGGAATACGGGAGGTCGCCTCCCTCCTCTACTACCAGCCCGAGGTGATCACCTCCTATTTCGGCAACGGATCGGCCTTCGATATAGAGATGCATTACGTCCAGTCGGAGGCCGATTTCGGGACCGCCGGCTCGGTGCGGAACGCCTACGAGTTTCTCGACGAACGCTTCATCATCATCTCCGGCGACGTCCTTACCGATATCGATCTGGCAAAGGCTCTGGCCTATCATGAGGAGAAGGGAGCAAAGGCGACCATCGTCCTGACCCGCGTTCCCGACCCGCTGGCGTTCGGCGTGGTGATGACCAACGACGACGGCAAGATCACCCGCTTCCTGGAGAAACCGCAGTGGGGCGAGGTCTTTTCCGATACGATCAACACCGGCATCTATATCCTGGAGCCGGAGGTTCTCGATCTGATCCCCTACAAGCGGGAGTTCGATTTCTCCAAGGACCTCTACCCGCATATGCTCAAGGAGGATCTGGGGCTCTACGGATATATCGCTGAGGGATACTGGCGCGACGTCGGGAACCTGACCGAATACCAGGCCGCCCACATGGACGTGCTTCAGGGACGGGTGAAGATCCAGATCCCGGGGGAACGGAACGGAAACGTCCATATCGGCGAGGGATCGATCGTCTCGCCCGACGCCCGGTTCGAGGGGACCGTGGTGATCGGCGACGGCGTCACGATCGAGGCGGGAGCGAAACTGACCGACACGGTGATCGGCGACGGCTCGGTCGTGGAGGCGGGGGCGCAGATCAGCGGCACCGTCGTCTGGCAGCGCTCCAGAATCGGCGCCGGAGCCCAGCTGACCGACGATGTGGTCTGCGACGAGGTGGAGATCGGAAACGGCGCCACGGTCGGCCAGAACGTCTTTATCGCGGATCGATGCAAAATCGGCGACGGGGCGGAGCTGCTTTCCAACATCAAGCTCTGGCCCGACAAGGAGGTGGAGTCGCGCGCGATCCTTTCCACAAGCCTTGTCTGGATCGACCGCTGGACCCGCGAGCTCTTCACCGACGCCCGCATCTCCGGTCTCTCCAACATCGACATGAACCCGGAGTTCGCCGCCAAGCTCGGATCGGCGCTGGGAGCCTACGCCGGCAAGGGACGGTGGATCGCGGTCAGCCGGGACGCGGACAACGTCTCGCGGATGATCAACCGGGCGATGATCGCCGGGATGATGTCGGCCGGGGTGCAGGTCAACGACCTTCAGCGGATCCCGATCCCGATCACCCGCGCCGAGCTTCTGAACGGGAAGCAGGTCGCGGGGGTGCATATCAGGAAATCGCCGCAGGACAGGCGGAAGACCGATATCATCTTCTTCGACGGCGACGGCAAGGATATGCCGACCAACAAGACGAAGTCGATCGAACGCCTCTTCTTCGGCGAGGAGTACCAGCGCGCCCGCTACGACGAGGTCGGGAGCATCTACTTCCCGGAGCGGACCAACGAGTCGTATATCGCAAGATTCCTCTACACGCTCGACGAGGAGCTGATCCGGAACGCCCGGTTCAGGGTCGTGTTCGATTTCAGCTACGGCGTCGCCTCCACCCTGATGCCGAACATCCTCAGCTCGCTCGGTCCCGAGGTCGTGTCGCTGAACGCATATCTCGATCCGAACAGAATGGCCCGCGAGCGTGAGGAGGTGGATGCCGCCAAGAAACGGGTGGGTGAAGTGGTGACCTCGCTCGGCTACGATTTCGGGTTCATCATCGATCCCGGCGCCGAGAAGATCCATGCGGTCACCGAGACCGGAGAGGCGCTCGACAACAACCGGCTCCTCTCGATCGTGACCAAGCTCTTCCTGGAGACGCACAAGGGGAAGGTGAAGAAGATCTCCGTGCCGATCGTCGCCACCAGCGAGGTGGAACGGACCGCCGCGGAGTACGGCGTGGAGGTGGTCTACACCCGGAACAACCATTCGGCGATGATGGACGCCACCAACGACAAGGAGGTGGCGTTCGTCGGCGGCACACGGGGCGGGTTCATCTTCCCCGACTTCCTCTTCTCGGTGGACGGCATGTACGCCGTGGCGAAGATCATGGAGATGACGGCGCGCACCGGATGGACCCTCGGCAAGCTCCACCGCGAGATCCCGCAGCGGACCGTGGTGCAGCGGGTGATCGAATGTCCGTGGGAGTTCAAGGGGCGCGTGATGCGGCACGCCATGCGCCACAGCGAGAATCTCCCCAGGCAGCTTCTGGACGGCGTCAAGATCTTCCTGGAGAACGACTGGGTCCTCCTGATCCCCGACAAGGAGCGCCCCCTCTTCCATGTCGTCGTCGAAACCGACGACCGCGAACGCGCCATCAGGCTCGGCCACGAGTACGAACGCCTCGTCCGCGAATGGAAGGAGGAACAGCCGGCCATGATGACGATATAACGTAACACGACACGACGGCACGACATACAGCGAACCCGGAACGATCCGTAATGTATCGTTCCGGGTTCGTCCGTTATTCAACCGGCTCTCCCCTGTCTCGGGTCTATACAGCCCCGAAGGGGCGAGCCATGTGTAGCAGCGGACGCCCCACGTTTTTCTTGAGCGCCGAAGGTGCGTGCCGTTCTTCCTCATCCAGGACGAGAAAAATGGTACGCCCCTTCAGGGCTTGGGACATTATGAATGGCCGGTGGCTACACATCGGTGCTCCCTTCGGGAGCCGCGAACCGGAGCCGGGAATTCTTCACCAACCGCACGAACGCTCAATAATCGTTCTACTTCGCCCCGCTCCCCTCCGCCGTAAACATCTGCTCCTCGAACTCCACGACCCGCTCGACCTCCTCCGCCCGCTCGTTCTTTCCGGCGCGCCGGTATGCGGCGGCGAGCAGTCCCCCCATCTCCTTACGGAGACGAGCCCGCGACTCCCTGTCGACGATCTGCCACCAGATTCTCTGATCGAAGGGACGGCGGAGCTTCCCGACGGCCCTGAGCGGAGCCTTGCCGGTGTCGGCCCGCGCCGAGGTGAGAAGGAGCTGCACGTCGGTGTTGAAGGTGGAGGCGAACGGCTCGGCCGACCCGCCGGCGTCGGACTTCTCGCTCTTCTTCCGCACGGCGGTCAGCAGCGAGCCGAGCGACGCGGAGTCGGTGAAGTTGAAGACCGAGAGCTTCGCGTAGTAGGCCGGCCTGACGGCGACCGTCACCCTCTCCTTATCCGAGGAGAAGCCGGCGGCGCGCAGCTCTCCGGCAAGGCTGTCGACGAGGTCGACGGTCAGATTGGTCGTAACAAGAGACAATCCGGCCCGAAGCATCATATCCCCCATGATCCCCTCCATATCCTCGAAATGCCGCAGGAGCATCTGCCGCATGAACTGTCCCTGATTGAACGACCGCTGGAAATCTCCGGTGCTGAAGGCGTGCCGCGAGCGGAGGACCCGGAGCGCGTCCCCGGCGTTGTCGCGGAAGCCGAGCAGCTCCAGCACGCCGCGCGCCTGCGAGAAACCGGTCTCCACCCAGTATGGAATCGTGTCGACGCCGGCGATGGCGGCCACCTCCTTCAGATAATTCTCACGCCCCTTCCGGGCGAAGAGGTTGGAGAGATTGTTCTTCCTGGTGGAGCCGGGGAACCCGGCGTCGCACGGCGTGTCGCGCGGGATGCTGACGATCTCGACAAGGCCGCTGTCGAGCCAGAGGGTGATCACATGGTTGGCGTCGGCGTGCCTGACGTTCTCCCCCATCCGCGAATCGACGCCGCAGACCGAGATCGACACATGTCGCCCCCCGATACTCTTCCCGGAGCCCGCGGCCACATAGGAGGTGTCGGCGACCGGCCCCGCCGCGCCGAGCGACGCGGTGTCGAACACGAACGGCGCCGTCAGGGCGCCCCTGAACTCCGGTGTAAGGGAATCACCGGCCGGCAGGGAGTCGACGACGGCCAGTGACGTGAGTGGAAGCTCTGCCGACGCTTCCGTTCCGATCAACGAGTAGAGAGCCGCGGCAGCCCCGGCAACAAGCAGCGACACCGCAAACATCGAACGCATGTGAAGACCTCGCTTGGCGATATGGTAAACCGACATCGTGCCGTCGAACGCGACGGACGAAGGCGAACGTAACGGATCGCTACGGCTCGTCGCCGGGGGATCTATCAGGCGTGGGCGGTTATCTAGCAGGCGTCGGCGGTTCGGTCGCGGGAGGAGAACCCTTCTCTCCCCCCGTCACACTCCGAGCAGGGCAAGCAGGTCGTCCTTCCTCCGCACGGCCACGGGAACCTCGCTGCCGTCGTTCATCACGAGAAATCCTCCATCCCCCTTCACATACTCCTTCACCAGCTTCAGGTTGATGAGATGGGAATGATGGGTGCGGAAGAAACCGGCGTCGTCGAACATCTCGTCGAACTCCTTGAGGGTGCGGGTGACGAGGATCTGTCGTTTTCCGACAAGATGGAAGAGGGTGTAGTTCCGCTGCGACTCGCAGCGGATGATGTCGTCGGTGTCGATGACATGAACGCGATCGGCCGTGTTCAGGGCGATGCGGCGCGATTCTCCCGGCCGTCGTCCCAGGTTGTCGAGGATGACGGAAACCCGGCGGCCGTCCGGCTTCCGCGCCTTCGCCACGGCCCCGGCCAGCTCATCGGGATCGATCGGTTTCAGCAGATAGTCGAGCGCGCTGAACTTGACGGCCCGGATGCCGTGGGCGTCGGAGGCGGTGGTGAAGATCAGGCCGAAATCTCGCGAGTCGAGGCGCCCCAGAAGATCGAACCCGCTCCCATCCTCCAGCTCGATGTCCAAGAAAACGATATCGGGCCGGAGACGACCGATGAGAGCGGCGCCGGAGGAGACGCCGGCGGCCTCCCCGACCACCGCCACGTCGGGACAGTGAATGGAGATAAGATCGGCCAGAAGACGCCTGGCATGTTCGATGTCGTCGACGACCACCGCGCGAACGACATGAGGAGATACCGACATACGTATCGAAGAACGATAAGGAAGAAGATCAGTCGGAAATATACGGCATACGGATCTCGACTCTGGTACCCGCCCCCCCCGATTCGTTCTCCAGATCGACGATAATGATCCCCGCGTCGGTCCCGAGCGCCCTGTTCATGATCTCCAGCCGCTCCCGCGCCACATCGATCGCCGTCGACCGGTGTCCGCTCCTCTCTCCGGAGGAACGGGCCGCGGCGGCGCGGCGCCCTACCCCGTCATCCTGCACCGAACAGAGGATCAGCCCGCCGGCCCGTTCGAACAGCACCGTGACCGAGCCGGTTCCCGGACGCGGCCGGATCCCGTGCAGCACGGCGTTCTCCACGAACGGCTGCACGAGCATCGAGGGGATCGAGATCGCCGCCGGGTCGAGATCGGGCGCGGCCGAAACATCGTAGAACAATCTGTTCCCCAGGTTCAGCCGCTCCAGTTCCAGATAGTTCCGGAGCATCTCCATCTCGCTCTCGATCGCCACATGCTCCTGACGGGAGTTCTCCAGAATCGCCCGCATCAGCCTGGCGAACCGCGAAAGGTAGCGCGAGGCCGAGGAGGGATCGTTCCCCGGGATGAACGACTGGATGGAGTTGAGCGCGTTGAAGATGAAATGAGGGTTCATGGAGAGCCGGAGCGACTTCTGCTCGAGCTCCACGATATTCTTCCGGACCTCGATCTCATGTCGCTCCGCGAGGCTTTTCCGGCGGAGCGCGGCGATCCTGGCGCGATAGAAGAGGAGAATACCGGCCGTTGCCGCGGCGACCGCCAGCCCCATGAACCACCAGGTTGCCCAGAAGGGTGGGTCGATGACGAAGGTGAAGGAGGCGGGCCGCGGGTTCCCGATGCCGTCCTCGTTGTAGGAGACGACCAGGAACCTGTAATCGCCGGGGGGGAGATTGGAGTAGACCGCCGTGTGCCGGTCGGAGCGGGGGGACCAGCGTTCGTCGAACCCTTCCAGCTTCCAGGAATATCGCACTCCCTCCGGGTTCCGCTGGTTGATCCCGACGAACTCGAAGCTGAGATGGTTTCTGTGGTACGGCAGCCGGAGCCCGACCGGGATCGGATACCACGGGGTGAGGCTGTCGGCGTAGCCGGTGGAGTCGATCCTGTCGAAGAAGAGTCTGATCTCGGTGAGATGTGTTTTCGGCGGAACGAGGTTCGGCTTCTCCTCGCCGGGGGAATATCTGACCGCCCCTTCGATCGTGCCGAACCAGATATTTCCCTCCCTGTCGAGCGCCGCCGCGTTCTGCGACGCCTCCACCCCCGTAACCCCCTCGGCGCGGCCGAAATGCTTCGACTCCGTGACCCTGCACGCGGAGTTGAGGACGATCCTGTCGATCCCCTTCTCGGTGCCGAGCCAGATCCTCCCCGCGCGATCGACGACAAGGGAATAGATGTTGTCGGAGCTGATGCCGTCCCTTCTGCGGACCGACCGGAACGCCCCTCCGTCGTAGACAACCAGCCCGCCCCCCCCCGTCCCGAAGAGGATCCGCCCGGAGCTGTCGCGGGCGATGGTCCTGACCGTGTTGCCGGCAAGACCGGTGGAGCGATCGTGGAGCGCGACGACCTTCGGCGGCTCCGCCCCCCCGTAGCGTACCCGCGCGATCCCCCCGCCGTCGGTGGCGATCCAGAGATTTCCCGGGCCGTCCGGCAGCACGTCGTAGACCCGGTTCACCGGCAGTCCGTTCGATCGCGTGACATGGACGAACCTGTCGGAGCTGTCGCTCCGGGCCCTGCAGAGAACGGCGCCGTGGTCGGAGGTCGCCAGCCAGACGTTCCCCTCGTCATCCTCGGCCGCCGCGTTGATGAAGCGGGCGCGCATCCCATCGTCCCGCGATAATCGTGCGAACGTCTCCCCCCGGCGGATGAAGACTCCCTCCCCCACCGTTCCGAACCAGATCCTCCCGGAGCGATCCTCGAAGATCGTCTTCACCTTCGCGGCGGTGAGGCCGTCGATTTCGGAGAAGCGCCGGTAGGTCTTCCCGTCGTAGCGGGTGACGCCGCCGGAGGAACTTCCGAACCAGATAGTTCCGACCCTGTCCTGCCGGACCGCGTAGACCCAGTTCCCCAGCCCCCCTCCTCGGCCGGTGAACCTGACGAACCTCCGGCCGGAGAGCCTGGAGACGCCGCCGCCGGAGCTGCCGAACCAGACGTTCCCGGCGGCGTCGACCATGACCGCCGCCACCATATTGTTGCAGAGCCCCTCCCTCTCGGTGAAGACGGTCACCCCGGAGTCGCCGATCCGGCTGACTCCTCCCCCCGCCGTTCCGACCCAGATGTCGCCGTTCCTGTCGGCGGCGATGCTCAGGGTCGTGTTGTGGCTGAGCCCGGCGTCGACGTCGACGGTGGTGAAGGTCGTGCCGTCGAACCTGCTGACGCCGCCGCCGTAGGTCGCAAACCAGATGGTTCCGGAGCCGTCGTCGGTCACGGCGCTCACGTGCGCCACGGCCAGTCCGTCGGAGGCTCCCCACGCCGTGAATCGGAGGCCGTCGAACATGGCGGCGCCTCTGTTCGTGCCGACCCAGAGGCGGCCCCGCGTGTCGACGCAGAGGGAGGTGATCAGATAGCCCGGGAGCCCCTCCTTCACGCCGAACCTGCGGACGGCCCCGTTCTCGTATCGGACAAGCCCTTCTTCCTGCGTGCCGATCCAGACGACGCCGGAGGAGTCTCGGGCGACGGCGGTCACGGCCTTCCGGGAGAGACCGAGCCGGGAGGTCATGTCGCGCATCCCTCTTCCATCGTAGAGCGAGACTCCGAGATCGGTGCCGAACCAGATCTCCCCCGCCGCTCCCTCCGCGATCGCCCTGATGAAGCCGGAGGGGAGTCCATCCTCCTCGGTCACCGGGGTGAAGGTGAGGCCGTCGTACCGGCTGACCCCGCCTCCCCGCGTTCCGAACCAGATGTTCCCGCGCCTGTCCTCGCAGATGGCGTAGACCTGCGACTGCGCCAGACCGTCGGCGACCGAAAGATTCCTGAAATCGTATTCCTGCGCTTTTATCGCATCAGGATATGCAAGCCATGCCCCGACGGTCGCCAGAACTGCGGCGACGCATGCGATATATCGCAGCGCGCCCAGCGGCCGGCGGGGCCGCAACGGGTCGGTCCATCGTGCGGGCCGTATGTGGCGCGATCGTTCCAACGGTTGACGAGTTGAGCCAGGGGGAGAGGGATGTGAAGGGGGCGAATATACTACACTCGTAACGCGCCCGGCAGCACCAATAGGGAGAGCAGACAACGACACGGCCGCGATCGACTCCTGTTCGATCGCGGCCGGTTGCCGTCATATCGCGTTCGTACGACCCTACGGAGCGGCAAGCCTGCTCGCCGTCGCAACGTAGGAGCGGACCAGAGTCGTCATCCGGTCGGTCGACACCGGATCGATGATCCTCCCCTTCTCATCGAACGCCTTCGCCGCGGAGGAGAGGGCGAACATATCGGGATAGAGGAAGACGCCGAGCCCTTCCAGCGGAATCCTGAGC
This sequence comes from uncultured bacterium, assembly GCA_966250335.1. Lineage (GTDB taxonomy): Bacteria > Bacteroidota > Ignavibacteria > OLB7 > OLB7 > OLB7. Next base: position 100,497 of record CBINGZ010000005.1, on the reverse strand, counting down.
TGCCAGAGCCCGCGGATACCGCCGAAGATCGATGTCGAGGCGGCCAGCAGGAGCCCGCTCTTCCCCCGGATCGGGACCGGGCGGGCGCGGGAGATCCAGTCGATCGCGTTCTTCAGCGTCCCCGGAAGCGAGTAGTTGTACTCGGGGGAGGCGATCATAATACCGTCGACCGCCTCGATCCGGCGGTTCAGTTCGAGCGCTCCCGGCGGAAGTCCCTGCGCCACGTTCACGTCGCCGTCGTAGAGGGGCATGTCGAATTCGCGGAACTCCGCCAGATCGACGACCGCCCCCGCCTCGCGGGCGACCTCGGTCGCCAGGCCGATCAGTTTCCTGTTGTATGAATCCTTCCGCAGCGATGCGGCAAAGGCGAGGATCTTCATGGAAATCGTCTCCCGATATTGTTGTTCCCGGATCGCCGGTCCGACGCCCGGATCGATCTACGCCAGATCGAAGAGGAGCACTTCAGCCTCCTCGTCGGCCGTGATCCGCAGCTCCGGTTCCCCCGATATCGCGGCGCCGTCGCCGGCCGTCAGCGTCGTGCCGTTGGCCGTGACCTCTCCGCGGGCTACCTGCAGCCAGCCGTGCCGTCCCTCCCCGAACCGGTGCATGACGGTCTCGCCGCCGGTCAGCACGGCGGAGAAGAGATCGGCGTCCTGGTTGATCGAGATCGAGCCGTCGCGTCCGGCGCGCGATGCGATCAGGCGGAGGCGGTCCCGACGCTCCTCGACCGGAAACATCTGCTGGGCGTATCCGGGGGGAAGCCCCGCGCGCTCCGGCATGATCCAGATCTGAAGGAAATGGACCGGCTCCGTCTTCGAGTGGTTGTACTCGCTGTGCGTGACGCCGGTGCCGGCGCTCATCCGCTGTATCTCGCCGGGACGTATGACCGAGCTCGTCCCCATGCTGTCCTTATGCTCCAGCGCCCCCTCCAGCACGTAGGTGATGATCTCCATATCGCGGTGCGCGTGGGTTCCGAACCCCTGCCCCGAGGTGACGCGATCCTCGTTGATCACGCGAAGCGAACGGAATCCCATGTTCCGCGGATCGTAGTAGCCGGCGAACGAAAACGTATGGTACGTGTTCAGCCAGCCGTGATCGGCATGTCCCCTCTCCTCTTTCTGTCGTATTGTGATCATAATGGCCCACCTCCTTGACTGACGATAACGTTTGTCGGGACGCCTGCATTCCAGCGCGACTCCTCGACGGCAATAGTCCCTGAAACTGGTTCGGAATCGATCCCCCGGCGGAGCGAGAGCCCCCATCTCCCCGCATCCGGGCGCTTCCCCGGGGAGCTTACGAGAGGGAGGCGACGGAACATCGTCCGTCGCCTCCCTGTATCTCTTGACGATAGGACGTCGGACCTACTCGGCTCCCTGCTTTTCCGGCACGGGAAGCTCCTGCTTCGGCGCCGTCAGCCAGGTCTTCATCGACCTGAGCTGGGGATAGATCTCCCGCACCGCATCGATGTCGGCGGTGTAGCCGTGCTCGTCGAACCACTTGTACATCAGCCCCACCTCCTGGCTGAACCCCATGACGGTCTCCAGCGGCAGCTCCTCGAACCGCGCCGGCTTCCCGGTGGCCTCGGAGAAGCGTTCGGCGACCTGCGGGAAGGTGAGTTCATCCCCCGCGATCTCGATCTCCACTCCGATATACTTCTCCGGGTCGGCGAAGATCTTCGCGACGATCCCGCCGATGTCGTCGGCCGCGATCATCTGAAGCGGCCGATCGGGGGGAAGCGCAGCCCGGAAGACGAGCGTGCCCTCCTCCTCGCTGGGAGGGGAGAAGCTCCCGAAATTATCCATGAAGAAGACGGGGCGGATGATCGTCAGCGGGATATCGAGCGAGCGGAGATGGTTCTCGACCACCCACTTGCACTCGAAATGGGGAAGCCCGCTCTTCCTCTCGGCGCCGCCGACCGAGGAATAGACGAAATGCTTCACGCCGGCACGAACCGCCGCATCCCCCACATTGATCCCCTGGCGGATCTCCCCTTCGGCGCCGACCTCCCAGAACTGCTGGAGGCTGAAGACACCGTAGACCCCTTCCATCGCCCTGTCGAGCGAGGCGGGATCATCCATGTTCCCTTCGAGCACCTCGATCCCGGCATCGCGCAGCTCCTGCACGACCGGCTTCGAGAGATCGCGCGTGATCGTCCGCACCTGCCACCCCGCTGCGTTGAGATGCCGCGAGACGGCTCCCCCCTGCGTTCCCGTCCCTCCTATGACAAAGATCGTCTTACCGTTCGTCTCCATCGGACTGCTCCTTCGTAAGTGTTGTTGTTGATCGATGGGAATGAGCCGTCGGAATCGATTCCGACGGCGGTATCGGCGAGGCATGTCGAAGAGTCCCAACACCGATACCGAGCGAAACGTCCCCGGCCGTTCAGATGGCCGTGGAACCGAAGAGCTGCGCCTTGATCTTGATCGCCTCGCCGACCTTGCTCCCGATGATGCCGCTGTTCACGTTGAAATCCTTCAGCATGACGTTGAACTCCGCGGTGATCATCACGAAGTCGCCCGGAGCCCGCTCGCGCGTCTTGGCGGAGGCATCGACGTACGTCATCGTAAAGGGGATCGTGACCTGCTTCGTGACGCCGTGCATCGTGAAGTCGCCGGTGACCTGCGCCGTCATCTTGTTCCCATCCACCTTCGCATCCCTGACCGACCTGGCGGTAAAGCTGATGGTGGGATATTTCGCGGCGTCGAGCCACTTGTCGTTGCGGATATGCTCGTCGCGTCCGGCGTTCCCGGAGTTCATCGTCGAGACCTGCGCCGAGATCGTTCCGGTGATCGAGGTCGGCTTCTGCGGATCGAGCTTCAGGGTGCCGGTGATCCCCTCGGCCGTGCCGTCGATCTTCTCGAGGGGAGCGTCGCTGCTCCAGTTGAACTGGTTCTTGCCGACCTTGTCGCTGAGGGTGACCGTCTTGGTTCCCTTGGCGGTCGTCGACACCGCCTGCGCATGAACGTGGTTCGAGGCGACCGTCAGGGCGAGCACGGCTACGGCCGAACCGAGGATTCTGCGATACATTGTCCTTCTCCTTTGAGGATGGATTGAGAGGTTATGAGAGATGAACATGAAGATGTCTTAACAATGGTTGTTGCAACAGATATGCCCGCAAAAAAAGATCAGGGGCCATCGGATCGGGGCATATCATCGAAGATCTTCTCGCAGAGGCGGGAGATCTCACGGCAGTCGTCGACGGTAAGGCGCTGTTTGAGCTCGTCGTCGTTCATGGTCATGGAGGCTTCCATGCCGGCCAGCAGGGTCAGCCCCTTCCCGGTGATCCGGGTGACGACGACCCTGCGGTCCTCCGAGGACCGTTCGCGGACGATCAGCCCTTCCTTCTCCAGCGCGTCGAGCCTGCGGGTCACATCCGGAGAGGGATCGATCATGCGGGAGGCGATCTCGCCGCAGGCGTGTCCCTCCGGGTGGGCTCCCTTCAGAATGCGGAGGATGTTGTACTGCTGATGGGTGATGCCGAACTCCGCGCAGGAGCGATCGATCATCCCTTCCAGATGACTGGCCGCGACCATGATGCTCAGCACAGCCTCCTGATAGGGGCTCTGGAACTTCGGCTGTTTGAGTCTACGTTTCAATGCTTCACCCATAGCGGTAGCAAATATAGGAAGATGGATTATTTGTTGCAACAAGCATTTTTCATTTATGATGACGGGGCCTGAGATCGGTTTATTGCTTCGCCCCCCCACTCCCCCGCCGGCAGCCCTCCCACCTCCGATGGTCACAAAGTTTTGCAGCCGAAAGTTTTTCTTTCGCAGCCGAGGGGGGCCGCCTTATATTTGTGGCCCACTCATTCCTGAGTAGCTCAGTTGGTCAGAGCATCTGACTGTTAATCAGAGGGTCGTAGGTTCAAGTCCTACCTCAGGAGCCCAAGAGGAGTTCGCAATCCGCGAGCTCCTCTTTTTTTTGAGGTTTTGGTGGTTACGATCCCCAGGGGCGTCATATAAGTGCACAGCAGTAAGAGAATCCGCTCCAGGTCGAGTTCGCCAGAACTTGTGGCAAACTCGCTTCCCGAGACCCGATGCAACGTTCCCCTTCGATCGATCTTGCCGTAACGATATTTTCCCGATATATTCTCATCCGCCCCGTTACTACTACCATAGGAGGAGTTATGGTTCGAGTACTCATTTGCTGTCTCGTACTGCTTGGGGCATGTAGTTCGGCGCGGGCCACATGGCGGCCGGTCGTCGAGATCGTGAACGGCACACCCACGATCATGATCGACGTTGATTCATTGAGAGCCGGCTTCTTTCACGCTATCGACTCTGTCATCGTAATCGATTCGGTGAAGATTGAACCGATGATGGGGGAGCTCTACCTGGCGGGATATGGCCGCAAGTTTAATGGAGACGGTGCGGCGATGTGGATTCAACTCGAGGCGGTTCCGGGAAGTGGATCCGGTGGCGTGCCGATGCGATTCAGGTTCGGCCAGGAGTCCAACACCTGCACCGGTCACGACTGTTCCTACTGTGTTTTCACTCCCAACGAAGGATGTTCCTGCAGGAAACCGCTTGGCGATCGGCCGAAATGCGATCACTCTGTCACTACATCTCTGATCGAGATCCCCGGATTCGGATTCCTCGAGTACTGAGAAAACAACGACGGCCCGAAGTCGACAAACCTTCGGGTCGTCTCCGTCGATCACTGTACGGCTTTTACCGTCAACATATCCGATTCCTCCCGGACTGCGGCTCCTCGAACAGGGATCGGTGGAAGGAATCGGACGACGGGGATCTCACCTCCTTTTCCCTTCCAGTACAGCTATAAAGATGCGACCGATTGCCCCGCAGATCAGCAGAAGCTCCCACAGCGCATACGGAACCAGCAGCAGGCAGGCTATCCATTCAAGCATGATCTTCTCCGGTAACATTATCAGTGACGAACGACGCGACACATCATATCGTATTAAAAACAGATAACGATCGACATAAGGGCGCGGTCGATGAATTGAACATAGGGGCATATATGGAGATACCCTCTGTGTAATAAATGAGGATGTCCATACCGGTATCGATCCAAGTCCGATATATATAAACGAAAAAGGCCGTCATTCCTGACGGCCTTTCCCAGCGGCTCTCTTCCTTGATAATCAGTCGAGCTGCTCCATCACCGCTCGATCACGACTCTGCCGGTCTCGACTCTTCTCTGCGACCCCGCCCCCACTTCAAGCCTGTAGAAATACAACCCGTTTGCCAGATCCGCCGCATCCCACTCGATGCTCCTCGACCCGGCCGGAAGCTCTCCGTCGAATACCGTTCCGACGAGTCGGCCATCCGGGGTTGAAAGCATGAGGCGAACCGGAACCGATTCTGGTAGAGATATCATGAACTGCAACGCCTGTGTTGTCGGATTCGGAACCGGACGGATCAGAGATGTTGCCGGCTCCTCGCTGCCGCGGGTCTCGGGAACGGAGAGAGGCTGGAGAGAAACCCCTGTGCCGAGGATCATCCCCCCCTCCCCGACGGCGATCATGCCGCTGCTCCCCATACGGGATACCTCCCAGAGGTCGGAATCGACATCGATACCCGGGTTCGACCAGGTGGCGCCGTTATCGGTGGTACGAAAAACCGTCCCGGCCGAACCGACGACAACACCGACATCTCCTGCGAAGTCGATCGATCGCAGGAGGTAGTTGTCGGATCTCTTCGGCAACTTCAATCGGGTCCAGTTCTTTCCTCTGTCGGTGGTGCGGTAGACCGCCTCGGTTTCCGCCGCGACGAATGCCGTCACGGAATCGACGACGACAACGGCTTTCAACGCGGGGAGCAGGCCACCCAGTTCGCTGCGCGGCACAAGCGTCCAGCTTGCACCTTCATTCAGCGTCCGATAGATTGTCGCTCCGTTTCCCACAGCCAGCCCGAAATTCCCCTTGAACGATACACCAAAGTTGATGTATTGCGATACGTTTTCATATTGATTCCACGTCTCCCCCCCATCGGTCGTACGCGTAATGAATCCATCGCCACCTACCGCAACCGCGGTCAACCGGTCGATAATGGCAATATCATAGATCGTCTTCTTATCGAACCGCTTCACCGTCCATGATATCCCGCCGTCGACGGTCCGGTAGATATCGGAACCGAGAGCGCCGTAGCCGTGCATCGCGTCGTAGAATGCGATGCACGATCCGGAGCCTCCCCTTCCAAGAAGGATCGAATCATCCATCGGAAGCTCGGTCCATGACGCTCCGCCGTCGGTCGTGCGTCGTAGCACGCCGCGACTGTTATTGATCCCCAGGATCCGTAGTCCCAGAATATACCCGACCTGGTCATCCGCGAAATCGACTTCATACAACGTCGTGCGAAATCCCGGAGCAAGATTGCTCCAGGTTATTCCGGCATCCGTCGTCCGTATTATACATCCGTTGAGGCCGACGGCGACCCCGAATCCATTATCGCCGAACGTCAGAGAGGTGATATTCTGGTCGGTCGGGCTTTCCACGCTCTGCCATACGGCGCCCCGGTCGGTGCTGCGGAATATCGTCCCCTCATCCCCGACGGCGATCAGAACTCCATCGACAACTCCCATCGCATTCAAACGTTTTCCTGGAGGAGTAGCCGTGGCGGCCCAGGAAGCGCCGGCGTCGATCGAACGATAGATCCGCCCTGAGTCGCCGTAGGTAAGCGCGGTGGTATCGTCGAGAAACATGGCGTCGCTCATCAGGCCGACAAACTCCTGTCCCGCAGCCGACCAGGTTCCCCCCCGATCGGTCGTACGATAGCGACGAGCCAGCCCGACACCGCTCCCATTGAATCGAAGGTATCCGTCCGAGGGGGAATATATCGAGAGCCTGGATGGAAGTTCGCTCCATGTTATTCCATTGTCGGTCGAACGGAACAGTGCTCCATTATGGTTCAGCGCGACCCATACATCGGTGCCGGCATAGACTACACGATAGATGAACACGGAGTTGAGCGACACGGGCAGATGCCGCCAGCTCGATCCCCCATCAGTCGAACGATATATCCATTCACCTGCCGCTATCACCACCTGATCGTTGACGTCGTAGGCATTTATGGGCTGATCGATCGGCTTGTCGGGGCCCCGCCACGATACGCCATCGTCGGTCGAGGTAAGATGGAGCCCGAGTGAATCGAACGCGATGATCGTGCCGTCCGATCGTCGATAGATATTATTCAGATCGAAATCCGACAGTTTCCCGGGATCGAGCGTGGCCGAGGAATCGGGACGGAGCATCGACCACTTCTCCCCCCCGTCTTCCGTTTGAAGTATCGTGCCGCATCTCCCGAAGAGAATCATGGTCTTTGCATCCTTCACAAGGACCGTGAAGATGTCGTTTCCCTGCGGCAGAGGGTTCATCCATTTCCATCGGGATGATGGACCGGATTCCTGCGACATGAGAGAAGTCGACGTCACGCAGAAAAGAATCGCAATCAGAGAGGAAATGAAGAACGGTTTCATTGGGGAGATGGGAAAGCGTGCATATGCTCATATCGGCGTCGACATTGCGCCGACCGGAGAATTACAGCAGGGGCAAATATAGAAAAAGCCCGGATGCGGAGAATCCGCCCGCACTCCGTTCATGAGAACGGCCGTCATCGCTGACGGCCGTTCCCCTGTTCTCTTCCTTGAAAACATCCGGTTTACACCGGTGATACCCGTCAGTTTCCTCCTGCCCCGTCGGTCACCACGATCGTCCTGCTTACCGTCGAGCCGTCAGAGCTCAGGTTCACCAGATAGGTGCCGGCAGCCCAGCCTTCGGTGCTTATCGGGATACGATGCAGACCTCCCTGCAGAGGATGCTCCTCGTTGAAGAGGACGCGGCCGGTCATGTCGGTCACCTTGATCCGCACGTCGGCATCGGCGCGCAGGTCGTACTTCACGATGAACCCGGCGCCCCTGGTGACCGGGTTCGGGACGATCGCCGAGCCCTCGGCCATGTCGATCAGACCCTCAGGCTCCACACCGGAGATACCGTCGTTCGCCCGCTCGCGTCCCTTTATCCCGAACGACTCGTAGCAGATCGGCCACCACTCCTCGAAGTCGAGCCAGGTGGCGTCGTTGCCGCAACTGGTCACCGAGTTGACCGGCTGCGGAGTGTAGCACTGGCTTGGCCAGTTGAGCGTTTGAATCGTCGGCTCCGGGCTCAGGAAGTTACAGTAACTGTCGCCGGTGGGACCGGTCCTGACCAGATACATTTCCTCGATATGCCCTGCCGGCATGAGACTCGCGCTCGTGGTCAGCCCGCACAGGATGAATCCGGCCGTCCGGGTAACGGTTCCGGGAATGATGTTCACCGACCATGCCATCTCGGTCCCCTCGGCCCCGTAGGTCTTGAACCCGGCGCCCCCCGGCGCCAGCGTCAGGGTCGCCGGGTCGAGCTCCGCCAGGAAATAATCGACCTGATTCGCCGGCGAGTTGATGGTGGTATAGCCCGCCACGATAACACGGCCGGCGATCAGGCCGCCCGTGCCGGCCGCCACCTCGCGCACATCCATCGCATAGTCCATGAGCGGGCCGTTCTCGCCGATCGACACCTGGTTCAGAATCGGCGTTCCCCCTCCGTTGCACTGGTTGCTGTTGAGGCTTGCCGTAGTCCTCGTCACCGACGCCTCATGAACGACCGGACCGCCGCCGGCCGCAGTGACGGCGGTCATGCCGACCATGACGAGCTGCCCGGCATGAGGAGCGACCGTCAGCTCCCGCACGGAGGCGAGTTCGTCGGGAAACATCGTGTTCCCCCAGATCAGCCCTCCCTGATTGGTGGCCGGCATGATCAGTCCGTTGGCGCTGCTGACCCGTACCGCGTAGTTGTCCGGAATCACGAGCGCCGGAGGAGCCGGAAGGGTGATCCCGACCGCGACGATATCACCGTTCTGGCCGGCCGGCACCCCCACCCTGCATTCGATGACGCCGCGGAATGCATCGGGTGTAGAGATTCCCCCGGGGTAATACTTGCTCCAGACCGTGATCCCGGCCGGGGTCAGTCTCATGATGAGCGCGTCCTGGTCGCCGTTGGCCTGAACTCCGTATCCGGCCACGACGATATCTCTCGTGTTCAGCCCCACGGGAGCAAGCTCTATGATCGAGAATGCCGCCTCGGCGCGATCCGTCCCGTAGATCTGGCTGAACACCAGCCCGCCGGTGGAGCTGATACGGAGGACGAAGATGTCGTTCGTCGTCGCCGTCGGATGGCAGAGGGGAGGCACCGGATAGGTGGAGCCGGCACGGGCCGTGTAGCCGCAGATCAGAAAGTCTCCGTTGGCGCACTCGGTGATGCACGTGGCCGTGGCGTCACCCCCCGAACCGTTGTATCCGATGCTGTACGACCGTGCCCAGACCTGCTGTCCGGCATCGTTCGTCTTCACCACATAAACATCCCTGCGCGATCCGAACCCCGAGCAGGCCACGAACGGGCTCTGCTGCTCGCCGACGGCGATGAAGCCTCCCCCCGCCGCAAGCATCTGCACGCCCGCGCGCCCGCTCTCCCTGCATGTGCTTCCGAACGTGCTCTGCCACCGTTGCGCATGAAGTTGCGGGCTCGCGACCGTGAGGAGCGCAGCCGCGGCTACGAGAGCAAAGAGGGCCCGTCCAAGCCGTCCCGGAACACCAACGTGTCCGTGTTTCATGATTGCTCCGAATGTGATGGAAGTGATTGAGAAGTTCATGGGCCCGATCCAACGAGGATCGAGTGGATGCCCGGGGTCAATATGGGCCTGTTACGATCCTTGTTCCCGTATCGACGAGCAGGCGGCGGGCCCGGATGAGCCGACGGCGGATTCGGCCGAGCCGGCGGCGCCGTTTCCTTTTGGCGGCCTTCGGCACGATGGTTATTATCGTGCATGAAACCGAACAAGCCTCTGGTTGCCCTCGCGGTCGTCTTTACCTCCCTGGCCGTGATTTTCGTCTTCAGATCGCCGAAGAAGAACAAGGACTCAGGGGACTCCCCGGAGAAGCCCGCCGGCCGCCCCCCCGCCTCCTCCGCCCTTTCCCGATATGATTTCGCCGCCGGGCCGCGGGTCGTCGTGCTGCCGAAATCCCTCAGGGAGATCTCCGGACTCGCCGTGGCCGACGACGGCCGGATCTTCACCCACAACGACGAGAACAGCGAAGTATCGCAGGTCGACCCGGCGACCGGAAATATCGTCAAGCGATTTCATGTGGGGGAGAAGGGGATGAAGGGAGATTTCGAGGGGATCGCCGTGGTCGGGGCGCGATTCTTCCTCGTCTCCAGCCGGGGCGATCTCTACGAGTTCGCCGAAGGAGCCGACGAGGCGGTCGTCCCGTATGAAATCCGGAAGACAGGTTTGAACGTAGAGAATGATGTCGAGGGACTCTGCTACGATCCGGAGACGCAGTCGCTCCTGCTGGCCTGCAAGGAAAAGGCCGGCAAGGATCTGGGGAAATCGAAGAAGGCGGTCTACGCCTACTCCCTCTCCTCCGGCACGCTCGAGCCCGCGCCGAGGCTCCTGCTCGATCTGGAGGCGCTGGGAAGGAACGGCCGCGGGGAACGCTTCAACCCCTCCGGCATCGAGTACAACAGGTCGACCGGAACGTTCTTCATCATCGCCGCCGAGGGATGGTCGATCGTGGAGATTTCACGGAGCGGCGAGATCAAGGGGCAGGTCGAACTCGACAGGAAACTGCATAAGCAGGCGGAGGGGATCTCCTTCATGCCCGACAACTCGCTGCTGATCGCCGACGAGGCGCGCGGAGCCGATCCCACCCTCTCGTTCTATACATCGATGCCGGCGCCGGCGCCGTAGGAGGAGGCCGACTCCGATATTTCTCTCCTTCCCATGTTCCATTCCCACAGAGGTCTCCCTCTTCTCGGACTCCTCCTTCTGGCGGTCGCCCCGCTCTGCGCACAGTCCGACTCCAGCGTGAGAGCGGCCGACACGCACGGCTCCACCGCGATCGTCGTCCCCGGCCCGGAGTACGCGGCGGGGGGACTTCGCCGCCTCTTCTTCGGAGATCTCTGGCGCGACCTCTGGACCACCGAGATCGAGGTCGAGGTGCTGAACATGAAGAGGTTCGGGGGAGGCCTGAAGCCGACGAAACGGGGAGGGGGCAATCAGACCAAATCGCTCAGGTTCGCCGGCGCGAACGGACGTGAATACAAGTTCCGCTCGCTCAACAAGAACCCGAGGAAGTTCCTGCCGGTCGATCTTCAGGAGACGGTGGTCGGCGATATCGTGCAGGAGTTCATCGCCACCGCCAACCCGGTCTCCCCGGTCATCACCGCCCCGATCCTCGATGCGGCGGGCGTGCTGAACTCCGCGCCTCGCATTGTGATACTTCCCGACGACGAGGCGCTCGGAGAGTTCCGCGCCGATTTCGGCGGTGTGCTCGGCATGCTGGAGGAGAACCCGACGGCCGACGACGAGGAGATCGCCTTCGCCGGCTCCGACAAGGTCGTCACCACCTACAAGCTCTTCAAGCGGCTCGACGAGGACAACGACGAGCAGGTCGATGCGCGCGCCTTCCTCCGCGCCCGCCTGGTCGATATCGTGATGGGGGACTGGGACCGCCACGTCGACCAGTGGCAGTGGGCCCGCTTCCGCGAAGGGGAACGTGAACGATGGGTCCCGATCCCGCGCGACCGCGATCAGGCGTTCTGCCGCTACGACGGCCTCATCCCCTGGATCGCCGAGAACGCCGTCACACAGCTCGAAGGATGCGACGACGACTATCCGAAACTTGAGGACCTCACCTGGTCCGGCCGCTACCTCGACCGCAGATTCCTCTCCCCTCTCGATCGCCGTACCTGGGACTCGATCACCGACGACGTGGTCGCGGGAATCACCGACAGCGTGATCCGTAACGCGGTCCGAAGGATGCCCGCCGCGATGTATCCGAAGGAAGGGCCGGCCCTGGAGGAAGTGATCATATCGCGCCGCAACGGACTTCGCGAGGCATCGCGGGAATACTATTCAGGGATGGCCGGGTTCGTGGAGGCGTGGGGAAGCGAGAAGGACGAGGTGGCGGAGATCCGCCGGACCGACGACGGAACGATGGAGGTCAGCCTCTTCAAGCGCGATAAGACAACGGGCGAGAGAAAGGGAACGCCCCTCTTCCACAGGATCTTCAACAGCGACGAGACGTGCGAGGTCCGGCTCTTCATGGGGGAAGGGGACGACAGCGTGGTCGTGGAGGGGACGGTCGATCGCAACCCGATACTGCGGGTCGTGGGAGGAAAGGGACAAGACGTCTTCGTCGATCGATCGGTCGTGAAGGGATATTTCCTGAGCATGACCCCGATCCCCGACGCCGAGACCGCCACCTACTTCTACGACGACGGCGGGAAATCGACCTTCGTCGAAGGACCGACGACGTCGGTCGACCGGAGCGAATACCCGGAGCCCGGGGGGGACACGGCGCGGTGGGAACCGACCCTGCGGGAGAAGGGGGTCGACTGGCGGTTCGGTCCCTGGTTCAACGTCACGCCGGACGAAGGGCTCTTCATCGGAGGCGGGCCGATCCTCTACAGATTCGGATTCCGCGCCGATCCCTACGTCTACAGACTCGACCTGCGCGCGGGATACGCCACCGCGGCGGATCGCTTCAAGATCAAATTCACCGGCGATTTCCACACGCTCCTCCCGGGAGCCCACGTGGGAGTGGAAGCGCGCGCCTCCGGACTCGAGGTGGTGAACTTCTTCGGGCTCGGCAACGGGACGACGATCGCCGGAGATGTGGACGACGAAACGTTCTACAAGGTCGAACAGCGGCAGTACGCGTTCCATCCCTCCCTCGACTTCCCTCTCTTCGACGGACTCAGGTTCAGCCTGGGAGCCGAGGCGAAGCTGACGACCACGGTCACCCATGAGAACACCTTCCTTTCGGGAGCACAGGTCTACGGCATGGAGGAAACGGCGACCGCGCGCCTGCACGCGGGGCTGATCCACGACAGCCGGAACAACGAAACGCTCCCCACAAGCGGCATGCTCCTCACCGCCGAAGGATCGTACTACCCGAAGACCCCGGACCTTGTCGAAAGCTTCAGCAGAGTGAAGGGGGAAGCCCGCGCCTATCTCCCCCTCTGGGAGGAGACGGAGCTGGCGCTGCGGGCGGGGGGCGAGAAGATCTGGGGGACATTCCCCTTCTTCGAGTCGGCGTTCATCGGTGGATCGCCCACCATGCGCGCCTACGAGCGCGAGCGGTTCGCGGGGGAGGCGTCGCTCTTCGGCAACGCCGAGCTGCGGGTATATCTCACAAAGATCAATCTGATCGTCCCCACCCTCTTCGGAATCTTCGGCGCCGGCGACGCGGGGAAGGTCTTCGTCGACGGAGAAACCTCCGACCTCATCCACGGCGCCTACGGCGGCGGGATCTGGCTGGCTCCCGTGGAACGGGCCAACACCGTGAGCATCGCCTTCATGCACTCGGATGAGAAGGACGGGGTCTACCTGACCGGCGGGTTCATCTTCTGACCCCGCCTCCGGCCGGATGCCCGTTCATAGATATCGTAGATCAATCCGGTCACCAATGTTCCGCCGTTTCCTTCCGACGGGACAGCATCCTATCATGATATTCCAATGAGCTCGACCGTTCACACGAAGCGGCAGTTGCGCGGCGCCCTCACGATCACGGCCGTCGGCGCCGCCGTCGGATTCCTCTTCTCCCTCTTCTACTGGGGGTTCGGCGGGCCGATGCTCAACGGCGCCATCCTCGGGGCCGTGATCGGGCTCATCAGCGGGTACTTCGAGAACTACATCTTCCAGCAGTCGTTCCGCAGGAAGAGCTTTCTTGCCGTCCTTCTGATCCGCTCGCTCTTCTATGTGGCGCTGATAGGGGTCACGGTCATCGTGGAGATCAAGCTCTACCGGAACATTCGATACGATATTCCTCTGACCGCTTTCTCGGAGGATAACGGGTTCATGGAGTTTCTGGTCGGGGGAGAGTTCCTGGCGATCCTGACGGTATGTATCGCGGCGAGTGTGCTTCTGAACTTCCTGCGGCAGGTGAACCGGCTGCTGGGGCAGAACGCCCTCGCGATCTACTTCACCGGCCGCTATCACAAGCCGCGCGAGGAGGAACGGATCTTCATGTTCCTCGATATGAAATCCTCCACCACCATCGCCGAACAGCTCGGCAACATCAGGTTCCACGAACTGCTGAACGATTTCTTCTTCGACGTCACCGATCCGATCGTCGACAGCAAAGGGTCGATCTATCAGTATGTGGGGGATGAGATCGTCGTCACCTGGAAGATGGATCGCGGCCTGACCGACGCCAACTGCATACGATGCTTCTTCAACGCGCTCGACAAGATCGAGAGCGCCGGGGATATGTATCGCGAGAAGTATGGATTCGTCCCGGAGTTCAAGGCGGGGCTCCATTACGGGAAGGTGATCATCGGAGAGATCGGCGACGTGAAGAAGGAGATCGCGTTCCACGGCGACCCGGTCAACACCACGGCCAGAATCCAGGCGGAATGCAACGCCTACGGCGTCCGAATCCTGGTCTCCGGCGATCTGGTGGCACGCCTTCCGAAAGGGAACGGGTTCGTCGTCGAGAACAGAGGAGGGATCGTTCTACGAGGCAAACAGCAGGAGGTGGAACTCTACGCGGTGTCGCGCGGGTAGCCCTCGTCGACCTGATCGATCGATTCGACGGGATCGGCGGCCGTGGTCTCTTCCTCGACGGGCTCGGGAGGAGCCTCGACCGGCTCCGCCTCGTACAGCTCCCGGCAGAAGTCGTAGACCGCCGTCTGGGATCTGACCGGCTCCCCACCGACACGATATGTATTGTTCTGCGACCTGTTCAGAATCCTCGCCTTCACGTTCTCCTGAAGATGCAGATCGACGATCGCGCGGATCTGACGACGGACCTCGGGATCACGGATCAGAAAGGCTACTTCGACGCGACGGTTCAGATTGCGGGTCATCCAGTCGGCCGAACCGACATAGATCTCTTCGTCGCCGCCGTTGTGGAAGAGATAGACGCGGGAATGCTCCAGGAACCTGTCGACGATGCTGACGCATTCGATCCTCCCTCCCATCCCTTCCTCCTCCGGAACAAGCCGGCAGATCCCCCGCACGATCAGCCGTACTCTGACGCCGGCAGCGGCAGCCGTGTAGAGACGTTCTATCATACCGGGATCTTCCAGGCTGTTGAGCTTGAGGATGATCGACGCCTCGACGCCGGCGCGCGCATTCCCGATCTCCCTGTCGATCATCGCCAGGAACCGTTCCCGCATGGCGAAGGGAGCCACCAGCAGGCTCGCGAACTCTTCCGGCGGCACGCGGGTCTCCAGGAAACCGAAGACGCGGGCCATCTCGTCGGTGATACCTTCATCCTCCGTGAAGAGCCCGTGATCGCAGTAGATCCGCGCGCTCTTCTCGTTGAAGTTGCCGCTGCTCAGGAACCCGGTGCGGACGATCCGATCGCCGATCCGCCGGGCCACCAGGCAGAGCTTGGCGTGGACCTTCAATCCGGGGAAACTGTAGATCACCTTCACCCCCGCCCTCTCCAGCTCCCCCGCCCAGTAGAAGTTCGCCTCCTCGTCGAACCGCGCCTTCACCTCGACGAACGCCGTCACCTCCTTGCCGTGTTCCGCCGCCTGGATCAGCGCACGCGCGATCTCCGAATCCGACGCAACACGATAGAGTGTGATCCTGATCGATTCCACTTCCGGATCGGTCGCAGCCTCCAGAAGGAACCGGATCACATAGTGATATGAATGATATGGGAAGTGAAGAACCCGGTCCTGCTCCCGGACCGCCTCCCTGATCGTCGCCGCGGCATCGAGCCCGCGGTGCGGCAGCGGCGGAAGCGGAGGGTACTCCAGCTCCGGAATCCCGGGATTGCGGAACCCGAGGAAATCGTTGTAGTTGTGGTAGCCCCCTCCCCTGACCATATCGCCCCGCTTCAGGTCGAGAATATCGCGCAGCAGACCGGCAAGCCGCTTCGGTATCGCCTCGTCGACCAGCAGCCGCGACGGAGCGCCGGTCCTCCGTCCGCTCACCCCCTGCCGGATCTTCTCCATCAGATCGCCGCTGAACTCGTCGTCGATGTAGAGTTCGGCGTCGCGCGTGAGCTTGACGGACCAGGCGCCGAGTATATCGTATCCGGGAAAAAGATCGGGGAGAAAGAGACGGAGCAGGTCGTCGAGGAAGATGTAGGGATGGTCGCCGTCGGCCGAGGGGAGCGCGACGAATCTCGGTTCGTCGAACGAAGGGATCTCCACGAGCGCGTAGCGACGGTCGTCGTCGACGGAGCCGATCGGCGCAAGGATCACCGCCAGATAGAGGCGGCGATTGTAGAGAAAGGGAGCGGGGAGCGAACGCCCGATGAAGGTCGGTTCCACGCGGGAGCGGATCGAGCGCTCGAAGTAGTCGCGGGCGAACTCCTTCTGCTCCTTCGTCGCCTCCTGGTCGGTCACGAACCGTATGCCGTGGGCGTCGAGGCCGGGGATAATCTCATCTCGATATATCTTTCCGAACGCCTGCTGCTGCCCGTCCACTTTTCTGTGGATACGCTCCAGCAGCCTGACCGGATCGAACGGAACCGAACTCTTCTTCTTCAACCCGAGCAGCGCCTGGATCGACGCCACGCGGACGCGGAAGAATTCATCGAGGTTCGAGGAATAGATCGCAAGGAACCGGAGCCGTTCCAGCAGCGGGACCGTGGGGTCCGCCGCCTCCTGCAGCACTCGCCCGTTGAACGAGAGCCAGCTCAGGTCACGATCGGTCAGTTGCCATCTCTGTTCCATGTGTCAGGAGACGGGACGATGTTTCTTCGGGTACTCGTAGAAGAGGAGCGAACCTTTCGCCCCCGGCAGCGCGCTCCAGGAGTCGATCTCGAAGACGACGGCGGCGATCCCGCAGGTCGGAACCTCGTCGAACGATTCACCGGTCAGAAGGTTGACGGTTCCGGTCAGACCGGGGTTGTGGCTGAAGAGCATCGCAATGCCGTAACGGTCGTCGGCCGACGCCGCGGTCTCCACGATCTCGCTGGGGACCGCATCGTAGAGCGATTCACGGATGTCGATCCGTTCCAGCGGATACTCCAGCTCCCGCGCGATCATCCGCGCCGTCGTCAGCGCCCGGTTGGCCGGGCTGGAAAGGATCGTTCCGGGACAGAAGCCCCGTTCCTTCAGCATCTTCCCCATCATCTCCGCGTCGCGGTGACCGCGCCTGTTGAGAGGACGTTCGAAGTCGGTGAGATCGGGATAGTCCCAGCTCGATTTTGCGTGCCGGCAGAGTACGAGTGTCTTCATAAATGAGATGTGAATGCTGCAGCGGCGATCCTCGCGCTCAGATCAGGGCCGCCATAAACGCAAGCACCGAGAGGATGATCCCATACATGAAGATCGTATACCCCTGGCGCAGAAGACGATATTTCCTCCCGAGAACCTGCCCCAGAAAGTAGATGTCCTTGGTGAGCGTGCCGTAGAGGTACTGCTTGTCGGTCATGAGCTCGTTCATCCCCGCGCTGTAGTCCTCAAGGCTCATATTATAGAAATTGCCGAAGAAGAGCAGATTAACTTTTCGCTGCCGCACATCCTCCTGCGTGAACGTTCCGGAGTTGACCTTGGGACGGGTGGCGAGCGTGGCGAAGACGATCGTGAGAACGGCGCTTGCCAGCAGGACGATGGTGGGATAGAGGAGATATTCGTTCGCGTCGAGCTTGCTGAAGAGGACGGAGAGGACGATGGAGATGATCAGCGTGTTGATCTGAATAAGCGTGTTCGCCTTGTCGTCGGCCATGCGGCTCAGATCCATGTGGTTCTGCGATGTAAGTCTGAACATCGTCTCGATCCCCCGATCGGGCCGCCGCTCCTTCTGTTCCTTCAGATCGCTCTTCTCCAGCAGCCGCGTCTCCACCTTCTGAAGCCTCTCCTCCTCCCGCTCCTGACGCATCGCCTCCCGGATCTCCTTCACGATCATCCGGGCTTCCTTCGAGTACTCGTGGCCGTGATCCCTGTGTTCCTTCCCGTGATGCTTTCCGTGATCCTTTCCATGCTCCTTCGCGTCTCCCTCCTCCGGGTGTGCGGCATGGCTCTCATGACGATTCTTTTCTCCCCTCTCCTTCTCCGCATCGTGATGCCCGGCTCCCGTCGGTCCGCCGTCCGTCGGGGTCGTATGGCCGTTGGTCGCGGCTCCGTTCTGCTGCGGCTGCACGATCGGCTCCATCACAGGTTCCGCCGGAGGCTCGACAACCGGCGCCGGGATATATTCTATCACGATACTATCATCGCCCGGCATCACCGGCTCGACCGGCTCCACTGCCGCCGCCGTCGCATGAACCGGCTCCCGTTCCCGCAGCTTTCGTAATCTCTTCTCCACCTTCTCGATGTTCGCCCTCTTTCGTTGACCGTACATCGCGACGGCGGAAGCGGTATGGAAGGAATGGCCGTGCAGAAACTTCAGGTTGTTCTCCAGCCATTCGGAGTCGGTGTAATGCATGCCGAGCGCCGCGGCCCACTCCTGCCGGAGCGCGTCGCCAGAATCGAGGAAGCCCTTCCTGCCGACATGGCTGAGATCGGCATCGCAGACGACCGACTCCAGCCGGTTCGACGGCTTCTGTGGAAAGATCGTCGCCACGACACATCCGGCGACCGCCTCGATCCTCTCCGGCGGATACCCCTGTTCGGTCAGAAACAGACGGGCGATCTCCGCGCCGGCGGCCTCATGTCCGCTGTAGGTGCGGGCATAGCCGATATCGTGGCACCATGCGGCAAGGAGCACGATCTCCAGCTCGTCGTCGCTCAATCCTTCGGCCGTGCCGATACGGCGCGCGGCCTCCACAACGTCCAGGGTATGGTGCAGATCGTGGTAGGTGAGCATCGAGGGGAGCTGTTCACGGAAGATCTCCGTGACGAACGCGGAGGTGCGGGAGAGGATATCGGAACTGGTCTCCATATCTCTTTCGAACGTTGATTCCGGATCGCCTGAGGTCGACCGGCGCGGGAACCGAGGGCGGATCGAAAACCGCCCCCCGGCCAGTATGATCCGGCGGGCAAGATAGCGATGTTCGGCGTTCCTCCCATCGCCGACCGTTCGGCAGGCCCGCGGCGCAATCCAGCGGCGCAATCCCACGGTACCATCTTCATTCCTCGCTGAATTCAAGCGTTACGGTTATCTCCATTCGGCGCGACGCCATATCTCGTAGATTTGCGCCCGCATATATCACGCCACTGATGGACGGCCGACGACGATGACGCACACCGATCCGATCCTTGACGGGGAGGGTTACTCCGGCGGAGGGAGCAGCCCCACCGGAGGGGTTCAACCGCTGCCGATACTTCATACGAAGCTCTACAAGCCACGGCCCCTTCCCCAGCCGGTGGAACGGGCCCGTCTGTTCGACAGGGTTGATGAAGGAAGCGCCGCGCGGCTGACGCTCGTCTCCGCTCCCCCCGGGTTCGGCAAGACGACCCTGGTGAGCGAATGGCTCCACAGGATGGGACGCCGCGCCGCCTGGATATCGCTCGACGAGGGGGACAACGATCCGCTCCGTTTCCTTGTCTACCTGACCGCCGCGCTCCGCTCGGTCGATCAGCGGATCGGCGACTCCACGCTCGCGCTCCTCCGATCGCAGCCGGCGGCGCCCGCCGAATCGGTCCTCACGTCCCTCATCAACGATACGCTCCTCCTCGACGATCTCGTGCTGGTGCTCGACGATTATCATGTGATCTCGTCGCCGCAGGTGCATGAGGCGCTGACCTATCTGCTGGAACATCTCCCCGCGCAGCTTCATCTGATCATCACCAGCCGGGTCGACCCGCCGCTGCCGCTCTCGCGCCTGCGCAGCCGCCGCCAGCTCACCGAGATCCGCTCGACCGATCTCCGTTTCACGGCCGACGAGGCCGCCGATTTTCTCAACGACGTGGTCGGGCTGGAGCTGGCCGCCGAAGCGATCGAGGCGCTTGAATCGCGAACCGAGGGATGGATCGCCGGCCTTCAGCTCGCCGCCCTCTCGATGCAGAACCGCTCCGATCTCTCCGGATTCATCCAGGCGTTCACAGGGAGCCACAGGCATGTGGTCGACTACCTGGCCGACGAGGTCCTGCAGCGACAGTCGGAGAAGGTGCAGCGGTTCCTGGTGGAGACCTCGGTCCTCGATCGCCTCTACGGTCCGCTCTGCGACGCGTTGACGATGGGGGATGACGGCGGGGAGATGCTCCGGACGCTCGAGGAGGGGAACCTCTTCATCATCCCGCTCGACGAGGAGCGCTGCTGGTACCGCTACCATCATCTCTTCGCCGACTTCCTCCGCAACCGACTGGCGGGTCTCGACCCTTCACGCCCCGCCATGCTGCATCGCCGCGCCAGCGCCTGGCACGAGGGGGCCGGACTGATGACCGAGGCGATCGCCCATGCGGTCGCCGCCGGCGATATGGCGGAGGCGGCACGGCTGGTGCTGGAGAACGCCCAGGATATGCTGGTCAGAAGTGAGATGGTGACGCTCCGGACATGGCTGGGACATCTTCCCCGGGAGGTCGTCATGGAGAGTCCCTACCTCTCGCTTGTCACCTGCTGGGTGCTGATGCTGACGGGAGCAATGGACGAGGTGCCGAACATCCTCCGCAACGCCGAGGAGCGGATCCCCTTCGCAAAGGAAACGGAACGACAGATGCTCGCCGGGCATGCGGCGGCCGTCAACGGCTACCTCACCCGCATCAGGGGGGAACTGCACAGGTCGATCGTCCTCTCGGAAGAGGCGCTGGCGCTGCTGCCGGACGGCGAGATGATCGTGCGCGGCACGACCACGCTGAACATGGGGTACAGCTACCTCGGCCTTGCGGAGACCGACGCCGCTCTGCGCGCGTTCGCCGACTCCGTGGCGCAGAACACCCGCGCCGGGAACATCTTCGCCTCCCTTGCCGGGCTCCGCTGCCTTGCCCGCATCAGCGTCGTGCGCGGCAGGCTGCATGCGGCCGGGGAGTATTACGCGCAGGGAGAACGTCTGGTGGAGGAACAGATCCGGCGCGACAAGCGCCCCCTTATCCCCGCCGGGATGCTGTATGTGGGACTCGGAGAGCTGGCCTACGAATGGAACAGAGGGGATGAGGCATACCGCCATCTGATCGCGGGGAACAAGCTGAGCGAATTAAGCGGCGATATTTTCGTGATCCGCGACGGACATATCGCACTGGCACGTCTCCATCACAGCCGTGGGGAGCACGACAAGGCGCTCGACACCATCGGCAAGGCCGAATCGCTCATGAAGCGATACAACTCCCCCGACTGGATCCGCTCCCCGCTGGCGACCTACCGCGCCCGTCTCCTGGTCTCGCTGGAGATGCTCGCCGAACCGAAGGAATGGATGGATGAACAGCGAAGAAGGCTCGACGAAGGGAAGCAGCTGCGGCACAGAGGGGGAACGACCGACGGATGGCTCGATCTCGAGGAGGTGGAACGGCGCACCATCGCCCGTGTGCTGATAGGGCTCGGCCGGTACGACGAAGCCGCCGTCGTCCTTGATGAACTGATCGAGGCGGCCGATGCCGCCGGACGCGACGGCAGCCTGATCATCCTGCTGAACCTGCGCGCGCTGACCTTCCATGCGGCCGGGGAGTGCGGGCGGGCGAAGGAGAGACTGATCCGCGCGCTTCGACTGGCGGAGCCCGAAGGGTACGTGCGGACATTTCTGGATGAAGGGAAGCGGATGGAGATCCTGCTCAGGGAGACCGCGAAGGATCTCGCCGCCGACGGCGGGACGGCCGATCCCGTCACGGCACGATATGTCGCGAGGCTGCTCGACGCGTTCGCGCACGAACCGGGGGCGGCCCCGGCTGTCGCGGCGGAGATCGTGGAGCGAGGTGTCAGACCGGCCGCCGATCTCCCCGGCAGATCGGAGAGCGACCCCGACGCCCTCAGCGACCGCGAGATCGAGGTGCTCCGGCTGGTGGCCGACGGACTCTCGAACAAGGAGATCGCCGAACGGCTCTTCGTGGCCGCCGGCACCGTGAAGCGACACGTCCACAACATCTACGCGAAACTGGACGCGACAAGCCGCACGCAGGCTGTGGCGCGCGCCAGGGAGAAGGGAGTTTTCTAGGGATTCATCCGATGACAGCAACAGCCGCGGAAACAGCGACAGCCAGGAGCGGCCCCCCCCTGCTCCATACGAAACTCTTCATGCCGAGACCGTCGTCCGGCACGGTGTCGCGTCCGCGGATCTCCGCACGGCTTGGCGAAGGGAAGATGCGGAAGCTGACCCTGGTCTCCGCTCCCCCCGGCTCCGGCAAGACCACGCTGCTGAGCGAATGGATCAACGGCTCCGGCGCCGAGGTCGCATGGGTCTCGCTCGATGAATCGGACAACGATCCTGTGCGGTTCTGGTCGTACGTGGTGGCGGCGCTTCAGCGGGTGGAGGGGCATCTCGGGGAGTCGGTGCCGGCCATGCTCCAGGCCTCCACCCCCCTTCCGATCGATCGCGTTCTGACGGATCTGCTGAACGACGCGTCGCTGGTCGCGCGGGAACGCCCGATCGTGCTGGCCCTGGACGATTATCATGCGATCTCCAACGACGCCATCCATAACGCCCTCGCCTTCCTCCTCGACTATCTCCCCGGATCGCTCCGCGTCGCCATGACCAGCCGGGTCGACCCGCCGCTCCCCCTCAGCCGCCTGCGCGCCGGAGGTCAGCTCACGGAGATCCGGGAGGAGGATCTGCGGTTCACCAGAGAGGAGGCGACGACGTTCCTCAACACCATCATGGGGCTCCGTCTGACGCACGACGAGGTCGCCATGCTGGAGGAGAAGACCGAGGGATGGGTCGCCGGCATCCAGCTCGCCGCCATCTCGATGCAGGGACGTACCGACCCCGGCGCGTTCATCGAGGCGTTCGCCGGCAGCCATAGATATATCGTGGACTATCTGAGCGAGGAGGTGCTGGACGGGCTCCCCGACCGCCTTCAGACCTTCCTCGTCGCCACATCCGTTCTCGACCGCCTGACCGCCCCCCTCTGCGACGCGCTGACGGGACGGAACGACGGACGGGAGATGCTGGAACGGATCGAGGAGATGAACCTCTTCATCATCCCGCTGGATGATCGGCGGCGATGGTACCGTTATCATCATCTCTTCGCCGGCGTCCTCCGGAACCGCCTGGAGAACACCGATCCCGAAGCGGGGACGGAACTGCATCGTAGAGCGAGCGGATGGTACGAGGAGAACAATCTGATCGATCAGGCCGTTGGGCACGCCCTCGCCGCGCGCGAGTTCGACCGCGCCGTGGGTCTGTTCGAGAGCACGGCCGAGGAGATCGTCTCGCGCAGCGAGATCGCGACGCTGAAGGGATGGGCCGAATCGCTTCCGGAGGAGGTGATCGCCGCGCATCCCCGCCTCTCGCTCCTCTATGCCTGGACCCTGATGTCGATCAACCATGACGAGGAACGGGTCTCGGAACTGCTGGAACGCGCCGAACGGGGCCTGAACGAGGAGAAGAACGGGAAGATCGACCCCGCCGAGCGGACCGAACTGCTGGGCATTCATGCGGCGATAGAGGCCTACAGAGCGATAGGTCACGGCAACGTGGAGCGTGCCGAGGAGCTGTCGCGCTCGGCGCTGGAACTGCTGCCGGAGAGGAAGCATTTCTGGCGCGGCTCGCTGGCGATGAGCATGGGGGCGATCTACTCGGTGCGAGGTAATCTCCACGACGCGATAGGATCGTTCTCCGAGGCGGCCGTCATGGGGAAGGCGTCCGGCAACGCCTACACCGCGCTGGTCGCCAGCTACAATCTGGCCGGCCTGCTTGAATCGTGCGGCGAACTGCGCCAGGCCGAACGGACATATCGCGAAGCGCTGGAATGGGTGAAGGGACACGGCGCGCGACGGCTGGCGGTGGTGGGAACGATCCACGAGGGGTTCGCGCGGCTCCTGACGCAGCGGAACGAACTCGACGAGGCGGCGGTCTACATAGAGCGGTCGATAGCCCTCGGGAGGCGACGGGGAGATCTCTCGATCCTCCGCGCCGCCCAGATCACACGCGCCACCCTCCTGCACGCCCGCGGCGAGATCACGGGAGCGCACGAAGCGATCAAGGAAGCGCAGACCATCGAGCGCGACCACATCCACCCGCACTGGAGCGAATGGGCCGGCCTTGTGCGCGCGCAGCTTGCGTTGCGTGAAGGAGACGTGGAGGCCGCCTCCCGCTGGGCCAGGGATTTCGAAGCCAGGGCCGACGACGGCAACCCGCACAAGCGAAGACTGAACCAGCTTCTGATGCTGATCCGCGTCTATATCGCGGAGGGACGTTACGAGAAAGCGCTGACCGAGCTGGGACGCCTGTACGACTCGGCCGTCGGCTCCAACCGCGAGAAGCGCGCCGTGGAAATCCTGGGGCTGCAGGCCGTGGCGCTCGACGCGCTCGGCAGGAACGACGAAGCGGTGGAGGCGATCCGCAGAGCGATCGAACTCGGAGAGCCGGAGGGATACGTCCGCGCGTTCGTCGACTGCGGCGAACCGATGGAACGGATCATGCGCGCCGCCGCCCGCCGTGGAGCGGACGACCAGACACCCCGCGAACGAACGCTCGCCGCCTACGCCCTCAGGATCGCCGACATTATCAGAGCCGAATCGGGAGGAACGGAGCGCGAGGAGCCGGCATTGAAGCCTCTCCCCACCTCCTCACCGAGCAACGACGCGCTCCTGGAACCGCTGAGCGAGCGTGAGATCGAGGTCCTCCGCCTGGTCGCCGACGGCTTCTCCAACAGACTGATCGCAGAGCGACTTTTCGTCGCCGAAGGAACCGTGAAGCGCCACATCCACAACATCTACGAAAAGCTGGACGTGGGAAGCCGCACCCAGGCCGCCGCAAAGGCGCGGGAGCTGGGCCTGGCATAAACATAACGGGGCATCCCCTTTCAGGGACGCCCCGCAGCAGTCGTCGGTACTATGGAAACCCGGACCCGCGTCCGGGCATGCTACTCTGAGAAATGACCGGGCATGCTACTCTGAGAAGAAGAGTCTGAATATTTCGACGGATCATTCTCCCCCCTTAGTGCCCTCCCCACCCATCTCGATTTGTAATCTTTCTCTCTCTTCTCTTAACTCTGTGCCCTCTGTGACTCCCTGTTTATTTCTCTTACCGAGAGAGAGAAAGAATCAACCCCACCCCTGTATCGAACGATACATGCTCAACCCCCAGCGCCCCCCCTAAGTTTGCACGCACAACAAACGCAACCACGCACCCAACGAATCGCACCATGAAAACCATCGCAACGCTTCTTCTATTCCTCGCAACGGCCCTCCCCGCCGCCGCCCAGGAAACCCTCTTCGAGGGAGACCTCACCCACGGCGGCTGGATCGGCCCCGTCGCCAAGGCCGCGTACATCGACGGAGCATGGGGCCTGCTGGCCGGCGGCGCCGGAGGCTGGCTCGTCAACCACCAGGTCACGATCGGACTGGCCGCCTACGGCCTGGCAACAACGAACATGAAGGCCGACTTCGCCGTCGACGGCACACGCCCCACGCTCCAGGTCGGCTACGGAGGACTCCTCCTCGGCTATGCCGTCAACCCGGACGACGTGCTTCATATCACCGTGCAGAGTCTTATCGGAGGAGGAGCCATCTCCTACTCGATGCTCGACTCGAAAAACGACGAGATCGACCGGCGCTACTCCTTCGGAAGCGACGAGTACTTCATCGCGGAGCCGGAGGTCGGCGCCGAGCTGAACGTGGCAGGGAATCTGCGTGTGGAGGCAACGGTCGGCTACCGCTTCGTCGGGGGACTCGACTATCGCGGGTTGAAGAGCAGCGATCTCAGCGGCCCCTCGGCCGGTCTCACCGTGAAGTTCGGCGAATTCTGACACCCATTCTCATCACGCCGGGAGAGAGAAGGGCCGTCCGTACGGGACGGCCCTTCAACGTTATATCGCAAGACGTTTCCAGGTCTCCTCGTCCCCGAGGGGACCGAGCTTGAGCGCGGCAAGGAGATCATCGACATACTCCTCGCGGCGCATGCCGACGAGGACGCAATCGACCCCTTCCACACCGAGGAGCAGGCGGACGGCCTGCGAGGAGAGCGTTCCCTGAACCGGGCTCCCGACCGCCGTCTCGAGACCGGCTCTGATGCGTGAGGAGCGTGCCTGCGCCTCCACGCTGTAATACGCGCCGACCGCATGAAGCAGCGCCCGCGCCGATCCGACATACCCCTCGAACCAGGCAAGATCGGCCGGCTCCCCCTTCTCCCGCAGATACTGGGCCGTAAAGGAGAATCGCGGCGCGAAGTGTTGCGAGAGGACGTCGTTGAAATGCTCGATCGACCCGAAGGTGGTCCAGTGCTCCCGGATCGTCTCGCCGACCGATATGAACCGTTCCAGGGCGTTCATTCCCCTGGGATCGTCGGAGAACCTGCCGAGCGATCCCCGGATGAACGATTTCTCGGTCTCCGCGACCCGATCGATCAGTTCCGTGATCTCCTTCTCTCCCACCGACGCAGCAGCCGACGGGAACTCCGCCAGGCGGATCAGCGAGTTCCCAAGAATGGCGTTGAGCGGCCGGTTGATCAGCACCCCCAGATCCTTCTCCCGCGCAAGCTCGATGAGCGTCTTCCCACCCGGCTGATTCCGCTCCAGCACGAACCCCGGTTCGTAGAGGTTCGCGGGGAACTGGATCACGGCGAATCTGTGATCCGGTCCGATATTCTCGGCGATCCTCACAACCTCGTCGAGCGATGTGAACCCCGCTTCCGAGGAGGGATCGGGGAAGGAGTTGGAGGAGATTCCGTACCACGATATTCTTCCCCGCCCGCACTCCTCTTCGAGATACTCGAACGCAACGCATATGCGGCGGTAGTATTCGGCGCGCATCTCGTCGAGATCGAGCCCCTGCTTTGCCCCCCAGCTCAGGTAGTATTCGGGATTATGGAGCAGATAGACGTCGAGCGACGGCAGCCGGAGGCGGTTGAGGGAACGGGTGATCTGATCCTGCAGAAACTCCGGCGAGATGCAGTGCCAGAGCCCCTTGCCGTACTCCACGACCTCCGGGAACCCGCTTCCCGACTCCAGCCGTTCGGCGGCGAGGGTATAGTTCGACCCCTGGATATATCCCCCCTTGCTGACGAGCACGACCTGCTCCCTGGTCACGGAGCCGTCGCGGAAGAGCCCGGCGAGCGTCTCCCCGATCAGCTCCTCGCTGGCGCCGTCGGCGTAGTTGGCCGAGGTGTCGATAAGGTTGATCCCGCAGGTCAGCGCCCTGCGGAGCGCCATCGCATGCCCCTCCACCCCGCTCGAAACGCGATACGACCCGAAGCCGGCGCGGGAGACATGAAGCCCGGTCCTGCCGAGCACGGCGGAGAAGAGACCGGGGAATTTCTCGTGATACGATCGTGTAGCTTCCTGTTCGGCGCTCATTGCGATGGAGGTTATGATTGATTGTATGTCGAAGGCCGAAGCCACCCGATACCGACATCGATGATGTTCAGCCCAGATACCCGCCTACGCCGACAATATCTTAGCCCCGAAGGGGCGAACCATGTGTAGCCGCGGACGCCCCCATTTTTCTTGAGCGCCGAAGGTGCGCACCATTCTTCATTGCAGGAACGGGAAGAATGGTACGCCCCTTCAGGGCTTAAGAATTAATGAATGGTCCCCTGCTACAAATCGGTGCTCCCTACGGGAGCCGAGGCATATCGATAAACGATGTTACCGCCAATTTTCTACGGGGCGAAGAAATTACATCCCGCCCCGATCCACTCCATGTTGCGGTTGTAGTCTACCCCCATCATCTTTCCACGCCCCATGCGGACCAGACTCATGACCGGACGTGGGCGTTCCTCCTCCGGGAGCCAGATCAGCATGATCCGCAGCTCCGCCTTGGTGGCGCCCGCCGGCGTGTGTACGGCTCCGGCATATTCGATTCTCTCCTGCAGCACGTACTCTCCGCGCCGCTCCGGCGGGACGTTCCGCAGATCCTCCTCGGTCGGCCCCACGATCACGCCGCTGCCGGCGAAGGAGTAGAGGGGCTTCAGGACGTAATCGTCCAGATTGCCGGGAACATCGGTAAGCCGGTTCAGGAAGACCGATCGCGGAACTGTGGGATGCTCCAGGAACGGGAGCGCGAACTTGCTGATGCGGAAATACCAGTTGGGATGCCCCGCCCACTCCAGGTCGAGCTCGTCGTGCCAGTTGAACGGGATCTCCACCTGCGATCGTTCCAGCTCGTCGACGATCGTCCTGTTGAAGATCCGCCTGATCGGGACCCGGCGGCCGTTCTTCTCGTACTCCAGCGTCCGCCCCGACTTCACGACGAACCGGACATCCACCACCTCGATCCCCAGCAGCTCATGGATCATATGAAAATCGGGGACCGTCTTCTGATGCCACGGATCGTGCTCCAGCAGCACCACGTTCTCCGGATCATGATCGGCGACGATCGCGCGGCGGAGCAGGTCGACATATTCGGCCCGCGTGTGGCCCCCGTTGATGTAGCTCAGTTCCGGCGGAAGGCCGTAATGCTCCATCGCCGTCTCCGCGAAGGCGAGCTGGAACCCCATGAGCGAGGGGAAGCCCTGCAGCTCTATCAGCTTCGGGACGATCGTGTCGTCCGGCCCGGGGGTCATGGCGAAATCGACGGTCATGAAGAGGGGACGGTCAGGCTGCCCGGCGACCGTGTACTCGGGACGGAGAGTGGCGTCGGAGAGCTTGAGGTAGTCGGGACGATGGAGCTGAAGCGTCAGATCGATCGCCGCCTCCTCGCACTCCCTGCCGATACGCGCGGGGACGAACATCGGCGTCTCGCAGACCCGGAAGGCGATATTCGTGCGGCAGCGGTGGTCCAGCCGTCGTAGAAACGTCTCATAGCGATGCGGTGTGAACCGCTCGTTGAACTCCTTGCGCAGCTCAGGGATCATGGTATGGGCCTGTTGAGGGGATGGAACTGTCGGATGGATGGGCCGCCCGCGCGGCGGAACGGCCCGGAAGCACGGGGGAACTATCGCGGGGCGCCGGTCGGGCGCCCCGATGCGATCTACATGAGCCCCGTGTAGTAGCCGCCGTCGATCGGAATGGTGGCGCCGGTGATATAACTGGCGCGCGCCGAGGCGAGAAACGCCACGACGTCGGCGATCTCCTCCGGACGAGCCATCCGGTTGAGCGGAATATCCTCGTGGTAGCGCGCCATGATCTCCTCATGCGATATTCCCAGCTCGCGCGCCTCGTCGATGGCGATATCGTAGATGCGGTTCGTAAGGGTATATCCCGGAGCGACGTTGTTGACGAGGATGCCGAACGGCGCCAGCTCGTTGGAGAGCGTCTTGGCGAGCCCGACCACGGCCGTGCGGAGCGCGGTGGAGAGCATCAGGTACTCGATCGGCTGCTTCACGGTGATCGAGGTGATGTTGACGATCCTCCCCTGCTGCATGTTTCTCATGTGGGGGACCGCCGCGCGGATCAGGCGGACGACGCTCATGAAAATCATATCGTACGCCTGCTTCCAGTCGGCGTCGTCCAGCGTGATGAACGTTCCCCGCTTGGGGCCGCCGGCGTTGGTCACCAGGATATCGATGCCGCCGAACGCGATCCGTGTGGCGTCCACCAGCATCTCGATGTCGTCGGCGTTGTTCAGGTCGGCCTGCACCCATTCGACACGGCGTCCGGTGGAGGCCGATATCTCCTCGGCCGTCTTCACGAGCGCGTCCTTCCCTCTGGCGCAGATGACGACGTTGGCCCCCTCCCGCGCAAGGCGCAGCGCACAGGCTTTGCCGAGCCCGTGGCTCGAGGCGGCGACGATCGCCGTTTTATTTGTCAGTTCAAGATCCATGCGTGAATCGGATTTCTTCGGATGTTTGTCGAAACTTTGTAAGTAGAGCCGAAAAAATACGAAGAAGGTCCCATCGATGGCGCACAGTATCATCAAGATTCGATCGGTCGGCCGGGTCTACGGCCCCGACCGCGGCACCGGCGTGACGGCCCTTGACGACGTCTCGCTCGATATCCTCGAAGGCGAGATCACCACGGTCGTCGGCGCCTCCGGCTCCGGCAAGAGCACCCTGCTGAACCTGATCGGCGGCATCGACGCCCCCACCTCCGGGAGCATCGAGATCGACGGACGCGACATCACCCGGATCGGCGACCGGGAGATGACCCTTCTGCGACGGAACACCGTCGGCATCGTGTTCCAGTTCTTCAACCTTATGCCGACCCTTTCCGTTCTCGAAAACGTCACACTCCCCGCGGAACTTGCAGGAAAAAATGAACGGGAGAGCCGTGAACGGGGAATGATGCTGCTGGAGGCGGTCGGCATGGCGGCGCGCGCCGGGCATAGACCGAGCGAGCTTTCGGGGGGGGAGATGCAGCGAACGGCGATCGCCCGCGCCCTCGTCAATCACCCCAGAATCCTCCTGGCCGACGAACCGACGGGGAATCTCGACTCCGCCAACGGCCGCGCCGTGCTGGAGCTGCTGGAGAGGATCTCCCGGAACGAACGCCTGACCCTCATCATGGCGACCCACGACCCCGCCATCGCCGCGAACGCCGAACGGGTGATCGAGATGAAGGATGGAAAGATCCTGAGCGATATCCGCCGCGGGGAAGGGGCGGGCGCGACGGTCTGAAAAACGAAGGCGGCGTACCGTTGCCGGCACGCCGCCCTGAAGAAGCGAACGGGACTCCGTTGAGCGGAGTCTCCGTTGAGCGGAGTCTCCGCTCTTAGAATTTCGACTCGCGATAGCGGAACTCGAGCTCGCCGTCCAGCATTTCGTCGATGGCGAGGAAGGTCGGCTTCGGGATCTGATCGAACTCGCGGCTGATCTCGAGCTGATCGAGGTTCGTGATATCCCCATCGTCGTCACCCGAGCTTGCGACGGTTTCCAGGCGGCGGGAGAGGTTCTCCTTCAGCTCGTCGTTGATCTGGCGCGCGCGGCGCGACATGATGACGATCGCCTCGTAGATGCTGGTGGCATCGCCGGTCGCCTGCTTCAAGTCTACCGGTCTGATCGGCATACGTGTAGTGCTCCTGATATATGTGATCGAGTGTAAATCGCAATACGAGTAGAAGGGGGGCCGTGGCCGCCGGATGCCGCCGAAAAGAGGTGACGGCCCGACCGGTCTGATTATTGCCTGACGAGCCCTTCGATCTCCGTCACCGCCCGCTCCACGTCGTCGTTGACGACCACGGCGTCGAACTCCTCCTGCATCTCCATCTCCATTCTGGCCCGGTCGATCCGCTGACGGATCGCCTCGTCGGTCTCGGTCCGCCTGTCGCGCAGCCTGCGCTCCAGTTCGGGGAACGACGGGGGGGCGATGAAGACGAGGAGGGCGTCGTCCGGGAAGGCGTGGCGTATGGAGATCGCCCCGTTCACATCGACGTCGAAGACCATCAGCGACTCCGCGTCCCGTTCCAGCGCGCCGGCCACCTGGCTCTTGAGGGTGCCGTAGTAGTTGCCGAAGATCTCCTCCCACTCTATCAGATCCCCTTCGGCGATCCTGCGACGGAACTCGTCGGCGTCGATGAAATGGTAGTCGATCCCGTCCACCTCGTTGGGGCGCTGCCGGCGCGTGGTCGCGGAGATCGAGAACCGCCAGTCGGGATTCCGTTCCAGCAGCCGATGCGCGATCGTGGTCTTCCCGGCGCCCGACGGGGCCGACAGCACGAGGAGACGTCTCATTCGATGTTCTGGACCTGTTCCCGGATCTTCTCCAGCTCCTCCTTGGCGCGGACCACGAGATGCGCGATCTCCGAGTCGTTGGACTTGGAGCCGATCGTCGTGATCTCCCTGTTCATCTCCTGCAGAAGGAATCCGAGCTTCCGTCCCGCCGGCTCCGGCCCCTTGACCGCCTCCATGAAGTACTTGGAGTGGCTGCGGTAGCGGACGCACTCCTCGGTGACGTCGAGCTTCTCGGCCAGGATCACGATCTCGAACTCCAGACGCTGCTCGTCGATCTCGTCGTTCTCGAAGAGCTGGGCGATCTTCTCGCGCAGCCGCTGGCGCTCGGTCGGGATGCGCTCGCGGGAGATCTGCTCCACGCGGTCGATCATCTCGTCGATCGCCTTGATCCTGTCGCGGATATCGTGGGCCAGCTCCCGCCCCTCGTTCCTCCGCATCCGCTCCAGATCCTGGATCGCCTGGTCGAGCGCCTGGGCCACAAGGTCCCATTCGATCGACGCGTCGCGATCCCCCCCGACCTTCATCAGCTCGTTGCTGAACGCCAGCAGATGAGCCAGATTGACGGTCTCCTTGATCTTGGCCGCCTTGCGGATCTGCTCCAGCCCCTCCTTGTAGACCCGGACCAGTTCCGGATCGACCGAGAACTCGACGGCCTGGGCCGTATCGCGCTCGATGTTGATGCTGACGTGGACCTTGCCGCGCGTGAGAGACTTGCGAAGGATCTCGCGAATGTCGTTCTCACGCGGGTTGAGGTCACGCGGCACACGTGTGATGACCTCGAGATACCGGCTGTTGAGGCTCCGGAGTTCGACGCTGATCGTCACCCCGTTCTGAGCCAGCTCACCCCGGCCGTAGCCGGTCATGCTGATGATCATAGAACTTTACCTGTGTTGTCGCTAGATGCGTACGACGAAGCTCCAAACTTACGAAAAAAGACGAAGGGACGACCCGTTACGAATCGTCCCCGTGAAACTCTTCCGAAGCCCCGATCCGGGGCCCGTCGATCGCCGACGGTCAGTAATCGCTGTCGCTGTCGTTATCCTCCTCGTCGGTCCTGATCTCCTTGATCTTGATCTGGACGTTCGTCGGGAAGGTCGACCTGTCGGCGTTGTGCGCCAGGTTCACCGGCTGGCCGAACTGCCAGTTCAGACGGGTCACGCTCACCTTCTGCTGCTTCATGAACTCCTTGACGGCGTCCGCCCGCTTCTTCGCCAGCTCCGTCTTCTCCTGCTCGGTCATCTGCGGCGTCACGGGAGCGACGGGGGCGGGAGGCGGAGGCGCTTCCCCCTTCTTCAGCTTCTTCGGCTTGGCTCCCTTCTTGGCGGGGGGAGGGGGCGGAGGCGGGGGGGCGTCCTGGAAGTCCGGCGTCACCGTCACGTCGACCGCCACCGACTGGTTCGTCTTGAGGAGGTCGACAAGATTGCGGAGATCGGCCGTCACCCTCAGCTCTGCGCTGTTCGGCTCGAAGAGCCTTCCCTCGTAGATCGTGGCTCCTATCGGAATAGGATCGATATAGAATATCGTATCGAGCTCCTGGTAGTCGAGCCCGCCCGGCGTGCAGAAGTAGTAGTCGGTGATGAAATGGCCCGGCGTCTTCACGCGGAACCGGTATCCCATCACCGGATCGAGGAGCATCTGGAACGCTCCCGTCCCCGCGTTCACCTTGGAACTGCTCACCGACGTGCTCTCCCGCTCCTCATAGGCCCACATCTTTCCGCCGTCGGTGATGGGCTGTTTCGTCCTGGAGTCGTAGACCGCTCCGCGGACCAGTTTGACCGGGGTCTTCACCTGGGCGTCGGCCGGCGAGGCCCCGGCAAGCAGAAGGAGGGCCGCAGCGAGCACTCCCCATCGCAGCGCCTTGCATCGATCGATCATATATATCTCACCGAGTTTGATGTATGGAAGAGAGAATCGAACATTCTATCGCGCATCGATATCGCTGAACGATATCGCACTACGTCGGGCGAGGGTTCTCCGCCGGAGTCCGGAAGGAGCGGGCTACCGTCTGTCGAGGAAGCGGGCGATCCCCTCCCGGCAGTCGGGGGTCATGCGGGTCAGGGCGTTCATCCGGGCCGCGTAGTCGAGCGCCGAAGGGAGCGGCATCTCGTCGAGCGCGGTGAGCATCTGCTTGGTAAGCGCGACGGCCGAGGAGCTGGCGCGCGCTATGTCGCGGGTGATCGAGGCGATATGCGTGTCGAGCGCCTCGTCATCCCCCACCACCGTGGTCACGAGCCCCCGGCTCTGCGCCTCGTGGACGTCGATGATCCGGCCGGTCAGCACCAGCTCCCGCGCCTGCACCGCCGGGACCTTCCTGATGAGGAAGGCGAGGACGATGGCGGGAATGAAGCCGATCTTCACCTCGGTATATCCGAAGCTGGCGGCGCTCCCCGCCACGATAATATCGCAGACCGTGGCAAGACCGCACCCGCCGGCGATCGCCGGGCCGTGGACTCTCGCGATCACCGGTTTGGGGACGTCGTAGATCGCCTTCAGCGTGCGAGCCAGCGCCGCCGAGTCGTCCATATTGTCCAGCACCGTGAACTCCGCCATCTCCCGAAGGTAGGCGAGATCGGCGCCGGCGCAGAAGGCGGCGCCCCTTCCCCCCAGAACGATCGAGCGGACCTCGTCGTTCTCCCCGAGCATCCCGACCGCCTGATAAAGCTCGTCGACCATCGTCCGGTCGAGGGCGTTCCGCTTGTCGGGCCGGTTGAGCCAGATCGTGCCGACCGTGTCGGCGATATCCACCTGAAGACGCTGAAATTCCATCGAGGCCGGTTGTTGGGACCGGTATGCGGGGCAGACCGGAGGAACGAAGGGGGCCGGAAGCGGCCGAACGGAAACGTCTACCGGATCAGCAGCATCTGGCGCGATTCCGAGTAGTCGCCCGCGGAATATCGGATGTAGTACAATCCGCTCGGCAGCGACGCCGCGTCGAATGTAATACTTGCCGCCGAGTTATCCGAAGGAAGCCGTCCGCTCAGATCGGCAACCTCGCGTCCCGAGCTGTCGAAGATCCGGAGGAGCGCCTCGCGATGCGCGGGTCGGACGTCGATCGAGATGTTCCGGTTGAACGGGTTCGGCGAAGGGTTCCCCAGCACGCTCCCGCTCCCCTTCCGGTTCTGTTCCGCGACCACCCCGGAGGTCCCCGTCATGAACCGGCGCGCCGCTTCCAGCGGGTCCTCCCCCGGTCCCCCCACCCCGATCACGAAGAGTGTGGTATCCTCCTCCCCCGGCGCCAGCGACGCCCTGTTCCCGATCACCAGGCTGATGTCCCCCGGACCCGATGAGGGGGAGCCGACACCGTTCGAGAGGACGCGCCACTTCTCCACCAGGGCGAAACCGTTGTAGATGTTGACGCTGTCCCCGTTGTTCCTGATGGCGTAGAATATCGGATTAGGAGCCGGAAGGGCCACCCCGGCGACGGCGGAATATCCCTCCGGTCCGGAGATCCTTCCGTGGAAGGCCATGCCGGTGGCGCCGTTGGTTTCGTAGGTCACCCGCTGCGCGTCGTCGTTTCCGTGCAGATCCCAGTCCATGAAGAGCCCGATCCTGAGGCTGTCGTACCGCTCGGCGCTCACGTTCCGGGTCCGGAGTTCGAGCCCGACGGCGTTCGGCGCCCCCTCGCTCGTGAGGAGGCGGGCGCGGAACTCCAGCCCCATGCCGCGTCCCCCCGTCGCGACGGAATCGCTCAGGGTCATGGTGGAATCGTTCGCCGTGTTCGGCATCTCCGTCACGATCAGATCCGATTCCGGAACCGACGCGTCGCTGCCGCGCACGGTGCTGATGATCCTGTCCATCCCCCCCGCGATGATCAGTCCCCCTTCATAGAGGAAGGAGCTGTTCCGGAAGAGTATCCCCTCGCCGATGCTGTTGTCCGGGTAGTCGTGGAACCCGAGGCGCCCCTTGCTGGTGAAGGAGAGCCGCAGGTCGCGCGAGACGGCCGTCAGATACGGCTTGGTGAAGAGCGCCCGGTCGTAGTCGTAGTCGGTGTAGTCGCCGTCGGCGGTGATCTCCAC
This sequence comes from uncultured bacterium, assembly GCA_966250335.1. Taxonomy (GTDB): domain Bacteria; phylum Bacteroidota; class Ignavibacteria; order OLB7; family OLB7; genus OLB7. The sequence continues at coordinate 64,939 of CBINGZ010000005.1, read as the reverse complement.
CCGAAGCCCGATACGCGTATCGCTCAACGATGCGACGTGGAATCCCACCCCCTTCGTCGCCAGCACTATCTCCCCCGTCGTCATCTCCTCGATCTCCAGCGTGTCGGCGGCAACCTCCACGGCGCGATTCGTCGTGTCGTACGTGACGATCCGCACGCGTACGTTCCGCGCGTCGCCGAGCAGGTTCTTCAGCCTGACCCGTATGCTCCCGTTCTCGCCGACGGCAAAATTATCGTGGGGCGATCCGTTGGGAGCCGCCAGATAGAGAGTGTCGATGACGATCCCCGGATGGGAGAAGGGATCGGTCGTCAGCGCCTTGTGGATGTTGAGACGGCCGTAGCCCGCCAGCTTCTCGGTCCCGGGATTTCTCCCCTCCACGTTGTCGGCCGTCAGACGGACGTGGGCTATCGCCTGGTCCGCCGTCAGCTGCGGGAAGCGGCTCCGCACCAGCGCAAGGGCGCCGGTGACGAACGGAGAGGAATAGGAGGAGGCGAGACCGACCTCGGTGTACTGGTTGTCGTTGGTCGTGGTGTAGCCGATCGGGGCGGAGACCCCGACATGCTCACCCCAGGTCGTGGCGTAGCGGTCGTCGGAGCCGACGGCCCCCACGCCGAGCACATGGTTATATCCTGCCGGGAAGTATTGCTCATGAATCGGATCGTTCCCGGCCGCGGCGACGATCGCCACATCGTAGGCAAGGACGAGATTGGTGATGAGGTCCTCCATCAGGCGCGAGCGTTCGGGATCGCCCCAGCTGCAGTTGATCACCTTGAAGCCGCGCTTCGCCGCGTAGACCAGCCCCTCGTAGGCGTGGGTCAGTTCGAAGTTGTCGCTGCGGGCGGCCTTGATCGGAAAGAAGCGGCAGCGGTTGGCGACGCCGGCGATCCCCTTGCGGTTGTTGGTGGCGGCGGCGGCGATCCCGCTCACCGCCGTGCCGTGCGCGTTGCCGCGGGTGTCGCCGGGGACCGAACCATCCAGCTGGGAGGTCATGTTCGCTCCCCGCCAGTCGTCGATCACGCCGTTCCCGTCGTCGTCGACCCCGTTGGTTCGTCTGTCGTTCCCGCTTCCGTCGATTCCGCTCTCGCCGGGGTTCTCCTGGATGTTCGGGGCAAGATCCTCATGGAACATGTCGACCCCGGCGTCGACGATCGCGACCACCATCGACGTATCCCCCTGCCAGACATCCCATGCGTCGTAGGCGCGCACCTGCGGCAGCGACGACTGCCGCCAGATCTCCGGATCGTTCGGCGACGCGGGGGCGAGCAGCTTCGGGATGATGACCGGCTCGGCGTATTCCACCTCGGCCGATTTCATCAGCCGTTTCGCCGCCTCGCGCGGGTGGATGTCGGCGGAGTAGTAGAGCTCCACGATCCTCCCCAGCTCCGCCTCCGCGCGCTCCGCGGCTGCCTGCGCCGGGAACGAGAGGGCGTTGCGTCGCGCTGAGACCTTTGTATCGACCGCGACGAGCGAGGAGGCCATCCGCGTCGCCTGCACCGGCATGATCCCGGCGGCGGCGGCAATCGTCACCATCCTCGTGTCGATGGTCGCGGGGAGCCGTATCCCCTGGAAATCATCGAGATCGAGGTCGAGCGGCATCTCTTCGCGCTCTACCGCCCGGAGCTTCACGTAGACCACCCTGGCGGCCACCTTCCCCTCCCTTCCGATATCGGGGATCGTCCCGAACGTCATGAGGGCCCGGTCCTTCGCGCTCATCGTGACCGGGAGGGGAGGACGGGCGGGCGCCGAGGGGGCGGTCGCTTCCTCCACGGCCTGGCCGTAGATCGTCCCGGCGACCGCCGGGAGCAGAAGGAGAGGGAGAACTGATCTGTAGAGGGAAGCGATCCGCCTGTTCATACGCGCTCAAGCTATAGGTACACGGGGAGCAAGAAATGGGGGAGAGATGATCGGCTCGATCGCCTCCGCCCTGCCGGTCTCAAGATCGACCTGCAGATAGACGGCGGCCAGTTTCGTGTCGCCGCTCGCCATTTCGAACTTGTGCGGGGTCTGGGAGATGAATCGCCGTATGGCGACATCCTTCTTCATCCCTATGACGGAATCGTAGGGACCGGTCATGCCTACGTCGGTGAGAAATGCGGTCCCTCCCGTCAGAATTCTGGCGTCGTTGGTCTGCACGTGGGTATGCGTTCCGACCACGGCGCTCACCCGGCCGTCCAGGTACCACGCCAGGGCCATCTTCTCCGCCGTCGCCTCGGCGTGGAAGTCGACGATGATCGCGTCGACTTCGTGCTGGAGCCTGTCGACGACCCAGTCGGCGGTCTGGAAGGGGCAGTCGATCGGCTGCATGTAGGTCCGTCCCTGAAGGTTGACGACGGCGATCTTCCTCCCGTTCGGGAGCGTCTGGACGACGTAACCGCAGCCGACGTTTCCTCGGGGATAGTTGAGGGGACGAAGGACGTTCTTGTTGGAGGCCATCACATCCTTCGACTGCCAGCGTTCCCAGATATGGTTGCCGGAGGTGATGACGTGCGCTCCCGCCTTGAAGATCGTCTCCGCCTCGGCGGGGCGGATTCCCTTCCCTTCGTAGACGTTCTCGCCGTTGACGATCACGAACTCGGCGCCGTAGGCGGCGATCAGTCCGGGGAGATCATCCTGAAGACGTTGCAGGCCGGGCTCCCCGACAACGTCGCCTACCATCAGAATATGTGTAATTTGGGGCATGTTGGGTCCTTGAGCAGAGCGGAAGATAAAGATATCGACGCTTCCCCGGGGCGGCGCCGATCGAATCGACGGCGCGGCGGACCCCCTCGGGGCCACGGAACGTTCACCGGAATTCCGGTGTTGACACACGGAACTTCAGCGCATGGCCTTCAGAATCTACACGAAAACCGGAGATGACGGAACAACCGGCCTCTTCGGCGGCGAGCGGGTCTCCAAGGACTCCATCAGAATAGAATCGTACGGAACCGTCGACGAGCTCAACAGCGCGATCGGCCTTGCGCGATCGCTCGGCCCGCCGCCGGAGCACGATCCGCTTCTGGGGACGATCCAGGAGCAGCTGTTCGTGCTGGGAGCCGATCTTGCGACCCCCCGTTCGCAGGAGCTGAAAAAAAGTTCGCTCCCCCGTGTTACGACCGCCGAGATCGTGTGTCTTGAGCGCGCGATCGATGCGCTGGAAGATACGCTCCCTCCGCTGAAGACGTTCATACTTCCGGGAGGATCGCCCTGCGGCTCGGCACTCCATCTGGCGCGCACCGTCTGCCGCCGCGCCGAACGGCACGTGGTGACGCTGCACGGAATCGAGCCGGAGATCGGCGATCTGCCGACGCAGTATCTCAACCGTCTGAGCGATCTCCTCTTCGTTCTGGCGCGCGCCGTGAACCACGATCTCGGCGCCGCCGAGCATCCCTGGACTCCCTCCTAGAGAGGAGCCCGACCGGGATCGACTAAACCGGAAGAGGATTCGCGTTTCTATGAGACCGTGCGCGACGATGAAGGTCGCGGCTCCGGAAGGAGCGACATCTCGGAGCAGGTGAGCATCCGACGGAACGATCGAGAACAACAACAGCAACTCAGTCTACGCAATGACCCGCGATCCGTCGCGGGCGTGCAGTCCAATAATAGGAGAGAAGAACACAATGGAACTCAGGAATTTTCTTAAGAGCAGCGCCGCGGTGGCGTTACTGGCCCTTGCCGTCGTCGGCTGTAACGAAAACCCGGGCGATCCGACCGATCCCGATCCGGTGAATCCGACCCCGGCCACGAACATGCAGGCGACCTCCCTGGCTCCGGACGAGGTGGGGATCAAGTGGAACGCCTCGGCCGACACCGGTATCACGGGCTACCGCGTTTCGTGGAACAGCTTCCCGGTCGGCGACTCGGGTTCGACCGACGTTGCGGCCAACATCAATGCCGTCGACATCAGCAACCTGCACAAGTCGGCGACGACGGAGTTCTACACCTTCTACGTCCGTACGCTCCGCGGCACGGCGGTCTCCACCCCGATCTCGATCCAGTGGGCCGGCGCCGCACGTCAGGTGAACGACGTCAGCGTGGCGACGACCCTGCGCATGTACGAAAAGGCCTCCTCCAACGGCAGCGGTCTGACGATCGACCCGGCTCTCGGCGGCCCGCGCAACCGTAAGACGGCCAACCCGGACGGCACCATCCAGCTCGCGATGGTCGTCACGACCGTCAACGGCGTCGATTCGGTGATCGTGGGACCGGCCTTCTCGTTCCCCGAGTACAAGAACGTCGACAATTTCGATGCGAACGTCCATGTCTCGAGCTCCTCGTACCTGGCGAACAGCCTCGACGAGTGGTACCTGAACAAGCCGCTCGACACCTACATCCGCGCGACGGACGGCAACCTCTCGGCCTTCTACTTCCCGACGAGCGCCGCTCAGGGACGTGGCTTCATCGTCCGCACGGGGACCTCGGCCAACTATCACTACGCTCGCGTCTTCGTGAAGAGCGTCGGCGGCAAGATCCTGCAGGGAACGGCTCCGAACCGCTACGTCGAGGTCGAGATGTCGTACCAGACCCGCCCGGGTGTCGCGTTCGCCAAGGGACGCGCCGAGTCGCCGAAGGGTGAGTCCTCGCGCCGCATGCCGTAAGGCGGGCACAGGAGATCGCTTCGCGATATTCAAGTCCGATCAGGGAAGGGCCGGAGCCGGAAGGTTCCGGCCCTTCCGCGGTTATGACGGCCGACGAATATCCCGGCCCGCTTTCAACCCCGCTCCCGACTCCCTATCTTCGCGCCGCCGTCAATCAGCATCAACCCAGTTTCGACACCGATGTCCCATCCGGCCCCCCTCCGTCGATATGGAGCCGCGATCAGGTTCCTGCCGGCCTCGCTTCTGCTTCTGCTCGCGGGCTGCGCGGCCGAACGCTCTGCCGCTCTCCACTACGTGGTGACGACCGACAACCCGAACACCTGCTGCCGGACGATGCGCTACGACGTCGCCGAGTTCCCGCACCTCCTCCCCAGCTCCGGAGGACGCCCCGGCGAGGTCGATGTGCGGCTGCTGAACGACACGGTCGCCGGCGCCTGCGGCGGCGAGCTGCGCGTCCCCCTGACGATCACGAACAACAGCGGGAACGACGTCTACATACCGGTGTCGCATGAACTTGAGGGGGAGACGATGAAACTTTACCCCTGGATTCTGCTTCTCAACGATAACACGCCGATCCGGGTGGCGCGGCAGATCCAGTACGGCGATCTTCTGGAGAGAACCGACAGCCGGCTCGTCTTCCGCCGCATCCCGGCCGGCCGGGAAGTGCGGCTGACCGGACTGGTGGCGAAGGAATGGCTCTGCAAGCCGGAGATCATGCTCACCTCCGGCTATCTGAAGGATCAGCTCGATCCCAAATACTGGTCGGACCACACACGGGCGCTCCGGACGCCGGCGTACTGGAACGAGCCGCAGCCGGTCAGTCCGGTGGTCGGCCTCCGCTACGACGTGGTCTACACCACGCTCGACTTCACCTCCACCCTCCCCCGCAGAAGCGAGGAGTGGAGCGCCGGACGGGATACCCTCGCGCTTCACCTGACAGCGAAGGAGGAACCGGCGTCGTACGTCAACAGATCGCAGCAGGTGGCGGAAAGCAACGTCGTAACCATGATGATCGAGGGGCAATAAGAGGGCTCCCGTTCGTCATCATTGATGGACATACCGAATCAATCGTGATAAAGATGAACCGTAGATCCTTTCTCAAATATTCGGCCGGCGCCTCGGCCGGTATCGCGGTCGCCGCAACGCTGCCGCTGATCAGCCCGTTCGCTTCCGAAACCTCCCCCCGACTCCGGACCGATTCGACCGGAAACGGGAGAACCACCCCCGGCCTGGAGACCTTCTCCGGAAAGGAGCGCTTCACCGAACTGCTGACCAGAGCAAAGAAGGAAGGGTGGGAAAGGATGCCGATGGGAGAACTGATCGCGACGATCGGAATGGAGCTTCGCGGCGTCCCCTACGTGGGGGCCACGCTGGAGCTGGATGACCGGCGCGAGGTCTGTTCGGTCAACCTGCTCGGCCTCGACTGCGTGACCTTCTTCGAGAGCGCGCTCGGGTTCGCCAGGATGCTGAAGACGGGAGGCTCCACGCCGGAGGAGATGCTCCGTCAGGTCCTTTTCACAAGATATCGCGACGGGAAGCTGACCGACTACACGTCGCGCCTCCATTACACCACCGACTGGTTCCACGACAACCAGCGGAAGGGCACGGTGCGGATGGTGACGGCCGATCTCCCCGGCGCCGAGCGGTTCACGCAGGTCGTGAACTTCATGAGCACCCATCCCGACAGCTACAGGCAGTTGAAGGCGAACCCGGAGATGGTGCCGGTCATCGCGAAGATCGAGGAGGAGATCAACGCCCGGAAGATGCACTACGTCCCGAAGGAGAAGACGGGGGTGGCCGAGGCCGATCTCCGCACCGGCGACATCATCGGCATCACGACCACGATCAAGGGGATCGACTGCTCCCACACCGGCATGTGCTACCGCGACCGGGATGGAGTCCTCCGTCTGCTCCATGCCTCCCTCACGAAGAAGGAGGTGACGCTGGACGACCGTCTGAGCAGCTATCTCGCCTCGGTGACCAAGCATACCGGCATCATGGTGGCGCGTCCGCTTGAGGTTCGTTCGTAGCTGTTCCCCAGGTATCGGTAAAGAAGGAATATATCGCGATCGAGAAAAACGGCTACGGGGCCGCGCGCGGCTCTTCTCAGTAGAATCCCTTCCCGCTCTTCTTCCCGAGCAGCCCCGACTCCACCATCTTCCGCTGAATCAGATGGGGGCGGAAGCGGGCCTCGTTGAAATAAAGATCGTAGACCGATTCGGTGACGGCGAAGTTGACGTCGATGCCAATCAGATCCATCAGCTCGAACGGGCCCATCCTGAAGCCTATCGCCTTCATGCATCGGTCCACCTGGTCGTGGGTCGCGGCCCCTTCGCCGACGATCCTGAACGCCTCGCCGTAGAAATTCCTCGCAACACGATTCACGATGAACCCCGGGGTATCCTTCGCCCGCACCGGGGTCTTTCCCAGCTCGCGGCTGATCTCGATCGTGCGGAGCATCGTCTCCTCGGAGGTCCTGAAGCCCTGGATCACCTCCACCAGCTTCATGATATGGGCCGGGTTGAAGAAATGCATCCCGACGACCCGCTCCGGACGAGCCAGCCCCCCGGCGATCGCGGTGATCGGAAGCGACGAGGTGTTGCTGGCAAGGATCGCATTCTCCCCCACCAGCGCCTCGAGCTCGGCGAAGAGACGGCTCTTCACCTCCATCCGCTCCACGACAGCCTCCACCACGATCTCCGACGGCGCCAGATCGGCCAGGTTGGAGGTGGCCCTGATCCGCCCGCGGATCGCCTCCCCCTGCTCATCGGTCATCTTCCCCCGCTCGATTGCGCCGCGCACGAAGCCGTCGATATGGCCCCGTCCCTTCTCTGCTATCTCATCCGATATATCGAAGAGATGGACCGTATACCTCGCGATCGCCGCGGCGTATGCGATCCCCGAGCCCATGGTGCCGGCGCCGCAGACGCCGAAATATCGTTCCGCCATAAATCTGCTCTATCCTGAATGTTGATCCGTCAGTTTCCGGTGAACGACGCCTTCCGCTTCTCCACGAACGACTGCACCCCTTCGCGGTAGTCGGCGGTGCGCCCGGCGGCCTCCTGCATGAATATCTCGTACTGAAGCGCATCATCCAGCGCCACGGCGCGGCGGAGCATCTTCTTGATGTAGCCGTAGGCTTTCGTGGGGCCCTCGGCATATCGCGCCGCGAGTGTCCGGGCCTCATCCATGAGGTTCTCGGCCGGGACCACACGGTTCACCAGGTTCAGCCGGAGCGCCTCCTGGGCCGATACTTTCTCGCCGAGCGTCGCGATCTCGAACGCCTTGGTATATCCCACCGCGTCGACCAGGAAATAGGAGGAGCCGGAATCGGGGACGAGTCCGATATTCACGAACGCCTGGAGGAGCGATGCGTTCTCCGACATGATCTTGAAATCGCACGCCAGCGCCAGCGAGCATCCGGCCCCTGCCGCGACGCCGTTGACCGCCGCAATCACCGGTTTGGGGATCGTCGCGAGCTTTCTGATGATCGGATTGTAGCGGCGCTGCAGCGAGTCGGCCAGCGACCTGCGGGTCCCCGGCGCCGGAGCATCCTTCAGGTCCTGACCGGAACAGAACGCCTTCCCCGCTCCCGTGAGGACGATCGCCCGGACGTTCGGGTCCTTCTCCGCCTCCTTCAACGCCCCCTGCAGATCGGTCGTCAGCTGCTCGTTGCAGGCATTGTAGCTCTCCGGGCGGTTCAGCGTGATCGTCAGCGCGCCGCCGTCGAGCGTGTAGAGGAGTGTTTGGAATTCCATATATCGTAATGTTGATTCGTGTCTCGTGCGGTTATCGTCCCTTCCACTCGGGCTTCCTCTTCTGAACGAACGCCCCCATCCCCTCCTTCATATCCTCGGTGGCGAAGAGGAGATAGAAGTTCTTCCGTTCGAACTCCAGACCGTCGTTGACCGTGGTGTCGAACGACTTGAGCACCGCCTCCTTGGCAAGGCGGACGGCCATCGGCGGACGGGCGGCGACCTCGCGGGCGAGCTTCATGGCCGACTCGAGATAGAACTCGATCGGGACGACGTTGTTGATCAGCCCGGCGGCCTTCGCCTCCTCGGCGGTGATCGTCCGTCCGGTCAGCACCATCTCCATGGCGAGCGCCTTGCCGACGGCTCGGGTCAGGCGCTGCGTCCCCCCTGCGCCCGGCATCACGCCGATGTTGATCTCGGGCTGCCCGAACCGGGCCGTCTCGGAGGCGACGATCATATCGCAGATCATCGCCAGCTCGCAGCCGCCGCCGAGCGCGAAGCCGGAGACCGCGGCGACGATCGGGGTCTTGACCCGCCTGATCCTGTCCCACCGCGTGAACTGATCCCGCTGGAGCATGTCGACGGGGCTTGCCTCCGCCATTTCGGTGATGTCGGCGCCGGCGGCGAACGCCCGCTCGTCCCCGTGCAGAACGATGCAGCGGACGTCGGGGTCGCCGTCAAGCACCTCCAGCGCCTCCACCAGCTCGATCATGAGCCCCAGGTTGAGCGCGTTGAGCACCTTCGGACGGTTCAGTTGAACTGTGGCAATGTAGCCGTCGTGCTTCGTGACGATGATATGTTCTGGCATCGCGGGTTTTCAGGGAATGGATGACATGGGATCGGCGCCGGGGCCTCGATGGAAGCCGTTACGCCGATTCAGCGGGCCGAAAATACGAATTATCGGCCAAGAGGGCCGGCGTGAAACAGGCCGAAATATTCACGCCGACCGCCCCCTCCTCATCGCACCACCACGATCGCCCCAAGCGGGATCTCCACCCCGCGAAGCTGGAGACGGCAGGTGTAGACGCCCGACGGAAGAGCATCGGCATCCAATATTGCTTCACGATATTCATGCCGGGAGAAACTTTCCGTCAGATCGGCGGCGAGCCTTCCTTCCGTGTCGAACAGATGAAGCGCCGTGCCCGCTCCGGCGAGCACTCCCGCCGGAAGCTTCACCGAGATCCGGGTCGTTCCGCGCGCCGGGTGCGGGATCGAGAACGCCCGCCCGACCCCGAGAGAGGCGCGCGCCCGATCGTCGGGAACCGCCGACGGCTCCAGCTCCTCGTCGACGTCCAGGCGCGACGGGTCGCTGATCACGACCCCGCAGGGGTTCGTCACGACCAGACTGTAGAAGCCGGAATCGAGGACCGTGACCGAATCGATCACCATCGACGCCGCAACCGCCCCCGGTATGTCGTTCCCGTTCTTCCGCCACTGATACGTCAGGGAATCTCCGGTTACGGGGAAGACGAACCAGACCTTCGTTCCCGGCCCCACCACCCGCCAGGCCAGCGGTCCCGCGATCGCCGGCTCGCGCATCACACGCACCTCGGCAACCGCACTCGTATCGGGGGGGCCGCACAGTCCGACGGCAATCACATCGTAGGCTCCCGCATCGGAGGCGTCACCGGCCGGAAGCTCGAGCGTCGCGGCCGTGGCTCCGGGAAGAACCGCGCCGTCATGCCGCCAGACGTAGGTCAGGTTTCCTCCGCTGCTTTGGGCCTGAAGCCTGATCGTGTCGCCGAGGCAGACCCCGAGCGAGGGGGGGGCCAGCGTGACCGCCGTCTCCGGTACGATCACTACCCGCATCGGGGCGGAGGTGTCGGCCGGGGCGCACGGTCCGCTCACGATCGCATCGTATACCCCCGAATCGGCCCGGGTCGTCGAGAGTATCCGGAGCACCGAGTCGGTTTGTCCCTGCAGCCGCAGGCCGTTCCGACGCCAGACATAGAAACGTCCCGAGCCGGTCGCGCTCGCGTTCAGCACCAACGGATCGCCGAGGCAGATCGTGTTGATGCCATCGGATTGCGATATTATGGTCGGAGCTGTCTCTATCATGAAGCTCTGATTGCTCTCGTCGATCACCCCGCCGCCGCTCGCGTCACTAATCCTGATACGATATGTATAAAGCATCGGGAGATTTTTCGGGATCGCCCACGCCCATGCCCCCGCGGCCCCGGGAGTATTTGCGACCAGCACCGTGGGGTAGGTCGCTCCGGCGTCGCTGGAGAGCTCGATCTTCACGGAGGCGACACTTGTGCTCCGCCACCTGATGGTCTGCGTGGTCCCGGCACAGAGCCCCTCCCCGCCGAGCGGATACTCGAGCACGATGGAGGGGGGACTGGGGAGATCGATCTTGAGGACGAAGGGATCGTAGGCCGCGTTCTTCGATTCGTCGAAGGCGCCGGGAGTGGTCGGGAAATCGGTGGAGTAGGTGTACCCGCCGACGTAGAGACCTCCGTTTCCATCCAGCGCAATTCCGGTTCCGATGTCGTGAAACTTGCCGCCGTAGAGAGTGGAGTAGAGAAGTTTCTCCCCGTTGCGATCCAGTTTGAGGAGGACGACGTCACCGGAATCGGACGAGGTTCTGTCGAGGGCGTCGGGGGTGGTGGGGAACGACCAGGAGAGGGCATGCCCCGTGACGCAGGCGTTGCCGAACGGATCGACGGCGATCCCCGTACCGTAATCGTATCGCGATCCTCCCACGAACGTCGAATATTCCAGTGAAGCCCCGTTGGGTCCGAGCCTGGTCACGAAGAAATCGTCGTCGCCGTTATGCACCATATCGTATGCGCCGGAGGTCGTCGGGAACGAAGGGGACCCGGTCGAACCGGTCACGTAGATATTGCGGGAGGAATCGAGGGCGATGGCGTTTCCGGCATCGGACTCGGCTCCGCCAAGGAGCGTGGAGGAGATCAGATTTTTTCCGGCGGCGTCGAATATCGTCACGAAGGCGTCGGTCCTGCCGTTATGAGTCATATCGACGGCTCCCTGCGTGACGGGGAATTTGGGGCCGGTCGTCTCGAAGGTCTGCCCGGTGATGTAGGCGTTCCCCTGGCCGTCGACGACGAGTCCGTAGGCGTTGTCGAAGCCGTCGCCGCCGATCACGGTCGAGTAGAGAGCGGCGCTGCCGGCGGGGTTCAGCTTCACCACGAACGCGTCGGCGATCCCGTTGAACGTTCTGTCGTACGCGCCGACCGTGGTGGGGAAATTATCGGATGACGTCGACCCGGCGACATAGACGTTCCCGGCCCGGTCGACGGCGATCCCCTCTCCATTCTCCGAATTTGAACCGCCGATGAAGGTGGAGTAGACCAGCGCCGTCCCGGTCGGGTTCAGCTTGGTGACGAACGCTTCCTGCGATCCGGCCGTGAGATCGTAGGCGCCGTTCGTGGTGGGGTAGTCGGTGGAGAATGTCTCCCCGGTGATGTAGGCGTTCCCCTGCGCGTCGACGGCGATGGCGTTCCCCTCCTCGTTCTGGGCGCCGCCGATGTAGGTGGCATAGACAAGCCCGGAGCCGTCCGCCTTCAGCTTCGCCACCATCACGTCGCTCGATCCGTTCAACCCCCTGTCGTACGCGCCGACCGTGGTCGGGAAGGTCGCGTTGGAGGTGACTCCGGTGATGTAGGAGGCGTTGTCCGGTCCCACGGCGAGCCCTTCGGCGCGCGAGTCTCCGGAGATGACGGTTGAAAAGATGAGGGGATCGACGATGAGCAGCCGGCTACGGTCGTACTCGCCGATGTCGAGTCCCACGGTGCCGTTGTCACGAACCTCGAACCGGCAGAGAACCGTTTCCATGATGCATCCGTTCAGCTGATAGGCGACGAGACCGGCATGAGATATATCTCCGTGGGGAGTAATGATCTTCAGCGTTCCATCGCTCTCCTGAACAACCCGTTCCGCTCCCTCGACGCGCATCGTCACCTTCCTCGGATCGGTTCCCGGAGCAACAACAAGGTCATATCGCGGCAGGCCGTTTTCGGCATAGAAATACGCATCGATCCCGTGGTAGATCTCCATCCGGACCGACGAATACCCCGGCGCCCCGGATACCCAGCCCCTGGGATCGGCCCCATGGAAATAGCTGAATGACGTTTTGACGGAACCCGATCCCTGCGGATTGGCCCTGTTTCCGCCGACGAACGTCAGAGCGACGACCTGTCCCTTCCCTTCCTCCCTCCCTTGAACGTCGTAGATCATGCCGCGATCCGTTATCCAGAGATCGAGAGATGGAGCACGGAAGAGGTAACGAGCCCCCTCGTCCCACTGTCCTCTGTTCTCCATGTAGAGCCCTGTCGTCGGGAGATGGTGTTCCATGAACTTCCGCATCTTCTGCTGGGCAGCGACGACGACCGGAAGAAGCAGGACAAACAGCGATAGAAATAACGCGTTGCGAAGAATTCTCATGAGATGACGATACATCGGATTATGATCTCCTGTGCCGAAGGAGCATCGGAATAATGGACGATGCGGAACCGGGAATCGGCGACCGCGCAGCAGAGAACGGGAGAAGCAGACGGCAGGAAGTTACCCTCTGCCGACGACTCCCGAAAGACCACCGGCAGAATCCGATCCCCGACCGCAGGTTCACATTCCCCACGCCGGCCGCCCCCTCGCTATCGCACCACCACGATCGCCCCAAGCGGGATCTCCACCCCGTGAAGCCGGAGCCGGCAGGTGTAGACGCCCGACGGAAGAGCATCCGCTTCCAGCAGCGCTTCGCGATAGTCATGCCGGGAGAAGCTTTCCGACAGATCCGCTGCGAGCCTCCCCTCCGTATCGAACAGATGAAGCCTCGTCTCCGCTCCGGGGATCATTCCTGCCGGCAGTTCCACCGGGATCCGCGTCGTTCCACGCGCCGGGTGCGGGATCGAGACGGCCCGCCCGCTTCCGGCGATCGCCCGCTCCCGGCCCTCCGGCACAGCCGTCGGCACGACTTCCCCCTCGACGTCCAGACGCGATATGTCGCTGGTCACGATCCCGCAGGGCCCCTTGACGACGACGACATAGTCCCCGGAGTCCTCTATCGCGACGCGATCGAATTCCAGAGTATTCCTGACCGCTCCCGGTATATCCTTCCCGTTCCTCATCCACCGGAACGTGAGCGAATCCCCGGTCACGGAGATCGTGAAGACGACCTTCGATCCCGGACGCGCGATCTGCCGGGCCGGCAGCCCGCTTACGATCGCCGGTTCCTTCATCAGGCGCACATGAACGGCGGCGCTCGTGTCGGGGGGACCGCAGAGTCCCGTGACGATCACATCGTAGTCCCCTGTGTCGGAGGCGTCGCGGGCCGGAAGCTCCAGGAGGGCAGTCACGGCTCCCGGAACGATGACGCCGCCATGCCGCCAGACGTATGTCGGATTTCCTCCAGCGCCCACTGCCCTCACCCTGATCGTGCCGCCGGCGCAGACCCCCAGCGAGGTCCGGTCGAGCGCCGCCGTCGTCGTGGGGACCATCACGACCCGCATCGGCGCCGAGGTGTCGGCCGCTCCGCACATGCCGCTCACGATCGCATCGTACCGTCCGGAATCGGAGAGGCGGGCCGTGGATATCCGGAGCACCGAATCGTTCTGCCCCGTCAGCCGCACGCCGTTCCGTCGCCAGACGTAGGAATGTCCCGGTCCGACCGTGCTCGCGGTCAGCACCAGCTGCTCCCCCACGCAGAACGTATTGACGCCGGGGGATTGCGATACGATGGTCGGAAGCGTCTGGATCGTGAAGTTCTGCAGGCTCTCGTCGACCACATCCCCCCCCTTGACGTCGCTGATCCTTATACGATATGTCGAGAGAGGGGGAAGATCGTTCGGGATCACCCACGACCACGTTCCGGAACCCGCGGGAGTGCTCTCGACGAGCACCGTGGGATAACTCCTCCCTCCATCGCTCGAAAGCTCGATCTTCACCCACCCCACGCCCAGGCTCCGCCACCTGACCTCCTGTGTCGTTCCCACGCAGAAATCCTCCCTGCCGAGGGGATACTCCAGCAGGACGGCGGAAGAGCCGGGGAGATTCATCTTGAGGACGAAGGAGCCCCCCACCGTCGATCCCTTGAACGCGCCGGGGGTAGTCGGGAAATCGGTGGACTGGGTGGACCCGCCGACATAGAGTGCCCCGTTTCCGTCGAGCGCGAGAGCCGATCCCGCATCGGGGGACTTGCCGCCATAGCGGGTGGAGTGGCGAAGATTCTTCCCCGTGGGATCGAGTTTGAAAATGATCGCAGCGGTGCTGTCGGACTGGGCGCCGCCGAGCGCGTCGGAGGTGAGAGGAAACCCCGCGGAGTAGGTAACTCCCGCGATGTAGGCGTTGCCGAACGGATCAACGGCAATGGCGGAGCCGTAATCATCCCGCGCTCCCCCGATCAGCGTCGAGTAGTCCAGTTTCGAGCCGTCAGCTCCCAGTTTTGCGACGAAGCAGTCATACTGGCCGTTGGTGTTCTCGTCGTACGCGCCGGGAGTCGTCGGGAAATCGGTGGAGAGCGCCAGGCCGGTCACATAGGTGTTGCCCGACGAATCGACGGCTATTCCGGCTCCTGCGTCGCGGCCGGCCCCTCCAAGAAGGGTGGAGAAGGTCAGCCCTTTCCCGGAGGGGTCCACCACCGTCACGAAGGCGTCCTGATCCCCGTTGGGGGTGACGTCGAACGCCCCGTTCGTGGTCGGGAATGCGAGCCCTTCCTTCGGGCTGGTCCCGCCGGTAATATGAGCCCTTCCCTGACCGTCGAGGGCGATAGCGTTCGCGCCGTCGTCGCCGCTGCCGCCGATCAGCGTCGAATAGAGAAGGCGGCTGCCGGCGGCGTTCAGCTTCACGACGAACGCGTCCCCTTCCCCGTTGAGCGCTTCATCGAACGCGCCGGGGGTGGTGGGGAAATCCTCGGACCACGATGATCCGGCAACGTATGCGTTCCCAGCCTTGTCGATGGCGATCCCTCCCCCCCACTCGGTCTGGGAACCGCCGAGGTAGGTGGAGTAGATCAGCTCCGTCCCGGTCGGGTTCAGCTTGGTGACGAAGGCATCCTGTGATCCCGCTTTCGACATGACGCTGAATGCGCCGCCGGTGACCGGGTAATCGTCGGACTCGGCCGAGCCCGAGATATATGCGTTTCCCTCCGCATCGACGGCGATCCCGTAGCCCCAGTCCTGCTTGGTGCCGCCGAGGTAGGTAGCGTAGACGAGCCCGGAACCGTCGGTCTTCAGCCTGGCGACAAAGGCATCCGAATACCCGTCGAGCACCGTGTCGTACTTGTACGCGCCGGGCGCGAGAGGGAAGACGGCGCTGTACGTCATACCGGTGACGTAGGAGGAGTTATCGGGTCCCACGGCGATTCCGCTGACGTAGGAGTCTCCCGAAACGACCGCCGAGAAGATCAGGGGATCGACGATGAGCGCGCGACTCCGGTCGTACTCCCCCACAACGAACCCCACTTCCCCGTGAGCGTCGACCTGGAACCGGCAGAAGACCGGTTCCCTGCCGCTATCGGACTCCTGATAGGCGAACAGCCCGGCATGCGATATATTCCCATGTCGCGTGACGATCTTCAGCGTCCCTCCCCCCTCCTCCGTCACACGGTCGGCGCCGTCGACCCGCATCGTCACGGCGCCCGGATCGGCTCCCGGCCGGACGACGATATCGTAGCGCGGGTTTCCATCCTCGACGTAGAACAGAACGTCGACCCCGTCGTAGATCTCCCTGAACTTCAGGCGCTCGTATCCCGGGGCCCCTGCCACCCATCGCCGCGGATCGGAGCCGCGGAAGTAGCTGAACGTCCCTTCCGTCCGACCGATACCGGTCGGTCGAACCCCGTCGGCGCCGGTGAAACTGAGGGCGACGGCCTGCCCGGAATCCCCCTTCTCCCCTCGAATATCATAGACCATGCCTCGATCGGTGATCCAGAGATCGAGGTTCGGAGCGCGGAAGAGGTAGCGGGCCGTCGACTCCCACTGTCCCCGGTTTTCCACGAAAAGCGCCGTCCCCGGCAGCCGGGGGTTGCTCTCGATTCCCTGAGCCGAAGCAATGATCGGAAACAGCAGTGCCAGAACCGGCACCAGCATGGTGTAGCGGAAATTTCTCATAACACGATAATGATGGATCGGATTATTCTCCCCAAAGCGGTGAGATGGGGATCGGGTGATCGCCGATTGCAGGATAATAGATCGGCGTGAGAGCAAAATGTTACGGAGGGGAGATCAGGGAAGTGAAACGTTACCGGCGCGATTTCTCGCGGCTGCGCCTGTCGTTGATGAGGATGCCGAGCACCAGCCAGAACCCGATCCCGGCAGCGGCAAGGAAGCAGAGCATGGCGAATCCGGGGTAGCCGAAGATCGTGAAGGTCGTGGGAACCTGCATCAGGAGCGCGGCGCCGACGATCAGGGCGGCCACGATCAGACCGACGGAGATCCTGTTGGCGACCTTCTCGAAGCCGCTGATAAGGGTCGCCTCGTCGATCGCGTCGACGGTGAAACGGAGGTCGTTGTTCGCCGCCGCGTCGAGAATCCTGTTGACCCTGACCGGCAGATTCTCCACGAACTCCTTCATCTCCATCACCGTGCTGAAGACGTTGCCGGGGGAGGCGGCCTTCCTGACCCGCAGCCGGGTGAGCTCCGCGCCGTTCCGCCTGATCGACTCGTTCGGGTCGAAATCGGAGTCGATCGCGCGGGCAACCTCGTCCAGGTTCAGCAGCGTCTTGCCGAGCATGGTGAACTCGACGGGGGTTCTGATGCCGTTCTCGGCCGAGACGTTCGTCACCTCCATCACCAGCGCGCCGATCCTCATGTCGCCGACGACCGCATCCTGCTGCTGGAGCACCAGATCGGCAACGCGGCGGCGGAACGCCTGCTCGTCGAAATCCTCCCGCCTGCTCCCGATCTTGATCGCGATATTCGCCGCCTCGTCACTTCGTCCCTCCGCCACGGCCAGGAGCAGCTTCAGCAGATGCTCCTGCATCGAGGGGGAGATTCTCCCGACCATCCCGAGATCGAGCAGCGCTATCCGCTTGTCGTCGGTCAGGAAGACGTTGCCGGGGTGGGGATCGGCATGGAAGAACCCGGTCACGAGTATCTGATGCAGATATGCCTTGAAGAGCTCCTCGGCAAGAGCGAACGATTCGATCTCGAGCTGCGCCAGCGGGCCCAGCCCGGTGATCTTCCGCCCCCGGATGTAGTCCATCGTCAGCACCCGGTCGGTGCAGTAGTCGTGGATCGGCAGGGGGACCACGATCAGAGGGAAGTCGCGCAGATCCTCCGACAGTTTCTCCATGTTGCGCGCCTCCTGCCTGTAGTCGAGTTCACGCACAAGATTCTTCCTGAACTCCTCCAGCATCTCGCCGAAATGTAGCCGGTCGCCGACCGTCGTGTGGTCGTCCAGGAAGGTCGCGACCTCGGCCAGCACCTCCAGGTCGTCGACGACCGTCCCGCGGATGCCGGGGCGCTGCACCTTCACGGCGACGTCGCGCCCGTCGCGCAGCACGGCACGATGGACCTGCCCGAGCGACGCGGTGGCGATCGGAATCGGATCGAACTCCCGGAACCCCTTCGACATCCGCACGCCGAGCTCGTCGGCGACGATCCGCTCGACCTCCTCGTAGGAGAAGGGCTCCACATCGTCCTGCAGCCGGGTCAGCGCCCGTGTGTAGGCGGGGGGAAGGAAATCGGCGCGCGTGGAGAGGAGCTGACCGAACTTGACGTAGATCGGTCCCATCGTTTCAAGATCCTTCGCCAGCTCCTCCCCCTTCGGATCGACCGGGGCCGCCCCGTCCCGATCGTCGTCGGTCAGAACAGACTCCAGACCGGCGGCAGCGACAAGATCGCCGCGACCGTATTTCAGAAAGAGCCGAGCGATATCTCTGTATCGCTTCAGATGATCGGGCCTGAGGGAAATTGCCATCGTCCGTTCCCTGAATCTGGAGGGGCCGCCGCGTCATTGCGGGACCGTATCTTTTCTCTCTTCAAGGGAACACCGTCCGCAACACGACGGGTTCCGGAGAGTTCACAGGGGGGAAGGGAACGGGAGACGATAGATCGGAGTGCGGTGGTAAAAAAAAGGGCAGAAAAAAAAGAGAGAGCGGTCCATTGGGGCGTTAGGACCGCTCTCTGCTCTCGGGGTGATGAGAAAACTCGGGTAACTCTCTCTGCGATTCTCTGTCGGTTTCTCTCTCTCTTCCTGCCTCGTCACACCGGCCGTTGTCTCTTCTGTTCCATCTACCCTGGCCCGACTTGCGTCGCGCTTCTCTTACCTGGCCGGTCCTCAATCACACTGTAGATATAACCCACATGTGGGCATTTTGTTTCGCATTTCACTGAAAGAAAATCGAGATTCCGGGCTTTTTGCGGCATGCATCGCAAGCCGAGCGATCGAAGTCGGAGGCCCGGATCGCTGTACGATCTATCGTACCAGCGTCACGCCGCGGAAGAGGCGGTCCGCGCCGTCGGATATCGTAATCAGATAGAGCCCCGACGGGAGCGCTCCTCCGTCGCCGGCCGATCCGTCCCACTCGATCTTCGTCCGTCCGGCCAGCTCGCTTCCGTGATAACTCCGCACGACTGTTCCCGCAGGATCGGCGATCGTCACCGAGGCCGAGCGGCCCAGCGGACGACCGAAGCCGATCGATGTGGAGACGACGAACGGGTTCGGGTAGACCGAGGCGGCGAACGCTCCGGCGACCGCTTCATCCTCCACCGAGGTCGGGCCGTTGACGAGGACCTCGACCGGGATCACGATGGAGGAATCATCGGCGACGATCCGCAGACGGGTGCGGTAGAGGTTGTTCGGATCGTTCCGCGGAGCGCTCTCGCTCACGGTAAGAACAATCGACTTCTGCGCTCCCCCTTCAAGGGAGAAGGGGACATTTCCGCCGTCCCCCATCCTCACGGAGAGGAAGGGGAAGTCATTCTTGTTCTCCAGCTCCATCGACTTGATGTTCGCCTTGTCGAGGCAGATGTTGGAGAGAAGGATCACCGAGTCGCTCTTGGCGCGTCCCTGCGTCGTCACGATCGAAACGGCGTTCCTGTCGGCCAGGGCGGTGCGGAAACAGACGCTCGGGAACTCCACGACCCGGCAGTTCCCCGCGTTGTCGCAGAGCTCCACCTTCAGGACGCCGCTCGGATCGCTTACCGCGCGGAAGGTCGCCGAGGCGTCGTCGTCGATCGTGATGGCGCCGTTGTAGCTGACCCGTTCCCATCCCGGACTGTCGATCACCCGCACCTCCTTGACGCCGCTGAAATAGACGTCGGTCCTGTCGCTGACATCGATCGCGACGACTCCCTTGCCGGAGGTACCGCTCGGCTCCTCCTTCAGATAAGGAGCCCTGACGTCGGCGCTGACCTGGGGCATCCAGTAGGGGAGCGTCCAGGCGTAGCCGTCGCCGCCGGAGGTGCCGCCGTAGAGGGCGCCGGCAAGCGCGTGGCCGTTCTCCGTGGTCAGAACATGACCGCCGGAGGGGATCGAGATATCGACCGCATAGTAGTACGGCGTGGAGCCGATACGACGGACGCTCAGACCGGGAAACGCCGTGCGGAGCGGCGTGCCGTCGAAGCTGACGCCGTCGAACGGATCATCGCCGTTCGAGCTTTTGACCACCAGCGAAAGGGACTGCGAGAAGTTGTTCCCGCGGATCGCGACGGGGGATGCCGCCATCGTCCGCTGCGAGTACATATCGGACGGGGTCAGCGCGAACGCGCCGGGGCTTCCCGCCTTCGGGTCGGGAGTGCTCGTGTAGCGGCGGCCGGTCCTGTACTGCATCACCATCACCGGGCGGGTGGCGCTCCAGTGCACCGGGCCGTCGACCCGCAGGTTCCGCTCCTTCGTGTCGAACACCTCTCCCCTGTTCAGGGTCACGCTCTCGCTCCTGTCGAACCCGCCGTCGGGCTTGTAGAAGTCGATCGTGATCGTGGTGTTGTAGCCGCTGCTGATCACCCGGAAACGATCCCCTTCGGGACGGCTCGGGACGCTGTAGAAATCGGAGCCCCAGAGCTCGTCGGGAAGAATCATCGCTGCATGATGCGATGCGTAATCCTCCACGATCGAATAGGTTCCATCGTAGGTGATCGGCGTCCGGACATGTCCGCTGATGACGCCGATCGGATGGTTCAGCGAGACGATCTCCGATCCGCTCAGGTCGGCCGAATATTCCTTCGTGGGGTCCTTGAACGCCTGGAACATGTAGGTCTCCCCCCGCTTCAGCGAGAGGGTGATCTTCTCCCCCGCCGCCTTGGTATAGAGGCGTGAGCTGGGGGTGATCTCGACGAGCGTGTTATCGTAGGCCGATACGATCGTCACCGTGCTGTTGCGGTCGCCGTCGGCATGGGGGAACGCGAGGGGGAGATACTTGTTCCGCCAGAAGTTGACCGGAAGAGCCGCGTATCCGCCGCCGGAGAGATAGCGCGAGTTGAGCGCGAAGACGGCAACGGGATCTCGTGACACGATATGCACGCCACCCCGCCCGATCTCCTCGCTTCTCGGCTGCTCGAGCGTGCCGGGGAGTTCGATCACCGTCGCCTGGCCCGGGGTCGTGGAGAAGCTCCTGGTCTCCCAGTCGTTCTTCCCCACCGGGTATTCGATCGTGCCGGCCGTCGGCATCTGCGATGTAATGACCACGCCCAGGAATCTCAGGTTCGGCTGACGCTGTTCGTCGCCGTTCTGTGGGAAGGCAAGGAAGTACTCGGTTCCCATCACCCCCTGGAACAACCCCTGGGATTCCCCCTCCTGCGCCGAGAGCCTTGCGCACGGGAATGCGACAAGGAAAAGGAGCATCAGGCGGGAGACCATTGTACGGATTCTGTTCATCGCAGTATCGGAAGTAGATATGATCGTAGTTCTCAGTAGTTCGCGGCGTCGGTTCGTACAAGAATCGTCCGTTCGCTCAGCAGGGCATCACCCGTCACCGTGCCGCCGGAGCTCTTCTTCGGGTAGGTCAGCGTGATCGTCTGGACCTCTCCGATCCCCTTCGCATAGAGCCTGATCCATTTGTTCGGCTCCTCCGGGTCGAGCGACTTGTACTCCACGGCGACCACATCCTCGTAGGTCACCCCTTCCACCCGCTTGACCGCGTAGTGCTCCAGCACCGTCGCCTTCACCTTCGGCACCGTCTCCTCGTTGTCGAAGTAGGCGGCCGACCAGGTATGGTTCCGGACCAGCGGACCGACCAGCGCGTAGCGCGAGCCCGAAGGATCGAACTCCACGTAGAGCGTATCCCTGGTGGGAAGGAAGAGATACGAGGTCGAGGAGGACCTGACCGTATCGTAGAGCCTGTACATCGTCCGCCCGCCGAAGCTGGAGGTGTTGACGATGTAGCTCGACTCCGACTCCGTGCTGTCCCCGTTGAAGCTGTAGACCACGCGCTTGTACTTCATCGAGGCGTTCGGCGTCGTCGGCCATGCGTAGGCGGAGACATCGGCCGGCGCACCCGGCTCGGTGGTCCCGCACCCGGCAAGGGTCAGGACCGCCAGCAGGGCAAGGATCGCGAAGCGCATCGGACCGGGCTTTCCGGCGAACCGTTTCTCGGCTCTGTTCATCGCAGTAAGATGTTTATAGATCGTGTATCGTAGAATTCCCGTTGAGAAGATCCCCGCCTTCCGGCGCGGGATCGGATCAGAACCTGTAGTAGAGACCGTACCGCCCCTGCAGTATCGTCCCCTCGTAGACATCGCTCGCATCGGAGCTGATGCCGTCGTTGCGGCTCTGCTCCATCAGACGCTTTCTCTCGGCGCGGAGGTCGTAGCTGTATCCTCCCAGGCCGATCCCTCCCTGCACCCCGATCCGCTCGGTGATGTTCCAGAGGACCCCGGCATCGACGCCGAACATGAGGCTGTTGGTGGCGGCGCCGGCGGAGGCTTCGAAGCTGAGGGCGAGATCATCGGCCAGCGGAAGCCTGTAGTTGCCGACCACTTCCACCCAGAACTTCTTCTCGGCCTTCAGAGTCGGTCCCCAGTCGTTCCCCTCGGCGAAGTTCGTGCCGGTGTTGACGAGCTGGACCGTGGCGAGCGTCCCGTAGACGAAACGCGTTCCCACACCCCACGAGCCGTCGCCGAACCGGAAGAGAGCCCCGACGCTTCTGTTGGAGAAATCGGGGTCGGACTCACGCATGGAGGGGGGAGTCGGCATCAGCCGTCCCACCCGTTCGCTGTAGACCAGCTCCAGACCGTTATGCATCACCAGGGACCGGCGACGCGAGGCAAGATCCTCTCCGTTGTCGCGGCTTCCGTGGCTTGCCGCCGTGTCGCTCTTCAGCGGCATCTGTCGATCGGCGCCGATCGCCACATGCTGCGGAGCCGAGGAGCTTGAAATATTCAGGTCGGTCCCTTCCTCCGTTGCCGTCGTCGGGGAACCGCTTCCCGACCCGTCGCGCGAGGCCGAGCCGAGCGACTGCGACGAACCGGAGGCCGAGCCGATAGTTTCATCCGTTGTCGTACCGTCGCCGTTCCGATTTCCGCCGTCGGCGGCAAGGAGTTCCGTCGAGCCGTCGAGCGGGCGGGCGTCGCCGGTCGGAACCGCGCTCTGTACCGGCACCTCGACCCTGACGATCCTGTCGCGGTAGACCACGGTCGGGGCGGACGGCGCCGACTGAACCGGCGCGACGGTCGCGGGGCCCGCTCCGGAGTTCCGGACCCGGCTGTTGTCGACGACGGCGCTGCCGTTCGAATCGTCGACCGTGACATCGGTCCAGGAGGTGGAACCGAGGATATACCCGACGACGCCGATGGCGATCGCGGCCGTTCCCCGCATGAGCCAGCTCCCCCAGACGCTGGAGGAGCCCGAGGAGATCACCCCCCCTCCGCCTCCGATGATCGCCCCCCAGATGAGGGCGTCCTCGTCCGACTTGAGGCCGTTCTCCAGACGGTCCTGTTCGATGACGTTCCGGAGCGCCATGTGCTGACGGAAGGCGGCGCGCTTCTCGGGGCTGACCGAGAGGACGTGAAGGACCTCCGCCATCCGCTCGTCGCCGAGATCGCCGTCGAACAGTTCCTGAATCTCGTTCGTGTTCATCGCACCGTGTTACTGGGTATATGAATTGCCATAGTCACCGAGATCGTCCAGACTTTTGGCAAGCCGCTCGCGGAGCATCTCCCGCCCTTTGAATATTCTGAACTTCACCGTCGACATCGTCGCGCCGGTGATATCCGCTATCTGCTGATACGACTGATCCTCGTACTCCCGCAGGACGAGCGCCTCGCGGTAGATCTCCGGAAGCCCCGCGATCGCCTCTGCCAGTCTGTCGCGGAGCGCGACATCCGAGTTCTGCTGGCTGGAGGATCCGGCATAGCCCTGGTTCTCATCGAACGTCGTCTGCTCCTTCCGGCTGCGGCGCGCGTTGTAGCAGAGGTTGCGTGCAATGGTATGAACCCACCCGCCGAAATTCGTTCCGGTCGTGTAGCGCTCCCGCTGGGTATGTATCCGGATGAATACTTCCTGCAGGACATCCTTGGCTGCGTCGCGATCGTTCAGGGTGCGGAGGCAGTACATGAACACATGCGACTTGTAGCGATCATAGAGGATTCGGAACGCGGCGTCATCTCCAGCGCGGACCTTGCTCATCAACTCGTCGTCGCTGAGCTTCTTCTGGGATGACCGCCGTATAAACACGTCCGATATCGTCACAATTACACCGATCGCGTGAAAGACAGCATGTGAAGCGTCCGCGGCCCGGTCGCGTCGGTTTCGGGGCTCCGGGATATCTCCCGAACACGGCACCCCCGAAACCTTCGCGAACACCTCCGTCGGCGGCGCCGGATCGGGTCCGGCAGGCGCGTGGAATCAGAGGTAAGATATTACATGGATCGACCGAAGCGGAACACCCATCTAACACCCCAGCACCACATTTTGTTAGTTCCTCCAACAATATGTCGCGGCAACATCGGAATCGTAGATTTCAGCCTGAAATCTACGATCTCTCCAGATCGATCCCTCCTCCGTTCTTCCAATAGCAGAGGGCCCCGGCCGTCAATTCCCGGGCCGCCCGGAGATGCCCGCCGGAGCGGCCCGAAGGATCGGAGAGAGTCGGTCACGGATATCTTGGATTATGAGCTTCCGTGAGCAATCTTTGCAGATATTCGATCCCGTATCCCCTGGAGGAGCAGGCAGGGGAACGCGAGGATCGGACATCCGCCGATATCCGCACCTTCCGCGATTCTCAACCAAGATCGCAGCAGACGGTACACTGCGAGGAGACGATCGATCATGGTTACAGTACTCCACCTTCCGCAGGAGGGTCGCAGGAGCGCGGTCGGTCCGGACCGCCGAACGCCCCCTCCCTCCTTCTTCGTCGGCATCGCATGCTCGGCGGAGTCGTTCACTGCTTCCCTCTACCGTTCCGGACCGCGAGCGCTGGAGGAGCTGCTCCCCACGACCGCGCACCTGGAGAACTCGGCCGAGGGGTTCAGAAAGCTGGAGGGATGGCTGGATGAACATGACGTCATCGCCCCCCTTTCGATCGTCTGCATCGCCGGCGGCGGAGCCCACGCCGAGCACCTCTGCTACAGACTCGACAACCGGGGATGGAGCGTGACGGTGGAGTCGCACGGGGAGGTCACGCGGAACATCGACCCTCGGGAGGGGAGCGACGGCGCCCTCTCCGCCCGGGTCGCCGAATACGCCTGGCGGTTTCACGACAGACTTGCCTCCTGGGCGCCGAACGACCTGATCGTGGAGCAGGTGCGGACCCTGATCTCCGTCGGCGATCTCTTCTCCACCCATAAGCGGGCGAACCATCAGATGCTGGCGACGCTCCGCCGCAGATACCTGGATATTCCGGAAGCACGGACGATCCATGAGGAGATGATCGCCGCTCTGGACCGGCAGATCGAACGGACGAGCGCCGAGATCCGGAATCTGATCGCCGCCCACCCCACGCTCGGCCCCGCGGCCGCGGAACGGTTCGCCGGCCTCTAATCCATCGACCCGCCATCAGACATCGACATTGAACACCCGTCAGCGAGACATTCCCGCACTCTATCACACCGAGCCGGCCGAACCGGGAGCGATCGTCCGCCTCGGCGACGACGAAACCCGTCACGTCCGCGCCCTCCGGCTCCGCCCCGGAGACCCGGTCCTGCTCCTCGACGGCCGGGGATCGCGCGCCGAGGGGGTCATGGAGAGGATCGATAATCGCGGCGCGACGGCCCGCATCACCGCGTCGGTGTTGGACGAGGTTGAAGCTCGACCGTATATTGTCCTCGCGATCGGAGTACTCGCCGACCGGGGTCGGTTCGAGTGGCTGGTGGAGAAGGCCGTGGAGCTCGGGGTCGGGGAGATTCTTCCTCTGAACACCAGGCGATCGGAAGGGCATATCCATCACGACCGGGCGGAACGGATCGCCGTCTCGGCGCTGAAACAGTCGCGCCGGTCGCGGCTGCCGGTCATCCATGAGGCCCGCCCGTTCGCCGCCGCGCTCGCGTCGCTCCAGGTCGATCGGGGCTACATCTGTCACGAGAGCGCTCCCGCCGCCGACACGCTGGCGGGGAGAGCCGCGACGGAAGGGGGCTCCCGGATCGCGCTGCTGATCGGTCCGGAAGGGGGATTCACCGACGAGGAGATCGCCGCGGCCCGATCCGCATCTCTCTCGGTCGTCTCGCTCGGCGCCGTCCGGCTCCGGGCGGAGACGGCGGCCCTGGCCGCGCTGGTCCTTGCGGCGTGCCGCCCCCCCGAAGGGGAGCTCTGATCCGTCCCCGCGCCGGACAACATTCATTCCTATGCCGATTCACGCATGACCCAGGAACATCTGCTGGAGATCTCGCATCTCAAGAAATATTTCCCCATCAAGCAGGGGCTGCTCTCGAAGGTGGTGGGACACGTCAAGGCGGTCAACGACGTCACGCTGACCATCAGAAAGGGGGAGACCCTGGGGCTGGTCGGCGAGTCGGGCTGCGGCAAGACGACCGTGGGTCGATCGATCCTGCGGCTGATCGAGCCGACCGAGGGGTCGGTCAAGTTCGAGGGACGGGAGATCACCAAGCTCCCGACGAGCGAGATGCGCCATCTGCGCCGGGAGATGCAGATCATCTTTCAGGACCCTTACTCCTCGCTCAACCCCCGTATCACGATCGGCGGGATGCTGAGCGAGATCATCAAGTTTCACGGGCTCCGGAAATCGGCCGGGGAGGTTCAGTCGCGGGTGGAGGAGCTTCTGGAGGTGGTCGGGCTGCGCCCGGAGTATGCGCGCCGCTATCCCCATGAGTTCTCCGGCGGCCAGCGCCAGCGTATCGGCATCGCCCGCGCCCTCTCGGTGGAGCCGAAGTTCATCGTCTGCGACGAACCGGTCTCGGCGCTCGACGTCTCGATCCAGTCGCAGGTGATCAACCTGCTGGAGGATCTTCAGAAGAATTTCAATCTCACCTACCTCTTCATCGCCCACGACCTCTCGGTGGTGAAGCATATCTCCGACAGAGTCGCGGTGATGTACCTGGGGGAGATCGTGGAGACGGCGCCGGCGAAGGAGCTCTACGCCAACCCGAAGCATCCGTACACGCAGGCGCTTCTCTCGGCGGTCCCCCTTCCCGATCCGCGCCACCAGCAGCAGCGGATCATTCTGACGGGGGATGTGCCGAGCCCGGCGAATCTCCCCTCGGGCTGCCACTTCCACCCCCGCTGCCCGAAGGCGATGCCGGAGTGCAGGACGATCCACCCGGTGCTCGGCGACGACGGCGCGAACCATCTCACCCGCTGCCTCCTCTACCCGGAGAGCGTTCCGAAGGATGTGGCGATGCCGGCGGCGGTCCGGACATCAGGGGCCGCATGATGGGAAGGGGGCTGAACATCGTGAAGCGATCGATGTGCGCCGTCGCGGCGCTGGCGCTCCCCGTCCTGGTCCCGGCCGACGCGGGGGCGCGGATTGCGGCCGGTCGGCGGATCGTCGATCGTACCGCCGTCGCGGCTCCGCGGTTCGACGCGGCCGGGCCGTTCCGAACGCCCCCTCCCGGGTTCGGGAGCGGCGGCGCGCAGGGAACGGCCGGGAGCGCGCCGACGGTCGCGGCGAGGGATTCGGTCGTCGCCGTGAAGCCCGGAACCCGTACCTATCTTGAACCGAACGCCCCCAACCCCTTCTCCGGAACCACCACCATCCGATATTCGCTCGCCGAGGAGACGCATGTGCTCCTGACGATCAACGACGGCCGGTACGACCAGGTGGCGACCCTGGTCGATGAGACCCAGCCGGCGGGACGGTACGTGATCACCTTCGCGGCGAACGGGCTGGGGATCTCCTCGGGTGTCTATTTCTACACCCTCACCACGTCGAACGGGTTCGAATGGGGGAGAATGATTTATATCGAATGACGGCCGACGTCTGATCTTTTGCCTTTGTTGTTGCACCGCTTCTACGGATTTTCCGCCGCCTTTCCACTGAATTCCCTTCTTTACTTTATTCACCGGAGGTTCCGAGCCATGAAACGACACCTCATCGGTCTGCTGCTCGCGTTTGTATTCGGCCCCGTTTCGCTCCTGGCGCAGATTCCCGCGCAATCGCAGTCGGCTCCCGTCAAGACAGGATTTCCCGCCGAGGGGAAGGAGTTCTGGGTGGTCTTCCAGAAGAATTTCCGGGACTTCACCATGGACGAGATCACCCAGGCGCTCAAGCCGGCCGAGCCCCTCTCGCTGAAGCTCTTTATCTCCGCCGCCGGGAACGCCGGGGGGTATGTAGAGATTCCCGGAATCAAATTCCGAAAGGAGTTCAAAGTAAAGGCCGGATCGACCTCCATTGTCGAGATCGACACGGGCGCACAACTCAGATCGAGCGAGAAGATCGAGTCGCTCGGGGTTCATGTGGTGGCCGACAGCCAGGTCACGGTCTCCGGACTCAGCACACGGTTCCAGACCACCGACACCTATCTCGCCTTCCCTGTCGACATTCTGGGGAAACAATATCGCGTGATGTGCTATTCGTGGCTGGCAAGCGATCTGGTGGCGCAGTTCGCGGTGGTCGCCACCCAGGACCGCACGACGGTGCGGATCACCCCTTCGGTCGAGACACGGGAGAAGAGGACAAAGGCGGTCCCGTTCGAAATCGTTCTGAACAGAGGCGAAACCTATCAGGTCATGTCACGATACGATCCGACCACGAGCTCGGACCTCACCGGATCATCGGTCGAGGCCGACAGGCCGATCGCCCTCTTCAGCGGCCACAACTGCGCCTACGTTCCGAGCACCTCGGTCAAGGCGTGCAACATGCTGGCCGAGCAGCTCCCCCCCGTCGACACGTGGGGACGAAGGTTCGTCGTTGGAAGGATGGCGGATCGATCCGGCTCCGTGGTGAGGGTTCTCGCGTCGGTCGACAGCACGCTGGTCTACGAGAACGAGAGGCTTGTGCGGACGCTCCAGGCCGGTCAGTTCTACGAGAACACGCACATGACGCAGAATACGATATTCAGGAGCAACAATCCGATCCTGGTGGCGCAGTTCAGCAAGGGGTATTCCAGCGGGGACAGCGTCGGAGACCCGATGATGATGGTGATGACGCCGGTGGAGCACTATCTCCCGTCGCACAGATTCGTGACGCCGATCGAGGGGACGTGGAATCATTTCGTCAGCATCTCGGTCCCCACGAAGGCCGTCGGCTCGCTCTTGGTAAGCGGGGTTCGCGTCGATCCGAAGAACTTCACGCCGGTCGGGGACAGTACCTTCTCGGTGGGAGCGATCAAGATTCCCTTCGGGCTTCATACGGTGCAATGCGATGCGCCGGTCGGCATCTGCAACTACGGGTTCGGATACGACGAGATGTCGTACGACGCCTACGGCAACGGCGGCGCCTTCCGTGCGTTCAGGCGCGACGGCCGCTGAACGGCGGTGAAACGAAACCGTTCCAGGGGGTGTTCGGATAGGATGTCCGCCCCCCTTCCCTTACATTTCGTCGGCATGCCGTGATCGACGGCGGACGTATCTTGCGGGCCGGGACGATCCCGGAGCCCTGTTCCGGACGGTCAGCGGGGCCTGTGTTGCAGGCATACCGTGTGAAGACGCCCTGTTCAAACGGTCAGAGGTTCAGCACTTGAGCATATATCGTAGGATGGTTGCTACCATGATGACGGATGCGGCGCGCCGTATCGCCCTCTCCCTTCTCGTCCTTCTCCCTCTGCTCCTTCCCTCTCTTGCAGTCGCGCAGGAGGGAGCTCCCCGCGTTCCGGACACGATCAGGACGGGGGGAACGACGGAGGGAAAGGAGTTCTGGGTGGTGTTCCAGAAGAACTTCCGGGACTTCACCTCGGATGAGATCACCCAGGCGCTCAAGCCGGCGGAGCCGCTCCAGCTTCAGCTCTTCATCACGGCGAGCAACACGGCGCGCGGGTATATCGAGATCAAGGGGATCGGCTTCCGGAAGGAGTTCACGGTCCTTGCCGGACATGTGGAGCCGTTCACGATCGATACGGCGGCCCAGCTCCGATCGAGCGAGAAGGTGGAGGATCTTGGCATCCACATCGTCTCCGACGAACCGATCGCCGTCTACGGCCTCAGCAGCCGCTTCCAGACCACCGACACCTATCTCGCCTACCCGGTCAATGTGCTCGGAACCAGCTACAGGGCGATGTGCTACTCCTGGCTGGCGAGCGACCTGCTGGCCCAGCTCGCGGTGATCGCCACCGAGGACGACACGAAGGTGCGGATCACCCCGAGCGCGACCACAAGACGAGGGAAGGCGGCCAACCAGTCGTTCGAGATCGAACTGGACAAGGGGCAGGTCTACCAGGTCATACCACGATACGATCCCGGCACCAACTCCGATCTGACCGGAACGCTGATCGAGTCGAACGCCCCGGTCGCCGTCTTCAGCGGCCACAACTGCGCCTACGTTCCCGACCCCACCGTCAAGGCGTGCAACCTGCTGGTCGAGCAGCTTCCGCCGCTCAACTCCTGGGGACGTCAGTTCTTCGTGGGGACGCTGGCGGGGCGGTCGAGCGCGGTGGTGCGCGTGCTGGCGACGGCGGACAGCACATCGGTCTACGAGAACAACAGGCTGGTGAAGGTGCTGAACACCGGGCAGTTCTACGAGAACCAGAACGTGACCCAGCATACGATGATCACCAGCAGCAACCCGGTGCTCGTCTCGCAGTTCTCCAAGGGCTACGCGAACGGGGACAGCGTCGGAGACCCGATGATGATCGTGGTGGCGCCGACCGAGCAGTTCCTGACGGCATATCGTTTTGCGACACCTATTCAGGGGTCGTGGCATCATTACATCAATCTGATCGTCCCCACCGAATCGATACCGAAGCTCCGGCTGGACGGTCAGCTCGTCGATCCCAGGCTCTTCCGGCAGTTCGGTCTCAGTCGGTATTCGATAGCGCAGATCGAGGTCGATTACGGGACGCACACCCTTACCGGCTCGGAGCCGTTCGGTCTCTACAGTTACGGGTTCGGCTACGCGGAGATGTCGTACGACGCCTACGGCAACGGCGGCGGGCAGTCGATGGTGAAGGTCTATCAGGCGCCCGATACGATAGCCCCGGTGATCGACGCGGCGTTCGATCCGGTGATCGGAGCGATCAGGGG
Organism: uncultured bacterium; assembly: GCA_966250335.1. Lineage (GTDB taxonomy): Bacteria > Bacteroidota > Ignavibacteria > OLB7 > OLB7 > OLB7. The sequence continues at coordinate 34,143 of CBINGZ010000005.1, read as the reverse complement.
GATCGCCCGCGACGACAGGCTCAACGACCTGGGACTCGCGGAGATCACGCTGCTCGACTACGAGAACATCACGGTCGCCATCCCCCCGTTCCAGAACGGAGCGCCGCAGACCCCGGTGCCGATGAAGCCTCTGATCCCGCGCCAGAACGCCCACGCCCGCTTCAGACTGCGCGACAAGGCGGGGAACGAACGGATCCAGACGATCTGCGTGCGATACGATCAGTACGGCGACACGCTCCGCCTCTCGGTGCTGGAGGGGAGCCAGACCTGCGACTTCACCAGCGACATCTTCGTGGGGGGCTACCTGAAGTATTCGGTCCTCAACAACAACGTGACGATCCCGATCGGCTCCTCGCCGCTGGCGAACGTGGTCGAGCTGAAGGGAAATCCGGGCGTTCCGGTCTTCGGGATCGGCGCGCACGCCGACTATCTCTACAACGACCGTCTCTTCCTGGTGGCGCGCGCCGGCCTCGATTTCTGGCCCGCCGACGTCGTGGGATATTTCCCCGACTCGCTCAAGACCCTGACGCCGGACGGAAGCGTCCTGGCCGAGGAGTTCAGGCTTCATCGTTCCACGATCCTCTTCACTCTGAGTCCCGGCGCCCAGTACTACTTCAAGGAGCGCCGCGCGTATCTGTTCGGCATGCTGAACATCGCGATCCCCATATCGGTTTCCGAGACGTATACCCGCACCATCCTCTCCCCCAGCAACTTCGTCTACGAATCGGGGGAACCGACGATCACCGATTACGAGGGGAGCGGCCCTTCCGGCCTCTCGCTGGTCCTGACGCCGGAGATAGGGATCGGCGCCGTGGTCGACCTGCCGCACGGCTGGCACCTGTTCGGAGAGCTGGGAGGGGGATACGCGCTGACGTCGCTCTCACCCGATCGCGACTGGAACATCACCTATCTGTTTGCGAGGATGGGGGTGAAGACGCGGTTGTAGGCGAGAAGTCTGCCTGCAAGGTCGGGTGAGGCGTGATTGTATGTGATCTATGTTGTTCGCGCGGATGGGGTGAAGAAACGATCGTGAGGCACGGACAATTCTCGCAGCATTCAATCCCAATCGTGTCGAGATACAAAATCCCTAACATTTCTCATTCTCCGAATGAGGGCGCCACTTGTAACAGTGACCTCCCCGTTTGTCCAAGCCTCAAAGGGGCAAATCGTCTCTAGTGGCTCAGGTCCGTTTTCCTAGGTATTGACCCCACAATACGATACGCGATGGCAATTATATCGTGAGGTACATACCTAACAAGAAGGCCCTCTTATGGGGCCTTCTTTTTGCGCGTTGACACCTTCTTTGGTGTTTCTTCTGGAATCTTACTTTGGCCCTCTAACTCCGTCTGTGAGGGCTCTGTTCTCTTACTTTCAATAAAAGAGATTGTAGGGAGTGTCAATGGTCCCGCTACTCCTCTTCCTGTTGTCAGTGCTATATATTCACGAGCGGCCGAGTAGAGTAATGCCGGAGCGTTATACCTAACCATAGGCCGGATGCGCTCATCTGGATAGTTCTCAGCTACCCTAAAAATTCCCATTAGCGTTATATCGATGGTATAAGCAATACTGTTCTTCGAACTGTCGGAAGTAGTAATAAAGACCCGACAAGCGATTTTGCGAGCTTCGTGAGGATGATTCCATAGTTCAAGCCCGACCTCGATATCTTGAGGCAATGGATCAGAAAGAACATCCCCAGAGGTTAGAGCCGCTTCATTGGGTGAGAAGCTGAACTCCTCAACGAAATAGCTCTCCAAGAGTAAGCTCGCTGGAAGCATCGCTCTAGGCTGAAACTTTTTTGGCTTCATTGTCTTGTAGTTTGTTACGCTGCTCGTAAGTCTTCTTCCCACTCGATAAGGGCTCCATCGCTCCCCAACTCGTTACTACAGGTGATATTCTTACGCTGCGAGTAAGCTAAGCGCAAGTTGGATCTACCCAGACCATGATTCATTATAATCCACGGATTAACACCGCTTTCAACAGTCGCATTATCAGACAAAAAAAGATTCTTGATATTAATCTTGCATTTGAGAGCCCGGGCAATATGGACCAGCGTAGATACCTCAAAATTATTGGTACCACTTAGTAGTTTCGTGATAAAAGGCCGGCTCCTATGCATCGATTCCGCTAGTTGGGCACGGCTAATGCCTTTATCTTCCATGATTTGAAAGATCAGATCCGAGATATCGTATTTCACTTCTTCAATCTCGAACTCGATTGAATTTTCAATCTCTTCTAATAAGGAAGACAAGCTCTGCTTCACCACAGATTCAGTGCTATGTTCGGACATTTTGAACCTCCTTCCAGTATTCAGCCATGATTGATGATCCCTGAGCACATTCGCGCGAATATCTTGCCCCTTTCTTGGGGAAGATATGAGTTACCACAATTGTCCTTTCCTTTTCTTTGGTCTGTTCATGTGTCTTTTCCTTCCCATAGAACCATATGACGCGATAATCTCCAGGCTTTAGTTCATAAAGTTTTTTGCATTCAGTCCCACGCAACTCATGCCCCTTTTCCTCCTGTTTGGGAGGTCCGGCATCCGCAAGCCTTTTTACTGCAAGCACAATCTTGACAGCTCCCTTATCACCATGCCTGTGCAATCCACGCAAGAACTCCCCATATGGGGAATCATCCGCAGTGCCCCAAACCACTACAGCGTATTTTGCGCCCCCTATGTAAGAGTGTAACCGGCATTATCTGGGACGCCAAGTTAACCTATACGTAAACACGTTGCAAGGCCTCTCTTATTGAGAAGGGTAAGATGACGGATGGTAACAGACAGAGCAGAAAGGGACGTACAACAAGCTGGCCGAGCAGGCATTCCCTTCGGAAGCCGGTCAGGGCCGGGAAACGATGCGCGGCAGGGCCGACGCGGAGGCCGGAACCTCACTCCGGCAATTCCCCCACCCCTATTGCCACCCGGTCTCTCACCAGCTCGGCGTATTGACGCAGCACGACCTTGTCGGTCGATTCCGGCGGGGAGACCGTCTCGTGGAACGTGAGGACCGCGGTTATGCTCGGGAGCGTCAGGACGCCCCAGGCGTGGGCGACGAAGGGGCTGTCGGGATGGTACCAGTAGACCAGATCGCGTGTCGACCGGCTGAGGAGCCGGTCGCCGATCCTGGTGTAGAGGATCGTGAACGGCTGCACGTAGATGTCGCTTCCCCCCACCGCTCCGAAGAGGAACGGCTTGAACTGCGCCACCTTCTCCCCTTCCGACGTCGTCCCTTCCGGGAAGAGGGTGATCCGCGTCCCCTCGCGCGCGTGATCGATCATGCGGCGGGAGGACTCGATGGCCGAACGGAGCGAACTGCGATCGAGGAAGATGGTGCCGGCCAGACGGGCGAAGAGGCCGATGCCGGGCCAGTCACGGATATCGTGACGCGACACGAACACGCCGCCGATCGCCGCCCCCGCCGTCACGATGTCCAGATAGCTGACATGGTTCCCCACGAAGAGACGCGCCTTCGGGTCCCGCTTTCCTTCCACCTTCAGCCTGATTCCGATGAGAAACGCCATGGTACAGCACCAGCCGGTGCTGAGCACCATGATCGTCCTGTAGCGGGCCGCTCTGCCGAACAGACTGGCGAGAACCACCAGCAGACAGAAGATCGGGAGCGCAATAACGCCGAAGATGATCACGAAGATCAGCCGCAGCACGCCACGGGCCGTGCTCCGGGGAATATCGATGTATGAGGCCATAAAGAATTGTCGTACGTTGGAATACCGATCTTCCTCCTCTTCTTCGGATCGATCCTTCCCGGCATTCATTTCACTGCATGCGAAAACTGATTCACGAGGAGATCCTCACGCACCGTCTCACGGTCGAGGAGGCGCACGCCTCCCGACGCCACCCGGTGGCGGCCGTGCTGGAGGATGTCCGCTCCCTCTACAACGTCGGATCCTGCTTCCGCACGGCCGACGCCATGCTGCTGAGCAAACTGATCCTTACAGGATATACCCCGACTCCCCCACGCAAGGAGATCTCGAAGACGGCGCTCGGCGCGACCGAATCGGTTCCCTGGCTGGCGATCCCCGACCCGGTCGAGGCGGTTGCCGCGCTCCAGGAGGAAGGGTATCTCGTCTATGCGCTGGAGATCACCGATCGGAGCGTGGAGATCGACAGGCTTGGAACGATCGATGCTCCCGTCGCCTTCGTCGCCGGCAATGAGATCGCGGGAGTCGGCGAGCGGACACTGGCGCGGTGCGACGGAGCGCTGGAGATCCCGATGTTCGGCGTGAAGCACTCCCTCAACGTGGCCGTCGCGTTCGGCATCGCCGCCTGGGAGCTTGTGCGACGTACGCGACCGGAGCGTTGAGCGGAACAGCCGTCGCTTCAGTCGCGATCCATCGCAAAGAGATCCTTATGCCGCGTCGTCGAACTCGCCGTGGATCATCGTCACAAGCCCTCCGGCGAAGCTCATCAGATCCTTCCCGGCCGCCTTGTTCTCCTCCGACCCCATCGCCGCCTTGAACGCATCGCGATCGGTGAACTCCATCTCGGCCACCAGATAGTAGGGGGAATCGGCGCCGAAGGAACGGAGCCTGCGTCCCACCGTCAGCTTGTTCAGCCCCGGCACCTTCCTCATGAGCGGAGCGTGGACCTCGTTGTAATGCGCGTCGAACTCCTCGACGTTTTCAGGCTGCGTGAACAACGCTATGAGCTTGTACATGATCGTGTTGTGTGCAATACATGGATCGGGAGAGATTCCCCCACCCGTTCGGGCATAGGAAGGCAAATATAGCGGAAGCTCGCGAACGGGAGCACAATTCCGATCAAATCGTTAGACGATACGTCGACCGGGCCCGGGTCAGAGTGAATCCCGCTTCTTCTGGATCATCAGGCTGAGGGATGTCGACACCGCAAGAAGGATGGTTCCGACCAGGCTGAAGATCCGGGGAAGGATACCGATCATCCCGAAGACGATCAAGGCACCCAGGAACCCCGGCAGAACGACCCAGAAGAGGACGCCGTGGCTCTTCCTCCAGCGCTGATCGCGTGCCGTAAGGCCGGCGCGGGCATGATTGATGGTCATGATGAATCCGACGATCGGAATCAGCACCACGATGAGGAGCAGAAATATCTTCAGTGTGTCCACGCTGTCGGTTGATAGTTCCGGATCGCCGTACGGCCTCTCATAACGCCTCGTTACCCGATCTTTCGTACAGCTCGGCGATCCTCGTCCTGAGCCGCTCCTTGGAGACGACCCGCTGCGTCTGGCTTCCGGTCGCGATCTCCCCCTCAGGTCCCGAGGCGGAGATCGCGCAGACGATCGTCCGTCCGTCGACCAGCACGACACGGGCGGTGACGGTCACCACGGCGCCGATCGGCGTCGGCCGCGTATGTTCGATCGCGACCGAGGCCCCGACCGCATCCTCCTCAGGTTCAAGGAAGGGAAGGATCGCCTGGCGGGATGCGTACTCCGCATGCTCCACCAGAGCGAACGTCGCGTAGACCGGATGGATGCCTCCCCCGAAGAAACGCGCGGTCATCTCCGGGGTAACCCGCAGTCGCATCGTGAATTCATGATCTGGAGGTATCGGTCGCACGGACGCCGAACATACGAATTGTTGCCCGAACAGATTGTTGTGGATCATCCCCCGTATCGGGGTGACACATTTCCTAATTTGACGGGATCGTCCCGCACGCCCGGTCGGCGGGGCGGAAGAATATTCATCAACCTTCAGACATGAGCGAGCTTTCCACAGCGGTTCCGATCTATCCGTTCACGGCGATCGTCGGGCAGGAAGGGATGAAGCGGGCGCTGATCCTGGCGGCCGTCGATCCGGCGATCGGCGGGGTCATGATCATGGGGCACCGCGGCACCGGCAAGTCGACCTCCGTGCGGGCGCTGGCCGGGGTGATGCCGAGAATCGAGGTCGTCCCCGACTGCCCCTTCCACTGCTCCCCGGCCGCCCCCGCGGCCCTCTGCGAGCGATGCGCCTCCCTCGGCGGAACCCCTCCCGGGGTCATGATCGAGGTCCCGGTCGTCGATCTCCCGCTGGGGGCCACCGAGGACCGGGTGACCGGCACGCTCGATATCGAACATGCTCTGGCGCACGGCCGCAAACGGTTCGAGCCGGGACTCCTGGCGCGCGCCAACCGCGGGTTCCTCTATATCGACGAGGTGAACCTCCTGGACGACCATCTGGTCGATCTGCTGCTCGATGTGGCGGCGAGCGGCGTCAATCTGGTCGAACGCGAGGGAATCTCCCTCCAGCATCCCGCGCGCTTCTCGCTGGTCGGCAGCGGCAACCCGGAAGAGGGGGAACTGCGGCCGCAGCTTCTCGACAGATTCGGGCTCCATGCGTCGATCGAGACGGAATACGATCTCGATCTGAGAGTGGAGATCGTCCGCCGCCGGATCGCCTTCGACGACAACCCGCTGGCGTTCATACGTACGTGGGAACCGGAGACCGAGAGGTTACGGAATCGGATCGCGACCGCGCGCGCGTCGATCGCGGAGGTACGGCTTCACGACGAGAGCCTGACGGCCATCGCCTCCCTCTCCGCCGAACTCGGCATCGACGGACATCGGGGGGAACTGGTGACGGCGAGAGCGGCCAGAGCACATGCAGCGCTGGATGGACGGTCCGATGTGACCCCCGACGATATCCGGACGGTCGCTCCGCTGGCGCTCCGCCATCGTCTGCGGAAGGACCCGCTCTCCACGGCCGATCCGGGACGACGGATCGAGGAGGCGCTGCGCCGGATCATGGGGGATTGAGATGGGACCCCGCTTCCTCCCGCTTTCGGCGTTCATCGGCCATGCCGCCGCGCGACGCGCCCTCCTCTGCACCCTCGTCGACCCGACGCTGCGCGGTCTGATCCTCTCGGGACCGAGCGGGACGGGGAAGTCGGCGCTGCTGCGGAGCTTCGGCGCGTTCGTCCGGGAACGGGTCGATCCCGACGCCCCGTTCGTCCAGATTCCGCTCGGGGTGACCGATGACAGACTGATCGGAGGGATCGATCTCGAAGAGACATTGACGACCGGCGAACCGCGCCATCGCGCCGGACTGATAGCATCGGCACACGATGGATTTCTTTTCGTCGACGACCTGCCGCTGCTCGATCGCTCGGCCGCCGCCGTCATAGCGCAGGCTCTGGAAACGGAGACCTCCCTCCAGGAACGCGAAGGGATGAGCGGACGAAACGACGCGCGCTTCGTCCTGCTTGCCACCACAGTTCCATCGGAGCGCGATATCTCCATATCGTTTGCAGACAGGGTCGGCTTCCTGATCGCGGGGGAGCGACGTATCTCTCCCGATTCGGTCCGGACGCTGATGCGACGGCTGGAGGCGTTCGATCGCGATCCGGCCGCGGCCGCCGCGGCCTTCGAGCAGGGGGAGCGGGAGATGGCCGACCAGGTTGCGCGCGCGCGATTTCTCTACCCCCTTATCCCGATCGATCCGGGGACGATCACGGCGCTGATCGACGCGTCGGCGAAGCTCGGGGTGGCCGGGAACCGCGCCGACATCTTCGCGGCCAAGGCGGCGCGCGCGCATGCGGCCCTGCGGGGTTCCAGAAGGATCGAGGAGGAGGATCTGAAGTTCGCCGTCGCCACCGTCCTCGTCCCGCGCGGGAGCAATATTCCGGATGAGCTTCAACAGGGAGGATCGGAAACCGACGGCGACGCCGAAGCGGAGAACGAGAACGAGCCGAAGGAACGCCGGGAGCAGCCGGAGAGAGGGATGGGAGAGCGACAGGAGAACGACACGTCGGGCGCAACATCGGAAAGCGATGCGGGACGGGAGGAGATCGAGGAGGATGTCGCCGACGGCGCCTCATCCGGCGCCGCCGGGGAACGGATGCTCGATCCGCTCGACTTCAACGCCCCGCTGGAGGACCTGGGGAGCTTCTTCCTCCCACGCCCGGCGGAAGGGGCCGGCAGCAGAGGGATGTCGAACCGATGGGACAGGGGACGACATATCAGATCGATCAGGATCGACCCCGGAGGGAAAAGAATCGCGGTGGGAGCCACCCTCCGCGCCGCCGCGCCGCACCAGAAACGGCGTCGCGCCGGAGAGGAGGAGCGGGTGGTGGTGCGTGAGGAGGATCTGCGGGTGAAGAGGTTCACCCGGCGCGCCGGGGCTCTCTTCGTCTTCTGCGTCGACTCGTCGGGCTCGATGGCGACCAACAGGATGCGGGAGGCGAAGGGGGCCGTGGCCCGTCTTCTTCAGCGCGCCTACGTCAACCGGGACAACGTGGCGCTGATCGGGTTCAGAGGGGCCGAGGCCGATCTGCTCCTCCCCCCCACCGGCTCGGTGGAACGCGCCAAGAGGTCGCTCGATATCCTGCCGACCGGAGGGGGGACCCCTCTCGCCTCGGCGCTGATGAAGGCGTTCGCCCTTGTCGAACGGTCGCGGCGGAGCGGTTCGGAACAGGCGCTGGTGGTGCTGCTGACCGACGGACGGGCCAACGTGCCGATCGCGCAGAACGCGGCGGGAATGATCATGGAGATCCGGCGCAGACATGTGCGGGAGGAACTCGAACGGGTCGCCGAAGCATATCGCAGAGCAGGAATCGCAACGCTCGTGATCGACACCAAACGCCACTACGGCGCCCGATCGGATGCGGTCCGACTGGCCGAGACGCTCGGCGCCCGCTACTACTTCCTCCCCCGCATCGACGCCGAAGGAATCGCCGGCGTGGTGGCGGAATCGATCCGATAGATTGTACGGCTTCAAGGAGGTCAACATCGCCCTGCGATGCGATCAGCAGCCGATACCCGATCTTCCCGTAGAGGCGAGCCGGAATCGATCGAACGGTAGATCGCAGCGAGTTGCCATCTTCCGGCCCCGAAGGGGCGAGCCATCAGCCGGTTGAGCCGGATTTAATCAGGATGGATCAGAGGAGAACGCTACATCGGGTATCGATGTAGCGAACACGCATGGTTCATCGGGGCCGTTCCCCTCCCCCTCCGAACTCCCGCACCATGATCTCGGCTATCTCCTCGATGACGCGGCCGGTCGGATCCCCCTCCATGTTGGCGAGCACGGCCACCGAGACGCGGCGCGCGGGGACGATCAGCAGAAGAGTTCTGACCCCGAACTGCGAGCCGTCGTGCAGGATTCGTCGCTCGTCGTTCCGATCGGCGATGATCCATCCGAGCCCGTACTGCACCGTCGCCCCCCCTTCGAGACGCTGCGGCGTCGCCATCATCCGGAGTAACGGGCCGGAGAGAAGGCGCCCTGTTCCCAGGGCTATCGCAAAGGTCGCAAGATCATCGGCGGACGATATGATGCCCCCCCCCGGAATCCTGTCGCTCACGTCGATCGGCGGGGCGTCGACGATCGATCCCTTCAGGTCGCGACCGTATGCCCCGGCATAGCGCGCTTCGTCGATGGTGTCGGTTGCGATGGAGGTGCTCGTCATCCCGGCCGGCTCCAGGACGAACCGACGGAGGCACTCGGCGTAGGGGATTCCCGAGGCCCCCTCCATGACGCAGCCGAGGAGCAGATATCCGTAGCTGCTGTAATGGAACGCCGTCCCCGGCCTGAAGAGGAGGGAGTCGTGAGCGAAGATCTCCAGCGGAGAGGTCAGATCATCGTAGTGCGTGGTATTGCCGAACTCGCGCGGAGACCCGTAGTGGCGGACCCCGGCCGTGTGCGAGAGAAGCTGCCGCGCGGTGACGGGCCATTCCTTCTCCGGAAACTCCGGACAGTATCGTCCGATGGGAGCGTCGGGATCGAGGAGCCCCAGCTCGATCAACCGCATCGCGGCGACGGCGGTCAGGGGCTTGGAGACAGAGGCGAGCCTGAAGAGCGTCTCCCTGCCGACAGGAGTCCGCCGCATCAGATCGGCCGTTCCGAATCCCTCCGAATAGACGATCGACGAATCGAGCGCCACCGACACCGCCAGACCCGGTATCCCCGCCCCTTCCATCCGCCCGACGATGAACTTCCGGATCGAATCGAGCCGCGATCCTTCATCCGTCCGCGGACCGGGGCCCGCCCCGGACGCGACCGAACAGAAGAGCGCCGCCGGAAGCGCAAGGAGCGCGACCCGCGGCCATACGAGAGGGCGATCGAGGGAAGAGATGAATATCACGGGGCGATGGAATCACTACGTCTCGATCTTCATCGTGAACTCGCGGCCGCAGTGGGTGCAGCGGTAACCGGCCGTAACCCAGTTGAAGGCGGCATAGGAGTGAAGTTCTATCAGATCCCCCTTGCAATCCTTCCAGATGCAGTGCTCCAGATCGATCTCGAACTCCGAGAGCTCTTTACCCGATCCGTCGGCATGGTCGTCCTGATTCGACATGGTATCTCCTGTTTCGATACGTCACGGCGGCCCGCATCACCCTTTTCGGGAGATGATCACTGCGGGATGATCATTCTCAGCTCCACCCGTCTGTTCAGCGCGCGCCCCTCCTCGTTGTCGTTGGTGGCGATCGGCTGCGAGGAGCCGTAGCCGACGGCGTCGACACGGTCGGCCGGAATCCTGTTCCCCACCAGATACGACTTCACCGCCTGCGCCCTCTCCTTCGAAAGCGCCAGGTTCACCTCCGGCTCGCCGATGTTGTCGGTGTGTCCGGCAATCTCGACACGATATGTCTTGTTGTAGGTCAGCAGATCGGCCACGCGGTCCAGATCGCTTGCCGACTCCCGTTCCAGCAGCGCCTGCCCCGGCTCGAAGAAGACCAGCAGCCGTATGATCCCGTTGATCGGCTGCAGCTCGAAGTTTATCGTGCGGGTGATCGTCTCCTCCAGATTCCAGGGAACATCGACCTGCCGCGACATGAAGAGGAAGTTCGCCCCCTGCGCCGTGATCGCGTAGTTCCGTCCGCGCGGGAGAATCACCGCGAAATGTCCCGTCGCCGGATCGGTGCTGAAGCTTCCGACCGACTTGCTGGAACGGAGATCGACCACCTCGACCGTCCCCAGAATCGGGGAGCCGTCGGCCGCCAGAACTCTTCCATCGACGATCATCACCGGGTCGACGACGATCGGAACAGGGTCGACGCGATAGAGATCGTATCCACCCAGCCCCCCCTTTCTGTTGGAGGCGACGAAGGCCTTCGTTCCGTCGGCGGAGAGACTGAAGGAGATCTCGTCGGCGGCGCTGTTGAGGGGGATCCCGACGTTGGAGGCCTGCACATCCTGAGCGTCGACCGGGATCACGAAGATGTCGAACCCGCCCAGGCCGGGGTGGCCGTTGGAGCTGAAGGTCAGCGTCTGGTTGTCCGGCGCGAGCCAGGGGGTCACCTCGTCGAACGATGTGTTCACCTTCTCACCGGCGTTCACCGGGGGGCTCCACTCGCCGTTGAGCTGGCGGCGGCTGTACCAGATATCCTTGCCGCCGATGCCGCCGGGGCGGTCGCTGGAGAAATAGATGACGCTGCCGTCGGCGGCGATCGTCGGCTGGGAGTCCCAGTAGGTCCCGTTGATCGGCAGCCCCATGTTGGAGGGGATCGTCCAGGGGACGGTCCGTTCCGGCACGGCGCCGCGCGGACCGGAGTTGACCCTGTAGAGATCGCAATCCCCCAGGCCGTAGTCGCAGCCGGTGAAATACATCGTCTCCCCTCCGGGGGTGATCATCGGGACGCCGTTGCTCATGCCGTTGTTGAGGGCAACGGCAAGTTCCGGCTGCCCCCACACGCCGTTCTCGCGACGCGATGTAAAAATGCTGTGCTTTCCCGTCGCCCCGGCGCGCGACGACGTGAAGAAGACGGAGGTGGAGTCGAGCGGCATCGTCAGGCCGAAATCGTCGGCCGAGCTGTTGAACTCGTTCGCGGGAACAAGGTTCACCCCGCTCTTCTGGACGTCGAGTTCCCCCAGGATGATCGGGCGGATCGTGTCGACCGTCGAGCAGCCGGCGACGATCGCCGCGACCGCCGGGGCGAGGAGCACGAAGAGAAGGCGCCGTACGGGTGTACGCCCCACGGCACGATTCCTCCGGTTCCGATATCCGCGATTACAGATCATATCGTAGCGTGGCACAGATCATATAGAGACCAAGATCGGAGTTGGGGGACTTGTTGATGGCGTTCAACCCGAAATCGAGCACCAGCTCCGGTTGAAAGTTCAGCCGGTCGGTCAACGGATAGGTGAGCCCCGCCCCCACCCGAAGCGAGTAGTGGAGCCCGGTCGTCTCCGGCACCCCGGTCGTCTCGCTGATCGATGTACGTCCGGTGCCGGGAAAGTAGCAATCCCCGCCGCCGAACTCCTTCGTCCGTTCCAGCGTGGAGGAGGTCGGTTTCGCCAGCGTCAGCCCGATAAGGAGGTAGAAGCTGGAGAAGTCGAGCTTCGCCCCCGCCGCCCCCTTCAGGTAGTTGATGGCGGCCGTGAACTCGTGGACCGAGCTGCCGATCGCCGTATCTCCCCCGGCGTTCACGCACGGTTCCCGCACCGATCCGGAGGCGCCGAAGACGGCTCTGTCGAACTCCCCGGTGAACATGAGCGAGAACCCGGTGTTGATCGGATACTCCAGATCGAACCCGACCTGGTAGCCGAAGCCCGCCCCCGACCTGTAGATATCCCCTTCCCCGGAGACCTTTCCGACATCGAGAGGAGTGTTGTCCAGATAGACGTCGTTGGTGTAGCTGGAGCGGTTGATCCCGGCGCGGAGCCCGATCTTCAGGTAGGGCGTGTTCCGCCTGGTGTTCGGCGTCAGGACGTCGCCGGGGGCCGGCGCGAACGCCGCGGAGTCTCCGTTCGACCCCGCATGGAGCGGAGCCGGAGCGGTCTGTCCGTTCAGAAGAAGAGGGAACGACAGGAGAAACCCGACGCACCACATCGGCCGGACGTGGAGAACGTGCCGATTCGGCATGTCGATCTGCGTGTAAGGAAGCCCCGTTTCTCTCACGGACGATATCTCGCAACTGAAATGTTCGGACGAAAATTCAAGCCGGTCGAAGATAGCAAGATCGCTCGATATGCGGCGGTGGAGTCTATCGTTTCAGAATCGTCAGCCGGTCCCTGGCGATCACGCCGTTCGGATCGGAAGGGGTCCGCGCCGTGACCAGGTAGGTCGCCGGGTCGGTCAGGATCACGCTGGAGACGAGAACGTTCCGCGACTCCCGGGGAGGATCGAACGGCAGACTGCGATACATCGATATCGAGCCGTTCGCTTCCACCTTCTCGAAGTCCAGCACCACTCCCCCTTCCGAGATGTCGCGCCGGCTCTCGATCCGGCAGAAGACCGTGACGGTCCCGGCCGATTCCAGCCTGAACTCGTTCGACACCCCCGATAGCTCCGACGTCATGTTCCCCGTCGACCGCCCGAACGTCAGCCGGTCGGTGAAGTCGCCCGGAGAGCTCGGCCCCCGGTCGCTGCACGCCGGAAGGAGCAGAAGCGCCGCCGTCACAAGACGGAGGGCCTGAACCGGTGGAACTCTGTGAAGCGCTGCCGCCATGCTGCCGCGTGCCGAAACGATGAAGAGGAAACGAATATGACAGGACGGGAACCCGCCCTGTTGAGACAACCGGCGTCCGCCGGAAAGAGTTCCGCGGTCAGATCACCCCTTCCAGCCGATCCTCCAGTTCGGTCGAGAGTTCGTCGAGACGTTCGCGGCGGTCGTCGTCCGCCTCCCAGAAGCCGCGGTCGTGCGCCTCCACCAGCCGCCGCACGATCCCGGCGTAGGCATGGGCGTTCGCCTCCAGCATTCGTTCGCGCACCTCGGAGTCCTCCACGTATGTCTCGTAGACCGATCCGTAGACCCATCCGTCCACGGCCCCCGCGGTGGCGCTGAACCCGAAGGTGTAGTCGATCCGCTTCCGGATCTCCTCCACCCCCTGGTAACCGTGGCGGAGCATCCCCTCGTACCATCTGGGGTTCAGCAGCTTGGTCCGCGCCTCCAGACGTATCGTCCCCTCCAGGGTCCGCACCTTGGCGCGCGCCGTGGTGGTGTCGGCGACCAGGATCACGGGGCGCTCGCCGCGCATCCGCTCCACCACGCTCGTGAGCCCGCCGAGGTACTCGAAATAATGATCGACGTCGGTGATCCCCACCTCGCTGGAGTCGAGGTTCTGGAACGTCGTGTCGACCCCGGCCGCCAGCTTCTCGAAGATCGCCCTCCCCTGCCGGGCGGAGAACCCCTTGCCGTAGGCGAACGATTTCCTTCTGAGGAACGCCTCCGCCAGATCCTCCCGCTTCTCCCATGCCGACATCGCCACCATCTGATCGACCCCCGCTCCGTAGGCCCCTCCGGCATTGGAGAAGAGCCGGATCGATGCATCCTCCAGCGATATTCCAAGCTCCGCGGCGATGGCGAGCGAGCGGCGGCGGACGTGATTCATCTCCAGCGGCTCGTCGAGCGCCGCTACAAGCCGCATCGCCTGGTCGATCATCTCGATCTGGAGTCCGAAGATATCGCGGAAGATCCCGCTCGCCTGCACCGTCACGTCGATACGGGGGCGCCCCAGGCTTTCCAGGGGGATCACGCGCAATCGCGATATTCTTCCGATCGAATCGGCCACCGGCTCCACGCCGATCAGCGCGAAGACCTGGGCAATCCCCTCGCCGTGCGTCTTGATGTTGTCGAGCCCCCAGAGGACCATGCCGACGCTCTCCGGCAGACGCCCCGTCTCCTCCACGTTCCTTGCCAGCATCATCTCCACCACCCGCCGCGCGTTCCTGACGGCGACGGTCGAGGGGACGGCGGAGGGATCGAGCGAGTGGATGTTCCGTCCGGAGGGGAGCGCCTCCGGACGCCTGACCGGGTCCCCCCCGGCGGCGGGAGGAATATATCGTCCCGCGAGAGCATTAACGAGCGCGTCGAGTTCCCCCTCGCAGCTTCCCCTGCGGGCCACATCGAGAAGGAAGGCGAGGGTTCGTTTGAGATCCTTCGTCGAGGGAGAGCCGGGACGGGTCAGCGCGCGGACGACTTCCACACCGGGTCCGATCCTTCCATCGTTCGACTTCCCCCCATCCGTTTCAAGCATGGCCCGTATCGAGGCGCGGGCCGCATCGCGGATACGGGTGTAGAGGGCGAGCGCCTCTTCCGATTCTTCGGCCCGGCGCGCCAGATCGGTGTAGTCCGGTTCACCGGCCGCATCGGCGATGATGCCGGTGAGGGCTCTCACCCCCAGCTCCGGCCTGTCGTATTCGCCGACGCAGAGGAGGAGGTCGCAGAGTTCGGGGGGAGAGGGGGCCTCTCCGGCGACATGCAGTCCCGTCGGAATCAATCGGGATTCGATCTCCATCAGATGCCCGTGCAGCCGGGCCACGAATAGATCGTATTCCGATTCGTCACGCGGAAGCTGCACATCCTTCTCCAGATGAAGCTGATCGACCTTCTCCATCAGCGCCTCGGCGATCCTCCCGCGCGATCCCTCCCCCGTCGTGTAGGAGAGGATCATCGACTTGAGCGATGAAAGCTCGCGGTAGAGCCCGGCGAACTCCAGCGGAGGGGTCATGTAGCTGACGATGGTAGCGAGACCGCGTCGTTTCGCGATCGTTCCCTCGCTCGGGTTATTGATCGAATAGAGATAGATATTGGGGATCTTCCCGATCAGCCTGTCGGGCCAGCAGCCCGCGTCGAGCCCGACCTGCTTCCCCGGCATGAACTCCAGCGCGCCGTGGGTGCCGAAGTGGAGATGGGCGTCGGCGCCGAAGATATGTTCCAGCCAGATATAATACCCGAGGAAGCCGTGATGCGGCGTCGCTCCCCGCGCGAAGAGGAGGCGCATCGGATCGCCTTCGAACCCGAACGACGGCTGCACCCCCACCAGCACGTTGCCGTAGCGACGGCCGTAGATGAGGATATCCCGTCCGTCGCTGTTGAGGTCGCCGGGGGGTTCGCCCCACATTCCCTTCGCTTCCTTCAGGTTCCCGGCAAGGCGTTCGTAGTCGGCGGCGGAGAGACGCCCGGCCACGTTCAGCTCGGCGGCCGAGGGGATCGCGAGCTTATCCTCCCCCCGGATCAGATCCTCGATGATCCGCTCCGGCGACTCCGGAAGCTCCACCGTGTACCCCTCGCTCTTCAGTCTGACCAGTGTCCGATAAAGGCTCCGGAAGACGTCGAGATAGGCGGCCGTGCCGACGGCGCCTCTGTCGGGGGGGAATGAAAATATCGTGACGGCAATCTTCTTGTCGGCGTTGGAGGCGCGTCGCAGCGCGATCCATTTCTCCAGCCGCGAGACAAGATGCGCCGTCCGTTCGGGAAGGAGCGCCTTCGCCTTCCCCCGTTCGCCCTCGACCATGCCGGTCGCCACGATCGGCTCGATCGCGCCGTCCAGCTCCGGCAGCGCCACATGGAGCGCCGTCTGGACGGGGGCCAGCCCGTAGGCCGATCCGCGCCATTCGTCGACGGTCTGGAAGATGAGAGGGATCGGGGAGAGATAGGGAACGCCGTAGGAGCCGAGCGCCTTCGCCGCGCTCTCCGGCTCGCTCCGGAGATGCCCCCCCACCAGCGGAAACGCCGTGAGGGAGACGAGGGCGTCGATCCCCTTCATCCGCTCGTCGAGCATCATCCGCTCCACGGCGACTCTGTAGTCGAACGACCCGCTGAAGGCGGCGATCACTCCAAGCCCCCGGCGCTCCATCTCGCGGATCATCTCGTCGATATGCCCCCGCTCCCCCATCACGATGTCGCCGCGGAGGATCAGCAGGCCGACGACGGCGCCGGAGGGAGCGCGATACCACTTCAGATACTCCTCCCGGCTCTCGAAGACCGCCGGAGCATCGGGGTGGTAGATCCCGACGGCGGGATGGACGACAGGGGCGGCATAGAGCCCCTTCAGCCTCCCCCGGAGCGGAGCGTGGTAGCGGTCGGCGAGCATCATGAGCATCGACCTGACGTTCTCCCCCGAACACTCGACCATGTAGAGATACGCCTCGATATAGCTCCGGAGATCCTGCATCTTCCCCGGCACCAGACGGAGGAGTTTGGGGGCGAGAATGATGAGATCCTTGAGATAGGGACCGATGTTCCTCCCCCCCGTTACGCGGCGCAGAAGCGTCCTGAGACGGGAGGCGGCGGCCGGCGAGGGGGGCTCATTCCCCTCCTTTTCCCTCCCCTTCTCCCCTCTCGACATCGTGAACGCTCCGACGCGGGTCAGCCGCATCAGCGGGCCCGCGCAGGAGATCGCGGCGATCGTCGCCTCCGGCCGGGCATGTCGGGTGACGATCTCCTCCAGCTTCACCGCCTCCTCGTCGAGCATGACGTGGCTCAGGATCACCAGATCGCTCGCGGCGATCTCCTCTCCGGTCCGTTCCGGCTCGGTCAGAAGGGTCGCCGACTCGCGGGCATGGAGGGTCACACGGAGCGGTAGATCGGGCTCCATGTTCATCCTCTCCGTGATCTCCCTCAGGAGAGCAGGACGGGAGGGCTCCATGCAGATCAGGGTGACGGTAAAGGGAGTTCGAGGCATCGACTCAGACGAGCGGAGTGAGGATTGGGAGGAAGCGTTCGCACGATCATCAATATATCACCGTCTACCGAATGCCGGAAGGACCGTTCCGTTCCCCATATCATCGACCGAACAACATGTGACGATGCTGGAACTGTGGATTCCGTCCTATATTTGGCGTGCGGCGATCCCGATCGGGATCGCCCGGCGAGGCGGGCCTCCGGACGATCCCGGCGGTCGCGCGGCTCCATCATCCGCGGAGAGACGCTCATGGAAGGTATTTTAGAGTTTCTGAAGGAGAATCCGTTCTGGGCTGTCGTGATCCTCGTCTGGATCTTCAACGCTCTGTTCGGCAAGAAGAAGGAAGATCCGAAGAAGAAGAACGCCCAGGCGGCGAAGAGCGGTTCGAAGATCTCTTCGGCGCAGGCTCCGGCGGCCCCTGCTGCGCCGGGTAACTCCGTGCGGGAGATGATCGCCGAGGCGGAGCGGAAGATGCGCGCCGCGCTCGAACAGACCGACGTGGAGATGAAGCGGGACTCGCGAAGCCTCAAGGCGAAGATCGCCGAAGAGGCGACGAAGCCCCCCGCTCCGGTCGCTTCGGCTCCCGAAGCAGGCCCCGAGACGTTTCAGGCGCTCGACGGCGGTATCCGCGCCAGAGAGGACTACGATATGCGGACCCGCGCCTACGAGTATCACAGCGCGGTCGAGGGATCGGCCGAGAAGATCTATCACACGAAGTTCAACACCTTCCAGTCGGCTCAGGGGCTCTCGCACGACAAGCCGAAGACGAGAAGGGAAGTGGAAGCACCGCAAATCGCCCCGACCGAGGCGCACCCGCTCGCCGGTCTCCTCTCGGGGCCGGACGATCTGAAACGGATGTTCATACTGAAAGAGATTCTGGATAAACCGAAGGCACTGCGGTAATGAGTTCGACGTTCTATGACGACTCGCTGAGGGCTACCACCCCCGGCTCCCTTCAATTCGATTTCCGGACCTTCCTGGTCACCGTCACGCTTGTGGCGCTGGGATTGATCTCCATCTACAGCGCCACCTACGACTCGGGCGCCTCCGAGATCTTCCGGTCGCAGCTGATGTATGCGATCGCCGGTCTGACGGTGATGATCGCCACGGCGTTCGCCCCGGAGCGGTGGGTACGGGTCTCCTCGTTCGCGATCTACGGGCTCGGCCTGCTGCTGCTGGTCGCCGTGATCTTCGTCGGCACCGCCGTCCACGGACAGAAAAACTGGATCGTTCTGGGATCATTCTCCCTCCAGCCCTCCGAGATGATGAAGGTGGGGACATTGATGATGTGCGCCCTCTTCATCAGCCGCGAAGGAAAAGAATTGACGTACTGGCGCGACCTTGGCGCCACTGTCGGGATCGTATTACTACCGGTGGCGCTGATCGCGACCGAGGACTTCGGTTCGGCGTCGGTCTACCTCTTCATGCTGCTGGCGATCGCCTTCTGGGGAGGCGCCGATCTCTTCCTTCTCTTCTCGGTGGTGGCGCCGGCGTTCGTGGCGGTTGCGGCCCTTTTCGGCCCCACTCCGCTGTATATCGCGCTGGGGGTCGTTTTGCTGCTGATGATCTTCCTCTTCAGGAGGTCGATCCTTGTCACGGCGCTCGGGTTCGCGCTCTCGGTGGTGATCGGGTTCTCCACGGAGATCGCCTTCGAGCATCTCCCGCCGCACATGAAGAACAGGATCGAGACCTTCCTGAACCCGCAGCTCGACCCGCAGGGGGCGGGCTACCACGTGATCCAGTCGACGCTGGCGGTGGGGTCGGGAGGGTTGAGCGGGAAGGGATTTCTCCACGGCACCCAGACCCAGCTCCGCTACATCCCGGAGCAGTGGACCGACTTCATCTTCTGTGTCCCCACGGAGGAGTTCGGGTTCATCGGCGGCATGCTGGTGATGGTCCTGCTGGTCTCGCTGATCTGGCTGGCGGTCGACACGGCGGCGCATCTGCGGAGCAGGTTCGAATCGATGATCTGCTTCGGTATCGCCGGCATCTTTCTCTATCACATGACCATCAACATCGGGATGGCGATCGGCCTTGTGCCGGTCATGGGAATCCCCCTCCCCTTCCTCTCGAAGGGGGGCTCGTCGCTGATCCTCAACATGTTCATGGTCGGGCTTCTCCTCAATTTCTACAGGTTCCGGACCGACGTCAGGCGGTTCTGACGTCCGAAGGAACCACGGGCCTGCCGATCCCCCGGTCGGTCGCCGGGCAACCCTGGGCACGAGGGATGCCGGGCAGTTCGTCATGGTCGTACGACCGGGGTCTCCTCCAATGTCGCCCGCAGGGGCGGACGGTCGAGCCAACCGTTTCCGGAAGCTTCAACTATGCTCGTTCTCGCCAAGATCTGCGAAGCGCTTCTGCCGATCGCGTACAGCGCGACCGTGGCGTTCTATGCGCTCTCGTTCTACCGCCGGGAGGATCTCTTCCAGCGCTGGACGCGTCCGCTGCTGCTGACGTCGGTCGCCGTCCATTCGCTGCTGATCTACGCCCGCACCATGCTCCACGGCCATTGCCTGGTCTATACGCCGTTCGAGCTGATGACCCTTCTCTCCTTCATGGTCTCCCTCACCTATCTGGTGGTGGAATCGACCAGCGGCGAGCGGAGCACGGGGCTCTTCTTCACCGGGCTGGCGCTGGTCTTCCAGACCCTCTCGGCGATGTTCGCCCCCGGCCTGGGGGCCTCCCCCCCTCCGGAGCAGCTCATGAGCAACGCGGTGGGGCTCCATGTCTCGGCCGCGCTCTTCGGCTACACGGCGTTCACGATCTCGGCGGTCTACGGGGCCCTCTATCTGATGCTCTATCATCAGATCCGGTCCAATCATTTCGGAACCTTCTACAACCGGCTTCCCAGCCTTCAGCTGCTGGAACGGCTGAGCGAAAAGGGGGCGCTGGTGGGGGTGATCTTCCTGACGATCGCCATCATCATCGCCCTGGTCTGGCTCCCCGACGTGGTGCCGGGCTTCAGCTACAGCGACCCCAAGCTGATCGTCGAAGGGCTGGTCTGGGGCGTCTACGTGGCCGCGCTCGTCGCCAAGTACACGGCGCGGCTCGAGGGACGCAAGGTGATGATCATGTCGCTGGTCGGCTTCGCGGGGTCAGTGCTTTCGCTGACCGTGATCAACGCGCTGCTGACGGGATTCCACAGATTCGGCTGATGAACATCTACGCCATAGGGACATCACACAGGCACTCTCCGGTGGAGATCCGCGAACGGGTCGTCTTCGGGGAGGAGGAGCTGCCGGACGCGCTCGAGGATCTCCGCCGTGAGATCGCCTCGGAGGCGGCGATCGTCTCCACCTGCAACCGGACCGAGATCTACGTGGTGCCGAGGGAGGAGAACTTCCACACCGATATGCTCCGCGACTGGCTCCGACGCTGGAAGAAGGTCGATATCGCGGGGGGACATCTCTTCAGTCTCGATTCGATCGGGGCGGCGAAGCATCTGCTGGGCGTCGCCTCCGGGGTCGATTCACAGATCGTCGGCGATATCCAGATCATCGGGCAGGTCCGCCAGGCGTATCAGATCGCGCGCGGAAACGGCTCGCTCGGGAAGCTCCTGTCGCGACTCTTCATGACGGCGCTCCGCACCGGGAAACGGGTCAAGACCGAAACCGAGATCTTCTCCGGCGCCGTCTCGATCAGCTATGTGGCGGTCGAGCTGGCGCGGAAGATCTTCCATCCGCTGGCCGATCAGAAGACGCTGGTGGTCGGGGCGGGTGAAACCGGCGAGATGACGGCGCGCAACCTGCGGGCCCAGGGGGTCAGGAACATCACGATCACCAACCGCACGGAGGCGCGCGGACTGGAGCTGATCTCCCGCCTCGGCTTCGGCGAATGGATGCCGATGAGCCGGATGGCGGCGCGGCTCCACGAGTTCGATATCGTGATCGTCTCGGCCGGCGCCCCCCACTACCTGATCACCTACGACGACGTCCGCGCCTCGGTGCTGCGGCGCGGCGGCGGCACGCAGCTCATCGTCGATATCTCCGTCCCCCGCAATGTCGACCCGCAGGTCGCGACGATCCCCAGCATCTTCTGCAAGGATCTGAACGACCTCAACAACGTGATCGAGGTGAACGTGGAGCGGCGGCGCTCCGATCTCCCCAGAGCGGAGGCGATCATCGCCGAGGAGCTCGCGGAGTTCTCGGCCTGGTGCAGCCTGCTCCCGGTCACCCCGGTGGTGGCGCGGCTGAAGGAGCAGAGCGAACGGATCATGCGCGGGGAGCTGGAGAAGAATCGCCACAGATTCTCCGATGCGGAGTTCGCCCATGTGGAGAAACTGGTGGGGAGCGTGGTGCGGAAGATCATCGGCGTGCCGATGTCCCACCTGCTGGAGACCGAGGCGAACCTGGAGCAGCTTCTGGTGAAGGCGGAGTACGTCAAACTCCTCTTCAACCTCGATCAGGACGGACCGGCCGCCGAGATGGAGGGGCCGGAGGCAAACGGAGAGATCGACCTTCCGGAGGAACCGGTCGCCGTCGACCGGAACGGGGGGCCCCCCACCAACTACGACCCATCAAGGAACGGACATGCGTGAGCTGGTCATAGGTACCCGCGGCAGCGCGCTCGCACTCTGGCAGGCGCGGGCCGTCGAATCGATGCTTCGCTCCAGCCGCCCCGATCTGGAGGTACGGCTGGAGATCATCCAGACCACGGGGGACAAGATTCTCGACACCTCCCTCAGCGCCATCGGCGACAAGGGGCTCTTCACCAAGGAGCTGGAGGCCGCCATCTTCGACGGCCGCGCCCATATCGCCGTCCACTCGCTCAAGGATATGCAGACGCGGCTGCCGGAGGGACTGACCGTCGCCGCCGTCACCGAGCGTGAGCTGGCCGCCGACGTGCTGGTCGCCCCCGCCGGAACAACGCTCGAGACGATACGCCACGGCGGGACCGTCGCCACCGGATCGCTCCGCCGCCGGGCGCAGCTTCTGGCGGCGCGCCCCGATCTGACCGTGGTCGACGTGCGGGGGAACGTGCAGACCCGGCTCAGAAAATATCATGATGAGGGATGGGACGGGATGATCCTCGCCTACGCGGGGCTCCACCGGCTCGACCTTGGGAACGAGATCGCGCAGATCATCCCGACCTCGGTCATGATCCCCGCCGTCGGCCAGGGAGCGCTCGGGATCGAGGCCCGCGCCGACGACACCGGGACGATGGAGATCCTGGCCGCACTGGAGCATCGCGAAACGAGATACCGGGTCGAGGCCGAGCGGGCGTTCCTGCGCGCGCTCGAAGGGGGCTGCCAGGTCCCGATCGGCGCGCACGCCGTGCTCGACGGAGCGACGATCACTCTCGACGGCGTGATCGCCTCGATCGACGGACGGAGGCTCGTCCGCGGAACGGAGAGCGGGCCGGTCGAGCGGGCCGAAGAGATGGGACGGGAGCTGGCGGAGCGGCTGGGGAGCGGCGAGGGAGGGGAGATACTGGAGGAGATCCGTTCCTCTCAAGCCGCGGGCGGGGGCGTAGACTGATTCACCGTGATCCCACTGATACTCACAAGATCCGAGGATGAAAACCGGCGGATCGCGCCGATCTTCGCAGCACACGGCTTTTCCCCCCTCTCGGTCCCGATGATCGAACTGCTTCCGATCGCCGTCGACGACTCCATGCTCCGGCGTGTCGGGCGCGGCGATCATGTGCTCCTGACAAGCACCTTCGCCGCCCGGCTCTGGCTCGACCTGCGACGCCGTCTTCCCGCTCCCGCCGGATATATCACGGTGGGGGAACGGAGCGCCGCCCTGCTCCGCGCCTCCGATCCGGGGGTGCCGGTCGTGGCGACGGCGGGCTCCGGCGCGGAACTCGCCTGCGGCGATCTGAGCGGCGTCCGTCGCGTTCTCTACCCGTGCAGCACCGAACGCCGCGACGAGACGGTGGAGGCGCTGACCGGCCGGGGGATGCACCTCATGGAGTTCCCCCTCTATGCTCCGGTCCGTCCGGCGGGAGCCGGGGAGTCGCTGAGGAAGGCGCTCGACCGGCAGAAAGGTCGCATCACGATAGCATTCTTCTCCCCCTCGGCGGTCCGCAACTGTTTCTCGCTGCGGCCCGGTTTCCGGGGGGATACTATCTTCGGGGCGATCGGCGGAACCACGGCGACGGCGATCAGGGCCGAGGGGATCGCCGAGGTCGCGCGGGCGGCCGAACCGCGGGCCGGGGCGCTGGCCGACGCCCTCCTCGCCGCCTGGAAGAAAGGGTAGCCGATCCGGAGAGAGGGACCGAACCCGCCCGGAACGACATCAGACACACATCGAATCTCATCGCATGAACGATCAGCAGACATCTCTTCTCCTTCGCGCGCTGCGCGGCGAACGTGTGGAACGCCGTCCCGTCTGGATGATGCGCCAGGCCGGACGCTATCTGCCGGAATATCGCGCCGTGC
Source organism: uncultured bacterium (assembly GCA_966250335.1). Classification (GTDB taxonomy): domain Bacteria; phylum Bacteroidota; class Ignavibacteria; order OLB7; family OLB7; genus OLB7. The sequence goes on along the minus strand of CBINGZ010000005.1, from coordinate 10,445 downwards.
GCGCCACCACCGATTTCCTGGGACTCTGCAAGAACCCCGATCTGGCCGCCGAGGTCACCGTGCAGCCGGTCGACCTGGTCGGCACCGATGCCGCGATCATCTTCAGCGACATCCTGGTGGTGCCGGAGGCGATGGGAATGGAACTGATCGTGGAGGAAGGAAAGGGGGGCCCGCGCTTCCCGACGCCGCTCGGATCGGAGGGTGATATACGGAGGCTCCGCCGGGGGATCGCCGGAGAGCTCGGGTTCGTCTACGACGCCATCGCCGAGACGAAGCGACGGCTGGCGGGCCGCGTCCCGCTGATCGGGTTCGCCGGCGCGCCGCTCACCCTGGCCGCCTACATGATCGAGGGACAGGGCTCCAAGACCTTCGATCGTTTCAAGAGCTTTCTCTTCGCCGATCCCTCCGCCTCGCACGAGCTGCTGAACGCGCTGGCCGAGGAGCTGGTCGACTACCTGCTGGGGCAGGTCCGCGCCGGCGCCAACATGCTCCAGCTGTTCGACACCTGGGCGGGGCTGCTGCCGGAGGAGGAGTACAACCAGTTCGGGCTGGCGCACGCCGCCGCCGTCCTCAAGGGGGTCCGCGCCGGCGCTCCCGACGTTCCGATCCTCTATTTCCCGAAAGGAATCCGCAGTTACGAGGGGTTCGCGGAGTGCGGCGCAAGCGGGTTCGGGATCGACTGGCAGACCGACCTGCGCCGGGCGGCCCGTGAGATCCCGGAGGAATTCGCCCTGCAGGGGAATCTCGATCCCTCGATCCTGATGACGACCCCGGAGATCATCCGGAGGAGAACCGCGGCGATGCTCTCCAAGATTCCGACCGATCGCGCCTACGTCGCCAACCTGGGACACGGCATTCATCCCACCACGCCGGTGGAGAACGCCCGCGCGTTCATCGACACGGTGAAGGAGACCGCCATCGCCTGAACCGGGGCCCCGATCGCGCCGGATTCATGTTTTACACGTTTACGACTTTACGTATTCTTGCGCATCAACGGACGCGCCCCGCGCACCTCGTACCTTCCTCGGAGCATCCGAATGCGCCCATTGTCCCGGCTCGTCGATAAAACAGGAGAATCATTGTGAGCATCTGGTGGTGGGTCGGATTCAACGTGTTCGTTCTTCTCCTGCTCGTGCTCGATCTCGGGGTGTTCCACAAGGATTCCCATGAGGTCAAACCGAAGGAAGCCGCCATCTGGAGCGTCGTCTGGGTCACCCTCTCCCTCCTGTTCAATCTCTTCGTCTATTTCGAGTTCGGGCCGAAGGCGGCCTCGGAGTTCCTGACCGGATATCTGATCGAGAAATCGCTCTCGGTCGATAATCTCTTCGTCTTCGTCCTGATCTTCAGCTACTTCAACGTCCCGGCAAAATATCAGCACAGGATACTCTTCTGGGGTATCATCGGGGCGCTCGTCATGCGCGCCGGGCTGATCGGGGTCGGGGCGTTCATTCTGCGGGAGTTCTCCTGGGCGATCTACGTCTTCGGCGCCTTCCTGGTCTACACAGGCATCAGGATGGCGCTGGAGAAGGAGACGACGGTGGAGGTGGAGGCGAACCCGGTCATCAAGCTCCTCAAGCGCTGGCTCCCGGTCAGCAACCGCTACCACGGCCAGAAGTTCATGATCAGGGAAGGTGGGAAGTGGGTGGCGACACCGATGTTCGTGGTGCTGGTGCTGATCGAGAGCACCGATCTGGTCTTCGCCCTCGATTCGATCCCCGCCATCTTCGCCATCACCCAGGACGAGTTCATCGTCTACACCTCCAACATCTGCGCCATCCTCGGCCTGCGAGCCCTCTACTTCCTGCTGGCGAACGTCATCGACAAGTTCTACTTCCTGAAGTACGGGCTCTCGGCCGTTCTGACCTTCATCGGCGCCAAGATGCTCGTCACCTACTTCGATATCCATATCCCGATCATGCTCTCGCTCGGGATCGTGGCGGGGATGCTGGTCATCTCCGTGGCGATCTCCCTCCTCTTCCCGAAGGAGGTGGAGGAACATCCGCTGGTGTCGCACGATCCTCTCCACCCCCCGCTCCCGATAGCCCCGTACGATTCGAACCCCGATGTCGCCGAAATGGAGAAGGGACTGCCGACGGTGATCGACGACACCGATGTGGAGAGGAGCAACGGGAGATCGACCGGCACGGCCAGGTAATCTTCTCCTACTCCTCCTTTCCGTAGGCCGTCTTCCGCATCCATTCCACGAAGGCGCTCTCCCCCATCTCGGCGCGCCGGGCGATAAGGGCGGCGGCATCTGCCCCGACCGGAAGCCTGACGAACGGGATATCGGCGTTCACGACATCGATGATCGCGTCGATCACCTCCCTGGCATCCTGTCTGTGCGGAAAGACCGACCCGGCAACGTTCCTGCGCCAGCGGGCCCGCAGTTCGGCGTAGGGGGATGAGGGATCCTGGTCCGCCGCCGCAAGCCGCGCCGACCGGGTACCGAAATCGGTCTCGTACGACCCCGGTTCCAGCACCGCCACCCTGATACCGAACCCCGCCACCTCCAGATAGAGCGCCTCGCTCAACGCCTCCACCGCCCATTTCGACGCCTGGTAGAACCCGCCGCGCGGTGTCGTCATCTTCCCCGATACGCTGGAGAGATTGACGATCGTCCCGTGCCGCCGCTCACGCATGTGGGGAAGCACCCCCTGTGTGGCGGCAACGAGCCCGATGACGTTCGTCTCGAAGAGGTTGCGGACCTCCGAGAGCTCCCCCTCCTCCTGCGTGCCGAAATATCCGTAGCCCGCGTTGTTCACCAGCACGTCGATCCGTCCGAACCGTTCGATCGTGGCGGTGACGACCGAGGCGACCTGCTCCGCGTCGCAGACATCAAGGGGCAGACGGAGTATGCGCTCCTCGTCGTCGCGCCCCATATCGTAGAGCGCCTGCACGGAGCGCGCCGTCGCCACCACCTTCTCTCCCGCCGCAAAGACCCGCTCGGCAAGCTGCCGCCCGAACCCGGTGGAACAACCGGTGATCAGCCATACTCTGTCGTAGCCGGAGGCGCTCATATCGATCGATCCTCTGATTGGTTTGTGATTGAGGGATGAAAATACAAGGAGAGGGGGAACTATCGGCCGGTGTTGCCGCAAGGTTTGTTCCACTGTTCGAACGCCTCAGCCCGCGTATCGGGCACCGGTTGCACACGCTCCGTTGCTATGCTTCATCGCTCGCTACCGGTCATACAGCGTATGGAGTTGGATATTGCTAGAAGCATTGCCGATACTACAGATGTCGACACCGGTCCGTTGTTGTCTATTTATGATATGGCTGATTTCGAGATGTTTTTGATCGAAGATCAGCCCACATGATGGGAGAATATCGTGGAAGCCGGAGGAGGTGATTAGAGGCATCTACTATGTCACCATATCGATCGCATCGACCTCTCTTACGACAACAGTCGTTATCAGATAACGGCTCTCCACCCAGACATAGAGGCGAAGCCGATGGATGATTTCGCTGGCTCGAATCAACCGCCCGGAGAGCAACAAGAAACTCGTTGCACGATGAGAGGACATTCTCTACTATTGCCGCAGGCAGCTAACAAACGAGATGGATCGGGGGTTTGTACGATGCACGGAGGCAGGTTCATGAGACGGTTATTTCACTTCATCAGCGTTCTTTTCTCGATCGGTCTGTTCATAGGGCTGACTGTCTTGCGCCTGTCGGCTCAGGAAGGGCCGCGCATCGATCCACGGCATGTCAGCTACGACAGCCTCCGCTTCTTCGGGCAGATGACCCTGACCGGATGCAAACCAGGACTTGGCAACTTCACCGGAGATATCCATCCTCTTGGCAACCTCTCTCCTGACGGGCCCCCCGCCTGGATTCTCGATCGTGTTCGCTGCGACACATCCACTCAGCCTCGTGATCTCCTGCTCTATCGGGGAATCCCCAATAGCCTCCCTACCGTCGAAAGCGGTCAACGGATAGGTCCATCCCAGACCAATACCTCTGTCGTCTATCTGGCATCAGGTGACTTCGACAACTCAGGATTCAAGGATATCGTGACCATAGCCCAGTATAGTGGACACAGAAAAGAGGGTTAACTTCCCTCCGGAGGTGTTCATGAGTAAGCAGTCAACAACAACGGTCAGAGCGCAGAAGTATCCGCCAGAGTTCCGTCAGGATGCAGTCCGCCTGACAGTCACCAGCGGCAAGTCGATCGCGCAGGTTGCCCGTGACGTCGGCATCTCGGTCAATACGCTCCATGACTGGCGACGTGATGCACGCTATGCGCATCGTATGCCGATCCCGGACAATGAGACGACCGAGCAGCAGATTGCCCGGCTTCAGCAGGAGAACGAACTGCTGAGGCAGGAGCGGGATATTTAAAAAAAAGCCATGGCCTACTTTGCGCAGCCCCCGAAGACGTAACGGCTGAGGTTCGCTTCAGCTTCATTGCCGCGCATGCGACGGAGTTTGCCGTCGAGCTGATGTGTCGTCTGCTCATGGTAAGTCCGGCCGGGTATTACGCCTGGTGCGATCGGCCACCGTCGACGCGCACACAGTCGGATGACGAGCTCAGCCAGAGTATCGAGGAGATCTTCCATGCCGGCCGTGGGTGCTATGGAGCTCCCCGTGTGCATCAGGCACTGCGTCGTCAAGGGGTGCGTGTCGCCCGCAAGCGCGTGGCGCGTCTGATGCGGCAACGATCGTTATCGGCGCGATCGAGGCGACGGCGAGTCCGGACGACGGTCACTGACGTACGCCGAGCGGTGTCGGCGAACCTGCTGAACCGGGAGTTCAGGGCATTGTCGATGCATCGGAAGTGGGTGAGCGATATCACGGATATCGAGACGTCGGAAGGATGGCTGTACCTGGCGGTGGTGCTGGATCTGTACAGTCGTCGGGTCGTTGGGTGGTCGATGCAGCCACGGATGGAGGATGCGCTGGTGATCTCGGCGTTGGAGATGGCGCTTGGCCGACGGGCGACGGTCGTGCGGGGTCACGAGCCCGGGAGGCCGAATGAGGAGAGGAGTGATAGGATCCTTCTGCACTCGGACCGTGGCAGCCAGTACACGTCCGAGCGAACGCGACAGCTATGTGCCGATCATGGGATTGTACAGAGCATGAGCCGGCGGGGTAATTGCTGGGACAACGCGCCGAGCGAGAGCTTCTTCAGCACGTTGAAGCGGGAATGTATCGGTGGTCAGGTCTACGCAACGCGGGCAGAAGTGCGACAAGCGATCTTCGAGTATATCGAAGTGTTCTATCATCGTGAGCGTCTGCATTCGGCGCTCGGCTATTGCACTCCGAGCGAGTTTGAGCAGGCTCTCCCTTCCCATCATACGTGTCCACTATAGCGGGGCAAGGTCAACACGGAGGAAGGTTCATGAGACGGCTCTTTCACTTCATCAGCGGTCTGTTCTCGATTGGTCTGTTCATGGGACTGACCGTCTTGCGCCTGTCGGCTCAGGAGGGACCGCGCATTGATCCGCGGCATGTCAGTTACGACAGTTTGCGATTTTTCGGGCAGATGACTCTGACCGGATGCAAACCAGGACTTGGTAACTTTACCGGAGATATTCATCCTCTCGGCAAGCTCTCTACCGATGGCCCCATCTGCTGGGCCCTTGACCGTGTTCACTGCGATACCACATACCAGGAATACGGCTATAATATCCAGGCCAGGGACATCTGGATCTATCGTGGTATCAACGGCGGACTCCCCTCGATCGAGAGCGGCGAACGTATCGGTCTCTCTGAACCTGATGCAGTCACAACATTCCTGTGTGCAGGTGACTTCGACAACTCCGGATACAAGGATCTACTCTGCCGGATCCACAAGATTGCAGATTCGAGTTACGGTAATACGGCAGGATATGGCACCTCACATCTGGCGATATTCTGGGCTGACGACACGGGAGGATATAGCATCAATGACACCACGATGATCTCCAACGGGACCGATGCCTGGCTGGGCCCTCGCTTCGCGCGATCATATGACTGTAATCATGATGCGATCGACGATTTAGTGTTGTATCAGCCGGGGGCCGGGTTTGTCGATGGGAAGCCAGCCAAGGGGATTCTTCCTGACATGATGATATTTCTTGGAAGAGATACACGGTGGGAAAACAAAACAGCCTCTTTGCTCCCGGACTGGACGTGGTGGAGAATCGCTCATACGGCAGTGTTACCCCTTGATGACCTGTCCTTTGTCGATCAGGATTGTGATGGTTATCAGGACATGATCTTTTACTACAATAGGACCGCCAGTATTAGTGTGCTGTATGGCAATCCAGCGAGCCCGTTCCCGGATACAACTAATATCGAGTCGGCCACATTCACTGCAGCCCATGGTGAATATTCGTTACTAAGTGATGTCACGGGCGATCGTGTACCGGAGCTTGTCGTCTCTGCTCCGAGTATCGATCTCATTCGTGTCTACGCAGGCAAACCTGGCCAGCGCATCATTGAGCAATATGGCAATGGAATCGATTCTCTCGATAGACTCAATGCTCGTTATCCGCTCCGACCCTGGGCTGAACTCTGGCTCCCTCATAAACTCCACGAAGGATGGTTCCAATCCGGCCCGACACTTTCCGATCTCGGTGATATTAGTGGAGATTCCGCCGATGAGATATGGGCTGGCTCCTCTCCCTTCCTTCTCGGTTATGTCTCGCGAGTCCGCCTTGACTCCATGATCGACGTGCTGTACCGCTTTGAGGGATTTGCCGACGTTATAAGGCTCGGGGATATTGATGCTTCCAAGGTGCCGACAATTGCCGTAGCCTACCATAATGGGATTATTATGTATATGAAGCCAGGTCGGGTACCATTGACCGGCAGATACAGACAATTGCCCCATGATCTCAATGCCATGTGTGGTCTGATCTCCAACGTAGCCCCCACATCTAATGAAGCCCATAGGACCCTCCAGCTTCACGCACAGCCTAATCCCGCCGAGGATGTCGTCCACATCAGTTGGCTTCCGCGGCCCAATATTAATACCGGTTCATTGATCGTCCATGATATCCTCGGACGAGAGGTCTATCGATCCCTCATTAATCCGAAAGAAGGAAGCACTTCATGGAATGCAAAAGAAGTTGTAGGGGGTATTTATCTCATCATGGTGACCATCGGTTCCAATAGCGAGACAATATCTATTGTAATTCGATAAGTTAAAACTCACTCAGGTATGAAGGAAAGGTGTATTCCTCATGCGAGCACATCAATATAGCTCTTTGGAGATCATATGAAGCAATCTATTTGGCGATTGGCACGTGGTATGGCATGCCTCGTCTCGATACTTGTGGGATTGCTTGGATCGACAGCATATGCTCAACGCTTCGATTACGATTGGAAGCTGTGTGATACATGCTTCAAAGGATTCGTTGTGAACTGGCCGGAAAATCGAACGTTCCGGATCGGCGGCGAATCAATCTGGAGTCCGAGCCTCGTGATGGATAGCTTGAACATGACGTTCGGATATTTCTACGGAGGACCAATATCGCTCGCACGAATCAGCAATCCTTCGCAATGGTGGCCGTGCGCTGAGGGACCACGTTGGCGAGACAGCATCGATTATAATTTCTGGAGCGATGCTGCCAATCGTAATTTTCAGACATACTACTCTCCTGCTGATCTTTTTCAAATGTGGCTCTCGTGCCTTTCAATTGAGTACTACCACGGTGTTGATGACGCTCAGATTCGCCCTCAGAAGTATGCTGAAGGATGGACAGCCTCAGGCATAAAATCCCAACCTATTCCCAGGAATTTTGTTTCTGGAGTTGAAATGGCCGCTGATACGGCCGATTCGACCTTGATCGTTGGGCGACCACAGTACACGAACTTGGCAGTTCGTCAAGGAGAACACAGATTCTATGATACGTTGCGGAACTACAATGGTAGCTATATCGACAGCTCAAACTTTTTCGATGTGTCGATGACACTATACATTGATGTTAATGATCAGTCATTCGAAGAATTAGGATCTCTAGATCCTATAGCATATGCGATTCTCTACCGTCGAGAAGATACGCTCCAGCGTGATCCAAATGCCTGCGCATGCAATTGGGCTGTCCCTTTCAAACGCCTCACAGTAACAAAACAAGCTTATCTCAGCGCACCGATCGTAGAAATGGGAGAAGATCAGAATCCTATTCCCTACCGCACTATCACCTTCCCCGTCAACTTCTTCCGCGACTCCATCAAGGCGCGGAATACAAACGGAGATCCCATTCAGATCGCAGATGTCGTCGAAACCCGCATCGACTGCGACCCCGCCACGCTCGATACCGTCGCGCTTCGTGATTCCACGGCCCGGTTCATGGTCGTCTACGGAAATCCTCTCCGCGGCCCGGATATGGCCGATAGCTGTGTCAGCCGCTGCGACTCTCTCTTCGGCGCTCTGCAGGGGGCAGGCAAGCTCAGTCCGGATGCGATCCAGGCCGGCACCATCCCCGTCGAGTCCGATTTCTTTTTCGATATCTACACGACCAACGAGGTCCCCCTCACCTTTCTCCGCAGCCGGATCAACTCCCACCTGCTGACGATCGTGGAGCGCGGCGGGCTCGACACCATGGTCCGCCGTATCGTCGACGGCGTGCTGACCGATACCACATGGGACAACGCCCTCTCCCGCGTGATGGCGCAGTTCTCCCTCAACGACGAGCCTCGCGAGGGGTCATACTGGTTCTACAAGACCATGAGTTCCAGGGTCCAGCGATTCATTCGTGAACGCGATTCGACCCGCAATAACGGCATCTTCAGCAATCCCTTCTGGGATTTCAACACCTTCCGCGCGTTCGGCGGCGATTATGACTCCCTCTCCTACAAAATGATCGGCACCTGGATGGAGCATATCTATCCTATCCAAGGATGGCTCCCCATATTCTACGCCAATCCCGACTCCATGTACGGAGGCTTCAATAACGGATGGTACGGTGAGATCATCGCGACCAATCACGACACGGCCTACAGAAACTACACCCTCCTGATCCAGGATAAACTCAAGAACAAGAAATCGAGCGTCTGCGACGCGATCGATATCGCCCGGTTCCGATATCTCCATCTGGCGCCGCCCCATCCGGTGATGACCAACGTTCAGGTCGGCGGCTGGTTCGGCTACACCTTCGACGGTCAGGGCCGCAGAACAGGATATGCGGAGGGATTCCGCGACGAGCGACGACCGACCACACCGGAGGAGATCATCGCACAGTCATGGTTCATGCTCAACTGCGGCTCCGACGGCATCATGTATTCCGATATGATCTACGACGGCGACCACTTCGGCGTCATGCATCATACCAGTGGAGATCACTCTCGCAATTACGACACACTTCAGCCTCCGATCCCGTTTGCCCCCTTCACCGATGCCTCGTATCGCATCCCGAAAATGTGGATCGGCATGCAGCAGCGGTTCAACGCCATCCGGGAGGTGACCAGCGAACTCAGGAAGATCGATACGATCTATTCGAAACTCATCTATAACCGGGAACAGCTCACCGTCAACGACACGACCCAGAGCTTCGATCTGATTCCGCTTGTCGATTCGTTGTATACGATTCGTGCCCAACGGTACGCGCCGCCGGATATCAACGGGAACTTCACCGATTCCACAGCCGATCCTCGATCGGAGACCTATATGGAGATCACCCAGTATGCTCCCGGCCCGGCCGACGGGGACCGTGCAGCCGCGGGGGTTCGCTATCTGATGACGACCAATCTCCGCTGCTGGCCGCTCGACACGACGATCTCCGACAGCAGGAAAGGTCGCGGAGCGATCGATGCCCGCAAACCGGTCGTCAAGCTCAACAACGTCACTGGTGTCATCGCCGATTCGTTCGTCGTGGAATGGGTGGGCCATGAGGCAACATGGCGCGACACGGGGGCGTTCAACGCGGATATGGAACTGCGATGGCTGAAACCGGGCTGGGGAGCATTATATCGCATTACGCCGATACCAGCGGGGGTCTCCTCGCTCGGCACCGCCTACAACAACGGCGTGCGGGCCGAGAACCCTTCGACCGATGCCACGGAGCGCGACCGGTTCATGGTGTACGAGCGGGACAGCGTCATCTATCTGCGCGCGATCGATTCTCTCGGCGTGATCTCTCCACGTTTCAGGCTCAGTCCGGCTCAGGATACCGTGCTCGACGGCTCAGGTCGTCGCAGATCGAACTTCCGCCCTGTGATCGCCTCGTCGCGCAACGGCACGGCGGCGCTGGCGGTCTGGGAGCAGCGCGATCGTGACGGGAAGTTCCGTGTCGTCGCTCTGCGGTTCGACGGTCTGCCGACAACGGCAGGTCTTCCTGCCAGCACTCCTGTCAACCTGGTGCCCTTCACCACGCTGACGGCCGGCGTCAACTATCATCCCGCCGTCACGGGAGTCGACAGCGGCTGGGTCGTGGCATGGGGAACCTCCACCGGCACACATCTAGTCGCGATCCGGGACAGGGACGGCATCAACCCCACGAACGATATTTCAACGGTCG
>CBINGZ010000004.1:0-209962 GCA_966250335.1 uncultured bacterium | reverse complement strand
AAGGTGACGCGCGAGCTCGAGGAGGCCCTTGAAGGGGTGAAGAAGCCGGTCAAGATCGCCCTGCTCGGCTGCGTCGTCAACGGCCCCGGAGAAGCATCGGAAGCCGATATCGGCATCGCCGCCGGCAAGGGAGTCGGCATCCTCTACCGCAAGGGAGAAGTGGTCCGCCGCATCCGCGAGGATGAGATCGTCTCCGCAGTCCTCGAAGAAGTGGCGAAGTTCCAGCCGGAGGGAGAGGAGCCGGTCGCGGCATAAGCTTCATCGATATCATCCGAACAACGAACAACCGCCGCCAGCCCTCCGCTGCCGGCGGTTGTTCGTTGAAGGCCCACCCTACCCGTCAAGAGCGTTGATTTCGTTCGCCCGATTGATTACGTTCTTCCCGGCGGCTTACGAGCCCGATACGACCCGATAGCGATCGTCATCGAGGCAGAACATGGCCGTAGCGGACGCTGATACATTCCCCAATACATCAATAATCTTCCGATGATGTATCGACCGCTCGTCATTCTTCTCTTCCTGTCGTTCACGACCTGCCTCGCCCAGAACAGCAAGCACCGCACCCTGTTTCCGATCGTGGAGCGAGGGAAGTATGGTTTTATCGATAGTACCGGGGAGGTTGTTATTCCTCCTCTGTTCGCCACCATCGGCTCGTTCGCCGGGGAACTCGCGCCTGCGCGTCTGGACGGACGGTATGGATATATCGACAGGACGGGCTCGTTCGTGATTGAACCCCAATTCGATTTTGCTACGGAGTTCAGTGAAGGATTCGCGGTAGCATATATCGACGATCGGTCAATGTATGTCGACAGATCCGGGAAACGGATGCTGGAAGGAGTCTATAACAGCATCGAGCATTTCAAAGAGGGACGGGCTCGCGTTACCTCGAGTCACGGCACGGGTATAATCGACCGATCCGGGCAGCTCATAATCGATACTGCCTATGCCTTGATTCTCCCATTCAAGAATGGCAGGGCAATAGCGAAGAAATATTGCTCCTCGTCCGGCAGAACCCCCACTTGTATAGGATTAATCGATACGACAGGAGCCACGATAGTCCCGTTCGGGTTATATCACGATATAGATGAATTCAGCGAAGGCTATGCTATCGTAAAACTTCCCACTTCGATCGTTCCTTCAGAATCCAAGGACCAGGGAATTATCGATACGATCGGTACACTCGTCTGGAAGACCGGTCCGGACACGAGATTCACTCTTGTAGGGAAGGTGCGCAATGGCCGACTGCGAATTCGTTATGAGCCTGAGCCGGATTCACAGGCAATTGCGAAGGTCTCTTCATTCGAGACTAGTTATGCAGGCCTGATGGATGTTCACGGCACCATTGTCCATATCGATACCTCATGTCGAATGATCAGCTCCTTCAACAATCGGAGAGCATTCGCATACAAGGGTGACCGACAATACGAACTGATCGATCCGGACGGCAACCGCATAGCCGGTCCGTATGAAAGCTTCAAGCGCCCCGGATTCTTCAACAACATCGCATTTGTATTTTTCGATCAGAAGTGGCAAGCCATAGATACGCTGGGGCACATTCTGTTCAGCACCGATTTTCGTGACATAGCAACAGACAGAATCAGGCAGGGCTATATGGTGTATTCCATTATCGACACCTCTCGTCTTCATCCGCACAACGTTTCTCCTCCTTCCTTATACGGACTGGCGGACAGTACAGGAACTGTTATAATTCCGGCTCGATTCACGAAGATAGGGATGCACCTGCTTCAACAGGGCGTACTTGAAGTAACGGAAGAAGGTCGGTTCGGCTATGTCGACCTTGCCGGAAATTATCTATGGAAACGAGCGTTGCCTGGGAAAGCACGGCTTCCTATCAACAATAATTTTCAAGCAAGAAGCCATTATTCCGTTATGATGTTACGCGACAGCACACCCGGCAGTAACAACCGAATGTACGTCAGGTCAGAAAGCGTCAGGAATTCGATGGGATTTCCGGACGGAACGGTATCGATTGTTGCCGAACCCGATCTCTCCGACACTTACAGCGAGTATTTTCAGGGATTCAGAGTCTACGTCGTAAACAGCACCTCCGACAGTATCCAGATACCCGTTCTCTTCGAAGAGCTTCACATGGTGCTTCAGGCATTGGGCCGCGATTCAATATGGAAAGACATCGAGAAGTATCCACAGGGATTCTGCTCCCCAGCTATCAGGAATATAACATTAGGCCCGGGTATGTACTTGCCGATGACGGCACCTCTGTTTCAAGGAGACTGCACAACAAAGCTGAGATTTAAACTTCTGGGGATTCGCCGTCCCGATACAGATGAACGCGGCACACTGTACAGCAACGAATTCGAGGGTTCCATCAATCGTAGTCAACTCTGGAATAATGAGCAATACCAGAACGATCTGATGTCGTCCCATGTGCGTTCGGCCCAGCATAGTCCTTTTTTCGGATACAGTCTCCCCGACTGGGACGTATGGTAGAAGTCGCGCTTGGGCATGGGAGGTTGCCTATCGTCCGCTAATAGCATGCTGTCGCAAGGAGGACCGACATCCCGCAGGAATCATGGACCCGTACAGGGATTAGGTATATTGCCGTCGATCCTGATCCGCATCCGCCCGATCGACTCGGCGGCTTACCCTTCCCGTTCTACGATATTCCTCTCTGATGAACGACATCGTCATCCTTCTGAGAGATCTCACGATTCCGGAGGCCTTCCTCCTCTTCCTGATCGAGAACCTTATCATCTTCGGTCTGGCGGTTGCCTCGGGGTATCTGCTGATCAGGTTGTTTGCGGAGCGACGGGTGTCGCTGCCGCCGGAGAGGATCGAGAGGGTGGAGATCGTGCTGACAATCTCGTCGGTGCTGCTGAACACTCTCATCACGGTCGTGGGGTGGTGGATGTGGCGTGAGGGAATCATCGAGTTCCGGACCGACATGGGGTTCCGCGCGCTGGTGGTGGATGTGCTCCTGCTGCTGATCGTGATGGATCTGGCGATGTACCTGCTGCACAGAGCCGCGCACTGGGCGGGAGTCTACGACATCGTTCACAGGACGCATCACCGATACGACAGACCGCACCCGATCACCCTCTTCGTGCTGAACCCGTTCGAGGCGCTGGGGTTCGGATCGCTCTGGCTGATAGTGGTGGCGTTCTACGACGCTTCATGGATCGGCATGTCGACCTACCTGACGCTCAACGTCCTCTTCGGCATGGTAGGCCACCTGGGAGTGGAACCGCTCCCCGACGGATGGAAGCGACTCCCGGCCCTGCGCTACATCTCCACCAGCACCTTCCACGCGCAGCACCATATGGACAAGGATCACAATTTCGGCTTCTACACCCTCATCTGGGACCGTCTCTTCGGCACCCTCTCCCCCAACTACAACCGCGATTTCGGCAAACTCCCGACGCACACGGACGGCTCGCGCTCTACATCTGGTTCGCCCCTACGGGGCTAAGGAAGATCCTCTCTCTTCTCTTACCTCTCTTTGTTCTTACCTCTCTTTGTTCTTACCTCTGTGTCCTCTGTGACTCCCTGTTTATGTTCTTCCGAGATGGAAGAAGGGAACGCCCCTCCCCTCCCCCACGTTCAAACAACACAGACAACTCACAACAGGAGCTCTCATGAAGGACCGCCCCGTAACCGACCGCGAGATCCTCAACCACATCGAACAGCTGATGACCGAGGAACAGGACCTCCACGCCAAACCCGACCACTCCGAGGAGGAAAAAAGACGCATCGCCGCAATCGAGGTAGAGCTCGACCGGTACTGGGACCTGCTCCGCCAGCGCCGGGCCCTCCGCCGCGCCGGCAAGAACCCCGATCAGGCCGAGCTACGCGGACCGGAGATTGTGGAGAACTACGAGCAATAAACAACGGGAGGCGCCCCACAGGCCGCCCCCCGTCGCGATATATCGCGACTCAATTCATCTCCGGCATCCCGCAGGTCGGTTCCAGCGCCAGCTTCGCCTCCTCGTTCAGCACCTCTATCGCACGGTGATAGATGGCGGAGGCTTCCTCCGGCGAGTCTCCGACGGCGGTGAACCCCATGCGGCCGCACTCCGGCAGTGCCGTCATCATGTGACAGACGAGCCCGGTCTGCCGCGCCTGGTCGAAGTGGAGTTTGTGTCGTGAGACGATATCGAAAAGATCGTCCGAGGTAAATGCCCGGTACGCATGCGACTCGATATGATCGCTCGCCACGAAGTATTTCCGCCGCCCGCTCGGCGCCGTGAAGATCCCGGTCTCCGAGTCGTACGCGCCGTCGGTGAGGAACTGAAGCGTCAGGAAGGGATGGGTCGTTCCTCCCTTCCGCAGGTTCAGCTCGATCGCGTATGCCTCCCACTCCCCCCCTTCCGAGCGAACCGTCACGAAGTCGAGCGCGAAGCGGCCGAGCACTCCCTCCTTCGCAAGACGGACCCCCACTTTCATCGCCTCACGACTTATCGTCACGGCATAGCTGGGATCGGCCGGGAAGATGCAGCCGAGGTAGCTCTGCCCGCTGGGACCGCCGAGCAACTGGTCGTGCGTGGAGAGAAGCTCCACCTTGCCGAGCGGGGTCACACGAAGCTGAACGCTCGGGCTGCGGAACTCCTCGCCGCTGATTCTTTCTTCAACAACCCCTCCCTGCGCCGTGAATCCCACGATATACTTGTCGTAGGTCAGATCGGGAGAGTCGAAGCTCATCGCGCGTATCGCCTTTCCCACGTCCTCCCGCATCTCCTCCCCCATCCCCACCCCCGCGAGATCGACCACGGCGTTGCCGTAGCCGGAGACACCGTCGTTCTGCTTGACGATCACCTGCTTCATGGTCGGCTTCCTGCGGCGCATCTCCATGATGGCGTCGGTCAGGTCGTCGAGCGACTTCAGGTTCTCGTAGCCGATCGGGTGCGAGACTCCCTCCTCGAAGAAGATCTTCCGGCAGCCGCTCTTGGTCCCCAGGTTGAAGAACTTGGGATCGGCGCCGTACATCGGAATCCCGAGCCGCAGCGCCAGTTCGCGCTCGTCGACCGTGGTGCTGAACGGCACAAGGTGCGCGCGGTCGGGATCGATCACCAGCGACCTGATCTTTTCGATCAGACGGGGACGGGCAAGAAGCTTCCGTGTGAGCGAGCCGGGCGACGGATCGTGCGGCGAGACAAGGAAGAGACGGTTCCGCGCGTGGCTGGCGATCACGCCGGGGAGGAGCCCCAGATAATAATCTATCACGTTCGGATTGATCGCCTGCGACGTCACGTACACCACCCTGGCGCGCGGCTGACGGAGCAGGAAGAGGAGAAACAGCAGCCGCTCCTCATACGCCTGCATCTCGCTGCCGTGCAGCGGAAGATCGACGGAGAAGGAGGGGATCACCACGATCGTCTGTTCATCCTGGTTGAACGACTGGATCGATTTCCACAGAGGGATCAGCTTTTGCTGCAGACGATCGAACGGATCGGTGAGGTCGGTCGGCACTACTCCGGCCGCGGCAAGATCGGGAGAGTTGTTCATGGGGAATCGTTGTTACGGACGCATGGGAGACCCCACGGCCCTTGATATGCAGAAGGAATCGCTACAAGATATCGAAGGGAGACCACGCTGGAAAGAGCCGGAAGGATCCACTCCGGAAACGACGGAGGCCGATCGTGACGACCGGCCCCCATGATTACCTCGCTACGGCGAACGCTTACGAGCAGCCGCTCGTGGTGCCGCAATCCTCGCAGACATGGCACGCCCCGTTCTGCTTGACGCGCATGGAGCCGCAGTTGCCGCACTGTTCCCCCGTATAGCCCTGCGCCTTGGCGGTCTGCATCTTCTTCTGGCTGTCGACCAGCGGCCTGACCGGGGGAGCGGTGCTGGTGTCGATCGCCTTCCCTTCCGGCGACTGCTGCCGACGGTAGAGCGCCTGCCCCGGCGAAAGGTGCCGGGCGCCGTTCCCAGTGCCGTTGCCGTTGCCGCCCCCGTTCCCGCCGAAGTCGGAGCCCTTGGCCTCCACGGCGTGGGCCTCGTCGACCGCCTTCACATGGATGAAGTCCTCGCGGCCCAGGTATTCGTAGCCGATGGCGCGGAAGACGTAGTCGATGATCGAGGTCGCGTTCTTGATCGCCTCATGACCGTAGACCGGACCGGCGGGCTCGAACCTGGTGAAGGTGAAGGTGTCGACGATCTTCTCCAGCGGCATGCCGTACTGAAGCGCCTTGGAGGCGAGCACGGCGAAGCAGTTGAGGAGCCCCTTGAAGCTCGCTCCCTCCTTGTACATGTCGATGAAGATCTCACCCAGCGTCCCATCCTCATACTCTCCCGTCCTGAGGAAGACCTTGTGTCCGCCGACCGTCGCCTCGCGGACGAACCCGTGGCGGCGCTTCGGCAGACGACGGCGCTCGGCGCGGTGATAGACCTTCTCGACGATCCGCTCGTGGATCTCCACCGGAGCGACATCCTCATTCCACTCCTGCTCGTCCCCGGCCATCGCCCCGACGTTCACCTCGACGTCGCGGAGCGTGACCTCCTCGACCAGATCGGAATCGCTCGTGGCGTTCAGCGGCTGCGAGAGCTTGCTGCCGTCGCGGTAGAGGGCGATCGCCTTCAGCATCAGCTTCCACGACTCGTGGTAGACGTGCGCCACCTCCTCCAGGGTCGCATGGTTCGGCATGTTGATCGTCTTGGAGATCGCGCCGGAGATGAAGGGCTGCGCCGCGGCCATCATCTTCACATGTCCCATGTACTGGATATATCGCTTTCCAAGCTTTCCGCACTTGTTGGCGCAGTCGAACACCGGCAGGTGCTCCGCCTTCAGACCGGGAGCCCCCTCGATCGTCATCGTGCCGCAGATGAACCTGTTGGCCTCCTCGATCTGCTCGTCGGTGAAGCCGAGACGTCCCAGCACGTTGAGCATCGGATCTTCGAGTTCATCGGGGGTGATGCCGAGTCCGATCAGGAACTCCTCACCGAGCGTCCACTTGTTGAAGGCGAACTTCACATCGAAGACCGCGTCGAGCTGCTTCTCGATCGCCTGGAGCTTCTCGTCGTTGAAGCCGAGAGCGCGAAGAGCCGCACGGTTGATATGCGGGCAGCCGTTGAGCGCGCCGTGTCCCTTGATGTAATGTTCGATCTCCAGGATCTCCGCCTCCGAGTACCCGAGCGCGCGGAGCGCCTTGGGGACCGACTGGTTGACGATCTTGAAGTACCCGCCGCCGGCCAGCTTCTTGAACTTGACGATCGCGAAATCGGGCTCGATCCCTGTCGTATCGCAATCCATCACAAGGGAGATCGTGCCGGTCGGGGCGATCACCGTGGTCTGGGCGTTCCTGTAGCCGTGCTGCTCACCGAGCTGCAGCGCGCGGTCCCAGCAGTCGCGGGCCGCTTCCAGCAGCGTGGGGGGACAGAGACGGGAGTCGATGCCGACCGGCGTGATCGTCAGATCCTCGTACTCCGCCGGGGCGGCATTGTAGGCCGCGCGACGATGGTTCCGGATCACGCGGAGCATATTCTTGGCGTTCCGCTTGTAGCCGGGGAACGCCCCGAGCTCGGCGGCCATCTCGGCGGAGACCGCGTACGACTCGCCGGTCATGATCGCCGTCAGCGCGCCGCTCCAGGCGCGTCCCATATCGGAATCGTACGGGATGCCGGCCGTCATCAGCACCGTTCCCAGGTTGGCGTAGCCGAGGCCGAGCGTGCGGTAGTCGAAGCTCTTCTGCGCGATCACCTTGGAAGGGAACTGCGCCATCAGCACGGAGATCTCCAGGACGATGGTCCACATCCGGCAGACGTGCTGATACGCCTCGGTGTCGAAGACGCGTCGTTCGGCGTCGTAGAAGCAGGCCAGGTTGACGCTCGCCAGATTGCACGCCGTATCGTCCAGGAACATATACTCGCTGCACGGGTTGCTGGCGTGGATCTCGCCGTCGCGCGGGCAGGTGTGCCACTCGTTGATCGTCGTGTGGAACTGAAGTCCCGGATCGGCGCAGCTCCAGGCGGCGAAGTTGATCCTCTTCCAGAGGTCGCGGGCGCGCACCGACCGCACCTTCGCCCCGTCCGTGCGACGGATCAGCGCCCAGTCGCTGTCGTTCGCCACCGCATCCATGAACTCGTTGGTGACCCGCACGGAGTTGTTGGAGTTCTGGCCGGAGACGGTGATGTAGGCGTTCCCCTCGTAATGGGTGTTGTAGGTCGCGAAGTCGAGGCTCGTCTCCCCCTGCTCCACCAGCGTCAGGACGCGGACGATATAGTTCATCGGAACGCCGCGGTTCAGCGCCCCCTGGATCATCGCATGAAGGTTCGACGCGGGGTTGCTGTAGTCGGTCCCCTCGGCGGCCGCCACCTCCATGATCTCGTTCAGGAAGAGATGACAGACCTTGGAACCGGCGACGAGCGACGCCACCTTCTGCTCCTCGACCGTCTTCCAGTCGATGAAGGTCTCGATATCGGGATGATCGACGTTCAGGATCACCATCTTGGCCGCGCGGCGCGTGGTCCCTCCCGACTTGACCGCCCCCGCCGCCCGGTCGGCGACCTTGAGGAACGACATGAGTCCCGAGGAGACGCCGCCGCCCGAGAGAGGCTCCCCTTCGGCGCGGATCGAGGAGAAGTTGGAACCGGTGCCGGAGCCGTACTTGAAGATGCGGGCCTCGCGGGTCATCAGGTCGAAGATCCCCCCTTCGTTGACCAGATCGTCGTTGACCGACTGGATGAAGCAGTTGTGGACGACGACACCGTTGGCGGCGAACCGGGCACTCTCCGTCTGAATGTCGAAGACCTCCTCCTCACCGACATACTCGATCGAGACCACCGTCTCCTCCGAGAGTTCTCCCTTCATCTTTCCGGAGACGGTGGAGTTGAGACGGCGAAGCTTCGCGATCTTGTCGCTTGAAATGAAGCCGATCTCCCGTTCGAACTTCGCCCGCTCCGACGCATACGAGACGCTGACCTGGAAGAGTGGCTTCCGGTTCGTCCGCGAGTCGTGTCCAAGCGAAACGTTCGAATAGATCCCGAGGCTCAGCAGAAGAATCTGGACGCCGTGGGCGAGCTCCTCGGAGATCGTGCTGAGGACGACATCCCCCCCGTTGCGCCCATCTTCGGTCCGCACCCGGACGCAGCCGTCGGCCTGGAAGAGGGAACGGAGGAAGGCGGCCTTCTCCCGCTTCGACCCTGTGAAGATCCGCTCCGGAACGGCCGCCGTCAGCGAGGTCGTCTCAAGATCATACTCGGCGACCACCCCGTCGACGCGGAGCGAGTCGAACCTGACGATCCGGTAATGGGCTCCGATGTTCGGCTTCACCGTCGTCCTGTAGCCCCCGAAGATCCGGTCGAAGAGTCCGGTCACATGCGCATACTCGTCGTCGTTGACGGTGATGACGCCGAACATCGTCGTCTTCCGGTTATGGTTGTACTTGCCGTAGTACCCGTCGCCGACCACCCAGCCCGCGAGAGCAGCCTTCGCCTCGGCCTCTTCGTCGACATCGCCGCCGTCGTTCGGCGCGACAGCTTCCGCCTCATGGAGATCGGCATCCGGAGCGAGGACCCCGGCGGCTTCCAGCATCGAGACCAGGCCGGCGCTCTTCGCGGCGACCGGCGCCGTATGAAGCGCGACCTGCTGGACCTTCTCTCCCAGAATCGTCTTCAGTTCCTTCCACTCATACTCTCCGCCATCCTTCAGCCTCCTGTCGGACGCCCAGACCTGGTGATCGTCGGTGAACTCGATATAGTTGCCGTTTCTCAGCGTGGCGCGGTAGACCGGGCGAACGCCGTTGTTCTTCACCGCCAGCACCTCCACGAAGCGCTCGCCGTCGAAGACACGGAGACCCGTCATCTCACGCGCCACGATCTCGTCGATCCGGAGGACCCCCATGTCGGTGAAGAGCCGGGTGTTGCCCCGTGCGCACGCGTGGGGCTGCGGATGGGTATACGCGTCGCTCGAACGGGTCATCTTGCCGGTGACCGGGTCGACGTAGTAGTGTCCCTGCGACGGGCCGGTGATACCGTAGGCGTAGTTCAGTCCGGTGTTGAACCACTGCGGAGAGTTCGGGGCGACCATCTGCGCCAGGAGCATATAGGCGATCTCATCGTAGAACGCCTGGGAATCGTCATCGCTGGAGAAATATCCATGCGTCTTCCCCCAGTAGGTCCAGCAGCCGGCGAGCCGGTGGGCCACCTGACGGACGCTCCGCTCGGAACCGAGGATCTGCTCGCCGCGCTCGTTCAGGACCGGGTTCCCCTCGCGGTCGACCTGCGGCACCCCCGCCTTGCGGAAGTACTTCTGGGCGAGGATATCGGTGGCGACCTGCGACCAGGCCTTCGGCACCTCTATATCATGCATCTCGAAGACGACCGAGCCGTCGGTGTTCCGAAGAACCGACGATCTGTAGGTGTAGTCGAACTGATCGTAGACGCTGCGACCTGCCTTCGTGAAGCGACGCGTGATCTTCATGGTATGATCTCTCCTGCGGTTGTAAATGCTATGAGCGTGGGCCGGATACGACCCCGGACGATCCGGCGGCGAGCCATAACACGTAAAGAGTAAGACGTCGGGCTTCGCCCGGGATTTCCCCGTCGCTGCCCCTGTTCGTTCACACCTTACGTCTTAGAGCCCGCCCCCGGCATGCGGCCCGCTTCCCTCCGGCGGAAGGGGAGAGACGCCCCGGGTCGTAATAACGGCGGGGAATATAACCCCCTTCCCTACCTTCGGATTCCACAATCTATCCACAGCAATAACAGCGATAGGAACCGGCGAAATCGGGGCAGAAACGACGCCTTCGCGAGCCTTTCTACAGGTCTGGGGCCGCATAAACGGCAATCGCGGGGACGACACGGATCAACTCCGTATCGCCCCCGCGATCTCACCCGCCGAACTTCGAGCATCCCCTCCCCAGGTCGATACCCGTCGGTCGGGAACGGGCATCCACGAAGATAGCGCCCGTCGGACTGCGGGCCTCTATCCGGGACGGTTTATCTGACGATCGAGACCGGATGGGTCTCCGTCCGATCGCCGCACTGGAGCCGGATGAAGTACGCCCCGGCGGCGAGCCCATCGGCATCGAGCGGAACCAGGCGCGTTCCGGCTTCGATCGTTTCATCGGTCAGGGTCATCACCTCCTCTCCACGACTGTCCATCAGGGTCAGCCGCACATGCGCCTGCCTGGAGAGGGAAAGCTCGATCGTTCCCGCATCGACGATCGGGTTGGGAGCCACGGTCGCGACGGTTCCGACCGAGGCCGCGGCGCTCCGCTCGACCGAGGAGATCGCCTCGATCTCGGCCCGGATGCCGCTGCCGTCCAGAAGAGCGATGCCACGGTTGACCGTGAGAATCCAGGCGAAGAGATCGGAGCCGACCTTGATCGAATAGATCTGCTCCTCCGGCAGTCCCGAGTTCTTCATGTTGTAGAACTTCCTGGTGATGGAGTTCGCGCCGCGGGAGACGCCGAGCCCCCCCACACCCTGGAACTTTTCGAGCGTGCCGTTCCCCGTCCAGATATATCCCCGCCTGTCGAAGCCGATCGTAGTGACTCCATTACCCGGGAAGATGTAATCGGCCTCCGACATGTAGAGAGTCCGTTCCTCGCCGCGCCTCTTGACCAGACCATAGGGGCCGGAGATCCAGAGGTTGCCCGCATAATCGAACTGGAGCTGCAGAGGCATCGACGTTCCATCCATGATCTCCTTCTCCCTGGAATAGGTCCAGTACGAATTCTCGTACTTCCACACTTCTCCCTGGCGCAGTCCGCTCGTCCAGGGGGTGCCGTCCGGGCTTACGGCAACGGTCGCCAGTGTCGTATTCACCTCGGAGGAGGAAGGCAGGTCCAGCCGGACCGACGTGAAGTTCTTGCCGTCGAACTTGATGAGCGCCGGAGTTGTCGTGATAAGAGCAGGGACGTCGGCAGCGAAGTTGGAAACGATCCAGATGTTATCGTTCCGATCGATCGCCATCAGCGGCAGAGCAGGGTAGAGAGAGAATGAGGCCGGGATCTGACCCGACTGCTCCATGATCGACTGAACGGAATACCGTATCCATTCTCCCTTGTACAGCCGGGCGATTCCCGCCGAGCTCAGCAGCCATACACCTCCGCTGCTGTCCACGGCGACTCCCTGCGCGTAGTTTCCAAGGAAGGATGCTTCGGCGGATGACCCTCCGATAGTTGTAAAAGTGTCGCTGATCCCCTCCCACCCCGAACTCGGATAGTGGGTCCAGGTGGTTCCATCGAACCGCGACACACCCTTGTCGGATGTCGCAAGCCATATCGCATTATCGGCGTCGACCTCGAAGCCGACGATGGGGGACTTCGGCAGCTCGGAGTTGAGCGTGTCGAACAGACGCCATTCCGGATGCTCCCGCGCTATGAACGTCACGGTGTCGGCCGAGAAGAGGGAGGCGTTCCGCCCCTCGATCACGATCGGAAGATCGCCGTTGTAGACACCGGACAACGACACGGTCACCGTGGCGCCCCCGGAGTAGGGGTAGTTCAGGACATCCCTGTCGAGCGTGACCGTGGCGGTCTTGAGCGTCGGCGCGTACGCCTTCAGGAAGATCGTCCCCTTGAAGCCGTCGACCGCCTTTGCCGTGACCGTGAATTCGGCCGTCAGCTTCTTCGGCTGCCGGCTGTCGGGCGATACCGAGATCACGAAGCTCTGCGCGCCGGCCGCCGCCGTCAGGAGAAGCGTCTGGAAGAGGACCAGCGCAGCAAGCCGATATGTCGCGAAGCGAAGCCGTAAGAGGCGTGGGAAAGAATGTATGAAGTGCATGAGATCACCTGCTGAATATCGTGTTGAATATGTCGTGTTCATCTCTATACTATCGCGATACGGTTACGGGAACCGAGGCCGCGGTGGTCTCGCCGGTGACGATCACCTGATATCTGCCGTTCGGCAGCGTCGCCAGATCGAGCGACAGCTCGTTGGGACCGTCGACGGTCTCGATCGTCCTGACAAGGACCTCCCGGCCGTCGAGCGCCGTGACGCTCATCCGGGCGTGCCCGCCGTCGCCGTCGAAGCGGAGGAGAGTGGTCGATGAGACCGGATTCGGGCTGAGCGTCGCCGTGATGAGGCGGCGACCGTCGATCGGCTCGACCCCGCTGGTCATCGCTCCTTCCAGAAGCATATCGGATTCAACTATTTCGCCCAGCCCGCTCACCACGACCGTCGTCGAATCGGGATCGAGTCCGATCTTCTCCGACACGACCGTGTAGGTCCCGGCGGCGAGCCCCTCCAGAAGGTAGGTGCCGTCCTCCTCGCTGAAGGTGAACCCGGCGACCCGTCCCGCCTCGTCGTAGGCGACGACCGTTGCTCCGGGGAGATCCCCCTGGGCGCCCGACTGGGGCGAGATCCCTCGCTTGTCGATCAGGTTCTGCGACGCGCGGACCTTGCCGCGGAGATCGGAGATTCCTTCGGAGGCGATCCGGGGACGTAGCCAGAGATCGACCGTCTCGCTCGGATCCCACTCGTCGTCGAGCGCGAGCAGCGTCGCCTTCCCGATCGAGGCGGTCGCCGTGTCGTCCACGACGAAGTAGCCGGGAAGGTAGCCGGGGTCCTGCGGCAGCGCCATGACGAGATAGAGACCGGGCGTCTCCATCGAGACGTCGCCGTCGGCATAGGTCGTGAACGATCTGAAGGGATCGATCTCCAGGCCGTCGGTCGTGTCGGTCACGCGCCAGATCACAATGGCTGCCTTCGCGTTGTTGGTCATCGTGTCGAGGACCTGAATCCGCACGTCCCGCGACGTCCCCGGAAAGCGGACCAGGAAGTTGACGTCCGGCGTGGTTCCCGAAGGATCGGGCTTCAACGCCCTGGCCTCGGCCGGGTTCGGCGTCAGGCTGAAGAACTGCCGTTGGATGTGGCCCTTCTGATGCTCGTAGCCCCCCTCACGCACCGAGACGAGATACTCCCTGCCGGAATAGGCGATCCCCGTATGGCCTCGATAGTAGCCGTTCTCGTCGGTCGAGAACCCTTCGGCCGCTCCCTGGGGAAAGATCATCCGCCGCCACTTCTCTCCGGCACCTTCGCGATCCAGCTCCCTGATGACGACCGTCGCGCCGGCAACGGGCGACTGGGTTGCGACATCGATCACACGTCCGGAGACGACCGACGCCTGGCCGGGAGAGGGAACGGGAGCGACCCTGAAGTCGGCCGTCCGCTGCTCGCCGCAGCCGAGCATGAGCCTCTCGGCCTGAAGGAAATCGGGCGAGTTCTTGTACCACTCGGTCTGGAACGGCCCCTTCGCCTCCAGCACGTAGGTCCCCTTGTCGACGGTCAGCGAGTAGGCGCCGTTGACGATATTCCCCTGCACGCGGGCCAGCGGCGAGCTGGTGGAACCGACCATTCGCGCGGTGATCGTTCCCGAGGTCACCGTGGTCCCGTTGTCGTACTGGACCATGCCGCTGATGATGCCGGTGCTGGCGCATCCGGTCACCTCGATCGTCCACCCCTGCTGGGCCGTGACCGTGGGATCGTTGACGAGCTCGGCGCGGATCTCGACCACATAGTGCCCAACCTCGGAGGGTTTCCAGTCCACGATACCCGTCTGCGGGTCGACCGCCATGCCGTTCGGGCCGAACCGGAGGGAATACCTCAGCTTCCCCCCGTTGTCGGCCACGGCGTCGGCGTCGTAGAGATACTTCCGACCTGCCGCGCCGCTCGCCGCCTTTGCGGGAGCAACGTAGGGACGGGAGGTGAACGTGATCTTGACATCCTTGGCCTGCGCCGACGACCACGGAAGAGCCGCGATCAGGAGAGCCATGAGGGCGCTCGTAAGGAAAAATCTTTGAAATCGCATAACGATATGCTCCTGCCTTTATGTTGATATTCGATATTGTCGATGAGTCTGCTAGTTCAGCGGACGCGGCTGCATATACTCGATACCGATACGCACCGTGGAATCGTCGGACCGCTTGAGCCATTCCCTGCGGCGCCCGCCGGACGCCGAGGCTGCTCCCGTATCCCCTCCCCCCTTCTCCCGGCGATCGGCTTCGGAAGCCTGTGCGCCGGAGGGTTTTGTCCTGTCGCTTCCCGATACGTTCTTCGTCCCCGGTTCCAGAGCCTCACGCGGGACGGACGCGGGACGCGGGACCATCTCTCCATCACGATCCGATTCTTCAGCCCCCCCGACGACCGGCGGCTGAGACGACGCCGGTCGCGGAACCTCCCTCAGGATATGAGGGGTGCCGGCATCCGGTGATGGTTCCGCTCCCCGTTCGGCGCCGGGCTGAACGAGCAGGACCGCCAGGGAGAGAGAGGCCGCGGCTCCCGCGGCGACGATCCACTTCACGGCGGCGACCCCCTTCAGGATCCCTGTCGCGGCGGTCGGGGCTGCTGCGCTCCCGGCGGAGGCGCCCCCCGGAACCGCGGTCCCCTGCAGCGACGCCTGGACCCGCCCCCGCAGCGCGGTGTACGACGGGGAGGCCGCCCCATCCTTTCTGATGGCGCTCTCCACGGTCCTGTAGGCCTTCAGTTCCGTCCGAAGCTCCCTGTCGACCGCGACTTCGATGAAGAGGTCGTGCTCTTCGGAGGAGGTCATCTCTCCGTTGAGATAGCGTTCTATCAAGCGTTCCCGTTCGGCGCGATTCACTGCTCGTCCTCCGAATTGCTCTGTGATGTGCGTCCTTCATTCTCGGTGCGGTTGTCCTCCAGCTCGATAAGAGCGGCGACGATCCGCTTCAACTGTGTGCGCGCCCGCCAGGCCCTTGTCCGTACGGCCCCGTGCGACTCGCCCGTCATCTGCGCGATCTCCTCGAACGTATAGCCGGAATAGGCGTTCAGGATCAACACCTCCCTCTGCGACAAGGGGAGCTTTTCCAGCGCCACCACGACCATTTCCTCCATCGAGGACATCTCCTCGGTCTCCGCTATCGCATGGGTCAGATCGGTGATCCCCTCCCACTCGGGGTGCCTGCGCACCCCGCGGAGGTGGTTGAGGCAGAGATTCCGGGTCATCCAGTAGAGAAGGCCGAGCGGGTTGTAGGGGAGATCGGCCGGCTTGTCGCGCAGCCTGATCACCTTCTCCCACAGATCCTGCATCAGATCCTCGACCTGGACCCGGTCGCCGATCATCTTTCGACAGTACTTTCCAAGCCGCGGCGTATGGCGGTCGAACAGCTCCATGAACGCGTTGTCGTCCCCGTCCAGGAATCTCCCGAACAGTTCCACGTCGTCGCGTGCCGCCGTCCTCGAGTCTGGCTGCTCTCTCCGCTTCACTGCCTGGCTTGATATTGAGAGTAGGGAATTCATTGATCAGGTACCGTGATCGCCGTTCATGAGAGATAGCACCGGGAATGATGGGAGTGTCACAGAAGGGTTCAGACTTTTTCTCGCCGCCGTGAACCTGCAGGTATGAAAGGAGAGGATGTAACAAACCGCGGCCCCGCGGGGATATATATTAGTGTCGCGTCGCTTCCCGACCGGCGGCCGTCAGACGCAGCACTCGTCGCCCGGCAACATTCAATCCCCGGCATCCCGCCGCACAATGGACCGATTTCTGACCGGACTTGTCGCACTCCTCCTGCTCCTCCCGCTCATCGGGAGCGCGCAGATCGTCCCCGCGGCCGACACGGAGGATCTTGTGGTCCCGGACACGCTCTTCATCGGCCTGGTCCGCGTCGGCAACTGCGACTCGATCGTCATCCCTCTGCTCAACAACGGCGACGACGACCTGGCGATCGACACCCTGTTTCTCGACTCCGACGAGGGTGGCGTGACCATCGCCCCCCTCACTATTCCGATCATCGGGTCGCAGGAGAGGGACAGCATCGTGATCCGCTACTGCCCGGCCGACATCGGCTGCTTCTCGAACGAACTTCATCTCTACGTCAGCTCATTGACCGACGGCGGATCGCGACAGCGGACCATCCCGCTCGGAGGATGTGCGGGAGCTCCGATCCTCTCCACGGATCGGCCCGAGGTTCACTTCCGTGCCGACGCGCCGCTGAAATGCGTGCGGAACTCCTTCAGCATCGCCAACGATGGAGCGTTTCCGCTCGAAGTCTCCCGAATCGATATAGACAACTCCTTCTTCACCCTCGTCCCTCCGGAGCCTCCGTGGGGATTCGTTCTGTCGCCCGGGGAACGGCGCGACTTCATCGTCGAGTTCTGCCCCACCGCATATGGTGTGGAAACGGGCACCGTGAGCTTCACGAGCGACACCTACGGCGCGTCGCCGACGATCCGGCTTGTCGGAACCGTTGTCACCGATTCGATCGAGGTCGTCGACACGATAGATTTCGGAACCGTATGGATCGGATTGCGACGCGATACCGTGATCTCGGTCTTCAACAGAGGAACAACGCCCGGAACGCTGACCGGCGCGACCCTGGCGCGGACCGGAGGGAACGACGACTTCACCCTCTCGCCCGCCGTTCCCCCATCCCAGCCGATCACCATCCCGGCGGGTTCCGGCACCGGGCTGGAGGCCGGATATCATCCCGGTTCGGTCGGCCGATCGGAGGAGCTGCTGAAGCTGGAGTTCGATAACGGCCTGCAACAGGAGATCAGGCTTATCGGGACCGCCGTCACCCCGGCCGTATGGCTCGATTCCGCGAGCGCCGTGGTCGGGGATCGGATCACGCTGACGCTGCGGACCGCCGCCGGAATCGAATCTCCCCCCGCGATCGGAGCGTTCACGATGCGGTTCCATATCCCTCCACGATCTCTCTACCCGATACGGGCGATCATGCCCCCCGACTCCCCGGTCCCCATCCTCTATGAACGTGACGGAACGCTCACGATCGACGGGAACGCCGGAACACTTACGCCGTCGGACGGTCGCATCATCAGCATCGAGTTCAGAGGACTTTCGACGGGGATGCCGACCAACGAGGTCGTGATCGACCGGGTCTCCCTCTTCGGGGTCGACCCGATGGAGCACAACGGCGCCGGCATGGTCTATCTGGAGGGATGCGATGTGGAGCGTGAACGATCGGGCGCAACAAAGATCGCAATAGGATCGATCACTGCCGCCGAGGAGGAACTCTCCGTGACCTACACCGCCCCCTCCGGCTCGCGGCCGGAGTTGCGGCTCTACGACATGGCGGGAAGCATGAAGATATCGGTAGCCCCCGAGCCGGTCGACGATCCGGCGCGGCGCGCGATCCTTCCGACCGGAGACCTCCCGCGGGGAATCTATCTCCTGGAAGTGAGATGGGGAGCCGAACGCGCCGTCGAACTCATACCGATCTCCCGATGACCCGCCGACCGCACGACAAACCGCGGAACGGCGGCCCCCCGACGGCTCTTATGGGATACCTTCGTTCCATATCGCGGCGGCATATATCGGGCGCGCTGGCGGGCCTCTGCTCCCTCCTGAGCCTCCCCACGGCCGTGGCCCAGGATCTCCCCGGAGCGGAGATTCGGGCGGGCCTTGTCGTCGCGCTGGAGCGTGGGCTCGTCGACGGCGGATTTCCGGTGCTGCCCGACTGCGCGGATTACGGTCTTCTTTCCGACGGGATCGCCGGCCGATCGAGCGCGGGGGCGATTCTCCTCCTCCCCTCGCTCTTCGAACCGTTCGGTCTCTCGGCGCGGGTCGGCGTGTCACGATCCGATCTTCGCTTCACCTCTCCCTCCTCCGACTACTGGTACTTCGACTCGGTGACGATCAGCGAGCAGGTCGCCGACCGCGATTTCGTCCATGACTTCTCCATGACCGCCCTGGAGGTCGATCTGGCGGCGGAGATGAGGGTGGGGAAGGGATTCGGCATCTCAATCGGACCGCGATTCATCAGCCCCTTCTCCTTCTCGACGGGAACGACCGAACGCATCCACGACGGCGCGGCCGACGACAGGAGGGTTCCCGAGGCTCCGCCCGTGCGTCCCGCTTCGATCGCGATCGAGGGGATCGTCTCCGGATCGTACATACTCCCCTTATCCGGTCCCACCTCCCTCCGGGTCGGCATCTCCGCCGGGGGGGAACTGGCGCCGCTGCTCCCCGGGCAGGGGATGCGGAAATTCGGGATCGAGGGGAATGTGGGGCTGCTTTTCGACATATCGAGTCACGACAGACATATCGCCGGTTCCGAGCTTCCCAGGGTCCCCCGCTGGGAGCCGAACCCGGAGCAGCTTCGGGAGCATCCGATCGCCGAGGTGACCCCGCCCCGCCGGACGAGGCTGAACGCGGCGGTCTCCATCCGCGGCATCGGCGACGGCGGAGAGCCGAGAGACACGGCAACGGTGCAGCTTCTGGAGATCCGGGAAACCACCCGTATCGTCTTCCATCCCGTGGTCCTGTTCGAGCCGGGCTCGGCGCGTCTGTCGTCGATATATCCATCGGAGCACGATCTTCACGGGGCGGAGTCCGGTCTCGACTCGCTCAGGTTCGCCGACGTCGCGTCGATCCGCCGGCAGACCCTGAATATCGTGGGAAGCAGGATGCGGGAGCGCCCGGTCGCGCTCCTGCAGCTCGGCACCGGAATATCGGAGAACGACAGCGATGCGCCGCGGCTCGACTCAGGCCGTCTCGCGGCCGTTCAGGAATATCTTCTCACGACATGGAAGATCGACCCGTCCCGTATCCTCCCGGCTCCCGTCGAGCAGAGGTCGGGCGCGCCCGACGAGCTGCGGCTCGCCTCCGACGACCCGGAGCTTCTTGCCCCCGTGGTCGTGCACGACACGCGGCGGCGGATCGGCTCCCCGCTGGTCAAGCTGGAGCCGACATACCAGGCCGACGGAGGGCTGCGGGAGTGGAGTCTTGTGCTGACGCATCGGGCCGACACGGTCGCCGCCTACTCCAGCCGCGGAGAGTCCGGAGGGAAGGTTGCCGGCGATCAATGGCGGCCGGGATACGAGGAACTGGCCGACGAGGCCGCCCCTCTGACCGCTGCGTTCACGGTGATCGACTCGGCGGGGGATCGATACACGGCGCGGGCCGGGATACCGCTGCACACGCACCGCCGCACGATCTCGATGGAGCGCACCGTCGACATCCTCGGGAAGATCGAGGAAATATCGTATCGCATCTCCGAACCGCTCGACCCGGCCGACACGATCGACCGCGACGCCGTCAGGGAGATCGCCGCGACACTGCCGGACGACGCGGCCGTGCGGATCACCGGTATCGTGGAGCCGAAGGGGGAGGGACGCCGGGCGATGGAGGAGCATGTCAGGGGACTGGCGGAGGCGATCGCCGAGGCCGCGCGGAAGAACGGCGCACGGGTCGGCACGATATCGTCGGGCGTGGAGTCGGCCGACGGGGAGGGATATCGCGAATCGACGGAAGGTCAGGTCGTGGTGCGGATCAGGGGGGTTCCGTAGAATCGGGGGGCAGAACCGCCGGCGCCCCGACCACCCCGTTCCCCGGAAGGGAACGAAACGGCCGGGACGTCCCGCGAGTCATATCCTCACATTATTTTTTTATGGTGTGAACGTTATATGATCCGCTTCGAATGCGGCCCCGGACCGGTTCTGTAGTCGACCATTTCAGCCAGCAGGCGAAGCAGCGTATCGTTGCCGTGGTTCATCCGCAGTTCCATCTCCTCGGCGCGTGCGTCGAAGCTGTTGCGGCTGTTCCGTTCCAGCAGGACAAGGCGCGTTTCATGATCCCCCCATCGTTTCTCCTCCGCCTTCATCTGATCGATGCCGTCCCTCTTCATCCTCGTCCCGTAATGCAGCAGCGCAACGAGGTTGACGAGCAGGGCGACCACCGCCGTTATGTTCAAGGTGTCTTCCATAGGGTTCCTCACAGCCTGCGCGTTTCCGCGCGTTCAGTCGTTTCAAAAACATACGTCACCATCCGGCCGCGATCCGCAACCACTTCATTGGGCCCCGGAATTCCCGTTCCTCTCCGCCGGTCGCGGACGCATGACTGTATCTCAATTCCAAGCGTGTCGACACATGAAAAAGACGTTGGGAAGATAATCTCTTTTGCTATATTTGTCAACGCTTTAGTGATTCACACAAACATCATGCAGCAATCATACCGCGATCGCCATGAGCTCCCTGGGGGAAAGGATTCGACAACTCCGCGTTCAGCATAAGCTGACGCAGCAGGAATTCGCTCATTCTCTCGGAATATCGCAGAGTTTCCTTTCCGACATGGAGAGAGGGACGAAGATACCGGGAGGGGACACCCTGCTATCGCTTAAGAGGTCCTACCATGTCAGCACCGACTGGATTCTGTCGGGCGAGGTGGAGATGTACGCCGAGGGGGAGAATCCCGGCGACCGTCCCCCCGCCCCGCCGGTGGACGAGACCAGAATGAAGGTGCTGGACGAACGGGTGCAGGAGCTGGAACGTGAGATACTGATGCTGAAAGGACAGATCGCGGCGTACAGGGAGGTCATCCTGACGCTGAAGCCGACGTGATATGGAGCCTCAACACGACTGGACGATGCCGAAGATCAACCCGAGCGCGGGATACTGGCTGCCGGAGCTCTCGAGCCCGCTCCGGCTCCCTCTTTTCATGACCCCCGTGCCGGCGGGCGACCCCTCGTCCGGGGACGACCATGTGGAGCGGTATCTCGATATCAGCCGCCATCTGATCCGGAATCCCGTCGCGACCTTCCTCGTCAGGGTGACGGGGGACTCGATGATCGGGGCCGGCATCAGATCGGGGGATATTCTGGTGGTCGACAGATCGATCGAGCCCGCCGACGGAAAGATCGTCATCGCCGTCGTGGAGGGGCGCCTCACCGTAAAGCGCCTCCGGATCGAGGGGGAGAAGGCCGTTCTGGTCCCGGAGAATCCCGACTACGCGGAGGTGGAGATCGGGGATGGAAGCGATGTTGTGATCTGGGGGGTTGTGACGGGGGTGGTGCGGTCGTTGTAAATTGCGCGGGTTCATGGCCGGGCAACATGGACGACAAGACCGATTCCGAGACCGAGGGTTCGACATAATCCTGCCATTACACAATGTCAACGAATCCGAGCTTCTGCCCCTTCTGAAGGATCTGGAGTCGTATCGCGTCGAGCGGACGATTTCCACGACGAATACGGACAAGTTCAGCGAGGCCGTCTGCGCCTTCGCGAACGATCTGCCCGGATCACGGCAGCCCGGCTATCTCTTCATCGGAGCCGACGACACCGGAAGACCTTCCGGCCTGAAGGTCAGCGATGAACTGCTGCGCAACCTGGCAGGTCTCTCCAGCGACGGGAATATCCTTCCAGCTCCCGCCATCGCCGTCTACACCATTACCCTCAGCTCCGGAGTGGGCGACATCGCGGTTGTTGAAGTCCAGCCCTCGACGCTTCCTCCGGTGCGATACAAAGGGCGCGCGTTCATCCGCCGGGGCCCACGCAAGGGGATCGCAAACGAGGCGGAAGAAACATTACTGATCGAACGTCGGACGGCTGCCGCCCGCACGTTCGATGCACGACCATGTGAGGAATCACGACTCTCCGATCTCGCTCTTGATCTCTTCACCAACACCTATCGCCCGCTCGCGATCGACGGAGATATCATCGCCGAAAATCACAGAACGATCGAACATCAGCTCGCCTCGTTGCGCTTCTTCGACCTGACGCACAATTGTCCCACATACGCCGGCCTCCTTCTCTTTGCCAAGGATATCATCGGCTGGCTTCCGAACGCATACGTGCAGTATGTCCGCTTCGACGGCGCCGATCTGGCCGCCGACGTTTCGGCCGAGAAGCGATTTCAGGGGGATCTCCTTTCCGTCGTACGGGATCTGAACGCCTATGTGGGACTGATTACTTCAACCCGCCCGGAGAACTTTCCGACGCAGACCAGCTATCGCAACCCGATACTTGCGGAATCGCTCAAGACTCTCGGAGCAGTGAACCGCTTCGGTCGAGGTGTCGTACGCGCCCAGGCTGCTCTCGAAAAAAACGGGAGCCCCCGAGCCGAATTCATCTTTGGTGACACCTTTTTCGGAACTACTATCAGGATTCGCTCGTGAAGACGATCGCCTTCTTCAATAACAAAAGCGGCGTCGGGAAAACGTCCCTGGTGTATCACCTTGCCTGGATGTTCGCGGAGCATAATGTTCCTGTGCTCGCCGTAGATCTGGATCCACAGGCAAATCTTACGGCCATGTTTCTGGATGAGGAGCCACTCATGGAGATATGGCTGGACGACGATTCATATCCGTATCCAGCCACTGTCTATGATGCCGTCCGCCCCATACTGCACGGCTTTGATGATATTACGATCCCGCCTGTACGGTTCATCGACTGGAATTTCGGACTCCTGCCCGGTGATCTCGAGCTTTCGAGCTTCGAGGATAAATTATCCGCCGACTGGTCTTCCTGCCAGAACTCCGACGAAGCTGCCTTCCGCACGGTGACAGCGTTCCACCGAGTCATAGAAGCTATGGCGGGAGACTGGGCACGGCTCGTTCTGATTGACATCGGTCCCAACCTGGGAGCCATCAATCGTTCGGCTCTGATAGCCTCCGATCATGTTTGTGTGCCGTTGACGTCCGATCTGTTTGCGTTGCAGGGACTTAAGAACCTTGGTCCCACTCTGGCTCAGTGGCGCACGGCATGGAAAGGATTGCGGTCGAAAGCTCCCAAAGGCCTTTCACTACCCTCCGGCACAATGGATCCAATAGGCTATGTGATCACGGAACATGGTATCCACCACAGCGACCGCCCGGTCAAAGCATACAGACGGTGGATGGAGAAGATCCCTCCAGTCTATCGCAGCTTCGTCCTCGGTGAGGAGGTTCACGATGGAGCTCCCCAGGTTGGGGATGATCCCTACTGCCTTGCCCAACTCAAGCACTATCGGAGTCTTATGCCGCTCGCGATGGAATCTCATAAACCTATGTTCCATCTGAAGCCGGCGGATGGAGCGATCGGAGCACATGTTGAAGCCGTCCGCGACTGCTATCAAGACTTTCTGATGCTTGCCCGACGGATCGGCACTTCGGTCGGAATTACGCTCGACTGATCCGCCTTATGGCTCCCTCCCCCGACATGTGTCAAGATGCCCGCTCCTTCCACATCTCTCCAGCTCTTCTTCGTATCTTCGCAGTCCCCGAATCCGGGGCTTGCTCTCTGAACATTCCTCTCCGGCCCGGAGAGATCACGGACATAGATCTATCATGGCAAAATCCTCGACATCGAAGAGACCGGGACGTCGTGACGCCGATTCCGGCCCGCAGACGTCGAACGGGGCCAACGGCAACGGCGCCGGCCCCTCGGGATCGACAACGAACGGCAACGGCCCCCAGGGCCCGCATCATACCGTGGACTGGACCCGGGTCGCCCGCACCATGCTCCTTTCGCGCGCGATCGACAGGATCGAGGAGGAACGGCTCGTTCCGAACGGGTTCGTCACCTATCAGTTCTCGTCGCGCGGACACGACCTGGCGCAGATTCTGCTCGGGCTCCGGATGAACCATCCCAAGGATGCCGCCGCCCTCTACTACCGCTCCCGCCCCTTCGTGATGACCGTCGGCCTGACCGCCGAGGAGGCGCTCCGCAGCACCACCGGACGAAGCGGCGGAGTCTCCGAGGGACGCGATATCGGCGTCGTTCACAACATGCCGTCGCGCGGCGCCGCCACCGTGCTTCCGACCAGCGGCGACGTGGGGGCCCAGTATACCCCCGCCGTCGGGTGGGCTCAGGCGGTCCGTTACAGAACCGAGGTCATGAAGGATGAAGCGTGGAACGGCGCGATCGCCGCCGCCCTCGGCGGTGACGGTTCCTGCGCCACCAACGGCTTCTGGGCGGCGCTCATCATCGCGACCACGAGAAAGCTCCCCTATCTCTTCTTCATCGAAGACAACGGCTACGGCATCTCCGTCCCCGGCGCGTTCCAGATGCCGGGAGGGAACGTCGCCGCCAACCTCGCCTCCTTCCAGGGCCTGACGATCCTCGACGGCCCGGGGACCGACCCGGCCGGGACCTCCGCCCTGATCGACCGCGCCGTCGAGGCGGTCCGGAGCGGCGCAGGTCCCGTCCTGCTCCGCCTGACCGTCCCGCGCCTGAGCGGCCATTCGTTCGTCGACACGCAGGCCTACAAGTCGGCCGAACTGCTGGAACGGGAGCGCGCCGACGATCCTCTGCCGAAGCTCCGGAACTTCATGATCTCCAACGGGCTCATCACCGAGGAAGGGTGGGAGGAAACGGAACGCATGGCCGCGAAGGAAGCGGAGGAGGCCGCCGAACGGGCGATCGCCGCGCCGCACCCCGACACCGCCCATGCCCTGGAGAACGTCTACTACACGCCGGGATCGCCGCAGCGGACCGGCGGGCTGATCCCGGAAACAGACGAAGAGAGATACGCGGAGCGACTCAAGGGCTCATCCGAACCCGCTCCCTCCGGACCGCGCATGAACCTGATCGACGCGGTCCGCCGCACGCTGACCCACGAGCTGGAGCTGAACGACAGGCTCCTGATGTTCGGTGAGGATGTGGGGCTGAAGGGGGGCGTCCACGGCGCCACCATCGACATGCAGAGCAGGTTCGGCGAGGAACGTGTGTTCGATACATCGCTCAACGAGGAAGGGATCATCGGCCGGTCGGTCGGGATGGCGCTGGCGGGGCTGATGCCGGTGCCGGAGATCCAGTTCCGGAAATACGCCGACCCCGCCCACGAGCAGATCAACGACTGCGGCACGATGCGCTGGCGGACCGCCGGCAAGTTCGCGGCGCCGATGGTGGTCAGGATTCCGGTCGGCTTCGGCAAGAAGTCGGGCGATCCGTGGCATTCGGTCAGCGGCGAGGCGATCTACGCGCATCTGATCGGGTGGCGCATCGCCTATCCCTCCAATGCCATCGACGCCGTCGGCCTGCTCCGCACGGCGCTCCGCGGCAACGACCCCACCTTCTTCTTCGAGCACCGAGGCCTGCTCGATACCCGCGAGGCGCGCCGACCCTATCCCGGGGACGACTTCGTCCTGCCGTTCGGCAAGGCGAACATCGTCCGTGAGGGTTCGGATATCACCGTCGTGACCTGGGGAGAGATGGTCCATCGCGCGCTGGAGGCTGCATCGCAGACCGAGGCAGGCGTCGAGGTGATCGACCTGCGCACGGTGATGCCGTGGGACAAGGAGGCGGTGCTGAACTCCGTACGGAAGACGAGCCGCTGCCTTGTGGTCCATGAGGACAACTGGACCTGCGGGCTCGGCGGCGAGATCGCGGCGACGATCGCCCAGGAGGCGTTCCGCTGGCTGGATGCCCCCGTCGAGCGGATGGCGACACCCGACATCCCGATCCCCTACAACCCGAACCTCATGGAAGCGGTGGTCCCGACCGTGGAGACGATCCGCGCCCGGATCGAGGCGACCGTGAAGTTCTGACGGCGGCCGGCAAGACCGGCTTCCAATATCGTATTCAGATAATGTATCAGGAAGCCCGCCTCTCCAGGCGGGCTTCCTCGTTTTCGGGATTCGTCACGTGACGGAGGCCCGCAGCTCCTCCATCCCACACACTCGGCACTCTTTTCCAGATCGCCGTGTTATACCACCCACAGGGTGAACCCGGGGATCAACGCAGTCACTCCGATCGATCGGCATCATCCGGATCACCCTGTACCGCAACGTCCGACACGGGTGTTTCCGTCGTTCGGCCTTGTGTGGTGGTCAAGAGGGGTTCGGTTCTCAGGCCCGCCTGGGTATTTCCGATCATTATCTATAATTCTACTCGCATCTTGTATTCCGAATGGAAACGCGGACGACCGCTCTCAACGAGCGATGTGTGACAGGGGTCGAAGGACTCGACGATATTCTGGGAGGAGGACTCCCACGCAATCGCTTCTATCTCATCCAGGGAGATCCGGGTGTCGGCAAGACGACGCTCGCGCTCCAGTTCCTGCTGCAGGGAGCCCGGGAGAATGAACAGGGATTGTACATCACGCTGTCGGAAACCAGGGAGGAGCTGCTCGCCATCGCCCGTTCCCACAACTGGACGCTGGACGACATCGCCATCTTCGAACTCTCCTCGGTGGAGGCGCAACTCTCGGCCGAGGCGCAGACGACCTTTTTCCATCCGGCCGAGGTCGAACTGAACAAGACGACGCAGATCCTTCTGAGCGAGGTCGATCGGGTCCGCCCCGTCCGTATCGTCTTCGATTCGCTCTCGGAACTCCGGCTCCTTGCCCAGAACCCTCTCCGGTTCCGGCGGCAGATGCTCTCGCTCAAACAATATTTCGCCGGACAGCATGCAACGGTTCTTCTGCTCGACGACAGGATAATGGACAAGGACGGCCTGCAGATCCAGAGTATCGTGCACGGCGTCCTCGAGATGGAACGGCGCTCCCCCCTGTACGGCGTCCCCCGCAGACGGCTGAATCTGGTGAAGCTGCGCGGCCTGCGGTTCCGTGAGGGGTTTCACGACTTCATCATCCGCACCGGCGGCGTGGAGGTCTTCCCCAGACTGATCGCGGGGGAGCATGAGGATAATCTGGAACTGGAGCCGATCTCCAGCGGACTTCCCGAACTCGACACACTGCTGGGAGGAGGAGTTCATCGCGGAACGAGCAATATACTCATAGGCTCGGCCGGCGTCGGCAAATCCACCGTCGCGGCGCAGTACGCGTTCGCGGCGGCGAAGCGCGGAGAGAACGTCGCGATCTACATCTTCGACGAGAACGTCCAGACCTACCTTGCGCGGACGCGCGGCCTGAACATCGGTCTGGAGAAGTATATCGAGCAGGGACTTATTACCCTGCATCAGATCGATCCGGCCGACCACTCGCCCGGGGAGCTGGCGCACATGGTCCGCCAGGCCGTCGACAGACAGGGGGCCCGGATGGTGGTGATCGACAGCCTGAACGGCTACATGAACTCGATGCCGGAGGAACCGTTCCTCGTCGTCCATCTGCACGAGCTTCTGACCTTCCTCCGGCACCGCGGCGTCGTCTCGCTTCTCGTGATGGCGCAGCACGGCATGCTGGGAGACGTACAGGCGCCGGCCGACATCACCTTCCTGGCCGACACCGTCGTCTATCTCCGTTTCTTCGAGACGGGGGGGCATGTACGCAAGGCGATCTCGGTGATGAAAAAACGGAGCGGCGACCACGAGAACACGATCCGTGAGCTCACCATGAAGAACGGCATTCATGTCGGCAGACCGCTTACAGAGTTCCAGGGGGTGCTGACCGGGGTCCCGGTCTTCGACGGGCTGGAATCACAGATCGGACATTCGAATGGAACCAGATAGCCCCCGGGCACAGGGCGAAACGATCCTTGTGCTGGCCCCCACCGGCAGAGACGCCCCCCATGCGGTCTCGGTGCTGGAACAGGCAAAACTTCATGCTTCGATATGTCCCAATCTGGCGTGCCTCGCCCGCTGTGTGGGCTCCGAGACCGGCGCGGTGATCCTGGCCGAGGAGTCACTCGCCTCCCCCGATATCAAGATCCTCGTGGAACGCCTTGCCTGCCAGGACGCCTGGTCCGATGTCCCGATCATCGTCATCACCGGCGGCGGGGCAACGACCAAGGTCACCCTCTGGACACTCGATCTTCTCGGCCCCGCCGGCAACGTCACACTGCTGGAACGTCCCCTCCGAAGCGTCACCCTTATCAGCGCCGTACAGGTGGCGCTCCGCGCGCGCAGACGCCAGTACCAGGTCCGCGATCTGCTCGAACGGCTCGACTCCTACGCCGAGGAGCTTGAGGAGAAAGTCGATGAGAGGACGGCGCAGCTTCGTGAGACGATACAGTTCCTCGAAAGTTTCTGCTACAGCATCGCTCATGACCTGCGCGCTCCCCTGCGGACCATCCAGGGGCTCACGACGATCATCCTCGAAGATTACGCAACCGCGTTCGACGACGAAGGGAAGGACTACGCCAACCGCGTGGCCGGCGCCGCCGAACGAATGGACTTCATGATCCTCGATCTGCTCGCCTACGGAAGACTCAGCCAGGAGGAACTGACCTGCTCCGCCGTCGACACCGAGGCGCAGATCGACAGCGTGCTCCAGTATCTGGATGGAGAGATCTCCGAGCGCAACGGGGAGGTGGAGGTGATCAGACCGTTCAGCGAGGTATGGGCGCATCAGTCGGCGCTGAGCCAGGCGCTGACCAACATCCTCTCCAACGCCCTGAAGTTCGTGAACCCCGGAGAGGCTCCCCGCATCCGGATCTATCAGGAGGAGACCGGGGAGGGGACCATTCGTATCTGTGTCAGAGATAACGGGATCGGCATTCCGAACCAGTATTTCGGCAAGATCTTCGGCGTCTTTCAGCGGCTGCACGGCGTGGGGGATTTCCCCGGCAACGGCATAGGGCTGGCGCTGGCAAGAAAAGGGGTGGAGCGGATGGGAGGAACCGTCGGCGTCGACTCGACGCCCGGGGAGGGAAGCTGTTTCTGGATAGAACTGGCCTCCCCTCCCGGCCTTGCCGCGACCAACGGCGAGCCTGTCAGGACGAAGCCGATCCGGAGCGGAATCCCCGGCACATTCGCGTAGGCGTCGATCCGGTGTCGATTCCGATCGACGCTCCGATTGCCGCCTCACGGAAAATCGCTACGTTCGACTCCCTGCCGACAGGTTCCGCCGCGCGGTCCTGCCGGCTGGTCGCGTTCCGGGAAATGCCTCGGGCAGGGAGAACACCGGCACGGCCCCGACGCGACATGCATCATCGTTCCAAGATATTTATCCCTCATGCGGCGAATTCTCGACAAGGTCGGTTCAAGCCCCCTCTTCGCGTCCATTCTCGATTCGGTCAGGACGAACCGGCACACGCATCTCAGAGCGGCGGCCGGCTCGCTCCGTTCGGTCATCGTCTCGCTCCTCTATCAGCGCACGGGGGATCCCCTCGTCATGGCCTTCGAGGATCGCGCCGACGCCGATGCGGCCTATGCCGATCTGATCACCCTTCTCGGCAGCGAGCATGTCCTTCTCTACCAGGAGGAACACCACACGGCGGCGACGGTCAGCGACACGCTGGACGCCGAGGTCATATCGCTGACCGACACGCTGAAGTCGATCAGCGACGACCCGCACCGCGTGATCGTGACCGACGTGGAGACCCTGGCCGAACGGGTGCCGACCGCGGCGAACATCAGCCGCAACATCCTCGAGCTGCAGACGGGGGACAGGGCGGGGTTCGAGGACCTGGGCAGAAAGCTCGCACTGGGAGGCTTCGAGCGCGCCGACATCGTTCAGTCGGTCGGCGAGTACGCGGTCCGCGGCGGCATCATCGACATCTTCCCGGTCGGCACCGACAACCCGGTCCGCGTGGAGTTCTTCGGCGACGAGATCGATTCCATCCGCGAGTTCGATCCACTCTCACAGCGCTCCATCAAGGATCTGGGAAAGATCGGACTGATGACGAAGCTCTTCCACAGCGAGGAGAGCGAACAGCTCAGCGCCACCCTCCTCGATCATATCGGTGAACGAGCCATCGTCTTCCTTGAGGAACCGGAGCGGATCTACGGACTGCTGGAGGACGCCGGCCACCCGGAGATGCAGGAACGGATCGCGCGTCAGCGCCTCCTGCTCCACTCGCAGCTCCCGCCGAGCGACGCGACTCCGATCGATGCCGGAGCCCACGCTCAGCCAGCCGTCTCGTCATCCCTCAAGGAACTCTGCAAGACGATCGGCACGCTGCGGGGAGAAGGCTACAACATCTACCTCCTGGCCGACGGCGACGACGCACGGAGACGGCTCGGCGATCTTCTGGAGGGGGAATGCGATCGCGCCGCCGATGCCGGGGAGCCGTACGACTTCTCCACGACCGAACTCCACTACATCACGGAGACCCTCTCACGCGGCTTCACCGTCGGCGCTCTGCGGCTGGCGGTCCTCACCGAACACGAGGTGTTCAGCCGCCAGCGCGCCCGCGCCCGGACCCGTCGCCGGAAGCAGTTCAAGGGGTTCACCCTCCGCGAGCTGAAACAGTTGAGGCCGGGGGACTATGTGGTCCATGTCGACAAGGGGATCGGCAGATTCATCGGCCTCGCCTCGATCACCGCGGCGGGACGACAGGGGGAGGCGGTCAAGCTGGAGTATGCGTCGGGGGATATCCTCTTCGTCAATCTCAACTATATCAATCGTCTTCAGAAATATTCCTCCAAGGAAGGGGCGCAGCCAAAGCTGAGCCGCCTGGGAACCGAGGAGTGGGAGCGGGCGAAGGCGCGCGCCAAACGGCGGGTGAAGGATATAGCTCGCGAACTGATACGCCTCTATGCTCTTCGTAAATCGCAGCCCGGCTTCCGGTTCCCGGAGGATACCGCATGGCAGCGGGAGCTGGAAGCATCGTTCCTCTATGAGGACACCCCGGACCAGGCCGCCGCGACATTCGCCGTCAAGCAGGATATGGAATCTCCTACTCCGATGGATCGACTCGTCTGCGGCGACGTCGGGTTCGGCAAGACGGAGGTTGCGGTCCGCGCGGCGTTCAAGGCGGTGCAGGGGGGGAAGCAGGTGGCGGTGCTCGCCCCCACCACGGTGCTGGCCCAGCAGCATTTCAACACCTTCCGCGACAGACTTTCGCGCTACGCCGTCAACGTCGGCCTGATGTCCCGCTTCCGGAGCAAGAACCAGCAGAAGGAGACGCTGGAGGGATTGAAGAGAGGGATGGTCGATATCCTGATCGGCACCCATCGGATACTCTCGAAGGATGTCGCCTTCAAGGATCTGGGGCTGCTGATCATCGACGAGGAGCAGAGGTTCGGCGTGACCGCCAAGGAGAAGCTCCGCCAGTACCGCGCGAACGTCGACACATTGACGCTCACGGCGACCCCGATCCCCCGCACGCTCAACTTCTCGCTGATGGGGGCGCGCGACCTGAGCCTGATCGAGACCCCGCCGCGCAACCGTCTCCCGATCATGACCGAGCTGATGCGCTGGGACGAGGAGGCGATCGCCGACGCCGTGGGGCGCGAACTGAAGCGGGGGGGACAGGTCTTCGTGGTCCACTGGAAGATCGGCGACATCGAGGATCTGGCGGCGAAGATCGCCGATCTGGTCCCCGGCGCGCGCCCGATCGTCGCCCACGGCGAGATGCCGGCCGAGCAGCTCGAGACCACGATGATGCGCTTCATCGAAAAGGAGTACAACGTTCTGGTGACGACCAAGATCGTCGAATCGGGACTCGATATACCGTCGGTCAACACGATCTTCATCAACCGGGCCGACAAGTTCGGCCTGGCCGAGCTCTACCAGCTCCGCGGACGTGTGGGAAGGTCGAACATCCAGGCCTACTGCTACATGATCGTCCCCCCTCCCGCCTCCCTCTCCCGCCTTGCGCTGAAGCGGCTTCAGGCGATCTCCGAACTCTCCGAGCTCGGCTCCGGACTGAAGCTGGCGATGCGCGACCTGGAGATCCGTGGCGCCGGTAATCTGCTCGGAGCCGAACAGTCGGGCTTTATCGACGAGGTCGGGTTCGATCTCTACCAGAAGATCGTGGACGAGGCGGTGGAGGAACTGAAGCGGGAGGAGTTCCGCGATCTCTTCCGCGAGGAACTGGCCGAGGAGGAACGGCGATTCGATCTCCCCGTCAACGAGGATATCACGATCGAGACCGACGGCGACGCCCTTATCCCGAAGAGCTTCATAAAGGATGATGCGGAGCGTTACGATATTTACCTCCGCCTCTACAGCGCCGCCGACCACACCACGCTGCAGAAGGTCTTCTCCGAACTGAAGGATCGCTTCGGCCAGGCTCCGCCTGAGACGGAGAACCTGATGACCGCGCTCCGTCTGCGGCTGGCGGCGATGCCGATCG
Source organism: uncultured bacterium (assembly GCA_966250335.1). Lineage (GTDB taxonomy): Bacteria > Bacteroidota > Ignavibacteria > OLB7 > OLB7 > OLB7. Next base: position 177,443 of record CBINGZ010000004.1, on the reverse strand, counting down.
GCGCGAACAAGCTCATCATGAAGGATGAGACGATGCGCCTTGAACTCCCCTCCGACAGCGACAGCAGATATTACGGAAAGTGGTTCCAGCCGGTGATGTACGCCATCAGCCGCCAGCGGTTCGCCCGCCTGGAGACGAAGGGAAAGGCCCTCTCGATCCTCTTCGGGAAGATCACCTCGGTCGACGAGGCGGAGCGCGCTCTGGCGACGTTCCGGGACGATATGATGGAGGGGGCGAAGGAGACGGCGGCGGGATAGGATCGGGGTGCACTCCCGGCGGCTCAGTGACTCGACAGGTATTCCCAACATCGGAGGCAGTCCAATCCATATCCATTTGTGCAAGACAAGTGCATTAGGAGACTTCTTATTCGAGGATTCGCGGAGAGACCCATTATAGAGAACAAAAGGATTGCCATTACTTTGAGCGTACTCATGGTTCTGGCGTGTTGTGCTCGGTGCGCACGGAAGTCCTCATGATTCGAAAATCTCAGGATATGAAGTACTTGTAAATCGTATTTCACGCTCCTCGGTTTCAATTAAAAAATGGTATACTCCTTCAACCAAAGAGGACTCAGCAGCAATTACCGATTCTATATACGGCCCATCATCCTCATCGGAGTCAACTTCTTCAGCATAGTCGACAACATGATTAAATATAATCAACCTATCTCCATCATTACTCCAGTTCGGATCATGAGTCACAAAAAGAGTTAGTCGCCCCAATGCGGGATCGAAATTGCGCTTACATATGTAGGCCACCTTGTTATGAGTGATCTGTTCTTCCAGTCCGAATGCATCCATGTTTTAGCACCTTTGAAGGGAGGATCACCTGTACCCATCATTCATAAGGATAGATTGATATTCGACCTGTGTGGGTGATCTCCGATCGGACGTTTGGCTGAGCGTGACATTATGCAGCACAATATGTTTGTACTCGGGGTCTATAGTAAAAAGGCGGACTGTATACGTTTCACGAAACTCTGAAATCGCCGGCGGCGCAAGATAGGGATACATGGATAAAAACTGAGAGATGTTGGACGAATCCACTACATCGACACCGTTATTACTATCATAAGGTATTGTCGATACGTATAATTTTGCCACACTCAAAGCCTTTGCTTCACTTTTTATTTCCCCGATCTTGTAGCGGAGGAGGCTCGCGAAGTCGTTCGTATCGAATCCACGCAGGTAGTACAAGGTCCCATCGTATCCCGCGGCTACAATATATTCGCCACTATGAAGCGAACTGAGTGGAATGCATCGGATAATCTGAAATATCGAATCCCACGCGTTGTACTTATTATAATGCGCAATGCCGATATCATCATGGTCGCGACGCAGTGTCCGCCAGGCGCTATAAGCCTCCTGCTCCTTCTCAAACGAAGCAGTGCTGTATTCGTCATGGAAGCGACGAAGCTGGAAATTGCCATCATATATTAAGACAACCTTGGTCGCAATGCTATCGAGCTCGGCATCTGTGTAGAACCGAGCAGTTGTCTGAGCTACTGCCCCACCAAGCATTACGAAAATCAGGGCTATAGTTAACTTCAGCATCATCATGAAAGCACTCTTGTGTTACGGTTGTACATTCTCCTACTTGGGAGGTTTGATTGTTGGAGTCCACCACCATTGAATTGGTGTAGCCCCCTCAGTCATGAGATTGTTTCCATATGGGCCATTCAGATAATCGACATAAGCTCTATGGATCATCCGGCCGTACTCATATGCCTCTTTTTCCATCGGCAAATTCTTATCTGGAGTATTGATTGCGTTACGTAATTTCTCATTATGCGCAATCATTTCCTTGCCTTTAGGACTATAAAACTGTCCCAAATGTTTAAATTCATGCGCAATAACTTCCATTTTATCGCCAGGCATAAGCTTTCTAAATGCTTCCGATATCACCAGAATAGCTCCAACAATGTTGCCATCTTTATCATATTTAGGCTCCGCTTCACATAGATGATGCGATTTCCTCATCTCTCCAAATCGCACTTGTACAGTTCTTTCATCACCCATAACCGATGAGAATACGAGATCGTTGGTTAGTCCATCTTCGTACATTCTTTGTTCAGCTCGAGCTCCGTCCTGAGCTGCTCCGTCAACTTCATTCGCTACTTCCGGATCCTTATATTCGACCTTTTCCCCATTCGGGTCCATAAACCTTACCGGGTTGTTCAATGCGTAGTGATACGGCGTTGAACTCCTGTACTTCTCCCACAAGGCATCGACACTCAGGAAGCGCCCTCCACCATACTGACGCACTCCAAAGTTCCCGGTCATGCTCTCGCGATCTACTTCCTTATCTATAAATCCCTTCCTCGGTTCGCTTCCGGCCGATATCAGCTCTCCGAACGGGCCATAATCGAACGCTCTCGTTCCTGCCGTGGAGCTGTACGCTATGCGTGTAGAACCAAGATGATCGACCACCTTGAACAACTTGATGCCGTCCGGTCGCGTTACCATGTTCGCCGTACCGGTGACGCCGTATGTCAGATACTCCGTCGGATACATGAAGACGTTCCTGCCGGTCCGACCGCAAGTTACGATACTTCTCTGCTGCCCCTGCCAGACCGACAGCTGCTCCTTCTTCCCTCCCAGCAGATAGTATGTCCACGGATAGGCGTTGCCGGACTGCGCGTCGTTCTGCGGAGCATGATACAATCGCTTCTGCTCCCGTTCCCCTCTCGCGTTGTAGCGGTACCGCCAGTCGTAGTGCGAGTTCACGTACGGACTGCCGCTCAGGTATCGCCATGTCAGTTCCCTATAGCTGTACGACATATGATCCTCGTCGATCTGCGTTGGAAGCGGCGGCGTCCAGTTCCACCGGGCACGATCGGTCGTCGAGCCGTTGGCATTATATGTCTGGTACGTCCGTTTGGCGACCGTCGCCGGCTCCGTATGGTGAACCCAGTAGAGGCGGTTGGGGCCTAGTCCGGCACCGTAGTATGCGTAGTTGTCCCAGGCAGCGACCGGGTTACCCGACGTCAGGCGATTCCCGACATCATCATAGGTATAAAACGTCGTATCGGTCGCCGTGCTCCGCTTCCACCATTCCAGCCGCTGGACCGGGTCGTAGCCGTAGTTCTGATCCAGCCACGTCGGGTTCACCGAACTCCTCGATCGCTGTCTGATAATCTGGCCTGTCGCCTCATACATCAGCTGTTCCTGAAACAACAGTGTCGGAGAGGGCATCCCTGCCGTGACTCCGGTCAGCCACTTACGATCGTTGTAGGTATACAGCACCGTGATCGACGGTCCCGGATAACGCATCGTGTCGACTGCGCCGACCTTGTTGTACCTGTAGACGATATCCGCCTGCCCCGGTCGCGCAGGCATCGACGGTCGTTTCAGACTGTCAGCCCGCATCGACGGAGCCAGGTTCACCAGCAGACCGCTGAACGGAGTTTCAAGCTTCGTCCAGATCGAGTCGACCCTTCCGTTCCAGTCATAGCCATAGAAGCTCGTATACTGCCGGAACGGGTCGGCGACGCGGACCGCCGTCGTCATGTTCGCCGAGTTGTAGCTGTAGTAGACGGCATCGAAGCCGAGATTTTCGGTGTAGCGCAGCAGCGCTTCCACACGGCCCCGCTCGTCGTAGCTGAGTACGACATAATGATACGGCTCTCCGCCATGCTCCCGGTAGGCGACCGCAACTTCTCTTCCCTTCATGTTCCGTATCCTTCCTTTCGGAGCGATCGAATCCCACTTGTAATAGGGGGGGAAGTTCTTCCAGATCGTCCCCTCACGAGCCGGAAGAGAGTCATAGTAGATCGCAATACGGGGAAAGTGGGGATAGAGCGCCAGATGTTCAAAGGTCGTCAGCGACGCCCCCGGCCCCTTGCGTGGATCGTAGAAATGGGTCGGCCATACAGGACTGACCAGCAGCGGAGGGATCGCTGTCGTCGTGTCGCTCAGCAAAGCACTTGGTCCGATCGAACAGCCGACGATCTTCACCGACGTGTCGGGACGCATGGCCGGCAAGGAAGATGCGGACGTCATCCACAGTGTCTGGTTTGCCGTCGGCACGGGCCATGTCAGCCCCGTATTGAGCTTCTTCGGGTCGGCGATATCGGTGTAGCGGTTGAGGTCCAGCGTATCGGAGCCACCGGACATGATCAGCGCGCCACGCTTTCCCATAACGGGCGGGAAGGGTTGATGCTGTGCATCCTGCTCCTTGCCGTCGTCTCCTGTCGGTGCAATACCGTAGTGGATCGTCGTATCGGTCTCGGATCCGTCAGGATGGATCATCTCTCCAATCAGTACCAGCCGGTTCAGATCGTCGTACTGGTTGAAGGTCATCCGCTTCTTGTCGGCCTGCTCCTGGCTTTGGGTAAAGCGGAGGTTGCCCAGATTATCGTAGGCAAAGGAGGTCGTGCCCATATCCGGCTGGTACTTGTACCTGACACGGCCGAACCGATCATACCAGTACTGCGTCGTGTCGCCGTTCGGATTGACGGCCAGACGAAGCCTGTCGAGATAGTCGAACTCGTAGCGCGTGACGAGATGGAGCCCACCCGAGTCGGCCACCTCACGCCGAACCCGCCCGAATGCGTCCGTGTACTTCACGAACAGCACGCTGTCCTCTCGTCGCGAGATGGTCACGGCAACGAAGTTGCAGGGGAACTCCTGATCGCTCACTCCGAGGCTCGCTGGTGTGCCGTACGAGTAGCTGACCGCCGAGGTCGTTCCATCGGCGTTGAGGACCTCGATCGCCCGACCGAGAGCATCATATCGCGTGACAATAGTATCGCCTTCCTGGTCGGTGATCTTCCGCTTTGCTCCGGCTCCCGTGTAGTCGCTCGTCACCGAATCGATTCTCACCGGGCTCGACGGCTTGCCGATCCACGTTCTGCCGCTCTGCACCCGATAGTTCGCCCCAAAGCTGAACCGGCTCTTCGTTTCCCGGCGGTTGCTGCCGATCGTCGCCCAGTTCAGGTTGTTCGACGAATGGAGCGAGTCGTCCACCTTCGCCAGCACCGTCGAGGTCAGCGCCTCATCATCGTACTCATAGCGCACCGTATAGTCGACCAGCCGAACGTCATGCTCGAAGCTCCCCTTCAGCATCAACCGCGTCCTTGTGTCTTCCGCGTCCATGCCGGTTGCGAAGCTCACCGCCCCTCCTATTGTCGTCACGGCAAACGTCAGCTTCAATGCGGGTGTTGCCGATCCTGCCCGCGCCAGGATGCTGTCGCGCCAGTCGGTCAGATCCAGACGGAAGTATTCGCGCTCCTGTTTGTCGAGGAACGTCTGACTTCCTCCCGAACCGATCGGACAGTTCAAGACCAACGTCTTCGAGAGTCCCCATTCGGGTTTGGTGAACTCCACATGAACGCATGTGTCGGAGATCGATGCAACGTACAATCGCACGTGTGCGCTGTCGACCGAGAGGATCGAGAACGTATCGGCCGGAGCGATATCGAAGAGCAGCTCTCCCACCGTCGACTCCCGGCGCGTGTACGGCAGAGGCGTGTTGCAGGCTCGTTGCGGGCTTGGTCCCCCCTTCTTTTGCGTCACCGAATAATTGCCGTAGCAGTCCGGCGTAGAGATCGCCGGGTTCTCGGCAAACAGGATGCGAGGTTCATATCGCCAGACGATCGGCGCCGCCGAGGCATATCCTATCACGTCGCAATCATTATCGCAGTAGACCGTATCGTACCCCCACTTGACGACCGACAGTCCGTTGCCGGGAAGCCCCACCATGCCGCTGTAGGTTTCGGTATGGAACGTGTCGAGGATGGGAAAGTCGAACGGCAGCCGCGCCGTGTTGATCCTGCCGTTGTAATCATACTCCATCTCCGACAGCCAGCCGTTCGGATCGACGACCGCCGAGGCAAGACCGTGGAATGTCAGCTCATGATACCCGTCGAGAATACCATACGTCACCGTCAGTGACGTCGGATCGACCCGGCGCACGTACCGGCGCGACACCGACGGCTTCTCGTAGAGATAGGTGAAGTATTCCCGGTTCGCCAGGTCACGCACCGTCACGCCGTTCGCGAAGTCGAGCATCGACCCGCTGAACCGATAGCTCTGCGTCCCTGAATCGTTATGATGCAGATCGGGACCGGCGTACCGATACTTGTAGAAGCTGCGCGCAATCGCTCCATTGGCATTCATGGTGATATCCGGCAGCCAGTGGCCTCGTGAATAGACGGAGGTGTAGACCGAACCGGGGAGTCCGCTCTGTGCTCCGTTGACAATCCCTCCGGTCAGCGAGTCTCGCAGCAGCATCCCCCGAGGGACCGCAGGGGGGAGAGGATTGAACGCGGTTTCATACGTATTGATCCGGCCGATATTGATCTCACGAACCATGTCGGCCGTGGTCATCTGTTTCACCAGTCCGAAGTACGGGGGAGCGTTTCGCGTCAATGTATCGCGATCGCCGACAAACACGAGCGGGTTGAAGATATTCTCCTCCCACGATCCGGTGATGGCGCCGCCGGCCTTCAGCGCCTGATAGTTCTCATAGGTCTTGAACTTGTTCAGTCGCGAGGAATCGATGACCGTGTAGGTCGTGTCGATCAGGGGGAGGTTCAGATAGACCTCCTCGATCCGCTTGTACTCGGTCGCCGTGGAATCCAGCGAGTCGCAGCCGTGGCACGGACAGGTGAAGTGTTCCCGCTTCCAGGCGATGCCTGTTCCGAAATACTCCGCAAGCGCGCTGTCCCCTCCGAAATGCCGGATGCGCTCCAGGCCATAGGTGTAATCGACCGTCGACTTCGCCAGCCCGTTGATCGTTTCGATCGCCGTCGACATCAGGCGCAGGTATGGCGCCAGGCTATCCTCGCTCGACTCCTTCGTCAGCGTGTCTCCGGGCGCAACCCGCACTACTTTGTACATTTCGGTGTGACGCGGGTCGGGCATGAAGGGCAGAAATCGCGGTAGCGTATGCTTCCGAAAATGGAGTGTCGTCGTCGTTGAGGTGGCGGCGATCTCGTCGGTCGTCGTGTGCGTTGCCTTGTCGATGAACGCCTGATTCCCCGGAGCATACTCGAACAGGTATTCGTCGGTCGTCAGCAAGGTCACGCCCTGATACTTTTCCGTCTTCTTCACCATGCTCTGGATCGCGTACTGATCCTCTGTTGTCGGATCGATCTCAATCGTATCGCCGACAGGAGGCCCGACGATGTTCGGATCGCTCGCGTAATACTCCAATTCGTAGCGGGCTCTCGGCTCCTGTATCTCTTTCAATCGATAGTTGCCCAGGGTGATTGTGGCCGTGCTGCTGGCGACCGGGAAGCCGGTGCCGACGTATTGCTTCCAGTACCGCTCGTAGTCGAATCGTGTCTTCCTCCCTTCCGGATCGATGATCTCGGTCACATAACCGAGATAGGATTTGTACTGATAGGGCTCGTTGCGATCCATACGGGCGATCGCATCGGCAGCCGTTCCACGGTCGCCGTTGATCGCCAGCGGCATATCGGTCTCGTTGCCGGTATTGCCGCTCTTGGAGACCGTATCGCAACGAACGAGAATCGTTCTGCCGAGCGCTTCGATGTATAGACCGCTGTTCGAATAGCTGATCGAATGACCGTCAAACTGCGTGACCAGCGCCCGGCCCTTCGTCGAGTCGTAGCCGCGCCATTGATCGAGAGCATCGGTTCGGTTGTCGTGTCTTGACCGGCTGAACTTCGTGATCCTTCCTCCGCTCGAATTGATCTCTTCCAGATAGAAGATCGTTGGTCCCGCTTTCGCGCCGCCGTAGGTCTGCAAGGTCTCACGGTACTCGTCGGTACCGTAGGGGATTACGTATTCGTAGAACACGAATTCCAGCCCATTGCCGGGGTAGTATCGGACACGTCGGGGATTCGCGTAGTTCGATTCGAAGTCCTCGATGAATGCCGGCATCCCTCCCGGCGCATAGTCGACCAGGGCAAAGCCGTTGTTGTTGGCCTCATGCGGAACATAATAGCCGGTGTACATCGAATCGTTCCACGCCTGCGGGGTAAGCGTATCCGATCGCTTGGCGTTGACAAGCGTCAGAATACTGCCGTCCTCGCGAAGCAGGCGGATTACGTCAACGAACTCATGCTTGTCTATACCGCCTACATTCTCTTCCACGCCAAGATTCTTCATCCGATTCGAGAAGTCGTAGCCGTCAGCAACCCATACGAAGTCCTCGTCGTCGAACTCGGTCCTTTCCTCGAAGTCAGGATCGGTGAGCTTCGTGGGGTCCATGTGGAACTGTGTCGTGGTGCCTAGAACCTGAACTGCGAAACCGTTGACGCCGAGAATCCAGGCGGGTCTGTTCTGATGGAACTTCCCCCAGCGCTGTCCGCCGCCCTTCACCGACCACTCCTCATCGGGAAGGGGATCTCCAGGATCGAGGGGACCGCGATAGTAATCCTTGAAGGTGGTGAAGGCGACCGCTCCGCAATAGTTGAGTGAAACGGTCACCGGATGGCCGCTGACAGGATGGGAGCTGATCGGATAGCGGTAGGAGACATTGCCGTTGGCCTCAGCGACCATCAGCGAGCCATCGACGGAGAGGACCGAGTTGCGCTGGAAGCCTCGTTCGTCGTAGAGATCCGAATGCTTCTGCGTCTCGAATGCGTCCGGCGCGAACTGCGCCTTTACAGCTGGAAGGTTGGCAAGCGACAGAACAAGAGAGGCAAGGACGTGGAACAGGCTCTTGACCCTCATACGGCAACTCCTCACTTCATTGTAACCGGAACGGTTGTGAACCTACGGGGGGAACTCTATCTGATAACGTCTGGTGATACTATCGGGTGATAGTGATAGGATACGATCCGATGACCCTTTGATCTGAATAGATTCGGACGATATAATAACCATTGGAGAGCGCGCGAAGGTCGAGCAGCCGGAACAGCTCACCGGACAGATTCACCGACACCTGCTGTTCGTGAGCAATACGCCCGTTGACCGACATCACAGTAACGTGATACTCACCTAACGGTAGAACGCTCGCCTCCACACTGGCTATCTGTGCTATGGGATTGGGGTAGACCCGAACGGAGTAGAGGGGGGCTGGAGGAAATACAGGGAGCTTCGTGCGCGACGTATCAACCTTCTCCCCCAGCCGGATCTGCTTCAGTTCATAGCTCCGCTTGCCGGACATGTCCCGAACAGCGGGCTTGACGAACTCCGAATCGGCCCGCAGATCCATCGCGATGAATGGTTCAGTCTGGAATCCGTCAATGTTCTTCAATCGAATCTCAGGAACACGGTCAAGGTTGGACTGGCCGAAGATTGCGAGTACACGCATAGTATCCCGGCTCTTCGCTCCCTGCTTGTATGTGCCCCAGAGGTAGATACAGAGATCTGAAAACGTGTCATCGGAGTTGAGCCGCTGGATAGCAAGAGAACCACCGAGTGTCGACCACTTTGGATATCGGATCTCCGTGCGATTGTTCTTTGAAGGAGATTGCTTCGTAGACGGCCCGGCTCCCCATGCGATCGAGACCGGCAAGGCGCGCGCACCACGATCGGCCGCGCCGTAGACAGTATCGGGATAGGAGTCGAAATTGAGATGCCCGACAAAGAGACGAAGAGAGCCGGTCAAGGTAATGTCGTCGTTCCCCGAATCGGGGGCTGCAATGGCTGTCGGCTGGATACATAGAAAGATGGCAGTGTTAAGAATACTCAATGCCACCGTCCACCTGATACTTCCGCAGACTCTAATAAAGAACCTTCCCATATCTCCTCCTTCAATACCGGCATAATGGAAACCACAGGCAGGATTTGTTGTAAAGGCCGCACCATAGTACAGAGGGCTTTGTTGAAAGTCAATCCCTTCGCGAGTTTATCTTCTCTTCACGATATGGCAGATGCGCATTTATTTGCGAAGATGTCGACTTCGCATTAGTGTACCCATCCTCTCAACGGAAATCATACCAGATCCCGGAGCGATGCGTGACCTGGAGATCCGCGGCGTCGGCAACATCCTCGGGGCCGACAATCAGGCTTTATCAACAAGGTCAGGTTCGATCTCTTCCAGAAGATCGTCGACGATGCGGTGGAGGAACTGACGCGAGACGATATGATGGAGGGGGCGAAGGAGACGGCGGCGGGATGATATCGCAGATCGATATCATCCCGCGATTCAACGGAACCGCCTACTTCGGCGGCTCGAACTTCATCCTCACCCTTGCCGTGTCCCGGTCGACCACGACCCGCTTCGCGGCCGGGTCATGTTTCGATTCCGTCGGAACCGCATCGGCCTCCCGGGCCTGAGTAGAATGGATCTCCGCGCGATCGTTCTTCGGCTCCTTGACGGTCGACGCGGGCGCAACCGGTTCCGTTCTCTTTGTTCCGGAGGCTCTTGCTTCAGGGGCCGGGACCGATGGAGCGGGAACGACCCGCGGCGGCTCGAAATGCGATGTATCGAGAATCGGAGCCTGCGCCGCCGGACGCTCCTGTACCGAAGGGGATCGGTCCGGATTCTTCTCCGACGGCAGAACGAAGAGTGCGGTCGTGACGGCCGCGATGCTCACCAATGCCCCCACCAGCTTGAATGATTCAAGGGCCGCAAGCCATCCCGATCCCCCCTGTGCCGCCGTTCCCTGCCCCATCGCTCCCCCCCCCGGCGCCGTGTCGACGGCGGAGGATGAACCGAGCATCGAGAGGATTCGGGCGCGCGACTCGGCGTCCGGAAGCATCTCCAGGCTCCGCTCCTTCCGCATCGCCGAATAGAGGCTGCGATTGACCTCCAGGGTTCGCCGCAACTGGCCGTCGCGGCGGAGGCGAAGAAGGAATCGCTCCTGTTCCGAGGGATTCATCTCCCCGGAGAGATATCTCTGAACGATATTATCCCGCCGTTTCTGTCTCATTGAGCCCCTCCTGTCGTCGTTCGTAGTCGATCATCCTTTCGATCATCTTTTTCAATCGTGCCCTGGCTCTGCAGGCCCTGGTCCTGACCGCGTTCGGAGCAAGGCCGAGCATAACGGCGATCTGCTCGGCCGAATAATCGCAATAGACGTTGAGCACCAGAATCTCCCGCAGATCGAACGGAAGTTTCGGGAGCGCCAGCAGGACCATCTCCTCCATCTCCGACAGCTCTCGGAGGCTGAAGGTCGGGTGATCCTCCTCCGTGATCCGATCGAACGGGGCGAGCCGTTCGCGTGACTTGATATGATTCAGGCAGAGGTTCCGCGCCATCGTCAGCAGGAAGCCTCCCGGGTTCGAGATCGTCTGCGGCCGGGCCCGGAGCCCGATCACCCTGATCCACACTTCCTGCATCATATCCTGTGCCAGCTGAGCGCTCCCGACCATCTTGCGGCAATAGAGATAGAGGTGCGGGTTGTATCTGTCGTAGAGCAGAACGAACGCCGAATCGTCGCCGCCGATGAATCGGCTCAACAGCAGGCTCTCCTGATTGACTCGCATGGCGTCAGGCGTCCCGGTATCCGTGGGTTCCGACGCGACGGCGTCGGCGAATGTGATCGACAGATGGCTCATCTTCTGGGCATCCCCGTGGTCTTCCTCCGTATGACAATCGTATCGTCCGAAACATTACATCCCGGCCTCATCCGCGGCGCTGTAACGTTTTCTTCCGCTGAATTGTCATCCCCTTGAACGCGGCCCCGGGTATCGGGCCTCGTCAGGGAAACGGACATGCCATATCGATCGAACCATACGACACGCTCCTTCCACACCCCGTTCCGGGACGCGATCCGCCTTCCGGCGGCAATCGTGCTCGCGGCAGTAGCGGCGAACCTGGGGACGGCGTCGGCGCAGGGAACGTTCGGCATCGGACCGTACGTGGCCTACGAGACGGGAGATCCCACCGTGATACAACGGAACGACGGCTCCCGCGGCCCCTGCGCGTGCGATATGTATGGAAGTTCCTTCAGTCACACGATCCGGGGGGGAGCCGTTCTCTCCTTTCCCGACCTGATTGCGAAAGGGATAGGGATCGAATCGAATATCGGTATTGGATATTCCTACGGCGAGGCGCGCGCTCAGTCGGCCCTCTACAGAGCCTACGACGCCCAGAACAATATCCTCCTCTACACGCTCGCTCTCGACACCCTGGTCGTCGCGCGGACGCTTACCGCACAGTTCGAGCCCGCCGTGAGCTTCCTCCTCTTCGACCGCCTGAGGCTGCGGACCGGCCCGTGGCTGAGCTGGCGGGCCGGATCGGGAATCAGCATGACCGAAACGACGACCGCCGAGGGGGAGCATGTGGACTTCTTCTGGAGGAAACAGGGCCTGGACTTCCAGCCGGTCGCCCTCAAAGCCTCCGGAGAGAGCATCGCCTCCCCCCGGCTGCGGGGCGGACTCTCCTTCTCCATGTCGTATTCCCTCCCTCTGTTCGGCTCGCTCCTCCTCGTCCCGGAGCTCTACGCGCGGATCGACGCGGGCTCGCTTTCGCAGGGGGGACGCGGCGTATGGAGCGGCGGATTCGGAACGTCGTTCATCTTCTCGTTCGGTGAGCGGGAACCCGAACCCCTCCCCGTGCCGCCGACGCCTCCGGAGATCGACACGACGAAGATCGCGGCACGACATCGATACCCTCTCACCCCGACCGTGGATCTCTACGCGCTCGACGAGAACGGCGAGAAGCGGCAGACGTTCGCAGTGGCGCCGGAGGATATCTCCAACCTTCAGATAACCGATCTCACTCCGATCTTTTATTTCGAACAGGGATCGTCGCGGCTGCCGGAACGTTACCGCCAGTTAGATCGCGGTCGGATAGAAACGTTCACGCCCGACTCGCTGGCGGGGGCCGACGCCGGGGAGATCTATCTTCAGGGATTGAACATCCTGGGTCATCGCCTGCGGACCGACCCGCGCGCCGTGGTGACGCTGACCGGATCGGCCGCCGGGAACGAGCCGCCGTCGCTGGCGAAGGCGCGCGCCGAGGCTGTCAGAATGTACCTGCACGATGTCTGGGGCGTGCCCGACGCGCAGCTCAGGATCGGCAGCGGAAAGAGCCCCGCGACTCACAGACTCGCGGACGCCGGGGCGCACGCCCGGCACGTCAGGATCGGCTCGGCGAACGGATCGATCCTTGCGCCGGTGGAGACGCGCTGGACCGTCAAGCAGGTCAGGACGCCGGCCACCGGGCTGACGCCGCTCTTCGGCGCTCCGGGCGGCGTGCGACGCTGGCAGTTGACGGTGAGCCAGGGCAACAGAATCATATCGCGATATTCGAACGACGCGGCGGCGGACGACTCCGAACTGAGTCTCCATATCGACCGTGCCGCGCTCGAGGCGCCGCTCCCTCCTCTGACGGCGGAGTTCACCGTGGAGGATTCCGCCGGAACGGTCGCCACGGCCCGCGACACACTCGTGATAGAGGCGGAGAGGAACGGAGAGAGGCGGCTCGAACGGATCACATACATCCTGACAGGATCTTCCGACGAGTCCGGAAAGAAGGAGGATGAACGTGCCAGGATCGAGGCGATCCGCTCCAGAGCCGGAGTGAACGCCCGCCTGACCGTTGCTCCGCTGATCGAGGCCGAGCAGGTTCCGGCCTATACGAGAGAACATCTCAAACAGCGTATCGCATCGATCAAACGGACCCTCGGCGCCGACCGGGCCGTCACCGAGGCGCGACCTTCTCCGGGAGGGAGCCCCTTACAGCAATCTTCGTTCCCGGAGTTCGAGCATCTGGCGGACGCCATCCGCATCACGGTAGACAACCCCATGTAATCCCCCGCACGGGACTTCACGACGGTTCCTCTCCACGAGAGGAACGGATATCCTATTGTCTCGAACGAAGAAGACATAGTCGATTTACGATATACAAGTCCCTCTTTCACACGAACGGGTTCAATCATGCGCACATCGTCCCATGCTCTTGCGACGCTTCTGGTCCTTGCCGGCCTTGCGCTGCTCCACGTCGACCTGCGATCGCAGGGGAGCGACTACGGCGGCACCTTCGAATGGGTAAGCCCCCGGCACGGCACCGAGTTCTTCGCCGCGGCCCACGCCGTCGACTCCACCACGCTCCGCGTCTTCGGGCAGTCGTACTTCCTCACCAGCACCGACAGGGGGAAGACCTGGACGAAGACGCCGCTCGACTCCGCCTCCCTCCGCTACGCCCAGAGCGCGGCATGGTCCGATCCGATGACAGGGTGGGCCATCCTCGACCTGTACAATACCGGAGTCGTCGGCGACAGGCTTGTCCGCACCACGGACGGTGGAATAACGTGGAACGAGGTATCAACCGGGGCGTTCGGCATCCGTTCCGTCGCGTTCGCGAACGCCCGCAACGGCTGGGTCGTCGGCGACGGCGGCATCGTGGCCCGCACCACCGACGGCGGCGCGACATGGGTACAGATCAGCGGACTGACCGCCGCGAACCTTGGAAGCGTCACGACGGCCGGAGCGGATCGCGCGTTCATTCCGATCAACGCGCTGAACGGCACCGATACGGTCCCGATCGTTCTTCGCACGATAGATCTCGGCGCGACATGGGATACGCTCGACTTCGTGCAGCCGATCCCCCAGACCATGCAGTTGATGTTCGACCTGACCTTTCCCGACAGCCTGACCGGGTATGCGTTCGTCATCTCCTCCGGGGCCGTCTACAGAACGAGCGACGGCGGCGACACATGGACCCGGAAGCCGACCGGAATCTTCGACAAGGTATGGAAGGAGAGGCCCTCCGATCTCTCCAGGCCCCACTTCATCGACCCGATGCGGGGCTGGGCGTTCACCGGTTACGACGAGATCTATTTCACAAGCGACGGCGCCGACACATGGAACAACCAGGATACCGGCGTGGCCCCCTTCTACTACGGATCGATACAGATCACCCGGCCGCTCCTCTCCGACGTCGTTTCGTTCGGTCCCGACACATTGATCGTAACGGGAGCGAACGGGCAGATCCTGACCACGACCGACGGCGGCAAAACCTGGATCTCCGCCAACCCCAGGGTGACCGACCGGCAGCTCATGGCGGTAGCCTTCACCTCCGCCGATCGCGGATGGGTCGCCGGACAGGCGGGAGAGATCTTCAGAACGACGAACGGCGGCGACGCGTGGGAGAAGCAGACGAGCGGCACATCGTACGCGATTCTGCGGCTCCATGCGCTGGACGATATGCGGGCATGGGCCGCGATCACCGAGGGGGTGGTACGGACGACCGACGGCGGGAGCAACTGGGAGGTCGTCATGATCCCCGACTTCCCGAGGCTGAAGGATGGGCAGGGGAACACATACGGCGGAATACGAGGTATCACCTTCCTCAACGAACGTGTGGGATGGGTCGTGGGAGTCGACGGCGGGATCTCCAAGACGACGGACGGCGGCGCGACATGGAAGAGTCTGACCGCGGCCGGCGCGAAGACGCTCTACAGCGTATCGTTTTCCGATGAGACGAACGGATGGGTGACCGGTGACAGCGCATCGCTCCATGCCACGAGCGACGGCGGCGCAACGTGGCGCGCCGTTGCCACCGGCGATACCCCGGACCCCGGTTCGACCCGCCTCAACGACTACAACGCCGTCCTCTTCACCGATAGCGAGACCGGCATCGTGATCGGCGAGCGGGGCCGCGTCTTCTCCACACGGGACGGTGGTGAGGAATGGATTCAGGGGGATGCTCCGGAGGCGGCCGAGTGGACCTTCGGCGGTTTCGTGAATGTCGCGCGGCCGGTCGATTCGATCGTCTGGGCGGCAGGGTTGAGGATCTTTCCTCCCGACGACGTGAACGGCGCGATCATGCGCTCGACCGACGGCGGGGAGAGCTGGAGCGACCCTTCCATCCTGATCCCGTGGCAGTTCTTCGAGATCGTCACCTATCCCGATCTATCGTTCCCCGACGCGCGGCACGGATGGTTCGTCGGTGGAAGCGGCGCCGTCATCCGATATACCGCCCATGATCTCCACTCCGCCGTCGACGATCTCCCCGAGGAGTCGCGCTTCGGCCTGCGGGCGCATCCCGATCCGCTACGGACCGAGACCGAGCTGGAGTTCCGGCTCGACCGGCGGTCGCGCGTGCGGATGAGCGTACATGCGGCGACGGGAGAGAAGGTCGCCGATATGATCGATCGCGATATGGAGCCCGGCCGTCACGCGGTCCGGTTCAATGCCGGAGCGTTCCCCTCCGGGAGCTACTTCGTGCGACTGACCGCCGGGGAGAAAAGCGAGACACGGATGATTATCATTACACGATAGAGATCGGAGGCGAAGAGAATGAGACACCACACAGTTCGGCCGGGACGCGCGTTCCGATTCGCGATGACGGCCATAACGCTTCTGATCGCGCAGACCGCGCTGGCGGGATGGGAGGAACTTCCTCCCCTTCCCAAAGGGAACATGAACCGGGAACAGGTATATCACGAAGGGAAGTTGTATGTCTTCGGGGGATACGACATGTCGGCGAACGGCTTCATCTCCGGAGGAGTCGTGCTGGGGCTGGACCAGGCGGGGATTGCGGAAGGGTGGAAACCGCTGGAGGGATTCAACGAATCGCGCTCCGGAGGGTTCGCCGCGTCGATCGGAGGAAAGATCTACATCGCCGGCGGATATTCCGGGGTCACAGGCGGGGTCTTCGACTTCACCCGTCCGGTGACCGAACTCGATCCGGCGACGGGCGCGTCGAAGGAGAAGGCGCCGATTCCCCTCGATCTCGTCAACCCGCTCGGCGCCTTCGTCGACGGCAGGATCGTGCTGATGGGAGGACAGGTGAAGTCGGGAACGAGCTATACACGGAGCTTTGCGACGCTCATCTACGACGCCGCGCAGGACCGATGGAGTCAGGGGTCCGACCTCCCCTACTCCGCCGAGGGGATGAGCGTGACGGCCGTCGGCTCCGCCATCTACCTGATCGGCGGCATGAACGGAAGCACGCATACCGGCATGCCGAGAGCGTACACCGGAACGATCCAGGGAGAGAGCATCACCTGGACCCCGATCGCCGACTTCCCGATCCCGATCGCCTACGCGGCATCGGGAATAGCGGCGGGGGAGCTCGTCGTCACGGGAGGACGCGGCGTTCTCTCATCGGGGATGGAGATCTCCCGCCGCACGTACCGATACGATCCTGCCGGCAAGACATGGACGATCGACTCTCCGCTCCCTCGCAACGCGACGGCTTCCGAGTCGATGCCGGGAGACGGGACATCGATCTATTATATCGGAGCAGGGGACAACGGCGCCGGAGTACTGCGATATACGATCGGGGAGGATCTGCCGGTTGCCGACATCATATCGGAAATCGATCATCTCATAACGCTTGCCTCCGGCGGCGAACGGATCGTGGAGACGGCCCTGGTGAACAACGGGACGGCTCCTCTCTCCTGCTCGCTCCGGGTTCCGGCGGAGGCGGCAGGATGGGTCGAGGTGAATCCTCCCTCGGCGATGATCTCTCCGGGCGATACCGCGCTCTTCGAGGCGCGCGTGCTGGCAGGGTCGATCCCTTCGGGCGCATACACGACCGCGCTCGCCGTGGAGACGAACGATCCGGAGCTGAAGGGGGCGGCGGTCCGCATCCGTCTTCACGTCGTGGCGTCGATAGCGACGCAGCCGACACGGCTGGTGATAGAATCGGCCACGTCGTACCTGCAGAAATATTCGGCGCGCGGCCACAGGATGCTCGACACACTCCTCGCGACCTACGGAGCCGACAGGCTCAGCATCGTGAACTATCATGTCGAGTATCCGAACGACTCGCTCCTCCTCCCGGCCGGCGACACGCTCATGTCGATACTGGCGGGGAGTGACGGGATCTTCTATCCCGGCGGCGCCGTGCAGCGGTTCCCCTTCGGGAGCGCGATGATACCGGACGCTTTCTGGCCCTATGCGATAGATTCGCTTCTTGCGCGCGGGATCGAATCCCCCGTGCTCCTCTCCCTCTCCGGCGATGGGCTCCAGTACGACGCGGAGCGGAAGCGGGTCGCCGCCTCCGCCGTCATCACACTCTCGACGGCCCGTCCGACCGGCGGGGGAAGGGAATACAGATTGACGGCGGTCGTGACCGAAGACAGCATCCCGACCGCTCAGAAGGATATGCTGCCGAACGGCAACACCACCACCCGCAAACCCTACTACGAGCCGGGAACCGCACGGGCGATCTGGCCGGAGGCGCGCGGACGGGCTCTGACCTTCCCCGCCCCCTCGATCGAAGCCGGGGAGACGATCCTTCCGGGAGCAACGACGACCGAAACGATCGAGGTCGATGCGAGCCGCCTGATCGATCCCATGCGGGCGCGTCTGATCATCTTCGTCTCCGAATGGGACGGGAACACTCCGGGAGAGATTCTCCAGGCGATCGAGCAACCGCTGATCCCCCGGACTTCGGATGCTCCGATCGCGATGGAAGTCGATGAACATCTCATCGAGATTATTCCGAACCCGGCGGCGCAACAGGCCCGGCTCCGGCTTCCGGAGAGGCTTAGAGGGAAGGTCACGATCGATCTCCACCCGGTCGACGGCTCGGCATCGGTTCTTCGATTGTCGAGAGAGATCGAGGGGAAGGGATCGATCGACCTCGATCTTTCCGGACTGCCGGGCGGATCGTATCTGCTTACCGTAAGATCGAGCAGCGATCTGTTTACCCGTCCGCTCACGATCGTGCGATAGGAGAAGAGAAATGCATATCACCCTGCGATCCGTCATTCTCCTTCCCGTTCTTCTCCTCTACGCCTCAACCGGCGCTTCGGGGTATTCGACGAAGGGGCGGGAGTTCTGGCTCGGGTTCCTGCAGAACAGCAACGGAAGCAGGATGCCGCAGTTGAGCGTCTTCATCAGTTCGGAGGGGGGAACCTCCGGAACCGTCTCCGTCCCGTCGGCCGGATGGTCGGCCCCTTTCACGGTAACGCCGAACGGAACGACGGAGATTCCGATCCCTCTTTCCGCCGCCTACGCGACGACCGTGGAAGCGGTCGAGAGGAACGGGGTGAAGATCACCGCCGACGACTCGGTCGCGGTCTTCGCGCTGAACGACAGGAGCGGCGGCACCGAGGCGGGGCTGGTGCTGCCGGCGCAGTCGCTGGGGCGGGATTATATCGCAATAACATATCCTCCTTCGGGGGACCGGGCAAGATATCCGAGTCAGATGCGGATCGTCGCCGCCGAAGACGGTACGACCGTCGAGATCACCCCCGTCGCGCCGACGACCGGGGGGAGGGCGGCGGGCGTCCCGTTCACCGTGACGCTCGACGCGGGTGAGAGCTATCTGATCGCCTCCACCGGGGACCTGACCGGTACCAGGGTTCGCGGAGTCGGCGACTGCCGCCGCTTCGCCCTCTTCGCGGGAACGGTCAGTTCTCCCGTGGGACGCTGTACCGGGAACAATCACCTGTTCGAGCAGATGTTTCCGGTCACGGCGTGGGGAAGCGAGTATATCACCGTGCCGCTGAAGGCGCGGGTCGGCGACATCTTCCGCATCCTTGCCTCGCGGGACGGCACGCAGGTGAGGATCGACGGCGGCGCCCCGATCGCGCTGGACGCGGGAGAATATCGCGATACATTACTGACGACTCCCTCGGCGATCACGTCCGACAGACCGATCGCCGTGGCACAGTACAGTCGCGGCGCGATGTGCGACAACATCATCGACGCCAATCCCTTCATGATGCTGCTGACGCCGGTCCGGCAGTCGCTCCGTTCGATCACGTTCAACGCCTTCCGATCGACCCAGGTGACACGCTACTATCTCAACATCCTGACCCCGAGCGCCGCCGTCGGCAAGGCGACGCTGGACGGCGCGTCGATCGCCGGGTCGTTCGTTCCCGTTCCCTCCAACCCCGCCTACTCCTACGCCCAGTTGACGATCGGCCAGGGGAACCACACCATCGTCTCCGAAGGAGGGCTCGCGGCGTACGTCTACGGGTTCGGGCAGGCCTCGTACGGCTATTCGTCGGGGGCCGGTGTGGAGGATCTGACGCTGGCGTTCGGCGTCGAGCCGTCGTCGGGCTGCGTCGGGGTTCCCGTCGATTTCGTCGCTCCATCCGATCCGACGATCATATCGTACGCCTGGAACTTCGGCGACGGAACCGGAGCCGACGGTCCCTCCCCCTCTCATACCTACGCCGACTCCGGAACATATCGTATTACACTGTTCGCGAGCCGCGCCGACGGATGCGCCGTCGACTCCGTGGTCAGAACGTTTACCGTCGGCTCCACATCGCCCCCCCTCATCACCGCCGACGGACCGCTCTCGGTCTGCGGCGACGCCGTCCGGACGCTCGACGCCGGGGCAGGATATGCAGCCTACCTCTGGTCCACCGGAGAGAGCACGCGCACGATCGGCGTCACGTCGCCGGGAACCTACGCGGTCACCGTTTCGGGAGCGACGGGATGTATCGCATCGTCCGACCCGATTGAGATCACGCGCGGGACGCTTCAGGGAATCGTCGTCGAACGAGGCTGCCGCTGCGGAGCCCCCTTCCTCTCGGCTCCCCCCGGCTACGCGCGCTACGCCTGGAGCAACGGCGACTCGACGGCCGAGATCATGCCGACCGAGCCGGGGGACTACTCGGTCGTCGTCACGGATGCCGCCGGGTGCAGCGGAATCTCGCCGGCGGTCACAATCACCGGCGGCGCGCGCCTCCCCGAGATCTTCGTCGACCTTCCGACACTCTCCCTTCCCCCCGGCGGGGAGACACCGATATCAATCGGAATGCGAAACCCTTCCCTGGAGGATGGATGTACGCCCCACACCGTCAGCGTCACGCTGCGCTTCGACCGGAGCGTGGCGGCGCCGATGTGGTTCGAGCGTGGAAGCATCACGGGAGACGTCACCGAGGGCGCCGATCGTCTTGTCACCATCGCCGGGCCGGCGACCGACACCGTGGCGGCCTTCTACCTTGTCGCCGCGCTCGGAAGCAGCGAGTCGACATCGATCGTGATCCATGATATCGGGTGGCAGGGATGTCCTCCGGTCGTCGTCGACGAGAACGTCGGTGAACTGACCGTCACGGGAATCTGTCGCGACGGAGGTCCACGTCTCTTTCTCTCGAACGAAGGGATCGTGCTGAAGGCTGCCGGCGCGCCGGGCCGCGAGGCCGTCGAGCTCCGCCTTCCCCGGCCGATCCCCATCCGCCTCGTCATCACCGACCTCCTCGGCCACGGGATCGTGCTGCTCGGCCGGGAAACCGCCGACGCCGGGACGCGCTTCATCCGGCTTGATCCGGCCCTCCCTGCGGGACGATATTTCCTCCGGCTCGAGGCCGACGGGGAGACAGTAACGGCGCCGATCACGCTCACACGGTAAGTCCTTCATCCGAACCGTCGATCCTTCCACCCTGCCTGCATTATCGGGGTGTCATGGTGAGAACTTTTACCGCTTCGTGTGTCATCCTCTCAACAGTCAGCCTGTTCCGTGCCGGTCGCACATGGCAGCGGTTTGAGAACGGAGGTTCCCGGATAGTCTATTGCCGGGAAAGGCCTGCGGTATTAGCTTTCCGCCGCATCTCTCTTCCGTCACGCGGCGTATCCATCCGTCGCTCATCCGCTATCAATATCGCACTATGATCGACCAGCCCATGACCCGCAACGCCGTGCTCATGCTCGGCATCTCCCTGGCGACCATCGTCGCCGGCTGCAGCGACGACGGAGCTTCGCCGGGCCCCGGCTTCACGGTCCCGAAGACAGGGAGCAGCTACATGTACGAGAACTACATGACCGATTCCACGGGGGCCGAGATCCCCGGATCGCGCATGACGAGCACAATGACCGTGGCGGAGACCGGGATGAACTACATGGGGAGGGACAACGTTCATCGCATGGTCGCAAGCACGGGTGAGACGACATATCTGCGGTACGAGAACAACGGAGATGTATCGCTCTACGGCAGCCTGAGCTCTCTGGCGGGGAACATGGCCGACCAGATCCCGATCAGCTACGATCCGGGGTGGATCACCTTCCCGGTGGCGAGCGGAACGCCCGGCACGCTCCCGCCGATCGACACATCGATCACGCTCCCGTACAACGGCCTCCCGATCACTGCCGTCGTGAAGGGGAACGGCACGGTCACCTCGATCGGATCGGAGGAGGTCACCGTCGGGTCCGAGAAGCTCACGGCCCAGCGTGCCGTGGTCCGGATGAACATCAACGCATCGGTTTTCCTGCTTCTTTCGCTGAACGTCACGCTCACCGACACGCTCTGGTACAGCCCGAAGATCGGACTGATCACCGGCGAGAAGGGATCGATGACCACCGTTCCCGCGCTGATGCCGGGGCTGAACGGCGGCAACGGTCGAACGCTGACGAGCTATACGCTCAAGTAGTCGTTGCACGATACAACGCGCTGCGCGGGCTCATACGGGAAAGCGGCAGGTGGTGAAACGTTCCGGAGGAACGTTCCCGTCGGCCGCTTTTTCATTGTTGCGAATCTCCCTGTTCGCACAACGATCCGATCGGCCGCGCCCATGAAACAATGCAGGTAACCCGGAGGCGCAGCGCACCCGCACTGCCCGGCGTCCCCATATCGCATCGCGATCTCACCCGATCGCGGAGTATCCAATACAGCCATCGAGGACGCCATGTACAAGCATCGGGGTTTCCCCCTCCTCCTGCTCGTTCTTCTCTTTCTGTTCACCGACTTCGCCGCGGCTCAGACTGGTACATCCCCACACGAGACACCACCGCTCGACCGTTTCCTTACCCCTGACGGATCACTGATATCCACCACGGGCTACTCCGGCGGCATCGACCCGGGCGGGTGGAGCATGACGGTCGGCGAAGGGGGAGAACCCATCTTCGCGCGGACCAGGGCGCTCCCGGCCGCGGTTCCGGAAGACGCGAACTGGGACGACAGGTTCGGCGTCCTCGGCGTGACCGACCCTGAAGGCTCCAACATCCGCGCCCTGGCGCTCGACGGAGACAAGCTGTATGTCGGCGGGAACTTCCGCGTGGCGGGGACGCTCAGGACCAGCAACATCGCGATATGGGATATCACGAGCCGGAGATGGTCCCCTCTCGAGACCGGAATCGACTCGAACGGCTATGTCAGCGAGATCCTAGTGGCGGGGAGCGATGTCTACGTGGGAGGGCGGTTCGAGACCGCGGGGAGCGTACGAAGCTCCGGCATCGCACGCTGGGACGGCTCGACGTGGAATGCGATGGGACAGGGGGTCGAGTACGAGAACCCCGGCGTCGCCTTCGTCCTGGATATGGCGCTCAAGGGTGAAGAGCTCTTCGTCGGCGGATTATTCAACGATGCAGGAGGGGTGACCGCCTCCAACATCGCCCGATGGAACATCAGGACGCGGAGCTGGTCCTCCGTCGGTAGCGGTATCAACGGCATCGTCTCCGCTGTTGCGGCCGACGGGGAGAACGTCTACGTCGGCGGCAGTTTCTCGACTGCCGGCGGGAGGGAAACTAAAAATATCGCAAAGTGGGGTACCGAGGGGTGGTCAGCCGTGGGAGGCGGAATGGATTCGATGGTCTCCGACCTTCTCATCATGGGCCCCTACCTCTATGCCATCGGAACTTTTGATAAGGCTGACGGCGCCCCGGCATCCGGTATCGCCCGCTGGAACGGGACGAACTGGGCCTCGATCGGAGGCGGTCTCGGGAACTCGATCCCCTGGAGAATGACGTCCGAGGGGACGAAGATTCATATCACAGCGATAGTCTATAACGGCGCCGTCAAACCCTCGATGGCCATCAGAACCTGGGACGGTTCATCGTGGTCCGGCGTGGAGGGGAAAGGAGATGATGTTCTGCTATGGACGCTCGAGGTCGTCGGAGGGCGCCTCTACTGCGGCGGCTCCTTCCGGCAGATCGGTGACGTGGGGGCCTACAATATCGCGTCGTGGGACGGCTCCCGCTGGCACGGTCTGGAGACCGGCCGGGATCTGGGAGGCTTCGGATACTTCACGGCGATGACCGTCGACGGGAACAGCCTCTACGCGGGCGGCTCGATGGTCTCCGTCGGCGGCACCGTTGCGAACGGCCTTGCGCGGTGGGATGGATCGGCCTGGTCGAAGATCGGCGGGGGAGTGTGGCAGGCCTCCGCGATCGCTGTCATGAACAGCGAGATCTACGTGGCCGGGATGTTCGACACAACCGTTGTTCCCCGGCCGAGAGGGATCGGTCGATGGGACGGAACACGATGGATCGAGGTGGGAGGAGGGGTCAACGGCTACATCAATGATCTCAAAATCATGAACGGCGAGCTCTACGCAGGGGGAGATTTCACGACAGCCGGTACCACTCCGGCGCGCAACCTGGCAAAGTGGGACGGAACATCGTGGTCAGAGGTAGGGGGAGGTATCGACAGCGTCGTCCACCGCCTCCATGTCGGGCGCGACGGGAAGCTCTACGCGGCAGGGCATTTCAGCAGGGCCGGGAGCACGACGGCACGGAGCATCGCCGCCTGGGACGGCGCCCTCTGGCGGACACTGGGAGAGGGAGCGGAGAACGGCGTCGACAATCTTGTCCACACCATCGCGACCGACGACAACGGCAACGTCTACGTGGGAGGAAGCTTCACACGCGCCGGAACCGCAACGGTGTCGGGGATCGCCCGGTGGAACGGAAGCTCATGGTCGGGACTTGGCGCGGGCACCTCCAACACCATAGGGTTCGACAGCACGGTTCGCGTCCTCACGATCGACGACCTGGGGAACGTATATATCGCAGGACATTTCACTTCGGTCGACGGCGTCCCGGCGCTCTGCGTTGCGAAATGGGACGGCGTTCGGTGGTCTCCTCTGGGAAGCGGCATCAATATCGTCACCCCGAACAGGCTTGGCTGGTCCAGCACCGACATAGCAGGCATCGCCCTGTTCGGCGGCGATCTGGTTCTTGCCGGGAGCTTCACGCACGCCGGCGACAAGGTCTCGTTCGGGTTCGCCCGCTGGACCGACGTGCCGACCTCCGCCCCGCAGACGTCGGAGGCCCTCACCCGACTCGAGCTCCTTCAGAACCATCCGAATCCGTTCGGCGGCTCCACCACCCTGGAGTTCGAACTCCCGAGCGCCGGAGAGACACGCATCACGATCTATTCTCCGCTGGGCGAGAAGATGGCGGAACTTGCCGGAGGAATCCGGCAGAGAGGAAGACATACGGTGGAATGGAGCCCATCGCCGCTCCTTCCCGAGGGGGTCTACTTCTGCCGGCTCGAATGGGCCGGAGAAACGACCGTGCGAACGATGACGGTGAGACGATAGTCGATCAGCTCAACGTACTCTTCAACTCGTGAACCGATGAACTACCCCTTCTCCGGATATTTCTGTCCGATTCCGATACGACTCTTCCTGCTCCTTCTTCTCTGCGCCCTTCCGGCGCGCGCGCAGCAGTTCCTGCTGTACGACATCGACGCCGCACGATTTCCGAACCTCACCGGAAAACTGCTGGCTCTGGAGGCGGACGGTTCAAGGGTCGCGGGGCTGACCGCCGCCGCGCTGAAGCTCTCGGAAAACGGCACGCAGCGCCCCATCACGCTGCTCGACTGCCCGATCGCGGCAAAACCGCACCCGATCTCCTCGGTGCTCACCATCGACATATCGGGATCGATGGCGAACAGGAATCTGGATATCGCACGCGCCGCGGCGAACACCTGGATCGCCGCGATCCATCTCGCTCCCTCCGAATGCGCCGTCACCAGCTTCGACGACGCGGCATATATCAACAGAGATTTCACGACCGACAAGCCGTCGCTTCTGGCCGCCGTCGCCGCATTGCGGGCGCAGGGAGGGACCGATTACACGGCCGGGTTCATCGACCCGCTGGCCGGGGCGATCACCGTCGCGGCGCGAGGGAAACATAAGCGGGTCGTCGTCTTCCTGACCGACGGAATGGGAGGAGGGGTGGAGGAGGATATCGTGCGGGAAGCCCTGGCGACAAACACCGTGGTCTACTGCATCATGGTCGGCATGAACGCGCCGCCCATCCTCAGAAATGTCGCAACACGAACCGGCGGCATGGTCTTCGAGCGGGTGCAGACCGCCGGGGAGGCGGAGCAGATCTACAGAATGATCCTGGCGACCGAACAGAATCAGAGTCCCTGCACGATAGAATGGGAGAGCGGGACCGACTGCTCGGTCGACAGGAACGTGCTGCTGGAGATGCCCTCGCGCGGGCTGGAGGCCCGGAGCAGCTATATCGCCCCCACCAGTTCGGTGCCGCTGCTGGAGATCTCTCCCTCCGGCATCCCCTTCGGCGGCATCGCGCCCGGAGCGTCGAAGAGCGCAACCGTCACGCTGACGGCACGGAATCATCCCATTACGATAAGCGGAATCGTCCCCGAGGACAGCAGGTTCACGATCACCTCCGGCGGCGCCCCGCCTGCCTTCACCTTGAACCCCGGTGAGACCCGGACGGTACAGGTCACCTTCACTCCCGTCGATTCGGGTCTGGCGTTCAGCAGAATCATCGTCGAATCCGATGCATGCACGATGAAGGGATTGCATGCCTCCGGCGGATTCCCCGGCCGCCGCCCTCTGCGGCCGACGCTCAGGCTGGTGAAACCGAACGGAGGAGAGACCTTCCCGGTCGGGATCGACACGGCGCTGGAGTGGACGGGCGTCCTTCCCGAGGACACCGTACGGCTGGAGTACAGTACGGATCGTGGAACGACATGGATCACGATCGAGGATTCGGCGACCGGACTGCAGCATCCCTGGAAGATCCCGAACACGCCGAGCACGCTCTGCCTGGCGCGCGTAACACAGCTCGGCGACGTGCCGCCGACCGAACCGGTGATCATCCTCCCCAACGACTTCGGCGCGATCCGCGCCGTGATGTTCACTCCGGACGGGAAGGAGATCATCAGCGCCACGAGCCGCCCCGCCAGAATCGTCCGCTGGGACTGGAGGAACGCGAAGCCGATCGACACGATCTACATCAGCCTTTCCGATGTACTCGGCATGATGAGCCATCCCGGCGGGGATCTGATAGTGGCGGCTGTCGACAACACAGGAGGCGCGTCGATCATCGATCGCATCAACGGCAGGACCGATATCCGTCTCTCCAAATCACCCACGACCGCCGTAGCCTACAACGCTCTGGGGACATTGATCGCAACGGGACACAGAGACAGCACGGCACGCGTATGGGATATATCGTATGCGATGGTTTCCGAATTCAGGCACCCGGATCAGGTACGGGGGGTGGCGATCAGTCCGGACGATCTGCGCCTTGCCACCGCCTGCGCCGATGGGATCGTGCGGCTCTGGGATCTTCCCGGGGGGATGTTCATGACCGAACTGCGCGGGCACACCGACGCCGTCAATTCGGTCCGCTTCAGCCCGGACGGATCGCTCGTCGTGAGCGCCGGCGACGACAGGACGGCGCGCGTGTGGAACTCGATCAGCGGACAGCTCCTCCTCACCCTGACCGGGCATGTCGACCAGGTCTTCTCCGCCTCGTTCAGCCCCGACGGGCTCAGCATCCTCACCACCAGCGCCGACGGCACCGCCAGGGTCTGGGACGCGAACAGCGGCGCCCTGAAGCGGACACTGGAAGGGCACACATCGCTCGTCTACTCCGGCGAATGGAGTCCGGACGGACGACGGGTCGTCACCGGCTCGGGAGATCGCACCGCGAGGATCTGGGATCTCGGCGGGATGGGGCTGCAGGACGACATGTCGGATTCGCTCTGGGCGATCATCCTGGCGAAAGCCGCCGCCCGCGACGTCGATCTGGGAGAGGCGCTCGTCGGATCGAAGAAGGATATGGTGATCACGAAGCTCCTCTGCAACGAGGGGAACGTTCCGGTGGAGATCCGGGAGATCGACATGGAGGGTGGGGACGCGGGAGATTTCTCGCTCGTCTCCGGCATCCCTCCCTTCGTGATCCCCCCCGACTCCTGCGTCGAGGTCGAATTCCGGTTCGCGCCGGGGGGGGCCGGGGCGCGCGGCTCCACGTTGAGGATCATCACGTCATCCGATACGCTTCGCCCGTCGATACGAGGTCTGGGGATCGCCCCGAGCCTCGAGATCGTCACCAGGGTGATCGACTTCGGCCAGGTGAGACTCGGGAGCTACCGTGACAGCATCGTGGCCGTCGTGGTCAGAAACGTCGGCGCCGCACCGATGCGGATCGACGCCTCCGACCTGCGCGGCCCGGATTCGATCCACTTCGATATTCTTGCCGGCGGCGGCGCCTTCCCCCTCGCCCCCGGAGAGTCACGCGAGATGCAGCTCCGCTTCACCCCGGAATGGCCGGGAAGGACGAGCGGACGTATCGAGTTCGGATACGTCGGCGCAGGCTCCCCCGGCACGGCCTACCTCTTCGGCGAAGGGACATGCTCCGCCGAGCCCGCCGGTTCCACCGTCGCGTTCGACGGGACGCGGTTCGACGCTCCGCCCGACACATTTCTCACCCTCCCCCTCCTCATCCGCGACGCCAGGAATCTGCCGCCGGAAGGAGGGAAATTCATCGCCACACTGCGATACAACAGAACCCTGCTGCTGCCGGTCGACACCGGAATCGTCATAGGCCAGGGGGCCGACAACGACAGGACCGTCACGATCCACGGCACATGGGACGGAAAGAGCGATACGCTGGCGGTCCTCAATTTCCTCACCGCGCTCGGCGACAGCGACGCGACCCCTCTGAGGATCGACGCGTTCGTCTGGGAGAGCGCGTGTCCCGTGGAGGTGATTCCGATCGACGCGGAGGTTCATATCGCGGTATGCAACGACGGTGGCAGGGCCAGGCTCTTCATCGACACCGGCTTCATCGTGCTGAAGCCCGCGCGTCCGAACCCGGTCGGCAGCAGGACGACGATCGAATTCTCCGTCGCGGAGCAGGGGCGGACGCAGTTGTACGTGACCGACATCTCCGGCCGCACCGTCGCGACACTGATCGACGGGGAGACGTCGCCGGGAGATCATACCGTCGAGCTCGATGCCTCCTCTCTCGCTTCAGGAACGTACTTTACGGTCCTCCGCACACCCACGCGCATGATTACAAGGGCGTTGAGGATCGCGCAGTAACATTGTGCGGGATAAAGCACACATAAAGGCTTCGATTTCTGAAGGAATTCAGCAATTGCACGCCTTGGATTGTGAACAATGCACTACCCTTTTTGCTTGGAGCGTCTATCGACATACTGTAGCTAGTGTTGCCGCTGGAAGTACGTCGGAGTAGAAATTGTCGTGGTGATTGCAGGCGATGGATGTCACCCATCAAACCGTACCGGAAGTTGACACGCAACGTGAGGCGAATGGAATGATCGACAACAGAAAGGACGGTTAGATAACAGTACGACGGCAGATTGGTACGAATGCAGTTATGAATATTAATTCGAGGTGGCCCGTGCATATGAGAATAGTGGGATTCCGAGGCCTCCAACCCTCTATCAAGCAGTTCTCGACCAGAGCCGAAGCAATACGTCACGCTATTATCAAAGCGCTATGGTCGCGACAGGTAGCGGTGGTTGAGCACCCGAAGCGTCGGAAGCGCGATGCGAACAACACGGTCGAAGCGAGCAACGCCCGCATCGATGCTCTTAACGAGTATTATGCGGAACTGCAGAATGACGCAAAGGGATGGAAGGAGGAGCACCGGAACGGAGCGGAACATACCGCATCTCGTTGCGATCAATCCTCCCGAAGGAGGGCTTACGAAACGGAGCTTCGTATTATGCCACCAGGTCCGATGTATTAGTATCCTGCGGTTGCAGAGCTTTTGCGGGAGAGTGTCGGAGGCTACCATGACAAGAGTAGGTGATAGTCTGGCCGATCTGCTGGACCTGTGGGAAAACGATTGAGCCTTCACCGGAAATGCCGAGGCGCTAATAAGCATGCCCTCCGCATTAACGAAGGGCATGCCGGGACCTCCATATCGAACAACGAATCTTCTACTTCACCACCGTCATCGACATCGTACGCCGTATCCCTCCCGAGGTCAGCGCATAGATATATCGTCCTGCGGGGAGCGCCTTCGTATCGAAGTAGACCGACATCTCTCCGGGCGCCACACGCTGCTCGTGATAGAGGCGTCCGTCCAGGCCGTGGATCGTCAGTCGCGCGTCGGCGCCGACGCCGGTCACCGGGATCGTGGTGCCGTTCGACGCGGGGTTGGGGAAGTTCTGCCCCAGCTCCATCGCCACGGCATCGGAGCCGGGGACGCCGCTGGCCGCGACCTTGAATATCGGAAGCTGATCGAAATGTCTCGGCAGCGCCACCGAGGTTATCTCGTCCTCCTCCGCGCCGTACCACTGCCCCAGCACCGACGCGTACATCTGCCGGAAATCGTATTGCATCCTGATATTTCCAGGCCCTTCCAGATCGGTCAGGTTCGGATCGTTTCCGATGATGCCGCCGATGACTCCCGAACCGATCACGAACTGAGGGGCGGCCGAGCCGTGGTCGGTGCCGGTCCCGTTGCTTGCCAGACGGCGCCCGAACTCGCTCACCGTCATTGTGCTGACCCGAGTGTCGGTGCCGAACGCCTCCAGATCGCGCTGGAACGCGGCCACGGCGTCGGCGAACATCTTGTGCAGCCCCGCCTGGACCGTGATCTGGTTGGAATGAGTGTCGTATCCCCCCACGTTCACGATATACATCTGCGTCTTGAGCCCCGCCGCTATCAGCCGTGAGATCGCGGAGAGCGCGGTCCCCAGGGCGTTGCCGGTCGGGTAGGTCGCCTTGTTCGTCAACTGCTTCAGTCCGGCGGCGATGATCGAGGTGGAGAAGATGTTCGACTGTCGCGCTATCTCGCGAACGTACGCTTCCTCCTCCCCTTCGTGCGTCTGGTTCACCGGATCGGGATCGGGCTGCCCCGGAACGTAGGAGAGATCGGCGACCGCGACCCCCATGTTGTTCCTGTCTCCGATCAGCGTCGTGCTGAGATATGTCCCCAGTTCGATCGCGAACGGATCGGTCGGCAGCACCTCGGGATAGTCGGGATATCGATGTTCGAGATGCCGGGCGTACCATCCGGCATCCTCATAGACGTCCCAGTCGGAACCGGAGAGCCAGATATCGGTGGAGCGGAAATGCGACAGGTTCTGGTTGGGATACCCGACGTTCTGGATGATCGAGACCTTCCGTTCCTGATAAAGCGGCGCCAGCGCGGCCAGACCGGGATGCAGCCCCAGCGTGCCGGAATCGGAGAGCCGCACCACCGTATCCCTGGCGATCGCCAGATCATCCCCCGTGCGGCTGTTGTAGTAGACGTCGTTCTCGAACGGCACAACCGTGTTCAGGCCGTCGTTCCCCCCCGCCAGACGGATCATGACCAGGACGTTGTCGTTCGTGGCCGACATGATCCGCATGAACGGCGACCCGGAAGGGGCCTTGGCGAAGGCGCGGACGCGCGGGAATCCCATGGTCACCGGGAGCACGATTCCGGTCGCCGCAAGACGCTGTATGAAAGTTCTGCGCTTCATGGTATTATCTCATAGTGATATTGTTCGAACCCGCGACGACTAGTAGAGCTGGAACTTGGCAAGCTGGACCGCAACGACGATGAACTTCCTGATTCTCGACGCCGCCTTCTGGTCCGGGTTGTCGATGTCCCATTCGTAATCCTTTCCGCCGTCCAGTAACGCATCGTAGAGCGATTCGGATTCCCTGGCGGAGGGTGGGATGTTGAGGAGGAAGTTCGCCATGTTCGCGCTCAGCTTGTGGATGTCGTCGTAGTCCGGGAACGTCTTGGCGAAGGCGACCGGATCGAACATGTAGATCGTGTTCTGACGTGCCTTCAGCGCTCCGTTGGCCACGTCGATGGCGAACTTCTGGCGTATCGGGAGGGTCGACGTGCTTACCCACGTCCGCCCGGCGGGCCATCCCTTGACGTTCGGCGGATCGAACAGCACCATGCCGATGGAGGAAAGGCGGTTGCGGAGATCCTGCGATCCCCGACCGCTTCCGGTCATCTCCAGATCGGGAACCGATGTGATTCCCATTCCCCGGATCATGCCGATCATATAATCCACGGGGCTTTTCTGCAGGGCGCCGACGTTGGTCTCGTCGTAGAAATGCGCGCTCCGCAGAAGCTGGTCGATCACGGGACGAATCTCCCAGTTCGATGTTCTGAACGTCTCCGCCATCTCGGTCACCACGATCCGGTCCGCGATATCGTAGATGAAGGCACGGTAGAGTTTTTCGCAGACGAATTTCGCGGTCTGGTCGGCGCGCTCGGAGAGGATGATATCGACCACATCCTCCGGCTTCCAGTTGCCGCTCTTTCCCATGATCGTCTTGGAACCGGAATCCCAGAAGCTCTGGACCCACTGGCTCTGCAGACCGGCGTAGGTGCCGGGCTGCCCCTTGGAGATCGGCGTCCCCTGGTAGCCGCTGAGCGCGCGCGCCGCCTCGCCGACATCCTGCTGGGTGTAGTTCGGGTTGCCGCTCCAGTCGCTCACCCCGCAGGTGAAGAGCTCCATCAGCTCGCGGGCGTAGTTCTCGTTGATGCTGTTCTTGCCCGGACGCTTGGAGTTCTTGATGTTGTCCAGATAGATCAGCATCGCCATATCCTTCGTGACATCCTTGGCGAACTGCCTGAAGTTTCCAAGGCCGTCGGCGCGGAGCAACTGGTTCTGGCCGTGCATCCACTGCGGGAAGTTCACCACCTGCAGCTCGCTGGTGAAGTGGTTGTGCCAGAAGATCGTCATCCGTTCCTGGATCGAGACCGGCGAGAGGGCGATGGTGCGGTGCCACCAGCGAAGGAGCAGCTCACGGTAGCCGAAGAGCTCGGTCTGGAACGCCTCGAGCCCCTCGGCGGTGTCGGGTCGCAACCGTACATCCTGCCCCGCGAAGCTCTGAATCATGGTCAGATCGGGCTGGAACGGCGTCAGGAGTTTCTTGACCGTGGCGTCCAGACCGTCGCGGACGGCCTGCCTGATCTCCGCGTCCCTCGGACCGACCATCGTACGACGCAGCAGATGCGCTGCCTGCGCGTACTCGAACGGCCCGCCGTACGGCTCCAGCCCGGTGCTGCTGCGACGCAGAAATGCGGGCGGATTCCCCGCGCTCCGGCCGTTCTGCCTGTGCGACAGCGGCTCCTCGCCGCGCGATGAGCGCGACCTGGGGGCGGTGAACGTCATGAAGTTTCTACGGTCCATGCTGTATCTCCGGAAATGTTCGATAGGACTCGACGGGAGCGATACCTCCCGCGGGAAACCCGCGGAGGGATGCGACGTCCGGAAGGAAAGGTGTCGAAACGAAGGGGGGCAGTCTCGTTTTCTCCGGCGCCCTGCGAAGGGGACGGAGCGTTAGAGACTGTAACCGTCGGCCGGTTCCCCGGCGAAGACGCGGCATCGGGCCGATGGTTGAACGCCCTCCGACCGGACGAGCAGATTTTTCCCCCTACGGAAGAATCCCGGACGGATGGAAATGGTAACGCGACGGTCCGAACGGATCGACCGGCCGATATGAACGACGAAGGGCGTGTTCCTTACACGCCCTTTCTCTCAACCGCTGAAGGCTCGTCGAGATCAGTGGAGAACCACCATCGTCTCCTGTTCCTCACCCCCCTCCCATCTCAGTCTGCAGAGATAGACGCCGCTGGGGAGCCGTGAGGGATCGAGCTCCACACTGTTCTCCCCTTCCTCGAACCTTCCGTCGGCGAGAACGGCGGCCATGTCGCCCGTGGAGGAGAAGAGTCGCAGCATGACATTCCCGGCACGGGGGAGAGTGAAGCGTACAAGGGTCGGAGCGACCACGGGATTCGGCGTATTGCGATGGAGCCGCGCCCGTTCCGGCTCCGCCCCCACCGTCGGCGCTCCGTTCGTCGATGCCGGAGAGACGACGGCGATGAACTCCAGCGGATCGTCGCTTCCGACGTAGAGATTCGAACGGTGGTCGACGGCGATCCCGGCGGGTCGCCCCCATCTCCAGGTCGGCTGCTTGAGCGAGTCGGTCATGAACCCGGTGAAGAAGTCGGCGATGTAGTCGGCCGTGGTGTCGGCGTCGTTCTCGAACCCGAGGTAGACGACCTTGTGACCGCTGGCCGGGTATCTGTTCCACGATCCGTGCAGAGCAACGAACGCTCCGTTCCTGAATCGCTCGGGGAACGATCCGTTGGCGAAATCGATCGCAAGCGGAGCCGAATGCGCCAGCACGAGGGCGGCCGGCTGGACCATCGAGCCGACGAGCGCGCTGTCGGTAGCCGTAAGCGGGAGGAGCGCCCGGTAGTCCCCGGGGGCCCCGAGCCCGAGGTTGAAGTAGACCTTGTCGGCATAGGCGTAGGGATAGCCGTAGAAGCCGCCGTCACGAACCAGATCGACCCATTCGGGAGGAATATCGTTTCCCATCTGGTCGCTGCCGTTGTTGGTGGCCCAGATCCGTCCGGTGCGGGGATGTCTGACGATCCCGACCGGATTCCGCGTCCCGCGCGCGAACGTGCGTCCTTCCGTTCCGTCCAGATCGTACTCCCCGATGATCGCCCGCCGCTCCTCGCGGCAGACGTTACAGGAAGATCCCGTGGTGATATAGATCTTCCCCCGTTCCGGGTCGATCGCGATGGAATGGAGAGGATGATTCCCGTGGGCGGGGAGATCGGCGATCAGCGTGGTCCGGGTCTCGTAGACTCCGTCCTTGTCGTTATCCTCAAGCTTCAGAATCTTGTCGCCGCCGTCTGCATACATCGCGCCGTCGTGGAACTCGATATCACCCCCCACGATATTCTGAGCCACCAGAAGCGCCGTATCGGCCGCGCCGTCGTGATCCCTGTCGGGGAGGGCCCAGACCTTGGAGTATTCACAGACGACATGCAGGATGCTGTCCGGTCCCCAGGCCATGAATCTGGGACGCCTGATCCCCCCGCCGACCTGAAAGATCCTTGCCGTAAGTCCTTCCGGAAGATAGACGGTGAGACCGCTGTCGATCAGCCCCTTGAATTTCGTGGGGACGAGCATCTTCTGCGGTTTGAGGCCGAGGTCGAGCGCGGGGGTCATCCTGACCTCCTGCGCCCCGGCCCCGTTCAGGGCAACCGGCAGCCAGAAGAGGAGAGCAAGCAGCAGGCGTCGCATGATCGATATCTCCAAGAATGAACGACGGCAGTGAGGGCTATCCGTGTCGCAGGCTGGTGAGCTTCACGCGGTTGAGCCTCAGATCCCAGAACGACGAGAGCCAGATCTCCTCCTCCAGTTCCCCCTGATCGTCGGCGTTGAGCTCGTCGATCTTGACGCAGAGTTCGAAGACGATATATCCGAACAGGAAGAGACCGATGTCGTCCACCCAGTCCGATATATGTTTCAGCAGCGGCGTCGGCAGTTCATCCGGCCTCTCGAAGCCGTCGCGTCCTTCCTCGAAATATCGTCTGACAATCTTTCTGATCCGAGACATTTCCAGCTCGGGGGCGTAGGCGCGCATCCGTTCCATATCGGGGATGAACATCATCCTGATGATCTGGGCGCGTTCCTCGATCGTCTTCCGTTCCGGCGAGTAGAAGACGCCGTCGACCTCGTACATGGAGTAGCCTCGGTAGAACGGCTCGATCCCCTCCACCCGTTCATCCAGATCGACCTCGGCCGCGTAGGAGCGGAGGAACTCCATGATCTGGGGTCGCTTGGCCGGATCGGTGAAGTGTCTCCGCACTTCGTCCGGATCGAATCCGCGCGTGAGGGTCTCGTAGAGACGCCCCTGATAGCGTGACCGCTTCGGCAGATAAAGTTCGACGTAGATCCCGGGCTCGTAGCCTCGGATCCGATAGGGAAATGAGTCCTGTTCCTGCATGATCACCTGGCTGATGAAATCGGCCCGCCGGCTCTCCGCCGCGCGCCTTCTGCCTAGAAATATCGCGGCGCGTAGGTCAGGATTTCACGGGCTGAAGATACTCCCGCAGCTCGCCGACCAGCACGGCGCCCGCCTCGTCCAGATCGGCGCCGAACGCGATGATCCCCTCACGATGCCCCCCCATGACGAAGATCCTCCGCTCCGATACGTCGCTCTCGCGGAAGAGACGGCTCACCTCCCCGGCCATCTCCGGCGTCCCGTAGGGGACCGACTCGAGAGTGGTCGGAAGCCTGCCGAGAAGCGCGGACCAGGCGGGGAGATGATGGACATGGATGACCGCGCCGATCGAGCGATCGTTGACGTAGACCGAGGCATGGGTCAGCGACTCCGACGACGCTTTCAGCTCCCCCGTGCAGGCAAGGCTGTTGGAGGGGAAGTCGAACCGGGTGACCAGGGTGAAATGCCGTTCGTCCAGCTCCGCGATGTTTCCGGTCTGCGTTCCGCTGATATGAAAGCGGTCGCCGTCACCGCATCGCATACTGATATTTCCAAACCCTATCCCGTCCGGATATGCTCCGATAAGCCCGACACGATAGAGATGATTGCGCCACTCGATCAGCTCTGCCACGTCGCTCCGCGCCGGCCCCGTTCCGGGGGTCAGATCGCAGTGGAACTTGATATATCCTTCATCGATCGTCATGCGCTACCTCCATGAAGAGTTCCCGTATCCCGGTCTCGTTCGCGGCGCAGACCCCCCGTTCGGTAATCAGCGCCGTCACGAGCCGCGCGGGGGTGACGTCGAAGCCGTAGTTCGCGACCGGGGTCTTCGCCGGCGCGGTCATCACCCTGCCGACCTCCGATGGAGATCCCTCGGGGGCCCCCTCGAAGAACCGCACTTCTCCCGGTTCCCGTTCCTCGATCGGAATCTCCCGAACGCCGTCGCGCATCGTGAAGTCGAAAGTTGAGGATGGGACGGCGACGTAGAAGGGGACGCCGTTGTCGTTCGCGGCGAGCGCCTTCAGGTAGGTCCCGATCTTGTTGCAGACGTCTCCCGTGACGGTGGCCCTGTCGCAGCCGACGATGACGGCGTCGACCATCCCGTGCTGCATCAGATGCCCTCCCGCGTTGTCGACGATGAGCGTGTGAGGAACGCCGTGGTTGGCGAGCTCCCAGGCCGTAAGGCGAGCCCCCTGGTTCCGGGGACGGGTCTCATCGACCCAGACATGGATGTCGATCCCCTCGTCATGAGCAAGGTAGATGGGAGCGGTGGCGGTGCCGTAGTCGACGCAGGCAAGCCAGCCGGCGTTGCAGTGCGTCAGGATGTTCACGCGGCCCCCCCCCTTCCGGCGGCTGATCTCACGGATCAGCTCCAGACCGTGCTCCCCTATCATTCTGCACTGCTCGGCATCCTCCTCCGCGATACGATCGGCGCTCGCGCGGAGCGATGCGATCTTTTCAGGGATCGAGGCGGCGGGGTCGATCTCGGCGAACTGCCTGTCGATCGCCCAGGCCAGGTTCACGGCGGTGGGACGGGTTCCCTTCAACCGCGCGGCCGAGTCGCGTACATGTTCGTCGAACCGATCGGCGGGCGCCTCACGCGCCGCCAGGTAGAGTCCGTACGCGGCGGTCACCCCTATCAGCGGGGCGCCGCGCACCATCATCGACCCGATGGCGTCGACGGCATCCTCCAGCGTCGCCAGATCGCGAACCGCCAGCTCGAACGGCAGCAGCCGTTGATCGATGACACGGACGACCGGAGGGTCGTCACCGACGACGCGGATCGGCCGCGTCGGTATTCCGTCGACAAGCATATCGTGAAGGGTTGGGCGCCCGGTTCCGGGGCGATCGGTTCGGTTATCCGCACGGAGGATATCGGCGCGGCTCGTTGAATTCAACGCCACAATGTACACGAATTTCATCTCCCGCGCGATGAACCGGAATCGACACGGCGAGGTTTCATCCGGAACGCTCTCTCCTCCCGTTCCTGCAGGTCGATATACGAACGCGCCCGATGCGGTCGGCATCAGGCGCGTCATGGAGCGATAGATATCATCGGGAATTCTCAGGCAGGCTGACCGATATGTCCCAGCTGCATCAGCAGGCCGAGCGAGTCCGAATAGTTATATCCTTCGTCGGCGTTGCCGTCGGCATTGAAATGCCACACTTCGCAGACGTCGAGCGAAAACGATCTGCCGCTTGCGGGGAACTCTCCCGCGGGCCCATCCTGCGTTCCCACGACGCGGAACCGTGCGGTCACCCAGTCGCCGCCGTCGTGGTACGTTGCGTCGACGATCCGGATATCGGAAGCCATCGAGTGAAATCCCTCCATCCAGCCACGGAACTCCTCTCGCGACCCGACACTCCGGTTATTGCCGTAATCGGTCACGCGCGCGTCGGTCGCCACAAGCCCGGCAGCCCGGTCGAGGTCGTTCGTGGAAAATGCGTCGTGTGCGGCCCGAAGGGTTTCAACGTTGGATGACATGCTTCCTCCATCATGATATGTGTGTGAGTAGTGTCGAGGATACGGCATGTATACGTTGCTTCGGCGAATCCGGATTGCACGGAAACCGGTACTCCCCCCCTCGCCTCATCTGACCACGACGAACGAACCGGTACGGACACGACCTCCCGTCGCCAGCCTGAAGAGATAGACGCCGCTCGAGAGCCTCACCCCCTCCGTCCGGAGACGGCGTCGGGCGTCGAGAAGGCCGGTTTCGCTCAGAACGACATTTCCCGATATATCGACGATCGAGATTTCGTACCTGCCGGCGAGGGGAGCATCGAACCCGATCTCCAGCGCCCCGTCGATCCAGGCGGCCTCGATCCCCTCATCAATACCTTCATCAGCCTGGCGCTCCGGCGCCGACGACGCGCCCCCCTGACGGTGGAGCACCACCGCGTTCCCCGCCGCCACGGTGACGGGGCCGGCGAACGAGATCATCGAGATAGACTGGCTCACCGGCATGCCCTCCTCCCCCACGTCACCACCGCCGGATGTGGCAAGGCGAGACCACCCTTCGCCGGGGGGATCGTACGACACATCCTCCTTCGATGTGTTGCAGAGGACCACGCCGTTCGCGTAATCACGTTTCCAGAGGCCCGCATCGCCGCTTCCGCTCACGCGCAGCTCCTCGAGATCCGCGGGGACGGGGGATTGATCGCCGAGATCGATCTCATACTCCGGATACCATTCCACCTTTCCGGAGTTGATGATGTTGATGAAGCTCTGTTCGTTCTTGATCAGCATATACATCGCGGTGCGTCTCAGCCGCTCCCTGGCGTCGGCGGCGCCGAACTGGGCGATCAGGATCTTACCTCGCCCCGTGATATGCCGTACTCCACGTTCCAGGGTGAGCCACATATCGTTCCCCCTGTAGCCGCCGAAATTCTCGATCATCGCCCCGTCGATCGTCGAGCGCTCATCGGTGTCGTCCATCCAGACGGGGTCGTAGACCGTCGTGACCATCTGGTCCACGTTCGGAATCAGCAGATAGTCGGCCACGGCGCGGTGATAGGAGTAATAGATCCAACGGAAGTAGGATCGGAACCGGGCGTTCATCCATTCATCGAACTGCGAGCGATCGGTCATCGCCCCGACCGCGTCGCTGGGACCGTGCGGAGCCCGCCACCAGTCGAAATCTCTCGGCGGCGGGTTTCCCTGCTTCGGGTTGTAGAGCGATACGTTCGTCTCCACGGCGACGTCGAAGAAGCAGCCGTCGGCGGCGGTTCCCTCTATCCAGTCGTTCGTCGTCGCCGCGATATAATCCGTCCAGTCGGGGTTGGCGATATCCATCAGCCAGTAAGGGTCCTGGTGCCAGACGCGGCGCGAGCTGTCGATGGGAGTATCGTAATGCTGGAACATCTTCTCATACCGTTCGCTCCCCTCCTCGATCCCGGCCGTCGCCAGCCACGGCCGAAGGTAGGCGGGGATCTCCGCCACGTAGCCCCTGGGGGTCACGACCCCGATGAACTCCTCTCCCCTGTTCGACTTCGGGTCGGGGCAGTCGTCGTTCCGCTCCGGGTTGAGTCCCGCCGCCAGATGGTAGATCAGCATCAGGAAGTTGGGATTATGGTTGCGGAAGAGAGCGACCTGGTCGGCGAAGATCTTCTGCGTTCCGATATAGTTCTTCGCCGCGAACTCAATCTTCCCCGGCGTAACCGATCCCGGAATGATCTGATCGGCCCAGACCAGGTTCCATCGTTTCGTCGAGGGGACGTAGCGATTGCTGGGGAAGATGTTTCCTCCGGGACCGCGCGTGATCCCTCCGGGGGGCCATGTGGGAATCTGCGCGTGGAGAACGACCGGCAGGGCGAACAGAAGCTGAAGAAGGAATCGACATCTCATCGTGATGCTCCTCCTGTCGTAGAGGTACCCGACGGAACGTTCCGTCGGAGCTGGATTGCGATAGATCGGCGGTCGGATGCGATTCCGACCGCCGGGGTTGATCGACCGGGCCCAATATAAACAAGGACCGCCGTCGAATCGACGGCGGTCCCGGTTCCAGACACGATCTTTCGTCGTGAGGCTTCCCGCTACCTGCGTATCACGAACTTCCGCGTGTCGAGAAACCCGCCGGTGGAATCGATCCGGCAGAAGTAGACTCCGCTCGGGAGCCTGGAGATATCGAACGATGCCGTGTGCTCCCCCGCCTCCCGCACATCGTCCACCGGACGGATCACGGCAGCCCCGTCGGCGGAGGTGACGGTGACGATGACATGCGAACGGGAGGCGATGCCGTAGCGGAGCGTGCAGCTCGCGGCATCGGGAGAGACGACCGGAGGGGCGAGAAAGGAGATCAGATGTCCCTCCTCATCGACCGCCGAGACGAAGCCCGGGATCTCGATCTTCAAGGTGTCGACTCCGTCGAAGAGGACGGGATATTTCGTCAGGTTCACGCCGTCCGCCGGACCGCTCACATACGTTCCGTCCGCCTCGAAAACCGACTGGTGGGCGGGACAGGTGAACCGGAGCGTCTGGAGATCCAGAGTGCCGACCGCGTTCCCCTGGTGCGAACAGCGGTTGTTCACCGCCACGAAGGTGCTCTCCGCGGTCCGTGAGACGATCACCCGGCCCGACACCCCCTTGACCTGAAGGAGGAGTGAACTCGGGGTCGCCGTCAGGCCGGAGGTCTCGCTGAGCTTCAGGGTGTAGGTCCCCGCCAGCGCTCCGTCGCTGCTCCGGCTGAAGACCGGAACGACCCGCCCCAGGGCCATGCCGGGGGTCGCGACGGCAAGAACCGTCGCCGTGAACGCGGTCTCCAGAAACCTGCGCCGTGAGCAGGAATCGTCGCTGAATGCTGCCATATACCGAATGGTGCGAATGTCGTAGGAAGAGACGACCGTGCTTCGGAGCGAGACGGCCCTTTATGTGTTCCGACAAGCAATTTCTCCGATTCCTAACAGCCGGGGTCGGACGATCGGCGGGAACGTGGCATATCGCATCCACTGTTTCCACCTATCGACTGAGCCGAAACGATGCGGGGAGGTAACGTCTCCCCCCAATCTCCTCACGACTGCGGCGTCACTCAACTCGATGAAGAGCTCCCCCCCGGCCCTCCCTGGAATCTCTCTCTCCCTTTTTCTGCTCCTCCTCGCTGCGGGCTGTGCGCGGCGTGTGGAGACGAGGCAACCGTCGCCGACAGCGCGGGAGCCTGTTGTGGCGCCGGTGTTCGAGGCGCCCCAGTCGTACGACCCTCCCGGCTCCACGGTCACGACCGGGCGGGCGATCACCGCGCCGGTCCGGCGGACCTTCTCCTTCTCCGGAGGGAACGGAAGACTCTGGGTGGATGCCGACTTCGACGGCGCGCGCGCCTCCGGCGTGACCCGGATGAGCGATTCGGAGTACGTCGTCACGGTGACTCCGGAGAACGCGCCGATCAACAACAGTCCCTGGTACGCCTTCAGGATCTGGTCCGACCGCCTCCGGACCGTCAGCGTCCGACTCCGATATATCGACGGAGACCACCGCTACCACCCCCGCGTCAGCATCGACGGCAGGAGCTGGACGCTTCTGGAGCGCTCGGCGTTCGTTCGCGACACTCTGGGGAACGACAGGATCATGACGCTCCGGGTCGGACCCGATACGCTCTGGGTGTCGGCGCAGGAGCTGAAGGCGTCGGAGCAGATCTACCGATGGGCCGATCGGATGGCCGGCATGCCGTGGATCGTCTCCGATACCGTCGGCGTCTCGCTCCTCGGCCGCCCTATCGTCAGGCTGATCGTGGGGGAAGGGAAAGGGAAGGAATATGTCTATGTCGTCGGCCGGCAGCACCCGCCGGAGGTCACCGGCTCGATCGCGCTGGAGGAGTTCGTGGAGGCCGTGGCCGGTCCCACCGACCTGGCGCGGAGGTTCCGTGAACGCTACACCCTGGTCGTCCTTCCTCTCCTCAACCCCGACGGGGTCGACGGCGGCCACTGGCGGCACAGCGCGGCCGGCATCGACCTGAACCGCGACTGGTACGCCTTCAACCAGCCGGAGACCCGCGCGGCGCGCAACGCCTTCCTCAAGCTCCGCGATTCGCTCGGCGCCCGTCCCCGCTTCGCGCTCGACTTCCACTCCACCTGGAGCGACATCATCTACACGCTCGACAGCTCCCTCACGACCGATCCGCCGGGCTTCACCTCACGCTGGATCGAGGAGCTGGAATGGCTCGTTCCCGGATATGTCGTCAGGGAGGAACCGGCCAATCTGGAGTCGCCGATCTTCAAGAGCTGGTTCTACCGTGAGTTCGGGGCTCCGGTGGTGACATACGAGGTGGGGGACGGCATATCGCGCGACCGGCTGAGTGTGGTGGCGGCCTCGGCCGCGGAGGCGATGATGAAGCTGCTGCTGGAGGAATAACGAACAACGCCGCCGACCTCTGAGGCCGGCGGCGTTGAACACTGCCGTGATATTGCCGGACGCCTACGCCTCTCCCGTGGAGAAACGCCGCTTCCGACGAAACAATCAGTCGTTGGCGCGGATGCTGACCGCCTTGCGGTCGCGTCCCTTCCGCTCGAACACGACGATCCCGTCGGTGAGCGCGAAGAGGGTATCGTCCTTGCCGATACCGACGTTGTCGCCCGGATGGAACTTGGTTCCACGCTGACGGACGAGGATGTTGCCCGCGCGGACGACCTGGCCGCCGAAGCGCTTCACACCGAGATACTGGGGATTCGAATCGCGGCCGTTCCGCGTAGATCCACCACCTTTTTTATGTGCCATGACAGATACTCCCTGATTCGATAAGCGTGATGACTGCTACGCGGAGATGCCGGTGATACGAAGCTTCGTATACGGCTGACGATGTCCGTTGAGCTTCTGGTACCCCTTGCGGCGCTTCTTGTGGAACACCAGGACGGTCTCCCCCTTTCCATGCTCCAGTACCTGCGCGGTCACCACCCCGCCGCCGACGCTCAGATTGCCGTCCGTCGACGTGAAGAGGATATCGTTGAACTCGACGGTCGAGTCGACGTCGTTCGAGAGGAGCGGCACGATGATCGTGTCGTCCTTCTGCACCCGGTACTGCGAACCGGCCACGGTTATGATTGCCTGCATAGTGCTCACCCTGATAATAGCCTGAGGCGTTTGCCCACGGATAAAAAGAGCCACAAAGATACGCGGACGGGACGGCTCTTCCAACCGTGTTCTGAACGCCCCTTGCCAATTTTTGTAACGGGCGGGAGGGCGGTCGGAGAGCGGGGTGCTGTATATTCGGGGGAACGCCCGTCAACATCAACAATTCCCATCCCTCTAAGGATCATGGCCGACACCATCTTCTCGAAAATCATCCGCCGGGAGATCCCCGCGGATATCGTCTACGAGGACGATCTCGTCCTCGCGTTCAGGGATATCGCGCCCCGCGCTCCGATCCATATCCTCATCATCCCGAAGGAGGAGATACCGACCGCCAACGATATCACGAACGGGCAGGAGGGGCTGGTCGGGCATATGGTGAAGGCCGCGGCCGACATCGCCGGGAGTCAGGGGATCGCCGAGTCGGGATATCGCCTGGTCATCAACTGCAACGCCGACGGAGGGCAGGAGGTGTTTCATCTCCACCTCCATCTTCTGGGGGGAAAGAAACTGGGGCATCTGTAGCCGGAGGAGAGGGCGGAGGGAGATCCCTTCCACCTATATCATCCATGACAGAAACGGAACAGCCGCTTCCGAACGATATCGGAAGCGGCTGTTGTACATGGTCGTATGAGCCGGCGGACCGGTTACGGGTTCGCGGGGGCCGTGGCCGGCGGCGGAGTCGTGCTCTGCTGCTGACCGGCGGGAGGCGGCTGCGTGGCCTGCGGCGCACCCTGCTGGGGCACCTGCTGCGGAGCGGCTCCGGTCGCGGGGGCCTGCTGGGTGGCCTGCGGAGTGATCGAGCTCTTGACGTTGTCGATTCCGGTACCGCCGCCGCCGCCGAGCATCGACTTGAGCATCAGGTTGGCGAGCAGGCAGAGGAGACCGATTGCCGTGGCGACCCAGACCGTCGCCTTCGAGAGGAAGTCGAGCGTACGCCGCGAGCCGAACGTCGACCCGAGCGATGTGCCGAGCGAGCCGAACGCGCTCGTCATTCCACCCCCCTTGCTGGGCTGGAGAAGAACCATGCCGACCAGGACGATCGCCAGCAGCAGGGAAATCAGCAACAGAATGATCCAGATAATCATGAGCGTAACTACGGTTTACGGTTCCTAGAGACCGGCGCCTGAGACGGCGAAAGGGACACAAGCTACGAAACCGGATGGTTCCCGCAAATACGATTTACCAGTGTATGTTGTCTCAGTTTGAGTTTCATCGACGAATCCTGATCTTGAACTGATACCACCATGAACAGGATAGCTACGACGTTGGGCGAACTGGAACTGTTGATTCAAACTTCTCGCGAGGGGGAGAGACTTGAATTTAAGGAGGCGAAGAGCAACTACGACACCTCAAAATTGTTCCGATACTGCGTTGCGCTCGCTAATGAGGGTGGGGGTAGGCTGATACTCGGGGTAAGCGACAAACGGCCCAGGACAATAGTAGGCACTCAGGCCTTTGCCGACACGCAGGACATAGGTGGTAGGATCTTCAATAAGCTGAGCTTCCGTGCCGAAGTTGAGGAGATATTCCACCCCAACGGCCGTGTGCTCATCTTCCACATCCCATCTCGACCCCATGGAACGGCTTATCAGTGCGAGGGTGCATATCTCATGCGCTCCGGTGAAGATCTGGTGCCGATGACCGAAGACCGTCTTCGACTTTGCAAAGCAATTTGAAGACTTTGAAGGACTATCATTGCGTGCGCCCCGCGTTGTCGTCTATGAAGGGACGAGCAAGCAGGTCACCCGACTTCATCACTTGGAAAGGAAAGGATATGCCGTCGGTTTCGAGGGACTCATAGAATTTATCGATGGCCTTGCTCCACAGAATTCGGACTCGGGCTTGTTACCAACATTGTGTTCTAGCTG
Organism: uncultured bacterium; assembly: GCA_966250335.1. Taxonomy (GTDB): domain Bacteria; phylum Bacteroidota; class Ignavibacteria; order OLB7; family OLB7; genus OLB7. Next base: position 132,520 of record CBINGZ010000004.1, on the reverse strand, counting down.
GGTGGTGAATGCTCATATGACGAATCGATCCTTGAGAGAGCGTTTCGGTCTTCCCGAGACCAATAGCACCAACAGTACAGTTTCGCAGATCATTGCATCAACAGTGGAGGAGGGGCTCATCAAGCCGGTAGACAACACAATTACGGCTTTTTCAGCATAGAATCGCATGTTTCTTGTTTAAAACCTAACCTACTCTCTTACAGCCTCACTCTCGAAGGCCATTACGGCATCTCTGACCTCCTCCTCCCCTTCCGCGCGAACGAAGAAAGTCCCGGATATGAAGATGTCCTATCTTCGCGTTCCCGGAAACATCGCACTCACCTATTGACTCAGTCAACAGACCGCTATCTTTGCGCTCCGGGAAACGCAACTACTCACAGCTTCTCTCCCCTATGGCCAAGACCAGTCCCGCCCTTCGGGCAGCCGAACTGCGAACGACCATCGACGAGCACAACTATCGCTACTATGTGCTGAGCCAGCCGTCGATCAGCGACCGCGAGTTCGACGCTCTTCTCTCCGAGCTCCTCGGCATCGAGGCGGAGCACCCGGAGCTTGTGACGCCCGACTCCCCCACGCAGCGGGTCGGGTCCGATCTGACGCAGTCGTTCCCGACCGTCACGCACGCCCGGCCGATGCTCTCCCTGGGGAACACCTACACCGCGGACGATCTGCGCGAGTTCGACAGAAGAGTCCGCGACCGGCTCGGAAGCGAACCCTATTCCTATGTGGCGGAACTGAAGATCGACGGTGTGGCGGTGAGCCTCACCTACGAGAACGGCCTCCTGGTCTGCGGGGCGACGCGCGGCAACGGCGAGCAGGGAGACGACATCACCCCCAATATCAGGACGATCCGGTCGCTGCCGCTCCGGGTCCGTCCGGTGAAGATCGGCGAGAGGACCCTTTCCGGTTTCGAGGTCCGGGGAGAGGTCTATATGGCCGTCGACGATTTCCAGGCGATGAACGCCGAGCGCGAACTGGCGGGGGAGAAGACCTTCGCCAACCCGCGCAACTCCACGGCCGGCACCCTGAAGCTGCTCGATCCGAAGATCGTCGCCTCCCGTCCGCTCCGTCTCTTCGTCTACTACCTCGCCTCCGACGACGTCCGCCTGCGGAGCCACTCGGACAACCTGCGGGCGATGACCGAGATGGGATTCCCGACCAATCCCAATTACAGGCTCTGTCCCACGATCGACGACGTGCTGGCGTACTGCGACGAATGGGAGGGGCGCCGCGACGAGCTCCCCTACCAGATCGACGGGGTCGTGGTGAAGGTCGATTCGCTGGGACAGCAGGAGGAGCTGGGGATGATCTCCAAATCCCCCCGCTGGGCGATCGCCTACAAGTTCGAGGCGCACACGGCACAGACGGTCCTCTACGATATAACGCTCCAGGTGGGACGCCTCGGCCGCGTGACCCCGGTCGCCGAGCTGACGCCGGTCTTCCTCGCGGGCTCCACCATCAGCAGGGCCACGCTCCATAACGAGGATTTCATCGCGGAGAAGGATATCCGGGTCGGCGACACCGTGATCATCGAGAAGGGGGGGGATGTGATCCCCAAGGTGAACGAGGTGGTGCTGACGGCACGACCGGAGGGGGCAGAGCCGTTCATCTTCCCGACCCTCTGCCCATGTCCGCTCCGGACTCCGCTCCACCGTCCCGAGGGGAAGGCCGACCATTTCTGCGAACATGCCGAGTGTCCCTGGCAGGTGCGGGGACGGATCCAGCATTTCGCATCTCGCGGCGCGATGGATATCGAGGGGCTTGGAGAGAAGGTGGTCGATCAGTTCGTGGAGCTGGGCTGGCTCCACAACTATGCGGACATCTACGATCTCCACCTGCGGCGCGACGAGATCGCCGCGCTCGAACGCTGGGGTGAAAAATCGGCCGACAACCTGATCGCCGGGATCGAGAGAAGCAGGGAACGTCCCTACTGGCGGGTGCTCTTCGGCCTCGGCATACGGCATGTGGGGGCCTCGGTGGCGCGCGTGCTGGCGGCCGAGATGAACACGCTCGACAGATTGATGACCGCCTCCCAGGAGGAACTGACCGCCGTTAACGAGATCGGGCCGCATATCGCGGAGTCGATCGTCAGGTTCTTCGCCGACCAGGGGAATCGCGATCTGATGGAACGTCTCCGCTCCGCCGGCGTGACCCTGGAAGGGCCCGCGAAACGGGCGATCGTCGTGACCGATTCGCCGATCGCCGGCAAGACCTTCGTCCTGACCGGCACGCTGGAACGGCGCACGCGGGAGGCCGCCTCGCTGCTGATCGAGGAGCACGGCGGGAAGACGAGCGGAAGCGTGAGCAAGAAGACCGACTTCGTCCTCGCGGGGGCCAACGCCGGCTCCAAACTGGAGAAGGCGACCAAGCTCGGCGTCCGGGTGATCGACGAGAAGGAGTTCGAGGAGCTGCTCGGCATTGCTCCGGAGGAAGGGGAAGAGAAGAGCGGAGAGCAGGGCTCGCTCTTCGAATGACCGGGCGGAAGTCTCAGCAAGTTCATCTCAATACGACATCCTTCTCAATGCGCCGACGCACCTACACACTGGAGAATCCGATCGTCACCTGGGGGTTTCTCTCCCCCTGGCTCCTGACGCTCGGCGTCTTCTGGGTCTATCCTCTCCTCTACTCCTTCTATCTCAGCTTCACCAGCTACAGGACGCTCAGCAACGAGACGACCTGGATCGGCCTGGAGAACTACGCCCGCCTGCTGAACGACGACGTCTTCTGGAAGGCGCTGACGAACACGCTGATCTTCGTGGTGGGGACGATCCCGTTCACGACGATCTTCGCCCTGCTGATCGCGGTGATGCTCAACAGGAAGATCATGTGGAAGGATTTCTACAGGTCGGGATATTTCATACCGTCGGTCACCTCCATCGTCGTCCTCTCGCTGATCTTCACCAACCTCTACGCCCACGACGGCTATGTGAACAACCTGCTGAAGATGGTGGGAGTCCCCTACCCGAAGAACGGCTGGCTGCTCGACACCGGAACCGCGCTGCCGGCGATCATGGCGATGGACATCTGGATCGCGATCGGATATTACGTCGTCCTCTTCCTCGCCGCGCTTCAGACGATCCCGAACGATCTCTACGAGGCGGCGGAGCTTGACGGCGCCACCGCCTGGAGCCGGTTCCGCCAGGTGACGCTTCCGGGGCTCCGCCCGATGATCCTTTTCGTGATCGTCATCAACACGATACGATCGTTCCAGGTCTTCACCGAGGTCTACGTGATGACGAAAGGGGGACCGGTGAACTCCACCACCACCCTTGTCTACCAGGTCTACGAACGTGCGTTCGAGCGGGCGGACATGATGGGGTACGCCTCGGCGATCGCCTATGTCACCTTCCTGCTGATCCTCGCCGTGTCGCTTGTGCAGTTCAAGCTGCTGGGGGTGAACAAGGAGGTCGGTGAATAGAATGGAACGGGGGACTTCCCTGCGCGGAGTCCCCCGGAAAAGATCACGGTCGGCGATATATCGCTATGTGAGTTCCGTCTCCGTGAGACTCTCCGCCGCCTCTCTTCTTTTTCTGAGGAACGTCTCTCTGTCGACACCGAGCCAGTTGTCGACCCCGTCGACCTTCGCCCCCGCCTGCTTCGCGTAGAGAAAGAGCTGCATGCGATAGGCGGTAAGCCACCCCAGCGCCAGATTGATGACTCCCTCCCCCATCGGCATGACGAAGCCGGCGTGGCTGATATCGCGGGTCAGGAATTCCTCGTCGGTGAAGCGGGCGAAGACGTCGCGGATCTCCTCGATCTGACGGTCGATCATCGCCGGGAATTCCTCGTGCGGCATGTTCGCCGTGCGGGCCTCGTACTCATCCCACCGCGCGAAGGTGCCGTCGGCCATGCATCCCATCGCCGCCGCCCCGCACATTGCGATATATCGAAGAAGCTCCAGCGTGGAACGCTGCCCCGGCGTCGGCCTGTAGTCGAACGCGTCGGCAGGAATCCTGGTGTAGAGATGCTTGCTGATGTTGCACTCGTTGACGAGAAGGTTCAGAAGGCGTTCACGAGTAATCATGGGAATATCGACATGCGATAAAAGATTCACCACCGGTCTGCCGCAGAGGGGACAACCGCGAGGGACAAAATAGTAAGAGAAGAAGAGGAAACCGCCCCCTCTCCCAGCCCCGAAGGGGCGAACCGGACGGAGCCGCCCCCCACCAATTTCCACAAGCCCCTACGGAGCTCCAACAATGGTGGAACGGATTACGGCTACATCTATCTGGGCGCTCCCTACGGGAGCCGCAACGCCCCCCACCGCTCTCTCAGCCCCGAAGGGGCTGAGCCATGTGTAGCTGCGGACGCCCAGATTTTTCCTGAGCGCCGAAGGTGCGTACCATTCTTCCTCATCCATGACGGGAAGAATGGTACGCCCCTTCAGGGCTCAGGAAATTTTGCATGGCCTGTGGCTACAGATCGGTGCTCCCTTCGGGAGCCGATGAAAGGAGGGTCGAGGAGAATATGGCGAGAGGGTCCGATATACAGACCCCTCTCGCGAAATACCTCTCATAGCATCGATGTGTGATACGATGCCCACAATCTTCGATCATGCATTGCCCCCATGATCGCCACCGATATCGATCCATTCGTCAGGCCGCCCTCGATCCGAACCACGTCACCTCACACATCCGTCGCGGCCCGGATCGATCCGTTATGCCGCGTTCTCCGCATCGGCCGTTGCCTCGTCCGATTCGGCCTCGGCTTCGACGGCTTCCTCCTTGATCGACTCCGGTCTCCAGTCGAAGCCGCTCCAGTTGTTGGAGGTGCCGATGTCGTGCGTGCCGGCCTGCTTTGCGTAGAGGAAGAGCTGCATGCGATAGGCGACGAGCCAGTAGATCGGCATCCGCATCATTCCGTAGGCCAGAGACATCTTCTCGCCCGCGGGATGGGAGACCTCCATGTTCGTGAAATCCTCATCGGAGAGAGAGGCGAAGGCCTCGCGGATCTCCTCGATCTGACGCTCCATCGCAGCCGGGAACTCCTCGTGCGACATCTCCCTGGCCCGCGCGGTAAATTCTCCCCATGCGTCCCATGATCCGGTCACCATCGATCTGATCGATGCGATGCCGACGATCGAGAGGTAGCGGAGCAGTTCAGTGGTGGAACGCTGGCCGGGGGTCGGACGGAAATCGAAGCCGTCGGCCGGGATCTTGCTATAGAGATGCTGGCAGATATTGCACTCGTGGATGATGCTTGCCAGAAGTTCGTCGCGTGTGATCATGGATATGTCCGAATGAGATGTTGATGACATGTTCGGCGGCGATCCGCCGGGACCAAAAATAGAAAAGGAGGGATACGTGGATATTACGTCTCCCTCCTTCACATATCTCTTATCGAACAAACCGAATATCGAAGAAGCCAGCACCGCCGGAAGGCGATCGCCGGCTCACCGGCTCTTCAACAGCTCCATCAGTCCCTCGGTCCCCTGCATGCAGCGGTCCTCATGCTCGTGCCAGACGGTGCTGGTCTCTATGGCGCTCTTCGGATCGACCCGGAGGCGCATGTCGTCCGGGTCGTTGTCGCGGTCGAAACGAACCACACCGTCGACCAGGGTCTTGCGACATATCGCATAGATGGAGAGGGGATGGGCCGTGAAGATCGCGATGTCGGCCTCCTTCCCCACCTCGATCGATCCCACCCGGTTCTCGATGCCGAGCTGTCTGGCGGGATTGATCGTAATCAGAGCAAGCGCCTCCTCCTCGGTCAGATTCCCGTAGCGCCTGGTCTTCGCCGCCTCGTGGTAGAGATGGCGGTCGAGCTCGGGCGAGTCGGAGTTGATGGAGGCGACCACGCCGTTCCGGGTCAGGATCGCCGCGTTGTATGCCGTCGAGTAGTAGACCTCGAACTTGTACGCCCACCAGTCGGCGAAGACGGAGGCCGAGGCGCCGAACTGCGCCAGCTCCGGCGCGACCTTGAACCCTTCGTTGACATGCTGGAAGGTCACCTTCGTGACACCGAAATCCTTCAGCACCCGCATCAGCATCAGAATCTCGTCGGCGCGGTAGGAGTGGCAGTGGATCAATATCTCGCCACGAAGTATCGCCGCCAGGGTCTCCATCCGCAGATCGTAGGCCGGAGGAACCGCGCGCGGGTTCTTCTTCTCCTTCTCGTACTTCTGCTGTTCCATCATATACCGCTGCGCCTTCGTGAAGGCGTCGCGCAGCACCTGCTCCACTCCCATGCGGGTGGAAGGATTGACGCCGAAGCCGCGGCCGTGAACGCGGGTCGGGTTCTCGCCGAGCGCGAACTTGATGGTGCGGGGCGCCCCCTTCATCACGAGCCCTTCCGGATCGGTGACGCCGTAGCGGAGCTTGATCGTCTGGCACTGGCCGCCGATGACGTTCGCCGAGCCGTGCATCACATGCGATACGGTCTTGCCGCCGCCGAGCGCGCGGTACATCATCAGGTCGTAGGGGTCGAGCACGTCGCCGATCGCCACTTCAGCCGTGACCGGACTGGTCCACTCGTTGACATCGGTGGTGCCGCTGTGCGAGTGGGCGTCGATGATGCCGGGCATCACGAACTCGCCGGTGGCGTCGATCGTGTCGAAGCCGGCCGGAGCGGTCAGCCCCTTGCCGATGCGGGCGATCCTGCCGTTCTCGACAAGAATATCGGTTTCGGTGAGAGTTCCGCCGGTCACGGTGAGGACCGTGCCGTTTCTGATAAGGACGTTCCCCCGCTGCTCCGGATCGCGCCGTCCCGCCAGCGCCGGGTTCGCCCGCAGCGTGTCGAGTCCGCGGACCCGGCGCGCGGTGTCGGCGGCGAGGGCGGTGTCCTTCTTCTCATCCTTCTTCGCCTCGTACTCGAACTTCTCTCCATCGACGAAGACGAAGCGGACGGAGGATTTCTTATCGAAATACGATCCGTTTGTCACCACCAGATTCGCCATGTTCCCCTGTTCGACGGTGCCGAGATTCCTGTCGAGTCCCAGAAGGCGGGCGGGCTCCACCGTGAGGGCGGCCAGGGCCGCATCCTCGGGGAGTCCGTTCTGCACGGCAAGGCGGATGTTCCCGCGCAGATCGGCCGAGGCCGCTCCGAGCGTGGCGAAACCGAAGCGGACCCCTTCCCTGTTGAGTCGTCCCGCTCCGGCATAATATTCGGTCCGGCTCTCCCCCTGCCTGAACTCGAGCCGTTTCTTTTCGGAGACGATATCCTTGTAGCTGGAGGTCCGTTCGTCACGGAGGAAATAGTCGTCGGGAGGCGGTGGCGTTACCCCCTTGGAGGAGTCGGCGGCGGTCGTCGAATCCTCGTTCTTCTCCTCCTTTTTCTCCTTCGGGAAGTCGAGGGAGACGAAGACGGGAAGGTCGGCCGATTTCAGCGTGGCCGCCAGATCCCATCCCTCCTTGAGTCCGGCGATGACGAGAGGGAACTTCAGATCGTCCCGCAGCTTCATGGCGCGATGGACATCGAGCGTCGTCTCCGTGCGGAAGAAGACCGGCTTGTTCCCGTCGATCACCGGCCTGAAGGCATCGGAGACGGCGTCGAATCTGGGGCGCTCCACGCCGTCCGGGTTCTCATTGTAGATCGAACCGCCACGTTTCTTCCTCTCGGCGTCGCGATAGAGAGTCCGCCACTTCGCCATGATGGCAAAGATCGTGGAGGGATAGACATCCCCCTCCGCCGGCTCGAACTGCGCGAAGAGAGAGGCGTTGCCGCGGAGCACCATGTCGGCCGGGTTGCGGCCGGAAAGAAGGACGATCGCGCCGGAGCCGGGAAGCATCCTGCCGCGAGGGACGACATGCGATACGGTGAAGCCCGCCATGCGGAGCGAATCGAGCGAGGCGTCGGTCGACGCGAGCATGCCGCGCACGTCCCGTTCCGGCTGGATCCCGGCACGATCGTTCGGCGGCTCGCCGGGACGTTCGACCTTGTCGTTCTCCTTCGAGTCCCCTTTCGGCTTCGGCACCCCGGCGTGCGAGAGCCCGTCGATGAAGCCGGCATAGACCGTGAGCGAATCTCCCTCGATGATCTGGGCGTCGTACGGGATCGGAACGTTCGGGCCGACGGCGGTGATCACCCCGTTCCGCATGACGACCGTCCCCTTCTGGATCACCTTGCCGGGAGCCTGCACGATTCGGGCGTTCCGGATGGCGAACGCGCGCGTGACCGACGGAAGCGGCGGATCGGGACGCTCGTCTCCCCCCTCCTGCGCATACAGGGAAGGCCCGCAGACCAGGGGAAGAAGCAGCGAAAGTATAAGCAGACGAAGGAGCGATCTCGGGTTCATGGATGGGACGGTTTCGACGTGATCCGGACCGGACGAAGGGTCGCCGGGGTTCGTGGAAAGATAAGACAAAGATAAAGAGGGAATGGTATATACCGCCCCCTCTTTATTCAGTAAGCAATGATTGCTCCGACGCTACTTCACCACAGTCGTCAATACGGCTCCAAGAATACTACTATTCGCGATCAGGGTCACAAAGTATCTTCCATTATCTGCTATCCCTAGCTGCACAACACCCTCCTTCTCTTCTGTCTCTGTCAGAAGACGTGAGCTAACCAACGCACCATCTTCCCTATAGACAGCGATCGCAGAATTACTTATCCGGTTAGGACGGAAATGCACCTTAAACTCACCACGAGAAGGATTAGGAAGGATCGACAAATCGATATTCGACTTGGAACGGATATTGCAATCATTGGGAAGCGATTGTGGCACTACAGTCTTCGGAAGGCCTGCACCAAAATTTTGATTGTAGCTGATATAATATGAGTTACTCGCTCTTCCTGAATAATCAAAAGTACGAGCAGAATATCTCTTAAAATAATACTGCCCTCCCCCTTGCGCCGCCGCATTAACCCGGAGATACACGGAAAGCCCAGTAAGACTTGGTGGAACAGTGTACATTGGAATTGCGACAAGGTTATAGGAGGAATGGAATACAGGGATACCTGGTGTCGTCCGCGCATCAACTCCGAATGCATCAACAATTCCTATAACTGCTCCTGTAGACGAGTTAACAAGTTCAATATTGAATTGCAAATTATCGAGCGCCACATAGTTGTTTGGTCGGATCCTTCCATCTATTCTACTCTGCCAAAAGAATTCTCTAAAAACACTAATATTATCGCCCGAATTTATCGTAAAGACGTTCGATCTACTTACTGTGGCTAGCGCACCATCGTTCAGGTTCCCTACAATCTGGGATTCACTCCAATTGTAGAGTGTCAACACTGCCCCATTATGACGCATTTCTGACACACGGTAAATTGTTCTCGATTGAGCATAGTTCATTTCGTAAACATATCCAGAAGAAATCTTATCATGAGCTATGATGGCGTTACTAGCATTCCGCCATATCCACGATCCACCTGCATCCGTCCATGTTTGTCTAGTGTCCGAGCCTTGAACATTATTCCAAGGAGGTCCATCCGTACAGTCTCCGATATCAACGCACCCATGCGGCACTGGGTCATAGGGGGCACAGGTTCTAAATATCGAGAATATCACTTCACCATCAGGCCTAGTCGCCTGAACATTTATGCATTCACATATATTCCTGCATAGATCATGAAGGCCCGGACCTTCGGGGACGTCAGTTCTAGGTTCCTCACAACGAGGGTCGCATACAGGCCCAGGATCCTCAATGTACTCAGCACGGGCGAAGGCATAACAAGGAATTGTGCAGGCAACAGCAAGCACCAGGATTAGTCGTTTCATAGAAATAAAGTAGTAATACGATAAATAGATATCCCCGGAGAAATGTATCGCAGATGAGATCTTACCGACACCATTCCTCGAGGCTAATTCAGCAAAAATAGCGTCGCGAATCGGCTTGTAGGCAATAGAGTCATTCGAACTAACGGTTTGCAGTCGTATCAACAGTGCTAAAGAAACATTGTTTTCCATTATAGGAAGCGAACGAATGGCACGTGAGCACACGTATCGTTTAAAACGAAACGCGCTCGACACTAACCAATTTTTGGCCGTAATATAACCCTATGTAATAGGATCCGAGTTTATCAACAACAGTCCGAACATTCAAGTAATTATCCATTGTAGGCGCAAAGAGTGGTGAAGCAATAGCCTCTCCTTGCTCATTATACACAACGACACTAATGCGGGCCTTATTATAAGGGCGTACAAGAATATCTAGAGATCGCGACAAAGAGTCGACTTCAACTACAAGATCGACAGCAGATTTACTAGAGATGCTGTCAAGAACGCTCGGGGCCACAACTCGAGTACTACCTCCCGTCCATTTCACATAATCCGACCACGGCTCGTGCGTTGGTTTGCTATAGCCACTTAGAATTCGATTTCCCTTCCGGGCTATCCCTATTACGTTTCCTGTGGTATTGGAATGAGAGGTCCGAATTGGGATCACTCGAATAGCGATCTTTCGATCGACGTGCTCGGGCTCAGCGATGAACCTAGGAGCGAACAAGATAGGATAATTGCCACTATAAGCTGCAATTCCCGATTCATTTACAGCGAAAATCACTAGCGAGTCTATAAGTGCGATTCGTTGATCATGTTCAACGTCAACCAGCTCAATCGAGAATGAGAGCGTATCTTGGAAAACATACCCAGCACGGCGGGCATTACTTTGCGAACTACGCCCAATTAGCTCTCGGTAAAAGGACAATGTATCTCCGATGTTTACCTGAAATGGCTCAGTCAGCCAAGAAGAAGACATACCCACATCCTCGAGGATTTCACCATTGATCCAATCACGCAATCTGATATTAGATTGATTGCATCGAACTCCTCCTATCTCGAAATAGATATCGCTTGGGCATTCATGCACGATATAGCGAAATGTAGGGAGCACATTTGCAGACGCTATACGTTGTCCAGCACATGTTTCATAAGCAATCCGCCCTTCTGTTCCACCAAATAAGACTGTTGTATTCTCAATGAATTGAATTGTATCGGCAACAGAACGGATATCATCAGAAGGCTGAGCAGTTAACACCGCGCAACAACTGAAGAGAGAAAGTATGATCAGCAGGAACCGTGATGATCTGTTCATGATCATTACCTCAATAAAATATCACAAGATAAATTCGATTCTCGCCTATCATCGTCAGTATTGAGCATAGCATCAGGAGACGAGACAACCGAATGTTTAAGCTTTGGTCAACTATATCGGTCGCGCGAACATAATGCAGGGTTTGTTAAAATCCAAGGCAGAGCCTCATGGATTCCTAAAGCTGTCTTATGACCCCGTTTTTGGGCTGGAATTAGGGTTTCTGGAGGTTAAGAACCCAACTCCAGACCATATTGACGTTGCCCTCAATATGGTAACAACCATTAGCAATCTATCACGCATGATCTTCGTACTATTAGCCCGTCGCCGACGGCACATCAACACACGAGCCGCGTGTGAGCGCCGATCGACGCGGAAGCGTTTCAAGCATGGACCAGACGAATTCGTCGACCGCACCGGAGCCCCCTCCACGCCGTTTCTCGGCCCTGTCGCATCGCAACTTCCGTCTTCTGTGGCTGGGGCAGTTCATTTCGCTCCTCGGCTCGCAGATGCAGAACACCGCCGTCTTCTGGCACCTGGATGATCTCACCCACAACCCGGCGATCGTGGCGCTGGTAGGGCTGGTGCGGTTCGTGCCGATCATTCTCTTCTCGCTGATCGGCGGCGTCATAGCCGACGTTCACGACCGGCGAAGGATCCTCTTCATCACCCAGAGCATCATGCTGACCTCCGCCGTCATCCTCGGCTGGCTGCAGCTTACCGGAGACATTACTCCCGCCGCGATATTGATCCTCACCGGTGTCACGGCAGGCGCCGGAGCGTTCGATAATCCGGCGCGACAGGCATTGCTTCCCTCTCTCGTCCCTCCCGAACTCCTCGCCGAGGCCGTCAGGCTCAACACGATCATGTTCCAGACGGCGATGATCGGCGGGCCGATGCTGGGGGGATTCACGATCGCCCAGTTCGGCGTCGAGGGAGTTTACTGGACGAACGCCGCATCCTTCGTGGCGGTGATCGCCGCCCTGATCATGATGCAGCTGGCCCGGCAGGAACGGAGGTCCGCAACGAAAGTGAACCTCGAGACGCTTCTGGAGGGTCTCCGATTCGTGTGGAAGACCAAGATGATCTTCTCCACGATGGTCCTCGATTTCTTCGCAACCTTCCTTGCCTCGGCCAACGCGCTGCTCCCCCTCTATGCGCGCGCGATTCTCAAGGCCGGTCCGTTCGAGTTCGGTCTGTTGACCTCCGCCGAGGCGGTCGGTTCCCTGCTGGCCGGGATCGGCATATCGATCTTCGGAGAGCCCCGTCGAAAGGGTCTGCTCCTCCTCGGCTCGGTGGCGGCGTTCGGGCTGGCGACCGCGTTCTTCGGGCTCTCGGAGAGTCTCATCCTCTCGCTCCTCCTCCTCTTCCTGGTCGGCGTGGCGGACGGCATAAGCACGGTACTTCGTGTCACGATACGCACCTCGGAGACCCCCGATCACATGCGGGGGCGGATGACCTCCGTCAACATGATCTTCTTCATGGGGGGACCGCAGCTCGGCAACCTGGAGGCGGGACTGCTGGCCGCCGCCGTCGGAGCCCCCGCCTCGATCGTGATCGGCGGCGCGGCGACGATGCTGGTGGCCGCCTGGACCGCATGGCGGTTCCCGCAACTCCGCGAATACACCGGACACAGGGAAGCGCACGAATCCTCCCCGTCGTAAGTTTGTCGTGTATACCTTCATGGAATCCGACGACGGGAGGCGAATCATGTTCCGACGCATCTGCGTCTTCTGCGGCTCGAGCAGCGGGGTCCGCCCCATCTATGCGGAGGCCGCCGCGGCTCTCGGCCGCGAGCTGGCTCGACGAGGGATCGGGCTCGTGTTCGGCGGCGGAAAGATCGGGCTGATGGGGATCGTCGCCGACAGCGTCATGGCGGCGGGGGGCGAGGTCATCGGGGTCCTCCCGAAGCCCCTCTTCACACGGGAGGTGGCGCACACCGGACTCACCGAGCTTCACGTGGTCGACTCGATGCATGCCCGCAAGGCGATGATGGCCGACCTTGCCGAAGGGTTCATCGCCATGCCGGGAGGATTCGGGACGCTGGAGGAGCTCTTCGAGATCGTGACCTGGGCCCAGCTCGGCCTCCACACGAACCCCTGCGGACTCCTCAACACGGCGGGATATTTCGATCCCCTCGTCTCCTTCATCGATCATCAGGTGACCGAGGGATTTCTCCCGACGGAGGATCGCGAGATCGTGATGGTCGACCCGGACCCGGCGGGCCTGCTGGAGAGAATGGAACGCTACGAACCACCCATCGCACCACGATGGATCACCCCCGAGGAGACCTGACCGCATCGACCGACCCGGATTCACCGCTCCGGAGAGAGAAAACCGTCACAGCCCGGTACGATCGTTGTTATGCCGAAGGAGAGAGGAGTGTCATAGGGGCGCCCCGCTTTCATTGTCAACGCCCGGAATGCGAGTCCGGGCCGGTATCGCCCATCAATTCTCCATTCCACGAGGATATCATGATCCGACCGCTGGCGGCTCTTCTCATCTGTTCCCTCCTTCTCATGTCGTGCGCATCCGAACGCTTCTCCCAGTCGACGCTCAAGGTGCGGGCGTTCGAACTCAACGCCAGGGCGCTGGGAAGTCCGACCAGCGTGCGGATGAAGAGCGACTCGGGGCTCCGTTCCACCACTTACTTCAACATCCTGGCGGATTCGACGATGTGGCTCGATCCCGTAACCGAAGCCCCCGTGGTCGTCTCCACCAGGGATATGCGCGAGATCGTCATGCGCGACCGGCAGAAAGGACTCCTCTACGGAATGGCGATCGGCGCCGGAGTAGGGGCCGCCGGAGGCCTGGCGACCATGGACCCGAACAACGCCGACTCGGACAAGATCGTGGTTCTGACAACTCTCGTCGGAGCGCTCGTGGGAGAGATCCTCGGGGTTGCGATAGGCTGGCGGACATCCTATGTGATCGAGTAATCGGCAGGTGGGGGGCCGGCGGTCAACGCCCGTCCCCCGTGATCACGATCCGCTCGGTGTAGACGTTCCGACCGTTCTCCACCTGCACAAAGTACGAGCCGGTCGGCTGCCCCGTCATGTCGATCTCGAACTCGCGCGGCGTCCCCATATCAATCGCCTGACGATACACTTCAACCCCGTTGCGAGCATAGACCCGCACAGTTCCCCGGCCGTCCCGCAGCGCCCTGGGATCGAGAGTGATCGTGAACTTCCCTCCCGCCGGGTTGGGATGGATCGAGATCGATTCGTCGGGAATATCGGCATCGACCACACCGGTGGCCGACGAGAGAGTGAAGGGAATCACCTCCTGATCGCCGAAGCTCGCCAGGAAGTTCGAGGCCCCGGCGTTGATGATCGTCCGTCCCTTGCCGTCCCTGAGAAGATAATAGCCGACCGGAGCGTCGCGCACGATCGGGAAGAGGCCGTCGCCGTAGGTCGTGTCGCGGATGACGAACCTGTAGCAGCCGTCGGGAAGATCGAACGTGTCACGATACAACGTGTTGTCCGTGAAGCCCCGCTTCTGATAGAGGACGTTCCCCTGGACGTCGCGCACCTCGTAGACGATGCCGTTGGAGTTCTCCGGATCGCCCGGGAAGTCGTCGGTCTTGAGCATAAGCGTGACGCGGCCCGAGAAGACCTTCGGGATGATGTAGGTCGATTTCGCAGCATTATTGGAGGGATACTCGTCGGCCTTGCCGTTCGGTTCGGAGATCGCAGCCGAGAAGGTTCCGCCGGTCCCGAGCTCGATCCCCGGAAGGGTCACCTCGGTGCTCTCCATGAACTTCAGGTCACCGTTCCACTCATATCTGTTCGTCACCTCGCCGACGCCGTAGTCGATCGTCAGCTTCGTGAGCGGCTCTCCGCCGTTGTTCCTGATCACGATCACCGGACTCGCCGCCGCGCAGATCGGGTTCATCCGGCGGTAGGCGAACGCCTCGTTCGGCGTCCTGATCTCGGCGATCGCCGCGTCGTTCGTGAAGTTCGGACCGGTGGCGTACATCACCTGGGCATGGACGTAGTAGGAGGCGCCGTGCGAAGGGTCCTGGTTCGTGTACGGCTCCATGTTGTAGTCGACCGTCGCCGAGTCTCCCGGCGTCACGTAGGGAGAGAGGTCGTAGATATCGGGCCTGACCTCCGAGCCGGGACACCACCCCGCCCGCTGCAGATACCAGGTGCCTCCCTGCGGATAGACCGGATTCTGTCCGCAATCCTCCCGCCAGAGGAACTGCGTGAAGCGCTTCGTGCCGTTCACGTCGACCGTATGGGTCTTCGGCGCAAACTCGGCCGCGTTGTCGGTGCCGCCGAAGCCGTGCCCGGTGGTCGTGATCTTCATCGTGGTGACCGTGGACTTCGGGTCGACGTAGATTCTTCTCGGAACAAGATAGTTCTCGATCGAATTGTCGGCGTTGCCGTACGGGAATCCTCCTGCATAGAGATTCTCCACCCGGAAGACATCCTTCGCCGGAATCCCCTCCACCAGTTCGAAGTCGAGCGAGAAGAGAGCGCCGGCCGACCATCCGTCGTAGAACGCCTCGATCTCGGCCGTGTCGCGGAGCAGATAGGCGTAGTCGGTCACGTCGATCAGCCACTCGAACTCACGCCCCGGCGCGAACCAGTTGCCGTACGGGGTGATCAGCCGTCCGATCTCGAACTTCTCCTTCACCTCGAACGGCACGTAGACATCGGTCGTGGTCAGACGGCGGGTGGAGTCGCCGGCGACGAAGAGGGAATCGCTCTTCTTCCCCTCGGCATCGTACCGGTAGTCGTAGTACCCGGCGCGCCAGACGGTCATCGAATCGGTCGGGGTCCAGGGATGCGCCTCGTCGTCGAACAGCAGAAGCCGTATGGAGGGATTGGCGACGGAGTCGTGGGACTTCGTGGTCGCGTTGTAGGAGGTGGTCCAGGTGGTGTCGAGCGAGAAGACGAGCGAGTCGACGACCGCCCCGTCGGCCTTGAAGCTCGGAGCCTTCCGGATCGATGAGTCGATCCTTCCCGTCGGCCGCAGCAGGAAGATCTGGGTCGTATAGTCCCACTCGCCGGCCGGATAGCCGGTATACTTAAGCCTGTATCGCATCCGGATACTCTCGAACCTGTGAGTGCTGTCCGGGAAGCCGACGAAGCGGGTCAGGCGGTCCTGCGTCTGCCACTGATATTCCTTGATGACCGATATCAGCGTCGTATCCCCGGCAAGAGCCGGTCCGGCCGCCCAGAGGAGCAGAGCGGCCGTGAGGAGGAGTGCGGAAAGAATCCGTCGGAGAGCGTTCATATACGATCCTTGCAGTTACGTCAAAGGCTCAAAGGGAGGGGGAGGAAGGGAATATACATCGCGTACGTGAATACGCACAGACGCGCGGGAAGGGCGGAGCGGAGAGAGGAGGCTTCCGGTTTCTCGAATCCTGCTATCGTGATCTCCCGTGAAGTTTCTTCACCATCGGCTGCGACATCGGAACTTCCGATCGACTCTTTCTACTCGGCTCTCTCTACATGAGCCCGGGGGGCGGGCACGCCACCCTGTTTTTCATTCCATCCATGTATTTCAAGGAGTCATGCCATGAGACGAATGAGTTGTCGTATGGCCGTAGCCGCCGCGTTGACGCTTGTCGCCGCTCAATCGCTGCGGGCACAGAACGATGAGACGCACTCCGACTCACCGGCGCCCCGGTCGGGTCGCACTATCGGAGCGTACTCGCTGATCCTCTTCAATTTCGACAGCCCCGAGCCGGGGAAGCTGAACAGAAGGATTCTGGAGGAGATGATCTACGAGGATATCATCCCCGGTTCCGTGATCGAGGTTGTGGGGCTGACCGACGTCGTGGGGACCGAGGAGAGGAATCTGAGGCTGACGACCGAGCGCGCCGCCGCCGTGGTGAAGCTGATACGGGAGAGCGTTCCGAGCGAGCGCTATCTGTCGCTGACGGGACGCGGCATGGGGGAGTCGGCGCCGCTCTACCGGAATGATCTGCCGGAGGGACGGTTCTTCAACCGGACGGTCCGGGTGATCATCGACAGCCCGCTGTGATCGACGTGGTACGAGTATTCCGATTCCACTATTCCATCAGGACGGCAATTCCATGGGCCCCCGGCGGCATTCCGATCAACAGCGGGAAGCTCCGTCGGCGGCGTCCATAGGCACGGGAGCGCGCGGAGGCAGTCCGCGACTATCTTTCTCAATCTGGCAAACGATCCGAAACGGGTACCGCTTCTTTCTCCGCGCCCCCTTCCGTCCATCCCCTTCCGCATCGACGCCCGCACGCGTCACGATGCCGGGTCTATCGGTTCTCCTGTTCATTCCGTATCATCCGGCGATTCCTTTTCATGCTGTCGGAGACACCTCTCCATTGTATCGAAACGATCTGCCGGAGGGACGTTGTTATAATCGCACGGTTCAGGTCGTCATAACTTCTCCGAGTTCCGACTACGCTGTCAAGCGCCCCTGACCGGGAACCTTCCTCCCCGCACGGACATTCTCACGGTCACATGCTCGTCATCCTCCGGTATCCATCGTCGCATGATTCGACTCTACCATAATCCGTGGCTGACCGCGGCCGTCGCCGCGGGGACTCTCTGTACCGGGATGATCGCCTTCAGCTTTCTGGCCCGTTACGACGAGGTCTCGATCCCCGTTCGGGGCGGTGAGTCGATGCCGCGCACCGTGCTCGACGACGGCCGGATTCTGCTCCAGACCGACCCGCGCTGGCGGAATGTAAAGCTGGGAGGGAGCGGCGAACTCTTCGGGGCGACCGGCTGCACCGTCTGCTGCGTGAGCATGGCGCTCGCCTATTACGGCGTCGACGTGGAGCCGGGGAGACTCAACGAACTCCTGAAGCAGCATGACGGGTTTCTGAGCAACGGGTGGCTGATGTGGAGCACGATTCCGGAGATCACGGGGGAGCGGTTCATGGTGGAGGCTCCCTCGCAGGTGGAGCATCGTGCGATCGACTCGGCGCTGAAGTCGGGGCATCCGGTGATGGCGCGGGTGCTCCGCAGCTCCGCCTCGCACTGGGTGCTGATCGTCGGGAAGGAGGGATACGAGTATCTGATGAAGGACCCCCTCGGCGACGGCGGCTCGATCGAGCCGCTGAGCCGCTACCCCGCCGGCATCCACTCCATCCGCATCCTCCGCCCTTCTTCTTAACTCTCTTAACTTTCTTCTCTTAACTTTCTTCTCTTAACTCTGTGTCCTCTGTGACTCCCTGTTTATTTCTCTTTAAGAACAACAACCGGGAGCCACAGAGGAGACGGAGAGAAGAGAGATTACTCCACGTAGGGGCAGGCGACGATATGGCCGGGAGCCTTCTCGATGAAGGGAGGAAAGGCATCGGCGCAGTCGGGACGGGCGATGGGGCAACGGGTACGGAAGGGACACCCGGAGGGCTTGGAGAGAGGGGTAGGAACATCCCCCTGCAACATCGTGCGCGCCGCCCGCCCGCTATCGGGATCGGCCACCGGCACCGCCGAGAGCAACGCCCTGCTGTACGGATGCTTCGGATCGAAATAGACCTGCTCGCTGCTCCCCTGCTCCACCATATGCCCAAGGTACATCACCGCGATACGTGAGCTGATATGCTCCACCACCGAAAGATCGTGGGCGATGAAGAGGAACGAGACACCGAACTCATCCTGGAGATCCTGCATCAGATTGATCACCTGCGCCTGGATCGAAACGTCGAGCGCCGAGACCGGCTCATCGCAGATGATCAGGTCGGGGTTCGTGGCCAGGGCGCGGGCGATGCCGATCCGCTGACGCTGTCCTCCGGAGAACTCATGCGGATAGCGTGCCGCCTGTTCGGGCTGAAGCCCCACCTTCTCCAGCAGCCATCCGACCCGGTCCCGCATTGCGGACTTCGACATCTGCGTATGGATCTTCAGCGGCTCCTCGATGATCTGCGCCACGGTCATACGCGGGTTCAGCGACGAATAGGGGTCCTGAAAGATCATCTGGATCCGGGAGCGATACTGCCGCATCTCGCTCTTGGAGAGCTTCGCGAAATCGACCACCCGTCCATCGGGCATATGGAAGAGGATCTCGCCGGTCACCTCGGCATCGGGCGACATGATCTTCGTGATGTTGATCAGCGTACGGCCGACCGTCGTCTTGCCGCACCCGGACTCCCCCACCATTCCCAGGGTCTCCCCGCGGGACATCGTGAACGATACGCCGTCGACCGCCTTGACGGTGGCGACCCTACGCTGGAACACCCCGCCGAACACGGGGAAATGCACTTTCAGGTCCTTTACTTCCAGCAGCACGTTGTTATTGGCCATGAACGTTCGAATTCGGTCTGAACAGATGGAGGAAGAGGTTACAGGGAAGGGATCCCCGGCTCCGGATAGAGGTGGCAGCGGACGAAATGTCCCGGTTCCATTTCAAGAAGCGGGGGTTCGACCTGGAAGCACTTGTCGAAGGCGTAATCGCAGCGGGTGTTGAACTTGCAGGCGACCGGCATCTCCAGGATGTTCGGCACCATTCCCCGGATCGCCTTCAGCCTGTGGGCGCGTCCCCCCCTGACCGGGTGCGGGATCGACTCGAGCAGTCCCCGCGTGTAGGGATGCAGGGGGTTGTTGAAGATCTGACGGGAGGTCCCGATCTCCTGCACCTTGCCGCCGTACATCACGATCACGCGACTGCACGTTTCGGCGACCACGGCCAGATCGTGCGTGATCATGATGATCGCCGATCCCTTTCTTTCCTCCTTCAGCTTCAGCATCAGTTCCAGGATCTGCGCCTGGATCGTCACATCGAGCGCCGTCGTCGGTTCATCGGCGATCAGGAGCTGGGGATTGCACGCGAGCGCCATGGCGATCATCACCCGCTGGCGCATGCCGCCGGAGAACTGGTGCGGGTAATCGTTCATCCGCTTGCGGGCGTCCGGGATTCCGACCAGCTCCAGCATCTGCACGCCGCGATCGAACGCATCCTGCTTGGAGATCGACTCATGGTTCAGGATCGTCTCGCTCACCTGGAACCCGATCCTGAAGACCGGGTTGAGCGACGTCATCGGCTCCTGGAAGATCATGCCGATCTCGTTGCCGCGAAGCTTCCGCATCTCCGGCAGGGAGAGTTTGAGCAGATCGGTGCCGTTCAGCTTGATCGATCCTTCCACGATCTTTCCGGGAGGATCGGGAATCAGGCGCATCATGGAGAGCGCCGTCACCGACTTTCCCGAGCCCGATTCGCCGACGATGCCGATCACCTCATCGCGATAGATATCGAACGAGACGCCGTCGACGGCCTTGGCGATCCCCGCTTCCGTCTTGAAATATGTCTTGAGGTTCGAGACCTCAAGAAGTTTTGTCCGAGTCAGCGTATCCTGCATCAACCTGATCCGTGCGTTGTTGGGAAAGGCCGTCCTGTTACCGTGGGGCGTCGAGCACCGCCGCAAATTCTTCAAGGGAGAGGAAGTTCCATCCCTTCCACCAGTCGATATCTTCATGGGCTTCCGGGAAAAGGAAGCCCATGAAGTCGGCAAGATATCGTTCCGGTATACTCTTCCACGGGCTGTCGAAATCGGTCCGAGGCCGATATCCCGACGCCGGTTCGAAGAGATACTCCTCGATCTCCGTTACCGCAGGCGCGAATAGACGCGCGGGTCGAACGCCTCGCGGATCGCCTCTCCGATGAAGGTCACCAGAAGGAGCGTTACGAAGAGCGCGGAGATCGGCACGATCACCAGCCACCAGTGCTGAAGGTTCTTCAGCCCCACGTCCACCATCTGTCCCCAGCTCGGGGTGGGTGGCGGAAGCCCGAATCCGAGATAATCAAGGCTGACAAGGGAGAAGATCCCGCCGATGATACTGAACGGAAGGGTCGCGATCATCGGGGTCAGCGCATTCGGCAGGATATGCTTGAAGACCACCTGTCCGTCGGTGGCTCCCAGCGCGATCGCCGCCGCCACGTAGTCCTTCGCCTTCTCGCGATAGAATTCGCCGCGCATCAGATAGCTCACGCCGATCCAGCCGAAGAGCGACAGGAGGAGCACAAGCCACATGAAGTTCGGGATGATGATGGAGCTGAGGATGATCACCATGTAGAGGACCGGGATGTTGCTCCAGACCTCGATGATCCGCTGGGAGACAAGATCGGTCTTCCCGCCGAAATAGCCGGTGACCGCTCCGATGGCTCCCCCCGCCAGATAGTTGATGATCGTCAGGAGCAGCGCGAACGAGATCGAGACGCCGAACCCGTAGGCCATCCGCGCGAAGACGTCGCGCCCCGCATCATCTGTCCCGAAGACGTGACGGGAGGAGGGAGGGAGGGGATGGGTCCCTTCGACACCGAAATCGCTCTCGTACTGATCCCAGGTATAGATCGGCATGAGCGCCCAGTCGCCATCCTTCTTGGCCAGATCATCGGCCAGGCGTCTGTACTGCGCCTCGGCCGCCCCGATATCCTGCTGCCCGAACGTCGTGCCGGGATAGTATTTGAAGGCGGGGAAGTAGTATTCCCCCTCGTAATGGACGATGAGCGCCTTGCTGTTGACCAGCAGCGGGAGCGCGAACGAGATCACGTAGAGGAAGGTCAGCAGCAGAAAGGAGTAGTATCCCCGCTTGAGCGTCTTGAACTTCCTGATCCGCTTCCTCAGAATCGACACCGAGGGTCGGGCGGGGGCCGGCATGCCGGCCGAAGGATGTCCCGTCGCCTCGGAGATCTCCCGCTGCCCGCTCTGCCGCTGCGTCGTCTCCGCGTCCGGGACCTGATGGCGCATGGGGACCGTCACGCGGGCCGCCATGTTGTCCTCCAGCGTCTGGAAATCCTCTCCCGTCTCCTGCTGCGGAACGTCGAGCGGGCCTGTGACTCCCTCCCGTTCCTCCCCCTCTTCACGGGGAAGATCGTCTCGCGGTATGATTCTATTCTTCGATGAATGATCGGACATGACGTTGGCTCTGAATAACGGACGTTCGTTGACGAGTCGTGTTCGGCCGGAAGGCTACTTGAATCTGATACGGGGATCGAAGACCGCGTACAGAAGATCGCTGAAGATGTTGCCGATAAGCTGTAGCGAAACTCCCATCACCAGCACTCCCATGACGACCGTATAATCGCGACTGACGGCGGACTGGAACCCGAGATATCCGATACCGTCGATGTTGAAGGTCTTCTCGATCAGGAACGAGCCGCCGAAGATAATAATGCTGAACGCATGCCCCAGACCGCCGGCGATCGGGATCAGGGAGTTGCGGAGCGCATGGACGAAGACCACGCGCCGTTCGGTAAGTCCCTTGGCGAAGGCGGTGCGGACGTAATCCTGCCCCAGATTCTCCATCAGGGAGTTCTTCATCAGCACCGTAAGGGTGGCGAAGCCGCCGACCATGTAGCAGAAGACCGGAAGGGCCGTGTGCGCGACCCGGTCGACCACCTGGTCCCAGAACGCCATCTGCTCGAAGTCGAACGACTGGAACTCGCCCAGCGGAAAGATCCCTCCGCGATCGATCGACATGATCACCGCTCCCAGCGCCCACCCCGGTATCGAATACCCTATGAACACGATCACCGACGTCGCCAGATCGAAGGGAGAACCGTGCTTGATCGCCTTGTAGATGCCGAGCGGAATACAGACGATGTAGGAGAGGGCGAAGCCGATCAGACCGAAGTAGATCGAAATCGGGAAGCGACTGGTGATGACGTCCATCACCGGTTCCGCGTACTTGTACGATTCGCCGAAATCCCCCTGGAATATTTTGCCGAGCCAGATCAGATATCGCATCTGGATCGGCTTGTCCAGGTTGAAATACTCCCTCAGGGCCTGCTTGGACTCTTCGGGGATCTGGGAACCGCCGCGCGCGTCGCCGCTCCCCCCGCCGGCTTCACCGCCGCCCCGCATCTGCTGCTCCACTTCCATCATCTTCTGTTCGAAGGGGCCGCCGGGAGTCAGTTCCAGAATGGTGAACACCACGATCGTACAGGCAAGGAACGTCGGGATGATCAGAAGGAATCGTCGGACGAAATAACTGAACATTGAAGCTCGTGACCGGTTGGGATTCTGTTGGAAGATCCCCCGGTCCCGGCGATCCGGGACCGGGGGTCGTCGTTCGGCGTCGGCTTACTTGATCGAGGGCTGCTCCGCGGCGCCGCTCTTGCCGGCGGTGTCGTTCCCCCTGGACTCAAGGTAGTTGACCGCCTGCGGCTTGTGGGTCTGGTTGTACTCGGGCCAGAACTTGATCTCGGTCGGTCCCACTTCCATCTTGACCGCCTTGTCCTTGCGTGCCTTCGCGACCTCGGCTTCCTTCTCCGGGTCGATCCACCACGTCGCGAACACCGACTGCCAGTCGGTCACCTTCCCCAGATACCACTCCGGCTGCCCGAACTTGTTCCAGTACGCGATCCGGTTGAACGGCGCGTGCCAGTTCAGCGCCCAGTGGTGCGACGCCACCAGAATGCTGTCCAGCTCCTGAAGCATCGCCACGCGCTGCGCCTGGTCGAACGTGATCTGCTCGGCGTCGATGATCTCGTCGGCCCGCTTGTTCTTGAAGCCGGTGATGTTGTTCGTGTTCTTCTGATCGGCCAGATCGCTCTTGAACGAGCTGATCGGATTCGGGTAGAGAATGCCCCCCCAGCCGAAGTAGATCAGATCGAAGTTCCGGTCGTTGACCAGCTTGAACTGCGTTACCGGATCGACGTTCCGAAGCGTCAGCTTGATACCGGCGCGCATCAGATCCTGCTGGATCGGCGTGACGATATGCGCAAGCTGCGGATCGGTCGGCATCTCCACCACGAACGGCTTGCCGTTCTTCACCAGAATGCCCTCGGCGTTCCGCTGCGTCCAGCCCGCCTCGGCAAGAAGCTGCCCCGCCTTCACCGGATCGTACTTGTACTTCGGGTTGTTCGGGTTCTCGTACGGCGAGTTCGGGTAGTAGGAATACGTCGGCACGTACTCGTTGTAGAGGATCTTCTCCAGGATCTGGTCACGATTGAAGAGATACATCATCGCCTCACGGACCTTCGGGTCGTCGAACGGAGCCTTGCGCGCGTTCAGTCCCAGACCGCCGAATCCGACCGGATCATCCGTGTAGACCTTCCGCTTCTGGATGACGCCGCGCTGGATATCCTCGAAATCGAACTTCGTCTTCCACCACTGCGCCTTGCGGACGACATAGACGTCGATCTCACCGGCGCGGAACTTCTCGTACTGGAGGTTCTCGTCGCGGATGATCACGATATTGATCTTGTCGAAGTTGAACAGCCCCTTGTTGGCGGGATACTCCCCCTGCCACCAGTTGGTGCGGCGGGTCAGGGTGATCGACTTGCCGTTGACGACATCCGACTCCGCCACCATGTACGGACCGGTTCCCGGCAGCATGTTGTACTGATACTTCTTCAGGTAGTCGGTCCCCGAAAGCCCCTCGATCAGATGCGCCGGCAGGATCTTCACGCTGCCGCCGAAGTAGAACATGTTCTTCCAGTTCATCGTCTTCGAACGGACGCTGAAGATATACTTGCTGAGCGCCACGGGGGGATCGAAGCCCGCATGGAAGGAGTTCGTGTACGGCGAGAGGATGCTGGAGTCGCGACCGAGCTTGTCGGTGGCGATGACGTCGGCGGTCGTGACCGGGTGACCGTCGGAGAAGCGCGCGTTCGGGTCGATGCGGAAGTAGTAGGTCTGCTTGTCGGCGCCGACCTTCCAGTGGGTCGCCAGCAGCGGCAGGAACTCGAGGGTCATCGGGTTGATGTCGATCAGCGTCTCGTAGACCATGCCGTAGATGAAGCGGGTCTCCGCGGTGTTCTCGTCACGTCCCATCGATCGCAGGGTCGCGGGGAAATCGGTGAACGAGAAGCGGATCATCCCCCCCTTCTTGGCGTTCTGATCGGAGATGTACTTGATCTGGTCCTCCGGGATGCTGCTCGTCTGCCAGCCGCTGTCGGCGGCGATCTTCTCGAACCCGCCGCCGCCGAGTTCAGCGGGGACGGAAGGATCGGCTCCGGGGGGAACCTTGAACTTGTCCTCGGAGGTGATCGCCATCGAGGCGCCCCCCTTGCTCTCGGTCGCCTCCTTCTTGTCGCCGCATCCGGCGGAGGCCGCCACAGCCAGGAGCGTCAGGAGGGATGCCCCCCACTTCAGTGCTGTACGCTTCATGAATAGGTCCTGCGAAATGTGAAATGTATGCGTGCTGAAAAGCGTGCTTCTGTCCCGAAAAGCCCGATAATATAAGGATTATCGGACCACGCGATCCTCTGTCGGATAGCAGGCCGCCCCCGGGCGGAACCCGGCCGTATCGCACCCGACAACGCTTCCTCGATCAGGAGACCTCGGCGGTCTCCAGGAAGTCGAGATCCTTGTGATATGATTCCTCCATCCCCATCAGCGCCGCGAACGACACGACGAGCGTCAGCAGACCGACGACCAGAGCGCTCTCAACCAGCCCTCCCGGCGCCCCCGGGCTCTCCCGGAACGCATCCTGCAGCCAGCGGAGCAGGAGCGTCAGCGGGATCACCGCCCCCCGCACGAAGTTCGGCACCGTGGTCGTGACCGTGGCCCGCAGGTTCGTCCCGAACTGCTCGGACGCCGTCGTCACGAAGACCGCCCAGTAGCCGGCGCCGATCCCAAGGAGACCGCAGATCAGATAGAAGGTGTCGGTTCCGGCCCCCTCCATCATGAGGAGGTAGACCAGGATCAGAGCGGTCGTGATCAGCAGGAACGAGAAGATGATCCGTTTCCTGCTCCCGATGAACTGGCTCAGAAACCCGCTCGCCAGGTCGCCGACGACAAGCCCCATGTAGCAGAACATGATCGCCTGCCCCGCCGTGATCCCCTCGATCCCGATCTCGCGGCTCAGCTCCGGCGCGAAGATCATCAGGATGCCGACCACATACCAGAGAGGGATGCCGATCAGAATGCACCGGAGGTAGCGCAGGAAGCGCCGGCGGTCGGTGAAGAGCATCATGAAGTTCCCGCGGGAGACCTCCTGCTCCTTCATCGCATGGTACATCCCCGACTCGTAGACGGAGATTCTGGCGATCAGCAGCAGCAGGCCGAGGAGGCCGCCGATGATGTAGGCGGTGGTCCATTCCACCATGTCGCCGATCAGGCCGGCGGCAACGGCTCCGAGAATTCCGATGGCGGCCACGATCGCCGTGCCGTAGCCTCTGGTCTCCTTGGGAAGGGTCTCGGCCACCAGTGTGATCGCCGCTCCCAGCTCCCCGGCCAGTCCTATCCCCGCGATCAGCCGGCAGGCCGCATAGGCGTCGATCGACGTCACGAACGCGTTGGCGATGTTGGCGACGGAGTAGAGGAAGATCGATCCGAAGAGGACCGAGATCCTTCCCCGCTTGTCTCCCAGAATACCCCAGAGGATTCCGCCGACCAGCATCCCCCCCATCTGCCAGTTGAAGAGATAGGCGCCGACCGTGAAGATGTCGGCAGCCGGGACGCCGAGCGCCTGAAGGCTCTTCTCGCGGACGATGCCGTAGAGCACCAGATCGTAGATATCGACGAAATAGCCGAGCGCGGCGACGATGACCGTGAAGCTCAGGATACTCGGACGAGGGGCGGAAGGTCCCTTCTGTTGCATGGACGGGCAGGTTGCAGAAGCGGGCGTCGGAATGTCTTGTCGGCGAATTTAACAAAACATGACGCAGTCCCGACCCGGTCCGATGAATTAGGGGCCGGTTCCGCCCGAACGGCCGGGAAACCGCGCTCCGCTCACCGCGGCTGCATCTCGGAGGAGAGCGGCTGCGCCGATACCCCGGTGAACTGCTCCTCTCCCCCGGACCCGACGTTTACGCTCCCGGCGACGACATAAATCGCCTCGGCCGTGTCGTAGACCCCGGCTCCCGCTCCGGCGCCTTCCGGCTGCCTGGGAACGATCATCGCCACCACCACGACGGCGATGCCGGCGGCAGCCCCGCCGATCACCCGCAACCGCACCGGCGAGAACCGCGGCCGGCGCAAGGCCCCGAGGGCCCGTGAGAAGAGCCCCCCGGCGCGCACGGGCGCCGTTCCGAAGCCCGCTCTCCTCTGCGTAAGTACCTCGACGGCCCTATCGGTTACTCCCTCCGTCGCGACCGGTATCGTATCGCGGTCGCGGGCGAACGATTCCACGATCAGACGCTCCAGCGCTTCGGGGTCGATGCCGGAGGCATCGCGCCGCGCGGGACTCGGTCCGCCATTATGATCGTTTCCGGTCTCCATGAATGCATCCACAAAGTTGAGTAAGATATCCCCTCGGCTACTCCTCCGCGGCGATCGCCCGCCGCATCCGTTCCAGGGCGCGCTTGTGCCGCATGGTCACGGCTCCGACCGAGAGGTTCATCATCTCCGCGATCTCCTCGTACCGGTAGCCGGAGTAGTACCGCAGAATCAGCACCTCACGATATTTCAGCGGAATCGTGTCGAGGGCCCCCTGCACCGCCTCCTCCATCGAGGCGTCGGCCGTGTGCTGATGCTCGTGCAGCCGGTGGAACGAGGCGAGTCTCCCCGACTGCCGCCGCTGGCGTTTCAGATGATCGAGGGAGAGATTCCGGGCGATCCTGTAGAGGAACGCCGTGGGATTGGCGACCCGTCCGGCATCGCGCAGCCCCACCACACGGAGCCACATCTCCTGCATCACATCCCGCGCCCCCTCCTGATCCCCCAGCAATCTGTAGCAGAAGAGGTAGAGCGCCCGCTGATGCCGATCGACCAGCAGATGGAACGCCGCCAGATTTCCCGCCAGCGCCTGGTTCAGCAGTCGGCGATCGTCGGCGCACTCCGGCGACTCCTCCATCTCCAGGAGAGGAAGATCGTCCGCCGGATGCATCTCCTGCACGTATATCGCTTCGCTGGCGACCAAGGATCAAGTTCCGATGTTTGATGATAGAGACGACACCGACGGGGCGAATCTAACACGCCGGAGAACGACCGTACGAAAAAGATCGTGCGGCGGTCGGATCCGGGGGAAGAGAGAGGGAAAACGGCTACGTTTGCACACATCTGCGACGACGGCATTTGTGTAAGTTTCCCGCCGTTTGAAGCTACAGGTAGACCATACCGACGCGGACGGGAGGGCCCGGACCGGGTGGTTCGAGACCGACAGCGGGAAGGTCGAGACCCCGATCTTCATGCCGGTCGGGACGCGCGCCGCCGTCAAGGCCCTCCGCTCGAAGGATCTGCTGGAACTGAACGCCCAGATCATTCTCGGCAACACCTATCACCTCCTCCTCCGCCCCGGCAACGAGATCATGAGCGAGCTCGGGGGGCTTCACTCCTTCATGAACTGGAACAGGCCGATCCTTACCGATTCCGGGGGATTCCAGGTCTTCTCGCTGAAGGAACTCCGAAAGATCCGTGAGGAGGGGGTCGACTTCCAGTCACATCTCGACGGCTCCCGCCACCGCTTCACGCCGGAGAACGTGGTCGACACGCAGAGGATCATCGGCTCCGACATCGCGATGGTCCTCGATGAATGTCCCCCCGCCCTGAGCAGCCGCGAGCATCACCGGGAGGCGATGGAACGCTCGATGCGGTGGGCCCTGCGCGCCAGGGAGCATCACGAGAAGACGCCGTTCCGCTACGGGAAACGTCAGTCCCTGTTCGGGATTGTACAGGGAGGAACCGACCGGGAGCTGCGCGAGCAGAGCGCCCGCGCCCTGACCGGGATCGGCTTCGACGGCTACGCGATCGGCGGCCTGGCCGTGGGGGAATCGACCGAGGCGATGTACGACACCGTGGAGTTCACGGCCCCGCTCCTGCCGGCCGACCAGCCCCGCTACCTGATGGGGGTCGGCACGCCGCAGAATCTGCTGGAATGTATCGCGCGCGGGGTCGACATGTTCGACTGCGTGATGCCCACCCGCAACGCGCGCAACGGCAGCGTCTTTACCTCGACCGGCCGCATCAACCTTCGGAACAACGTTCACAGGAACTCCCCCGATCCGATCGATCCGGAGTGCTCCTGCGAAACCTGCCGGAACTATTCCCGCGGCTATATTCGTCATCTGTTCAATGTCGACGAGATTACCGGCTATACGCTGGCGACGATCCATAACCTCGGATTCTATCTGAACCTGATGGAACGCGCCCGGCAGGAGATCCGGTCCGGAACCTATATGGCATGGATGCGCCGGACGACGGCGCGGATGGACGGCGCCGCCGCGGAGTAGCACGGGACCTGTTCCCGCCAGGAGTCGCCGGAGGAGAGGATGGTTCGGCATGGCATCATAACAGCATCAACGTTCCAAACAAACGACAACGCCCATGGAGTTTTCAACGATTCTTGCAATGGCCTCCTCCCCCGGTTCCGGCGGCGGAAGCCCGATCATGACCGTCGCGATGTTCGGCGCGATCATCGGAATCATGTATTTCATGATCATCAGGCCGCAGCAGAAGCGGATGAAGGAACACCAGTCGCTCCTCAGCTCGGTCAGGCGCGGGGATACCGTCACCCTCACCGGCGGGATGCACGGCAAGGTCTTCGAAGTCGAGGAGAAGACCGTCCTGGTGGAGGTCGCCAAGAACACCGTGATCAAGTTCGACAAGGGAGCCGTACAGTCCGTGGTGACCCGCGCCGAATAGCATGAACAACATATCCGGATTCTATCATATCCGGATCTATTACTGCTGAGGGCTCAGAGCCATGTTCAAGTCGATAGAGAAAGCGCTGCACGACCTTGCGGCGGGAAAGGTGATTATCGTCGTCGACGACGAGAACCGGGAGAACGAGGGGGATTTCGTCGCGGCCGCCGAGAAATGCACGCCGGAGGTGATGAACTTCCTGCTGCACGAGGGACGGGGGATGATCTGCGCGCCGGTGACCGAGGCGCGCGCCGCGGAGCTGGATCTTGAAATGATGTCCCAGGTCAACACATCGCTCCACGGAACCCCGTTCACCGTGCTGATCGATTACCGCCACGGAACCACGACCGGGATCTCCACGGCCGATCGCTCGGCGACCGTCCGTGCGATGGCCGATCCAAACGCGAAGGCGAACGATTTCGTCCGCCCCGGACATATCGCGCCGCTCCGCGCCGTCGACGAGGGAGTGCTGCGGCGCGCCGGACATACCGAGGCGGTCGTCGACCTGGTGCGGATGGCCGGCCTCTACCCGGCCGGCGTCCTCTGCGAGATCCTGAACCCGGACGGCACCATGGCCCGGATGCCGCAGCTCGAACAGCTCGCGGAACAGCACGATCTGGCGATCGTCACCATCGCCGACCTGATCCGCTACAGACTGAGCCAGGAGAAACTGGTGAAGAAGGTGGTGGTGGTCGACCTGCCGACCGACTACGGAGACTTCAGGCTCCATCTCTATCACAACCTTCTGGACGGCAAGGAGCATATGGCCCTCGTCAAGGGGGATATCCATTCCGGCGAACCGGTGCTGGTGCGCGTTCACAGCGAGTGCTTTACCGGCGACACGCTCGGCTCCAAACGCTGCGACTGCCAGTGGCAGCTCCATGCCGCCATGTCGAGAGTGGAGGAAGAGGGACGCGGCGTGGTCCTCTACATGCGGCAGGAGGGACGCGGCATCGGGCTCACCAACAAGCTGCTCGCCTACGCGCTTCAGGATGAGGGGAAGGATACGGTGGAGGCGAACGAGGCGCTCGGCTTCAAGCCCGACCTGCGCGACTACGGCCTGGGCGCCCAGATCCTGGCCGACCTCGGAATCTGCGAGATGCGCCTGCTGACCAACAACCCCAAGAAGGTCGTCGGCCTTGAGAGCTACGGCCTGAAGATCATCGAGCGCGTTGCGATAGAAGGGATGCCGAACCGCTTCAACGCCCGCTACCTCCAGACCAAGCGGGACAAGCTCGGTCACCTCTTCACCCCGAACGGGGAGGAGGAAGCCTAATCCTTCTCCCTGATCCCCTCCCCGCCGCGATACATGTCACCAGAGGAGAGATCGCGCCGTCGCGTCTCTCCGTTCCCGATATGATTTCCCCCCATCCCTCCCTCCGCGAGCTTGCGCGGCCCGGGATGCGGGTCGCGATCGCCTTCACCGACTCCACACGGAGTTCACCGGATCGTCTGCTGGTCGGCGGGCTCCTGCGGGAGATCGAGGCGGCGGGGGTGGCGCCCGGCGACGTCACGCTGCTCTGCGCAGTCGGACTGCATCGCCCCACGACACACCGGGAACGGGTCGAGAAGCTCGGCGATGAGATCGCTGCACGATACAGAGTCGTTGACCACGACGCGTTCGACGGAGACCGGCTCGTGAACCTGGGAACGATCGACGGGATCCCGGTCATCGTCAACCGTCTCTGCGTCGAGGCCGATCTGCTGATGGCGACCGGCGTGGTGGAGCCGCACCAGTACGCGGGGTATTCCGGCGGCTCCAAGACCGTGGTCATAGGATGCAGCGGCGAGGCGACGATCGAAGGGACGCACGGGGCGGCGATGCTCGATACGCCGGGGGTCGCCCTCGGCTCGGTGGAGGGGAATCCCTTCCAGCGGTTCGTGCGGCGCGCGGGGGCGCTGGCGCGACTCCGTCATGTGGCGAACGTCCTGCAGGATGAGGAAGGGAAGATCATCACGGTCGCCGGGGGCCCTCCCGACGCGGTCCACGATCATCTCGTCGCGGTCGGACGATCGCTCTACGAGATTCCCGTCGAGCGACCGGCGCATCTGGCGGTCGCGGGGGTCAGCCCGGCGAAAGGGACGAACCTCTACCAGGCGAGTCGCGCCGCGACCTATCTGGCGCTGGCCGACCGGACGCCGCTCCTCCCCGGAGCGCCGATCATCATCCCGACCGACCTTCCCGAAGGGACGGGAGCCGGAGAGGGAGAGAAGAGATTCCACGCGGCCCTCTCCGGCGCCGCCTCGCCGGCCGCGCTGATCGAGGAGCTGCGGGCCACCGGCTTCCCCGCCGGAGCGCAGCGGGCCTACATTCTGGCAAAGGCGCTGACGAACCACCCGGTGATCATCGCCGGAGCGGCCGATCCCGCCGTGGTCCGCGCATGCCACATGATCCCGGCACGAGATATGGGGGAAGCGATCGGGGTCGCGGAACGACTGGCGAGAACGACCTTCGCGCTCCCGGACGACGCCCCGCTGGAGCTGCTGGCGCTCCCGAACGCGCTGATCGCGCTCCCCAGGCTCACGGCCTCAAAGGAATGTAGACCGATATAAACAAGACCTTCTTGAAACTCCCCCGGCCGTCATCCCAATCACCTCTGCAGACGCACGGCGGCCGTTCCCGGAAATCCGGAAACGGCCGCTGCAACATCGACCTGTGATATTTCCTGCGGAGCCTAGAAGTTCTCCGGGTTGAGCGGCAGCAGCCTCTCATGGACGAACTGCCGTCCCTGGCGGATCAGCTGGCCGTCGAGGTAGACGTCGGCGCCGATGCAGACCAGATCCCAGTGGATCGCGCTCTGGTTGCCGTTCGGCGCGATGTCGTAGGCCTGGCCGAGCGTCAGGTGGTTGGAGCCCCAGATCTTCTCGTCGAACAGGATATCGTACATCGGAGCATCGATGAACGGGTTCGTGCCGAAGGAGAACTCGCCGAAGCGGCGGGCCCCTTCATCGGTGTTGAGGATATCCTCCAGCCCCTTCCTGTTGCTCGACTCGAAATCCTGCACCACCCCATCCTTCACATGCAGCACGATATTCTCGAACGGCTTCCCCTCGTAGACGGTGGGAGCGTAGGAGATCGAACCGTTGACCGATTCGAGGAGCGGCGAGGAGAAGATCTCTCCATCGGGGATGTTCAGGTCGCCGGCGCAGGGGATCCAGTTCTGCCCCTCGATCGAGAAGCGGATGTCGGTCCCCTCCCCCTTCAGATGCAGCTCCTTGCCGGCGGCCAGCAGCTCATGAAGCGGCTTCATCCGCTCGTTGAGCTCGGCGTAATCGAGCAGGCAGGCCTTGTAGAAGAAATCGGCGAAGCGGTTGGTCGGCATCTTGGCGTTCATCGCGAACGCGGGGGAGGGATAGCGCATCACGCACCAGCGGGTGTTGTTCACCCGCTCGCGCATGTGCACGGGATGGCCGTACTCCTCGGCGTACGCCTTGTTCGCCTCCTTCTCCACACCGCTCAGTTCATAGATGTTCTCGCCGGCACGCACGCCGATATAAACATCCATCTTCTGCATCTGCGGGAGCCCGGCCACATCGCGCATGCGGGCCCAGAGCTCGCGCGTTCCCCGCTCGCGGATGATCCGCTCGGTCTCCGTGTCGCGCAGCGTCACGAACGGAACGGCGCCCGCGTCGATGACGGCGCGGGTCATCTCCTGCGCCAGATGAATACCGTTGATGCCGAAGAGCTCGATCATCACGTTCTCCCCCGCCCTGGCCTTGATGGAGTACGAGATGATCTTGTCGGCGAGATCCTTGTTCCTTGAATCGTACATGGGTCGTTGATTCCTTCTGGATGGGTTGTGCCCGATCCCGGGGTCGCCGGAAGCGGGCACCGGCTATCGATAGGCGGCTCCGACGGGGAGCCGTGATTCATGCATACATCGGACCCGGAGCGATCGGTTACGCTCCGCGTTCCCTCATGAGCAGGCGGTCGATCGTGAAGTACGACCGGGGGAAGTAGACGAGAAATATGGCGCCGGCAAGGAGTCCGACATCCTCGAACAGCTTCGGCCAGCCGACCTTCTCCGGTTCGGCGCCCGGCGTCGGGGGGAAGCAGCCGCAGTCGATGTTCAGACCGCGCGCCATCGCGGTGCCGATCGCCACGATGAAGATCGTCATCATGACGGCCCCCACCAGAGCCGCGCCCCGGACCGCCGCGCCCGCTATCAGCAGAACCCCGCAGACGATCTCGGTCCAGACGAACGCCAGCGCCGCGATATTGATCATCGAGACCGGGAGGAGCTTGTAGTTGGCGATCGAATGGGCGAACTGATCGAGCGTCCCCAGTTTCTCCGCCCCCGCTATCAGCAGGACGAAACCGAGGAAGACCCGCACCGCGAGCGACACCGATTTCATGAGGGGGGAATCAGGGGATGACATATCGTTCTGCATTGCCACAGGATATCCTCAGGTTTGCCGTACGGAAATTTATTTCGTGACGGGATACTTTCTGGCCGTCCACTCCTCGATCCCCCCCGCGTAGACCACCACGCGCTTGAACCCGATGCCGGAGATGCTGTTGGCAAGCTCGTGGCTGAGCTCGCAGAGCCCGCCGTTGCAGTAGATCACGATCAGCGTGTTCATGTTGTTCACGGGAAGCTCGTTGATCCGCTTGGAGAGCTGGTCGGGATAGATGTTGATGGCGCCGGGGATATGCCCCTCGGCGAAGTTGACGGCGGGGCGCGCGTCGATCCAGAAGCCGCGCTTCTTGTCGAAGAGCGCCTTGGCCTGATCGGAGGTGATCTCCGACACGGCCCCCTGCACCACCCCGGCCTCGGTCGACTTGGCGGTCTCATCCGCAAGCGCCTTCAGGTTCTTGAGGCTGTCGGCGATCGCCTTCTTCGCCGCGGCGATCGAGTCCGCGATCCGCTTCTTCTCCGCCTCCGCCTCGGCGGCCGCCGTATCGACGGAGGGCCCCGTCGCCGTCGTATCGATCGCCGGCACGGGAGTCGCGGGGTTGACGACCGACTGCGTGACGGAATCGTCGTCGCCGAACAGCGTCGAGTCGCTCGTCCCCGGCAGCGTCGGCAGCTCACGAATCCACGACACCCCGGTCGAGGCGAACAGATTGAACCCGACGGCGACGAAGATCGACGCCAGGATCACGCCGCGCGCCTCGCGCATCGCCTTCTTCCAGGGGCTCCCGGTCTGCCGGGTCGGTTGTGTTGAGTTCTCGTTCATGGCATGCAAAGTAGTAAGGAGGATCGAGCGGGGATCGAACCGAAATGCCTCACCGGGTATCATTCGCCGCAATCTACGCATCACCCGTGTAACCGAGGCAATGGCGCTACCGCGGCTCCACCACGTTTCCCTGCACGTCGTACGCCTGCTCGCTCACCAGCGAGCCGTCGAAGGTGTGGAAGGTGCGGGTGACCCGGGCGATTCCGTCGCTCCCCTCGGTCGGCGTTCCCTGGGCGTCGATCGAGACGACCTCCACCAGACGACCGTGGTCGTCGTAGGAGTAGGTGAGACCGGCAACCCCCATCGAGTCGGTCATCGGCTTCCCGGCGGGGTCGAGGAAACGGACCCGGATCGCCTCGCCGCAATCGTTCAGCTCGTAGGCGCGGGCGAACTCGCCGCCGGCGAACCTGAACGGCTTCTTCCCGAAATCACGCAGTTCCTCGTAGAGAAGCTCCCCCCGCTCGTCGACCTTGTAGCGACGGAAGTACCCTCCCTCCGGAATCGGACCGTACGGCCGCATCGGACCGTCTCCGTTCGTCCCCCAGTGCATCTTGCCGCTGGCGAAGCGCCACTCCCGTTCGATGAGCCCCGACTCCAGGTACATGAACCGACTCTGGCTGACGATCGGGACCTTGCCGAGAAGATCGTCGTTCCGGTCGAGCAGACGCTGACGGACGATCTCCCCGTTCTTCCTGTAGAGGATCTCCTCCCCGAAAGCGTACCCGACCTCCATCGGAGCCCCGTTCGCGGTGTGGAAGGTGCGGCGCTCGAGGATGGTGCCGACCGAATCGGAGGTGAGATAGGTGATCCGCATGATGGTCCATCCCTTCCTGGTATGCGGGTTCCCGAAGAAGAACCGCATCACCTCCACCGGATTCCCGTTCGTATCCCTCCGCACACCGAACGCTTCCGACTCCTTCGCCGGCGCCTCGGTGGGACGGCAGAAGACGAGCCGTTCCATGCCGTTGATCCTCATGGAGAGGTAGAACTCGCCGAAATCGGCAAGGCTCTGGCCGCGGGCCGTCTGGGAGACGCCCCCCATGACGAAGAGAGCCGCAAGGACCAGGGGAAGAGGGAACGAGATGGAACAGAGGTTGAGATACCGCATGCTGATATGTTAAGAATTCGAGACGCCCCCTCTGGATGCGTCGTTTCGGGGATTCACCGCACTACATGACGCGACGAGGGGAAAAAAATTAAGCACTGCGGGGAGGAACCCGCAATACTCCGACCGCGTTCATTACCTTTGCGTGGCATCCGGCCACGGTCGTCCGACCACGGCCGGTCGTTCACGTCGGCCCCCATCATGCACTCCGATATCGAAACCGGACGGCACGGTCCATGAAGCCCGAGTACCTCCCGAATATCATTACCGGCTCCCGAATCCTCCTGACGCCTCTCTTCATCTGGCTCATGTTGAGCAACGACGGGATTCTGGTGCAGCTGTCGGCCGCGATCTTTCTGCTGGCCGCCCTCACCGACTGGTGGGACGGATGGTATGCGCGCAAGTATAATGCCATGTCGAGTTTCGGCCGGTTCTTCGACCCGCTGGCCGACAAGGTGCTGATCGGCTCGGCGTTCTTCGCGTTCGTCTTTCTTGGACGTCTCTCCTTCTGGATGGTTCTGGTCGTGGTGGGACGCGACCTCCTGGTCACGGTTCTCCGGATCGTCGCCGATCGCCGGAGGCAGCCGGTGGTCACCAGCCGCCTCGCGAAATGGAAGACGGCGATGCAGCTCGTCTTCCTCTGGTACGTGGTGGCCGCCTTCACCCTGCATAATATCCAGTGGCTCGGGGGCTATATCGACCGGACGGTGATCGAACGCCTGCTCGCCCCCTGGCTGATCGACGGCTCGATGATCGTGCTGACGATCCTTTCTCTCGTCACCGCCGCGCAGTATCTCATAGAGAATCGGCATCTACTGACCTTCTCCAATGGCAACGTCGTCCGCACTCCTTCGTAAGCAGGGCTTTCCCTTCTGGAAGCAACTGATCGTCGGCGGTCTCTTCACGGGGAATTCCCCGATCGCCTCCGGAACCGTGGCAAGCGCCGTCGCGACCCTCTTCTACTTCATTCCGGGCTTCTCGCACCCACTTGTCCTTCTGGGAGCCGCCGCCGTGGCGTTCATCGTCGGGCTGCTGCTGGTGGGACCGTGCGAGGATATTCTGGGGAAGGACCCGAGCTTCGTCACCATCGACGAGTTCGCCGGCCAGTGGATCACGCTCGCATCGTTCCTCATCGTCGGTCAGCCGATGTGGCAGTGGGCGGTGATCTCCTTTTTCGTCTTCCGGGCATTCGACATCGCGAAACTCTGGCCCGCCAGCTATTTCGACAGAAAGGAAGGGGCGGCCGGAATCATGGTCGACGACATCTTCGCCGCCATCTACGCCAACATCGCCGCGCATATCATCTGGTACGGCCTGAAACTCGTCGGGCTCGTCAGCGGATTCCTTCAGGAGAACGGAGCCTGAGGCGGCATTTCCATCCATCATGAACGCCATTCTCATTTCGATCGGAGATGAACTGCTGATAGGGCAGGTCGTCAACACCAACGCATCGTGGCTCGGCGCACGGCTGACGGAAATCGGTGTGACGGTAACCCGGACCATCGTGATCGGCGACGATCGCGAACTGATCCGGAAGGAGATCGAAGCGGCGGCGGCGGCGGCCGACGTGGTGATCGCCGGCGGAGGACTCGGCCCCACCCATGACGACGTGACGCGCGAGGCGTTCTGCGACATGCTCGGCTGCGACATGCGGATGGACGAGGAACAGCTCGAACTGATCAAACGCCGCTTCGCCGATCGAGGGATCGAACTGAACGAACGGAGCATCCGCCAGGCGCTGGCTCCCTCCGCCTGCCGGACCCTTCCGAACCATCACGGCAGCGCGCCGGGGCTTGCCTGCACCGTCGGGTCGGCCAGGATCTACGCGCTCCCCGGCGTCCCCGATGAACTGAAGGGGATCTTCAACGACGGCATCCTTCCGGAGCTCGCGGCGTCGGCCGACGAGATCGAACAGACCACCTTCCTCATCTTCGGTCCCACCGAGTCGGCACTGGCCGACTCGCTCGCCGATCTCAACGACCTGCTGGGGGCCGACCTCACGCTGGCGTTCCTCCCCTCCACCGGCGGCATACGGCTCCGTGCGATGCGCCGGGGGAACGATCCCGAGCTGCACGGACGCTACACCCGCCTCCTGACCGGAATCCGCGAGCGGGCCGGAGAATGGATCGTGGCCGACCGGGACGAGTCGCTCGCCGCCGCCCTCGGGGACCTGCTGACCGAGCGGGGACTGACGCTCGCCATGGCCGAATCATGCACCGGAGGGATGATCGGCGCGCTCCTGACCGATATCCCCGGCAGCAGCACCTATTTCCTGGGAGGGATCATCGCCTACGCCTACGAAGCGAAGGAGACCTTCCTCGGTGTCCCCTCCGATATGCTCCTCGCCTACGGCGCCGTGAGCCGTGAGGTCGCCGAGACGATGGCGCGGGAAGCACGCGACCGCTTCGGCGCCGACATCGCCGCCGCGGTCACCGGCATCGCCGGCCCCGGCGGAGCTACCGACACCAAGCCGGTCGGGACGGTCTGGATCGCGGTGGCAACGGAACAGGGGATCGTCTCGAAGAAATTTCTGCTGGGGAAGGAACGGCCGACCGTGCGGACGCGTGCCGCGAATATCGTACTCGATATGATCCGGCGGGAGGCTCTGAGGCTGGAAGTTCCGACGGCGGGATAGCGGGGCGACACGCCTCGTCATGAATCGCAAGCAGAGATGTGTATATTGCGGCCGATTCTTCCTTCCGTTTATTCCAACCCTCCGGACCTCATGATACCTGCCGCGGTCTCCCTCTTTCTCGCCGTCCTGCTGCTGGCGGCATGCTCCTCATCCGCCCCATCCTATCAGGTCGCTCCCGACCCGGACCCGGTCGATACCTTGCAACTTCCGGTCGCCAGGAAGACCTATGACGAGGGACGCGGCGGCGCGCAGCTCACCGCGATCTATTACAATCAGGGAACGAACAGCGAGCGGGCGGGGATCAACGACGAGTGGATCATCATCGAATCGCGGGGTGATATATCGACCGCGGGATGGATGCTCGACGCGGGAGACGCCAACCAGCGGTACGCGCTTCCCGACGCGATCCACGGCCGCCTCTACGTCTACACCCACGCCGGACCGGCCGGCGGCACGAACGATACGACGTTCGCCCTGAACCTGGCCGGCAACCGATGGATCTGGAACAACGCCGAACCGGACACGGCAAGACTCTACGACGGATCGGGCGCGGTGATCGATATCATGACATACAAGGGGAAGTGAGAGGATCGCCCGCGCTTCATGACGCGGCCTCCGCCTCCGCCGCCTCCACCCTGTCCATCCTGACCCTCCAGAGATGCACGAGCCCGTCGGCCACCGAGAGGACGACAGGCCCCACGATAAGCCCGGAAGCTCCGAACGCGATCAATCCTCCCACGATGGAGAAGAAGACCGGCAGCGTATGGAGCCGGATTCTGTTGCCGACGAAGACGGGATAGAGGAGGTTGTCGACCAGGCCGACGACGACCGAGCCCCAGAGGGTGAGGATGATCGCCTTGGTCCAGTCCCCTTCCAGCGCCAGAAGAAGGGCGGCCGGGATCCAGACCATGAAGGCTCCGAAGATCGGGACGACCGCCAGCAGCGCCATCACGACCCCCCAGAGAATCGGCACCGGCAGACCGAGCCACCAGAACATCAGCCCCCCGAGAAGCCCCTGGATGAACGCCACGGCGAGCGTGCCGTAGATGGTGGCGTGAATGGTTTCCGAAACCCGCCGGAAGATCTTTCTCGATTCTCCCTGTGAAAGCGGGAGGAGTCCTCTGACGACACCGCCGAAGGCCGCCCGGTCACGAAAGAAATAGAAGAGGGAGAAGAGGACGATCAGAAGCTGGAACATGACCGTCACCGAGCCGCCGACCGCCGACATGATCATCGTGGAGAGATATGCTGCTGCCTGCTCCAGCAGCTTCTCCGGGTTGAATCCTCCCCTCAGCCACTGGAAGATCGACTCCAGCGTCGCGTTCCCCGAAACCACCGCCTGCCACCGTCCGGTCGCCAGAACCTCCCTCAGCAGCTTCCCCCCTTCTATCGCCTCACCCACCAGACTCTGCGTCACGAAGTAGCCGGGGAGAACGATGACGAGGGCGACGATGAGGACGGCGAGACCGGCGGCAAGTCCCTTGCGAGGGATCTTCGCGGCGATCCATTCATGCATCGGACGCCCGATCACGGCGAGCGCCACTGCCCATGAGAGGACCGCGACGAACGGCTGGATAAGAAGCCAGCAGAGATAGAAGACGAACGCCGTGGCGATCAGCAGAACGACCGGAAGTATCCTCTCGCGAGAGAACCATCCGTCCGTGACATGTTCCGACCGTTGTTCCGTTTTCTCTCTGTTCATTGGCCGCACGATTCCTGATAAGGAGACTACGGCAAGTATAACGCGAAACGTGACGATGTGGTGCCGGAGCGCGCCCGACTAGTTCTCCTCCGACGCGCTCTCCGAAACCTCTTCCGCTCTCCCTGCCCGCCCGTTCAGCTTTCCGGTGTCGATGGTGATGTTCAGGTTCACGCTGTCGGTCGATCGTATCGAAGGAATCGCCCGGACGACCGTGGGCGCGACCGGAAGGACCTCCGGATTCACCTCAGGCGCGAGAACGACCGGCTCCCGAGCCGACGCGGAAGAGAAGAGCGTGACGATCGTATCCTCCGATACGACATGGACCGGCACGGAGGAAGCACGAGACGGCTCGACGGCGGGCGCCGTCACGGGTACGATATGTTCGGAAGGAGCCGGCACGACAGCAGGCGGCGGAAGCGGTTCAGGCCGTGCCACGATAATCTCCTGCTCTGCGGTCGGAAGATCGTGGAGCGACTGATCGAACCGAACCGCCGTATAGATCCCGACGGAGATCCCACCCGCCACGACCGTCGCGATCGTCCCCTTGAGGGCGGCGGAGCCGGTCTTCGTGAACTTCCCGGCCATCCGGCCCGCCCCCCCCGCGCCGGCGGGGAGCGCGGCCAGAAGCGCGAGAAGCCGCACCCTTGAGCCCGGATCGGCGGGGGGGAGCGCCGAACGGTCGCGGAGCAGAGCCCCGGAAATCGTCCGCTCCGTCTCGAACGCACGGCGAAGGATCGGATCGACGTCGAGCCGACGGAAGAACTCCCGTTCCTCCGCCGCCGACATCCTGCCGTTCATATAGTTGTCGATCAATCGGTCGCAGTCCATGATCTCTCCGGTGAACCCTCGGTTCGTTCTACCCGCATCGGGCAGACATGCATATCGCATCTACATCTTTTTCATGACGAGTTCGCGAAGCCTCTTCCGTGCCCGCGATGCCCGTTTCCACAAGGCTTCAGGCGATCTGCCGAGCATGCCGGCGATCTCATCGAGTCTGTAGCCGCAGTAGACGTTCAGGATCAGCAGCTCGCGATCGTCGAACGAAAGCTCGTCCAGCGACATAAACACCAGGTCCTGAAGCTCCGATTCCCTCTCCGGCGTATCGAAGGGATGGCGGCCGTCGGGAATATCGTCCAGCGATTCGTACGAACGCCGCGCCGCCTTCTGGTTCAGACAGAGGTTCCGGGCGACCTTCAGAAAAAACCCGACCGGATTGGCGACCGTCCGCGGACGCTCCCGCATCCGAAGCACCCGCACCCAGAGTTCCTGCGTCACATCCCGCGCCTGCTCGCTGTTCCCCAGCACCTTCAGACAGTAGACATGGAGCCGTCTGTCGTGCCGGTCGAAGAGTTCAACGAGCGCGGCGTTCTCCCCCGCCATGAAGCGGGCGAACAGAGCGGCGTCGCTGGACGCCGTCTCCACGCGCTCTCCCGTCCCTTCCGGAACAAAGGCCTTGGCGATATCGACGACTGCTGCTGTCTGACGGCTCATGAACCCGTGATCCGTTGCCGAATGATCTTCGCACGGAAAGACCCGGCCGACCCGCTCCGCCTGACATCCCCCCGGAAAAAATCGATCGAGGTCAGGTTCGCGGAGCGTTCCGGTCTTTCGCTCAAAGACCCCGCAGGAGCATGAGACGTGACAGAGTCCGTCGTCGCCCGATCCGCTCCCGCAGCATCAGTATTCAGGACCCTGCCATGAAGAGCCCTCGAAAAATCGCGAATCGATATTCAAGCCTGCGTCCCTTCCCGCTTCTTCTCGTTGCAGTGATCGGCACAGGGAGCGCGGCCGAGGCATCGGCGCAATGGTCGATCTCATCGCTGGGAGGCGGGTTCACCTACTATGAAGGGGAGGCCAGCCTGGAGATACGGCCGACTTCGAACATCCATAAGAAGTACAACCAGCGGGGGACACGACGGAAGGGATGGCTGGAGGTGCGGACGCGATCGCTCTTCCCCAGCCCCTTTTTCCTGGCGGCGCGGACGGGGATCGGACGATCCGGGGGACATTTCACCGATTCCATGCCTGAGCAACTGGTGCTCATGCCGAACTCCAACGAACCGGTCAGCATCGGGATCGTGAGGAAATTCGATATGACGGTGAGTTCTCTGGAGATCGAGGCAACACTCGGCTGGCGATCGGGCCTGGGGATCGAGATCCAGGCAGGTCCGACCGTGGAGATGCGGAACATGACCTCCTCGATGATCACGCTCAGCTTCAATAACAGGGACGCCAGGTTCGCCAACCCGGAGCGGTACCCGACACTCGATTCGGGAAGAATCCTCGTCATCGACGACGGATCGAGCATCTCCGACAGCTATGTAACGTCGATAGGGGCCGTGCTCAGAGCAGCCTATCCGCTCCCTCTCAGCGGACCGCTCGCCGTCCGGCTGGAGCTGGAGGGAGAGGGGCATCTCCTTACCCCATCCTCGGGCTACAAATCGAACTGGTACGAGCTGTCGCTGGGAGCAGGCATAGGGCTGACCTACCGGTTCGACGATGAGGATGAGCACGAGGAGCGGCAGAAGGATCTTATCCGGACCCCGCCCCCGACCGCCTCAATAGATCTTTATGCGATAAGTGAGAATGGAGAGCGCTCTCAGACCGCGATCATCCGGAGCGAGTCGACGACGCACCGCCGGTATATGCGTCCCATCCCCGCCGTCGGGTTCGCGCCGGGCTCCGCCGATATCCACCCCGATTATATCGGGACGGAAGAAGCTGAAAACGCGCAGATCACGCTCGACTCCCTGTCGCATCTCGACCCGATAGATCTCCAGCGCCATATCCTGAATCTGACCGCATTGCGGCTCAGGTCGGGGGAAACGGCCCGGGTCCGCCTGGTTCCCGGCGGAACGGACGAGGAGCTCGGAGCCCGACGTGCCGCCGCGATCGCCGCCTATCTGATCGACGTCCGGGGATGCTCCCCCGACGCCGTTACGATCGCGGAGAAGAGCGACCCGGGAGATGAAGCTGAAGGAAGGGGAGCCGACGACGTACGGATCGACGGGCTGTTCAGGAACGGATCCGACATGCTGAACGGAGCATGGACGGAGATCCGGCATGTGGGGCCGCGCATCCATGTGGAGCCGGAGATCGACGCGGAGAGCGGGGTCAGGAAGTGGTCGATCG
Source organism: uncultured bacterium (assembly GCA_966250335.1). Classification (GTDB taxonomy): domain Bacteria; phylum Bacteroidota; class Ignavibacteria; order OLB7; family OLB7; genus OLB7. Next base: position 89,320 of record CBINGZ010000004.1, on the reverse strand, counting down.
CGTTCCGGCACGGAGGGAGGGAGATCGCCGGCCAGTCGAGCGACGGACTTCAGAATGGAGATCTGAACATCGCGATGGTCCTTGCCGACATGAAGGAGGGGAAAACACCCGGCCCGCTGGCCGTGAAGATGGTGGCGATCGACTCGACCGGCCGTCGCGCCGAAGCAGAGGACGAGCTTCAGTTCGAGACGGCGCCCGGCTCCACGGAGAGGACGATCTCCACATGGCTCCTGACCGAATCGGAGGTCGGGAAGGTACTCCCGACAGAGATCGAGGGAGAGCTCACCATCACCCCCGCTCTCCCCGGCGCCCCCACCACGGTCGCCGAGCGGATCGCCGCTCATCTCCGCACCGTCACGAACGCCACGATCAAGGTCGAGGGAAACAGAACCGCAACCTCCCTCCCCCCTCACTCCCCCATATCCCACCACCTCACCAACACCGTACTCCTCACCATCTCCCCCTGACCCCTCTCTTCTCTTAAACTCTCTTCTCTTAAACTCTGTGCCCTCTGTGACTCCCTGTTTATTTCTCTTCTTCTCCCCCCCAGAGAGGCACCTAGCAAATTCCCCCCGGAATTCTGATATTACCCCCCACGCGCCTCTCCACGAGGCTCCCTCTATTACAGACACGGCTATGAACATCATTCTGTTTGGCCCACCCGGAGTCGGCAAAGGAACGCAGGCTGTCAAGCTTGCCGAGCGTCTGGACCTACCCCACATCTCCACCGGCGAGATCTTCCGCGCAGCAAAGGCCGCAGGAACCGAGCTCGGCCTGAAAGTGAAGGAATACGCCGACAACGGCATTCTCGTCCCTGACGAGGTCACCACCGCGATCGCGCTTGAGGCTCTGGACGCCCCGAGCTGCGAGCGGGGATATATCCTCGACGGCTACCCGCGCAATCTGGCTCAGGCCGAATCGCTCGACGCCGCGATGGCGGAGAAGAACTGCCGCATCGACCATGTCGTCTTCCTGATCGCTCCCGAGGAGGAGCTGACCGGGCGTGCCCTGAAGCGCGGCCGTGTGGACGACACCGAAGAGGTGATCAAGCGCAGACTCAAAATTTATGAGGATGAGACCGCTCCGGTGCTCGACCACTACCGCCGCCAGGGACTGGTGACGGAGATCAACGGTCTGGGGGAGATCGAGGATGTGCAGGAGCGCATTCTGGCAGCGATCGGCGTCGCCGTCTGAACAGGACCGGTCTGAACATCAGCATCGACATGCAGAAGAGCATGACACCCGCCCCCGGCCGTCCGGCCGATGCCTGGAATCCCGATCAGTACGAACGGTTCCGCGACGAGCGGAGCAGGCCCTTTCACGACCTTCTCGCTCTTGTGGAACCGGTCCCCGGCATGAGGGTCGTCGACCTCGGCTGCGGCACGGGGGAGCTGACGAAGCTTCTTCATGAGAGGCTTGGGGCACGGGAGACGATCGGAATCGACAACTCCCCGGCGATGCTCGCCAAGAGCGCCCCGTTCGCCGGTTCCGGACTCAGGTTCGAGCTTGGAGAGATCGGGACGTTTCATGAGCCGGGGGGATACGATCTCATCTTCTCGAACGCGGCGCTGCAGTGGGTTCCGGACAATCGGGCGGTGATCGAACGGCTGACGGAGAGTCTTGCTCCGGGGGGAGAGCTCGCCGTGCAGGTTCCCGCCAACCACGACCACCCGTCGCATCTGGCGGCGGCGGAGATCGCGATGGAGGAACCGTTCGCCGAGGCGCTCGGCAACGTCCCGAGAGGGACATCGGTCCTCGCCCCCGAGGAATACGCGACCCTGCTCGACAGGCTGGGATACAGCGAGCAGCATGTGCGGCTTCAGGTCTACGGGCATCATCTCGCCTCGCGAGAGGAGGTGGTGGAGTGGGTGAAGGGGACGCTCCTCACATATTATCAGCGGCGGCTTTCGCTCGAGATGTACGAGACCTTCCTGGCGCGCTATCGCGAGCGTCTGATGGCGCGGCTCGACCCGTCGCGTCCCTATTTCTATCCCTTCAAGCGCATCCTCTTCCGGGGACGCCGTTGATCTCCGGCGTGCCGATCGGGGACCTTCCGCCCAACCATCCGCGATCTCTTCCGTGAGCATTCGATCATCACAGCCCCGTGTCGTCGTTCTGGGCGCCGAGCGCGAACGCTGGCGCGCCTCCGAACGAACGGATCGTGAAGCAACGGCGAACGGGATCGAGGCGTGGGTTCATGCGTTCGGCGGCGAATATCTCTCCACCCATCTGGCACGCCGTTCCGATCTGGAGCATTGCGATATTGTTATCGCCGACACCGAACTCGGCACGCTTCAGCGTCTCGCCGAACTCTCCGACGACCGCCCCGCCTCGGTGAAATGGGTGACGCTGACCGAAGGAAATCTTCTCGACTATCTGACGCCGATGCCGCATATCCGCGCGGTTCTGGACCGGTCCGATCTTGTCGACTGCATCAACGTCAACACGCTCGGCTTCTTCCGCCGCCTCACCTCCGCAAGGGTTGAATATATCGGAATACCGTATCCGGTGGAGAGGGTGGAACGGTTCATCGTCCCGTTCGATCGCCGCCGTCGCGAGGCGTTCCTCTGCCCCTATCTGCTGCGCCGCTGGAACGATAGAATCGTTGCACGAGATATCGGCATCCCCTGCTACGGGTACGAGCACAGATTCCACAGACGGCTGAACACGCTCGTTCCCGCTCTGATCAGAGGGGAACGGGAGCTGACGGCCGAACGATACATGAACCGGGCGAAGGAACTCTACGACGATCCGAACCTGGAGGTACGGCAGGCGACGGGACTGGAGGAATACTTCCCCGCCAACGCCTCGGCATATCTCTGGCTGAACCTGGACGAGCGCTACACCTGGGGACGCTATCTGCTCGACGCCGCCGCGCTCCGCATCCCGATCATCACGACCCGTTCCACGACACACTGGCGGGAGCTCTTCCCGGAGACGACCGTCGACGACGCGTTCGACCTCGACAGGGCGGTGGAGATAGGCCGCCGCCTTGTGAACGACGCCGAGTTCTATCGTCACGTTGCGACCTATCCGGAGGGACGGCTGGAGGAGTTCAAGCCGGAACGGATGAAGCGGCGGCTGCTGGAGGCGCTGGAGTAACGGGCCGATCGCGAACGATCGGCCCTTCCCCGTTCGACGGCTGCAACTATTTCACCGCTTCCATAAGTCGCGACACGATCTCCTGCGGCGTGATGTTATCCGCCTCGGCATTGAAGTTCGTCACGATACGATGGCGCAGCACCGGCAGCGCAACGGCGCGGACATCCTCCGCCTCCGGCGAGAACCGTCCCTGAAGCACCGCCCGCGTCTTGGCTCCCAGAATCAGATACTGCGACGCGCGCGGCCCGGCGCCGTAGCCGAGCAGATCGTTGATGAACTTCGGCGAGCCGTTCATGCGGGGGCGGGTGTTGGCGACCAGCCGGACCGCGTACTCGATGACGTTGTCGGCCACGGGGACACGGCGGACGAGATCCTGGGCCGCCATGATCTGCATTCCGTTCATCACCTTCTCCAGTCTCGGAACCGCCCCCGCCGTCGTCTGCTTCACGATCTGCACCTCCTCGGCGAACGAGGGGTAGTCGAGCCAGAGGTTGAACATGAAGCGGTCGAGCTGCGCTTCAGGGAGGGGATAGGTTCCCTCCTGTTCGATCGGGTTCTGGGTGGCGAGGACGAAGAAAGGCTCGGGGAGGGGATAGGTCTGCCCGGCGGCCGTGACGTGATGTTCCTGCATCGACTCCAGGAGCGCCGCCTGCGTCTTCGGCGGCGTACGGTTGATCTCGTCGGCCAGCACGATGTTGGAGAAGATCGGCCCCTTGACGAACCTGAAGATCTTCTCCCCCGTCGTCCTGTTCTCCTCGATCACCTCGGTGCCGGTGATGTCGCTCGGCATCAGGTCGGGGGTGAACTGGACGCGGTTGAAGGAGAGATCGAGCACCTCCGACAGCGTTCTGATCAGCAGCGTCTTGGCAAGCCCGGGAACCCCCACCAGCAGGCAGTGGCCGCGGGCGAGGAGGGAAATCAGCAACTGCTCGATGATCGCATCCTGCCCGACGATCACCTTCCCGATCTCACGGCGGATCGCACTGTACGACTGTTGAAGTGCCTTTACCGCCTCTACGTCGTTTGCCACTGGCTGCTCCTTGTATCGTGTGTTGAATATCGTATGCGTCTACGGTTTCTCCGTGCCGGAGAGAGGCGCCGAATATACCTGCGGACCGGGACCCCGTTCAACGCCTCAATCGCGCCCTTCGATTTCGTCCAGCAGATCGTTCAGGGCGGCGACCGCCTCTTCGGGGGGGATCGTGGAAACCGGCTTCCAGTCGGCGAAGAGGGCCCGGTACGGAACTCTGTAGGGGGCCCAGTCCCCCGCGGCGCGTTCGTCGGCGTAGAGCGTCATCACCGGTCTTCCCGTCGCCGCCGCCATGTGGACGACGCCGGTGTCGGGTGTAACGACGAGTCGGCTCCTCCCGATAACACTGATCACTTCCAGCACATTCCCGGTTGCCGGGTAGATCACGATCCGTCCCCCGGCGCCGTGCGTCGCGATGATCTCCCGGGCCAGCCCCGCCTCCTCGGCCGTGCTGAGAAGGAGGATCGGCCGTTCGGGATCACGGGCGAGAAGCGCCGAGATGAGGGAATCGTACCCCTCGCGCGACCATCTGTTCCGCTCCCTCCGGACCGAGAGGTTCAGGAGGACGAACCCGCCGGAGAGGAGCCCGAGCGCCGCCAGGTTGCGTTCGGCGGCGGCGTGCGAGCCCTCGTCGATCGCTATGTAGGGACGGACGTCGTCGGGATCGAAGTCGAAATCGAACGTGTCGGGGAGGATGTAGAGCATCCTGTCCCAGTACGACCTCTGATGATACGCCGCCATCGACTGGACGTTGAAGAGGAAGTCGTATCTCTCCCCCCGCCATATCGTCGCCTTCACCGCCTTCGGGCCGCCGATCAGGTTGGAGAAGATCCCGACGATGGAGGTGCTGCCGAAGATGCAGGGGATGACGACATCGTACTTCCGCCGGCGCATCTTCTTCAGCTCCTCCAGAAAGGGGACGAGGGAACGATGACGGATGAAGATCCGGCTGACGTTCGGATCGTGCTCGATGATCCTGCGGTTCGCGGGGGAGGCGAGCACATCGATCTCGATTGCCGGGTTCAGCCGCTTGAGCCGCTCGATCGTCGGGAGCGTGGTGATCATATCGCCGATGACGTCATAGCGGATGAAGAGGACGCGGCGGACCGAGGCCGGGTCGAGCTTCTTCGCCAGCGGCCTGTTATGCCATATCCGCCTCAGGACTGCAAGCCAGAAGCGTTTGTTCGCCAGCTCCAGAGGATGAAGTCGCGCCGCGATTGTCGTGAGAAGTGTACCCATCGGAAACGTGATACCGGCTGAGATCGTGTACGAACCGGGTCAAATTACAAGAACCGCCCGAACGCCGCAGCCACGGGGGGCGGCAGCAAAGAACTGTAGCATGGGGTGGGGTCAGAGCTTGAAGAGCTCCTTCGCGACACGATACGTCCCCACATGCGCCTTCACCGTCTCCTCGATCGGCCGTGAGTAGCCGCCGCCGAGCGTGAGGACGATCGGGATCTCCCCTTCCCGCGCGACGCTCAGCACCATGCGATCCCGTTCCATGAGCCCCGCGTGGGACATCTTCAACCGCCCCAGCGTATCGTGAACGAGGGGATCGACACCGGCCTGATAGAATATCACATCAGGATTGAAGCGGAGAACCCGCGGGAGCGCCTGTTCCAGCAGCGTCAGGTATTCGTCGTCTCCGGTTCCATCCTCCACCGGCAGATCGAGCGTCGAGGGGATCTTGGTGAAGGGAAAGTTGTTCCGGCCGTGCATGCTGAAGGTGAAGACACGCGGCTCGTTCATGAAGAGGGCGGCCGTGCCGTTCCCCTGATGCACATCCAGATCGATGACGGCAATGCGATGCGCAAGTCCCAGGCCCAGCAGCGTACACCCCGCGACGGCGATATCGTTGAAGACGCAGTAGCCCTCGCCGTAGTCCGGAAACGCATGATGGGTGCCGCCGGCGAGGTTCCCCGCGATCCCTTCCTTCAACGCCGCATACGCCGCCCCGAGCGTCCCCCCGACCGACGCCAGCGACCGCCTGACGAACGCGGGGCTCCAGGGGATGCCGATCCGCCGGACGATCTTCGGATCGACCCTCCCCGCCACGAAGCTCTCGACGTATCCGGAGGTGTGCGCACAGAGCAGTTCCTCCGGCTCCACGGGAACCGCCTCATGCAGTTCCTTCTCCGCGACCACCCCATTGGCCAGCAGGGCTTCCCTCAGCATACGATATTTTCGCATCGGGAAGCGGTGACCGGGAGGGAGCTCGACGGTATAGGAGTCGGAGTAAAAGATGGTCATGGGAGAAGATGAGCATTTCAGATCAAAGGACGAAGCATCCGATGTCCCCTTCCCCAAACACTCTCCGACTACGATATCCCCGAATCTTTCGTATACTGCGATAGATTCTTCGCACGGACCTGCAACCGGCCGGTTCGTATCGATCTCAACTCGATCTTCATGACCCCGATGCGGCGCACGTGCCGCACGATGCACCTCTCATCGCGCATGCGGCTCCGCACAGGGCGTTCCGATCTACCATAACCATTACACGTGAGGAGGGTTCGTATGCCATACGGCGATCTACGACGGCGACCGAACATCGTGATCCTGATCAGCGATCAGCAGAGCGCGCATCCCTACTGGCCCGCGGGCTGGGAGGAAGAGAACCTGCCGGCGATGCGCCGCCTGAAGGCGAACGGATTGACCTTCAACCGCGGCTTCACCAACTCCTGCACCTGCTCTCCCAGCCGCGTCACCATGTTCACCGGCCTCTATCCCGCGCAGCACGGCGTCACCGAAGTGCTCGAGTTCGACAACATGAGCGGCAACCCGAACCAGAGCACCCTGACGATGGCCGAACAGCGGCAGCGCGGCATGGCGAGCCGCCTCCAGAACATGGCGAAGATGCTGAAGACCGCCGGCTACAACGTCGTCTTCAAGGGGAAGTGGCATCTCCAGAAACCGGCGCAGTACAGCGTCCCGCTCGGACAGAAGTACTGGACCGAGGTCGACTCCCTCCATATCGCGGAGCGATGGGGATTCGACGGCTGGGGAATGCCCGATGCCGGCGACAACATGGCGGTTGCGAACATCGGCGGCGGGAGCATCAACAACGACGGGCGCTTCATCGACGGCAACGGACAGTCGGCCAAGTACGGCTATCTGCCGCCGGAGATCACCAGACGGCAGAGCGCGCTCCATTTCCTCGATACCTACGATTCCGATAAACCGTTCTGCCTGATCGTCTCGCTGGTGAACCCGCACGACGTCCTCGCCTATCCCGGCACCGGCGGCGCGTACGTCACGATCGACGGTCAGCAGGTGCCGCTCTACCAGGCGGCCGGCTACAGCGACGACCAGTTCATGAACCTCCCGATCGATACGCCGCCGACCGTCGACGAATCGCTCGCCACGAAACCGAAGGCCCAGGCGGAGTTCCGGATCATCAGCAACGCCGGCAACGGACCGATCACCGCCCAGGATACCGAGGCGCAGCTCGGCTACTGCCGCTTCTATGCGTACCTCTGCAGCGTGGTGGACAAGGAGATGCTGAAGGTGCTCAACAAGCTCGACGAGCGGGGCATGACGGAAGAGACCGTCGTCTTCCGGATCAGCGACCACGGCGATATGGCGATGTCCCACGGACGCCAGCGGCAGAAGATGTACAACATCTACCGGGAGACCCTGAACGTTCCGTTTATTATCTCCAATCCGATATTGTATCCCCACGCCGAGAGCACCGACTCGCTCGCCGGCCTGATCGATATCATGCCGACCCTGGCGGCGATCGCCGACGTTCCCGATCCCGAGCGCTGGATCTTCAAGGGGAAGGATCTCACTCCGATACTTCAGAACCCGAACTCGCATGTGCAGGACTACATCCACTTCACCTACGACGATCTCTACTTCTACGTGCCGGGCGCCAATCACATCCGCGCGATCGTGGAGAAGCAGTGGAAGTATGCGGTCTATTACGATATCTACACGGGAGCGCAGCCGGAGTACGAACTCTACGACACCTCCGACGATCCGCTGGAGATAACGAACCTCGCCTTCCCCTCCGTCTTCGAGCAGCTCGACCCCAAGGAGCAGAAGATTGTGGAGGCGCAGCGCCAGCGGCTGCATCGGAAGCTCACCCGGGTCATGGAACAGCTCGGCACCACGCCTGAGATGATCATCTGGCCGAAGGTCTCCGGCCCGAATCCTCTCATCTCCACCGACCTGCCGCGCCACAGCCCGTACGCCGAGGCCGATACGGACGACTCGGACGGCCAGAGCACCAGCGGTTCCGACGCCGCCGACGTCGAGACGATGGAAGGGAGCGCAATGGCGACATACTGAGACTGAGTCGGTCATTGTACGATATGAACGGGGGCACGGCAATGGATGCCGTGCCCCCGTTCCCGTTGACTCTTCGCGTCGGATCTATCTCTACAACGACTCCAGAAAGGCGATCAGCGCTCCCCTGTCCGTCGTGTTGAGCTTCCGCACGTACTCGCGCGCCTTCCCGGCTTCCCCTCCGTGCCAGAGGATCGCTTCGATCAGCGAACGGGCGCGGCCGTCGTGCAGGAAGTAGGTATGTCCGTTGACGACGCGGGTGAGGCCGATCCCCCAGAGAGGGGCGGTGCGCCACTCGCGGCCGTCGGCGGTGAAATCGGGGCGGTTGTCGGCGAGCCCTTCCCCCATGTCGTGCAGAAGAAGATCGGTATAGGGGTGGATCGTCTGGTTCGCCAGCTGTGGAATATCGGACTGCCCCGTTCTGAGCGTCTGGAGATGGCATGAACCGCAGCCCGCCTCCATGAAGAGCGTCCTGCCGCGGCGCACCGTCGGGTTCGTCGCCATGCGACGGGCCGGGACGCCGAGCGTGCGGGCGTAATGGGTGATCGACGTCACGGCCGACTCGTTCGCCTCCAGCCTGTAGGAACCGCTCGTATCCCACTGCGGCTGCCCCTGGCATGACTCCTGGGGGAAGATGGAGGAGGTGATCCCCATATCCTCGCTGAACGCCCCGGCCGTCTGCTGCCGCAGGCCGGGGGTGGCGGCCTTCCAGCCGAAGCGCCCCAGTTTCATCTCCCCCGACTCGACATGATACGACATGTTGGGTCTGCCGCTGATTCCGTCCCCATCGCGGTCCGATGCGTCGGCGAGCGCCAGGAGCGCCTCGTCCGGCACCGCCTCCAGCAGCCCCAGACCGATCATCGGCGGCGCGACGCGCGGCGAGAGCATCGTACCGGCGGGGAGCGGGCGATAACTGTCGACGATCCTGTAGGTCGGCTCGCGCAGCGATACGACGCTTCCATCCCCCAGAATCACCTCGCGCTCGGTATAGACGATCTCGACACGTCCCTCCGCCGCGCGCCCGATCACCGCTCTATCCTGAAGCTGCGTGCCGAACCCATCCACCGCCTGCGGTCCCCCCTGCGGAGCGCTCCCGACGGAGCTGATGCGGAAGAGCATCGAGGAGAGTCTGTCCCCCGGCTCCGGCGGTCGTCCCCGACCGTCGCGGGCATGACAGCCGACGCACGACGTGTTGTTGTAGACCGGCCCCAGCCCCGGGTTGACGACTGCCGGGAAGGTGACGTAGGTGGCCTCGAACGCCGCATCCCCCTCCATGTGCAGATCCATATCCTCGCCGCTCAGGCCGGGAGCGGGAAAGGTGAAGGCGTTGCTGGTGGCATTGTACACCGTCAGGCCGCCGCCGGAGTTGACGTTCTCGTCGTCTCCGGCGGGACCGAGGTTCTCCTCGGAACAGGCGACCACGGCCAGCGTCATGGTCGCGCAGAGGAGGTGGAGCATCGGAACTCTCCACCGACGCCGCAGAGCATCATGTCGTGTCGTCATCGCTCTTTCCGGAAGGTGTATCGGATATTGATATCGTGATCGACTACAGTCCCTGGATCAGGGGGCGCAGCTCGCCGTCGAGCGTCTCCATCAGCGTGTTGATCGCTTCGAGAGCCGCGTCGACCTTCGGCTTGTTGTTCGTGATCGCCTCGCCGAAGTTCGGCGTCATCTGGCCGATGGCGGCGATGGCGGCGTCGATCTCGCTCTTGACGCGGGTGTCGAGCGCGGCGTTCCGTTCGGCGACGATCGTTGTGAGGCCGGCTCCGCTGTTTCCGTGGAAGGCCCCCAGATACACGTTCTTGACGCTTCTGATGTTGTCCTGGAAATCGGTGTTGGAGTTGTTGCTGAACTGCGACTCCTCAAGCGTGCGGTCCCCCTGGGAGTAGGGGTCGTTGATCTTTCCCTTGGCGACCTCGTCGCAGATGCCGATCATACCGTCCACAAGTTCCTGAAGCGCCTCCTGCTGCGATATGTAGCTGCTTCCCGACTTCCCGGCGTCGGCAAGCTGGGCCACGAAGTTCTCGCCGGCGGGGTTCCACGAGTCGTACAGCTCGGCGGTTGCCCCCTTGAAGCTGGCGGTCACTCCCGTCAGATATTCGAGCTGACGGGGGGTAAGATCTGCCGCCTTGCGGGTTCCCCCCTGTCCGAAGAGGAGGTACTCGATCGTATGGAATCCCTTCAGCGTTCCTTCCAGCCCGTCGATATACTCCTTGGTGAGCGCGGCGCTCCCGTTCAGCACGGCGTCCAGGTCGACGTAGTTGACCGGCCAGCTGTCGATCGAGGGATCGATCCCCTCGGTGTCGACCGGCCCGAAGAGGAAGCCTTCGCTCTGCTCCCACGGCGAGCGCGCATGGCGCCATGCCTCCCGGGCGGCGGCAAGGGTCGACTCGGTCGGGGAGGCGACGAGGGCCTCCACCGCCTCCTGAAGCTCCCCTGCATGCTCGTCCAGGTCGGCGTAGGTCGGCAGGATCACTTTTTTCGAGATGTCGGAGAGGACCGTGGAAAATTTGTTCGATTCGCCCGGATCGACCGTGCTGTCGCTGCAGGCGGAGATGAGGGTCAGGCCGGCGAGCGCGGCGGCAAGCGCGGAACGGCGGAGAATGTCGTGTATCATTGCGATAGTTCTATTGGGTGAAGGTTCAGAATTCCACTCCGGTGCCGAGCGAGAAGGTGTTCTCGCGGTTGTCGACCGAGGTGCCAAGGGTTCGATTCGAGAACTGCGACTTGATGATGAGGTTCCTGCCGTAGCGGAAGTTCAGCCCGGCGCTCACCGTCCGCCGCTCCCAGCGCGGGTTGTCGAAGATCCCCTCGTCCACGCGGAACATGCTGTCGTAGTAGTCGAAGCGGCCGTAGATCTCCAGTCCCATCGCATCGTTCTTCACGTCGGCGAAGAGGGGAAGAATATCGTAGCCCGCCTCGACGAAGGTCCCCAGCGCGGCGGCGGCCACCGGAGTCCGTTTCACGTTGAGGTTGTTGGAGACCCCGCGATTCGCCTTGGAGACGGCGCCGGAGTTCTGAAGGGCTCCGTAGAGTATCTGACCACGAACTGTTGCTCCCCCCGTCTCGATCACTGTATGGAACTCGCCGATCGTGACGTTGGCGGGGACCGTCAGATCGGGCTTCGGCCGGTTGTCGGCGCTGTTGCCGAAGTAGCCGGAGGCACCGACGCCGATCCCCTCGGCAAGCGAGTAATCGAGCCGCGCGGCCACCGCCAGATTCTCGGCGCTCACCCCTTCGAACCGTCCCTGCTTTCCCGGAGCGACCCATCCCGCCGAGCTGAAGCCGGTGGCGTCCAGCCCGTTGACGACCAGCAGCCGGTAGCGCAGGCCGGCGTGCCGGCCGAAGAGCTCAAGGCCTGTCTCATGCCAGGTCGCCGGTATCAGCGATGTCTCGGACTCCGAGCGGACGACCGTGAAATAGTCCATCGGTTCGTAGTCGCTGTTGGTAAGCCCCACCGGCACATAGAAATGTCCGATACGGATATTCAGCTCCGGCGCGACCGGGACCGTCACCGCCAGTTTCTCCAGCACGACCTCTCCCCCCTGTTCCACCTCCTGCTCGTACTCGCCGAACTCCTCGAACTTGTCGAACTCCATGGTGGCGCCGGTGCCGCCGTGCTCGAACTCCACCTCCGCCTCCACGATAACGTGCCGGTCCAGCTCGTAGCTGGCCTCTATCGCGGCGCGTTCTATATCCATCAGGGCACGACGGGCGGGATCGGTCTGCCAGTCGAAGGTGTGGTAGTTGACGATGGCGTATCCTTCCACCTCCAGCTTGCGGGTGGAGTCGGCGCTCTGCGCCGAGGCGTTCGACGTAAGGGCCGCCGCTGCTGCCGCAACGACGAGGAACCGGAGAGAACTGTCAGGCGACATAGGAATGAGACATACGGAAATGAACCGATGATCAGACCCGGCAAAGATATGGGCATGCCTGGATCTGGTCCATATAAAAGTGCAACGAACCGATGGGGACGACCGGACCGACGCGGGAGACGCCCCGGCAACCCTGTATGGAAGGGGAGGGATTCCACGAACTTCCTTTGCGGAGTAGGGATCGACGGCGTATCTTCGACGAGCAAATGTCCCCCGCTCTCAATCTCCTCTATTACCGGTTCGGTCGCATCGACGATTGCGGCGACGCCAGCCGCCCGGCATCATCCGAGACGTCTCAGCCTCATCTTCCGACACGTATGAAACTGCACGCACTCTCCGAACTACAGACCAGCTACGATCGCGTGGCGTCCGTCTACGCTACCCGGATCTATGACGAACTCCGCTACAAACCGCTCGACCGCGAGCTGCTCGATCGCTTTGCAGAGGAGGTGAAGGGGAACGGGCCGGCCTGCGACGTGGGCTGCGGCCCCGGTCAGGCGGCGCGCTACCTGCACGACAAGGGGGTGGATGTGTTCGGCATCGATCTCTCGCCGAACATGATCGAAGAGGCGCAGCGCCTGAACCCGAACATCGGGTTCTTCCAGGGAGATATGCGCCAGCTCGATCTTCCCGAGGGATGGCTCAGCGGCATCACGGCGTTCTACTCGATCATCCATTTCCAGCGCGAGCATGTCGCACAGGTTCTGCGCGAACTGCGACGGGTGATGCGGCCGGGAGGGGTCTTCCTGCTGGCGTTCCATGTCGGCCAGGAGATGGTGCGGAGAACCGAGCTGTGGGAGGTCCCGGTATCGCTCGACTTCACCTTCTTCGAAGTCGAGGAGATGAAGCGGTATCTGATCGAGGCGGGATTCCATGTGGAGGATATCGTGGAGCGCGATTCCTACGCGGAGGTGGAGTACCCGAGCCGCCGCGCCTACATCATGGCCCGCAACCCGATCGCCGTCGACGCCGTACGGTGAAAACGTTGTCACCGGGGCGCAACCATTGTCACGGAACGGCGGAGCAAAAGCATTATGCAGGATGTAGAGGCAGGTTGACACCGCAGGGTGAAACCATTGTCACGGAGAGTGGGGCGGGCCGGGACCGGCCGTCATCTCCGATCCATATCCGTTGAACCAGACAATCAACAGCAACATCATGAGCGATTCGACGAAGCCGGAACCGGGAGCAATTCTCTGGAGAGATCTGACCGTCCCCGACGCCGCGGCCGTGCGCGACTTCTACGCCGGCGTGGTCGGCTGGACCTTCACCGAGCACCCGATGGGGGAGTACACCGACTACAACATGCTCACCCCCTCCGGCACGGTCGCCGCCGGCATCTGCAACAAGCTGGGGCCGAATGCCGACGTCCCGTCGCAGTGGCTGATGTATATCACGGTCGAGGATGTCGACGCAAGCGCCGCCAGATGCGCGGAACTGGGAGGGGAAGTGGTCGTCGCGCCGCGACAGATGGGAGGGGGCACATTCGCCGTGATCCGTGACCCGGCCGGCGCCATGGCCGCGCTCTACAGCATGCCGCAGAGCGAGTCGTAGAGATCGGCGAGCATCATGGAACGATAAAAGCCGGCGTGCCCATCCGAGCACGCCGGCTTTTTCTTATATCGGATCGGGAGCACCAGGCCGCACGCACCGTCGGGGTACGAAACGGCTCTGCGATTTCCGGATCGCGTTATTCCATTTCCATATCGGAATCGCCCCCCGGTCGGTCCTGGGGACGGGCCCGGCGCGATTTGTCGGGGCTGCCGAAGGTGTAGCTGAAATTGAGGTTCAGCGAACGGGAATCCCACTTCCTGTGCGTCTCCTGGAAGAACGTCGCATCATCCCGGACGACGTCGAAGCCGCGCATGTTGAACGGGTCGCTGAGACGCAGACCGATACGGCCGCGATCGCCGAACACCTTCTGCTGCAAGGAGAGATCGGTCATCGAATGCGATCCCATCCTTCCCCCCTCGATATCCATCGGCGGACGATAGAAGTGGCTCATCTGGAGATCGAGCCCCTTGATGATCTGGAGCGTGATGTTCGCCCGCGCCGACCAGGTGAAGGCGTCGCTCCCGAGCCCCGCCTCCACGTTCCCCGCGTCGGTGACGACCCTGTAGGCGCTCAGGCTGACGAACCCCGTGAACGCCTCCCCCATCCGGAGGGTCCCGGTGAGATCGGCGCCGTATGAATCGCTCTCCGAGAAGTTCTCGAACGTCGAGATCGAAACGCCCGACGAATCGAACCGCTCGAACCGGCGGATGATGTCGGTCGTGTGGCGGAAGTACGGGGTCAGCGTCACCGTTGTCCTGTCGGTGAAATGGGAGACGGTGAACTCGAACGAATGGGTGTACTCCGGTCGCAGATACGGGTTGCCGGAGCGACGGAAGAGCGGGTCCTCCGAGCTGCTGAACGGGTTGAGCGTGCGGGTGCGGGGACGGGTGATCCGCTTGCCGTAGCTCGCCTTCAGAAGTATCGCGTCGGCCGGCTTGTAGGTGAGGAAGGCGCTCGGGAAGAGGCTGAAGTAGCTGTTCTCGAACGTCTGCCCCGTCGTCGTCAGATCGAACTTCGTGTCGGCCTGCTCCGCGCGGAGACCGACCTGGGCGCCGATATCCCCCGCCTCCATCCCGACGATCGCATAGGTCGAGTGGAGCCACTGATCGTAGATGAAGCTGTTGTTGATCTCGACGTCGGGGAGATAGGCCGAGGTAGGATAGTCGTACGACTCCGAGAAATAGGTCCTTCTGACGCTCTCCAGTTCCCCCTTGTATCCCGCCTCGATCCTTGCAGACTCACCGAGCGGCCGTACGTAATCGACCTGGAACGAGAGCTCCGCATCCTTGTCGTCGTCGCGGGTCCGCTGCCGCTGGGGAGTATCGTTCTCGTGGGTGCCGTCCGGCGCCAGATCCTGGTTCAGATAGAGATCATGGTCCTCATCGATCTCCGTCGCGTATCGGAGATCGGCGCTCAGCTCGTGGCGCGCGGCCTCGGCGACCCATTTGTAGCCGAGACGATAATCCATCCCTACCTCATCGCTCTCGCCGTCGGTCGTCCGCTCGAAGCCGCCGGTGGGGATGCGAGCTTCGTCCATCTCCACGTTCGTGGCGAGCCCCTCCGACGTCCCTCCGTTCGCGTTGAAGCTGGCGGCCGCCGAGAGCGAGCTCGCGCTGTCGATGGCGTAGTCGACGCTGGTGCTGAGGTTGTGGGAACGCCTGTCGTTGTCATTCCTGGAGGTCTGGCTCAGGAAGGTGCTCGGCTCGACAAGGCGGTTCTCCCGGAACCGTGTCCCGCCGCCGCCGTGGCTCCCGATGTTGAAGCCGTAGTTGGCGAAGATGTTCCAGGGGCCCTGTCCGTAGTTGATGTTCCCGCCGACGTTGTACTGGCCGAGCGTCCCCGCCGAGCCGTTCACGCCGCCGTTGAGTCCGCGGTTGTTCTCCTGCTTCATCACGATATTGATGATGCCGCTCATCCCCTCCGGATCATACTTGGCCGAGGGGTTCGGGATCACTTCGATCCGTTCCACGGCATCCGCCGGCAGGCCGCGCAGGAAGTTCACCAGGGCATCTCCGCTCATGATCATGGAGCGGCCGTTGATCATGATCGCCACGTTCTGGTTCCCCCGAAGGCTCACGTTGCCCTCCTGGTCGACCTCGATGCTCGGAATGTTCCGGAGCAGATCGGTGGTGTTGCCGCCGGCCGCCACCTGGATGTCGCTCGTCTTGTAGATCGTCTTGTCGATGGCGATCGTCATGAACTCCCGATCGGCCGTGATCGTCACCTCGTTTCCGAGCCCGGAGTTGGCGGCGAGGGCGACCGCCCCGAGAGCGACACGCATCGCCCCCGGACGGAGCGTGAGACCGCCGATCACCCTGGGGAGGTAGCCGACGTAGGTGATCTTCACGTAATAGTCGCCGGGACGCACCCCGCCGATGGAGAATCCGCCGTCCCGTTCGGCGATGGCGCCGGTCACGAGGGTGGAATCGGCCGCGTTCCAGACCGCCACCGTGGCGCTGGCGAGCGGTTCACGCGAGCTGCTGTCGATGATGCTTCCTTCGATCGTCCCTCCCCCGCCGGGGCCGCCGGGCCCGCCCGGACGGCGTCCCTGCCCGTATGCCGGAGCGGCAAGGGTCATGACTGCGCAGAAACCTGAAAGAAGCAGAAGAAACAATCTGGACATGAATTCGGGGCGTTCGGTTGCTGATGTGGGAACGGCTCTCAATCTAGGACATATCGCGCCCGCGCCGTATGACCGTGTGTAAACAGGGAGCTAGAACGCGATCGGGTTTCTCCCCATGACGCGCCTGAGACGGTCGATAGTTTCCGGGTCGGGGAGAAATTCGTTCGCCGGAGCCGGGGGAGGTTCCGGGATCTCGTGCGATCCCAGGAAGGGGGTCTCCTCCAGCTTCAGGTTGTAGGCGATCACCATCAGCCGCTCCAGATTGACGGTGTCGGAGATGTTGTATGCCAGAAGCGTGTCGAGCGCACGGGCGTTGCCGCTGTTGAGGTAATCGTACCAGAGAAGCACGGCCAGATAGCCGTCGACCCCTTCCAGCTCCCCCCGGTCGATCCCGAGGCTCCGCTCGCATCCCTTCAGTCCGCCGGAATAGCCGAGGCTCGCCAGCACGTACCGCAGATCGATATGAGGATGCGGCAGAGTGATGTTGAAGTAGGTCTGGATGAAGGGGACGTCGAACGACCTGCCATTGTAGGTCACCAGCATGTCGTAGTCGAAGATCTCGTCACGAAAGTCTCGCAGGTTCTCCCCGCGCACGTAATGTTTGACCCGGCGTCCGTCGTAGAGGGCGATCGTGGTGATGCCGTCCCCTCCGTCGGCGCTCAGTCCCGTGGTTTCGATATCGAGATAGGCGGTGCGGTTTCTGAACTCCGGGAACATGCGCCAGCGTTCGGAGGAGGGGAGGCGCTCCCCGAAGTATTCGATCTTCCCCTCCTCCAGCGCCTCCACGCTCTCGTAGAGGGCGCCGCAGAGGGTATGGGCACGGCTCCCCATGAACTCCGGTCCCTGCATTTCCAGGCAGGCGTCCCAGGAGAGAACCCCGTCGTCCCACAGCTTCTGCTCCGTGCGGAGTCCGACGCCGGGGAGATGGCAGAATGAACTGGTAAGCATCGTCGATATCGGTCTGGTCGATTACCGTGGAGGGGACGCCGGGCGCACCCTCCACGACGGAGAAGATCGGGGAAGAGTGTGGAGGAGATCCGGCTGCCGGCCGGCCTCACGGCTTACCGGCGCGAGCTTTTCCAGATGTCGAACATCACCCCCGCCGAGAGTTTGATGTCGCGTGATTTCCACGATTCGTCGCCGAAGGCTCCCACGGCGTCATCTATATCGTAGACGCCGTACGAGTAGCGGAGGTCTCCGGTGAGAGTCATCCCGTCGCCGACCCTGTACTCCACACCGGCCCCGATGTCGAGCCCTATATCGATGCCGGATATATCATCCGAGAAGTCGTGCGATCTGGTTCCGTTCTCGTGGCGGTAGACGCCGACGGCCGAGGTGTTCAGGCCGATGTCGACGCCGGCGAAGAGCGCTCCCTTCACCTTCTCCCCGCCGAACTTCAGTTTTCCGAGGACGGGGAACTCGATATAATCATATCGGAAATCGATACCCGACACGGCCCCCAGCTCCGCGTGGTTCGCATCGAGGTATTCGATGTTGGTCACCGAGGTCCCTTTCCTGACGTACTGCGCCTCGAACCCCACGTAGACCAGATCGGACATCTTCACTTCCAGCGCCCCGCCGACGATCGGACCGGGGATCGCCGACTGCCCGGCGTCGGCGGCGAATCTGTCGAAACCGGGGTCGACAAGGGCGTTCGCGAAGTTCACTCCGATCTTCGGTCCGGCGGAGATGGCGAGCTGGGCCGTGGAGTCCGGGGCCGCGGCGATGAAGAGCGCGGCGCCCGCAGCGAGAACATGTATGAGCTTCTTCATGATCGTCGATTCCTCTGTTGCAGTTGTCGACCAAGAACGGAGGCGCTCCCGGTCGGGTTCCTCGTTCGCAGCAGACATCGGAATCGACGATAGGTTGCACTACTCCGCCCGTTCTTCTCCGATCGCTCCATCGGCCGGGCGGCGGCGCTTCCCTTTTTCGTTGACGACGGTCACGGGACCGAACCGTTCCATCCGGGAGACGATCGAGGCCGCATCCCCCGCCACCGTGACGATCATCGACGCGGGGTTCAGACGGCGGAGCGAGACCTCCAGCAGATGCTCACGGCTCAGCTCACGCACCCTGTCGGGGAACTCCTCGAAGTAGCCCATGGGAAGATCGTAGAGCGCTATTGTTCGCACGAAGCTCGCCACCTGCCCCGGCGTCTCGATCTGCAGCGCCTGCGAACCGACCACGTAGTTCTTCACCATCTCCAGCTCGCTCTCCTGAACCTCGACGGAGGTGATGGCGTGGAGTTCGTTGAAGATCTCCCCGACGGCCGCGTCGGTCACATCGGTCCGCACCGAGGCGCCGATCGTGACCATCCCCGGCCAGAGGGGCGCGTCGACGGAGGAACGGGCGCCGTAGGTGTAGCCGTGAACCTCGCGGAGATTGTGGTTGATGCGGCTGTTGAAGTATCCCCCCAGCAGCGTGTTGACCACGATGAGCGGGATATAATCGGGGTCCTTCCGGCGGATGCCGGGAGCGCCGACACGGATCGCCGACTGCACCGAACCGGGACGATCGACGACCACCACCCGGTTGCCGAGAGCCGGCGTCACGACCTCGAAGCTGGGATCGGAGGGACGGGAGCCGGTCCAGTCGCCGAGCCGCTCCTCCAGCATCTCCGTGAGCAGTTCCGGCACCACATCCCCGGCCACCACGAAGAAGGCGTTCCCGGCGGTAACGTGCTCGGCGTGGAAGGCGCTGCAATCCTCGCGCGTGATCCGCTTCAGGGTCTCCTCGGTGCCGTCCACCTCGGTGCCGTACGGGTCGCCGCCGTGGATCTCGCGCCGGAGCTGGATCGAGGCGAGGTAGCCGGGATCGGACTGGCTCTGCTTCAACGCGGCGATCGCCTGCTTCCGTTCGCGCGCCACCTCGTCGGCGGGGAACGTGGGCCGAAGGACGACATCGGCGAAGATGTCGAGCGCCTGGGGAAGAAACTTGGAGAGGACGCCGAGCCTGACGGTGATCTCATCCCGTCCCGCCCCCGCGTCCAGCAGCGCGCCGAGGTAGTCGATCTCCTCGGCGAGCTCCTGGGCGTTCATCGCGCCGGCGCCGCTCAGGAGCAGGTTGCTGGTGAAGCTCGCCAGGCCGGGGAGTTTCCCGTCGTTCTTGG
This sequence comes from uncultured bacterium, assembly GCA_966250335.1. Classification (GTDB taxonomy): domain Bacteria; phylum Bacteroidota; class Ignavibacteria; order OLB7; family OLB7; genus OLB7. The sequence goes on along the minus strand of CBINGZ010000004.1, from coordinate 69,737 downwards.
CGCCGCTCCGGAGCACGAGCTGCAGCGATATATACGGCTGGCCGTGGCTTTCCACGATATATACATCGACGCCGTTCCGCAACGTGCGAACGGTGAACTTCGGGAAGCTGAAACGGCTCGGCTTCCCGGGCTTCGGGGGCCGCGACCGGTCCATGATCGAAGCCTCCCCTTTTCGTGATGTGGAGAGTGCCATTGTTGATTGATTGATGATCAAGCTCTGTCCGGCGGGAAGGCCGAACCGTCACCGGCGCCGGGGGGGGAGCTCCGGAAGGTCTCGGAAGAGGTCGAGGGGGAGGAGCGGGGGGCGGCTCTTCGTCCCGCGCGGTATTCCACGACGTTCGGAGCAACGTCGATAAGGTAGCGCCGCGCGACGCGCATGATATCGTCCGTCGTGATCGACTCGTATTCGTCCGCCTCGCGGAAGGCGAGGGTCGGGTCGTCGAAGAAGAGGGCGAACCAGCCGAGGCGCTCCGCTCTGTCGGAGATCGACTGGAGCGAATGGGCGACCCGTGTCACCTTCCGGTTCTTCGCCTTCTGCAGCTCACGTTCGCTGACCCCTTCGGTTCCGATACGGGCGATCTCCGTCAGAAGAGCGCTCTTCAGCCGGTCGGGCTTCACCCGCCTGTTCTGCGCCACGGCGTAGATGTAGATCAGCGAATCGATCTCGCCGTCGTCGATATAGCAGCCGGTCTCCGACGCGATCTCCATCGTATACTCGAGCGACTGGTAGAATCTGCTGCTCTCGCCGTCGCTCAGGATCGCCGCCAGAAGCTCCAGGGCGTGAATATCGCGGTCATGAATCGACGGAGCATGATAGCCGAGAAAGATCGCATCGAACGGCGCGTTCTCATCCACAACCTTTCTGTAGGCGCCGCGACGGAGGAGCGACTCGTCCGGCGACGGCTGCGGGATCGGACCGCCGGCGGGGATGGAAGAGAAATATCCGTGAACGAGCCTCTTTGCTTCCTCCGGATCGATATCCCCCGCCACCACCAGCAGCGCGTTCGCGGGAACATAATAATGCTCGTAGAACGAACGGACGTCGGCCATGGTGGCCGATGCGACATCCGCCATGGAGCCTATCGTATCCCAGCTGTAGGGATGCGCCGGATCGTAGGAGATCTCCCGCATCGCCACCGTCATATCGCCGTAGGGGACATCATCCAGTGTCTGCCGCTTCTCCTCCTGGATGACGCTCTTCTGCGTCTCCAGCGAGATCTCCTGGATCGCGAAGCCGGCCATCCGGTCCGCTTCCAGCCAGAGGCCGAGGGGGAGGTGATCGCTGGGGAGCGAGATGTAGTAGTCGGTGATGTCGCTGGTGGTGAAGGCGTTGTTGTCCCCCCCCACCGACGTGCAGTGAAGATCGTACCCCCCGCGCTCCACATGCTGCGAGCCGTCGAACATGAGGTGTTCGAAGAGATGGGCGAAGCCGGTCAGCCCCGGCCGCTCGTTCTTCGAACCGACGTGGTAGAGCACGTTGATGGTCACCATCGGTGTGCTGTGATCCTCATGCAGGATCACGCGCAGCCCGTTGTCAAGCGTGTACTCTTCGAAAGGAGAGGCTCCCCCTTCGGGACGGCCGGAGCTCTCGGGCTCGACCGTCGGGAGGGCGTTCCGCTCGGGGCGGATCGTATATGTCGACATTATTCGGATTGAGTGCGCCGGCGCGGGGCATCCGCGGAGTGCGGGAGCGGTCGCGGACCGGGGCGGAATCATCAACAGCGTTCCCGAAGCGAAGGTTCGTCCCTCGCCGGTTCACGGCGAAGCTACGCTTCCGGGAGATAATGGAGCACGGCGCCCGACTCGGGAGCAAGATAGGTCCGGCAGACGCGCAGGAGGTCGTCGACGGTGACGGCCGCGTACTGATCGAGCAGCCTGTTCACCCGGTCGGCGTCCCCTTCGAACACCTGGTACTGCGCCAGCATGTCGGCGATGCTCTGCAGGCTCATCAGCCTGCGGGCCATCGCCGACTCCACCCGGTGGAACGCCGACTCCAGCTCCCGTACGGTCACGCCGTCGCGGCGGATCTTCTCGATCTCCCCCCAGATCCCCTCTTCCAGCTCCTCGGCCGTCGCCCCCTGCACGCCGTGCGCCTGCGCCAGGAAGACCCCGGCATACTCCTGTTCCCGGTTGAAGGCGAAGGCGCTCAGCGCGATCTCCCTGCCGTGGACGAGCGCCTGACGCAGCCTCCCTGCCTGCCCGCCGCCGAGCACCGACGCAAGAAGGTTCAGCGCCGCCTCGTCCGGATGCCCGCTCGGGACACCTCTGAACGCGATAAACACAGCCGGGAAGGGGACCTGCGCCGTAAGAGTTCTGCGGACCTGCTCCTTCAGCGGAGCGGTCTGAAAGACCCGCCTGTCGATCTCCGGTCCCCTGGGGATATCCCCGAAGAGCCCGCCGATCAGCCGCTTCGCTTCATCCCTGTCGAAATCTCCCGAGACGATCAGGACCGCGTTGTTCGGCACATAGAAGGTGCGATGAAACTCCTGCACCGACTCCAGCGGCGCGGCGTCCAGATGCGCCATGTCGCCGATCGGCCCCCACCCGTAGGAGGAGCCGCCGAAGAGCATCTCCAGCATCTCCAGATACCAGAGCCCGTACGGCTGGTTGTCGTAGCGCTGCTTCCGCTCCTCCTTCACCACCGAGAGCTGATTCTCGAAATTCTCGGCGGAGACGTTGAGCGAACGCATCCTGTCCGCCTCCAGCCAGAGTCCCAGTCCGAGATATTCGCTCGGGACCGTCTGGAAGTAGTTCGTGCGGTCCTGGCTGGTGCTGGCGTTGGTGATCCCCCCCACCCCCTGCACATGGGTGAAATGCTCGGTCTTGGCGACGTTCTCCGACCCCTGGAACATCATATGTTCGAAGAGATGGGCGAAGCCGGTCCTGTCGCGCGGTTCATCCTTGGAGCCGACATGATACCAGACCAGGACATGAACGATCGGGGCCTTGGCGTCCCGGTGCAGGAGCACCTGCAGGCCGTTGTCGAGCCTGTACTCTTCGAACGATATCCCCGGCAGGAGGCCGCGCCCGGCCGCCGTGGAGGGGACCTTCACCGGACTGCTGCCGCTCATCATTTGAATTCCGCCGCCTTGATATCCCAGTAGATCTCGCTCCGCAAGTCCTGAAGCCACTTCTTCAGTTCCTTCGACTGCTTGTACTGAAGCGCAAGACGCTCCAGCTGCGTCCTGTCCTCCTTCGGATCGAGCGGATGCGGCGCTATACGACGCACCAGCTTCACGATATGGAACCCGCTCTTGGAGGGGGAGAGGGTGATCGGCTTCGGCTCGCTGATCTCGCCGACGCTCATGCCGGCCACTGCCCCCTTCAGATCGGCGGGGAGCTGATCCACGGGGAGCTTGCCGAGCGAGCCGCCGAGCCCCTTGGAATCGTCGTCGTCGCTGTTCGCCTTGGCAAGGTCGGCGAAGCTTTCACCGGCCAGCGCGCGCGACCGCAGATCGCGCAGCTTCGCCACCACCGAATCCCGCTCCGACTCCCCCGGCTTGATGCTCAGCAGGATATGACGGGCGTGGAACTCCTCGCTCCGCATCTCCAGAAGCTGGATGATATGGATGCCGAACTCCGTGCGGACCGGACCGGAAATATCGTTAACGGAGATGGCGCGCACCGTGCTGTCGAACTCCGACACGAACTCTCCGAAGCGGACCATCCCCAGATCTCCCCCGGCCTTGCCGGAACCGGCGTCGGTCGAATAGCGGCGGGCGAAGTCGGCGAAATCCCCCCCGTTCCTGATCGAATCGGTGATCGACCGCGCCTGCGCGATCGTCCGCTCGATCGCATTTGGAGTCGGCTTCACGGTGATCAGGATATGCTGCAGCTCCACCTGTTCCGGCATCTGCGGCAGCGAGTCCTTGTAGAGATCGTAGAACTCCCGCATATCCAGGTCGTTGACCTTCAGGTTCTGGAAACGGGTATCGGTCAGCCGCCGGATCTGAAGGGAGGGACGGATGATGTCGCGCGCCTCGCGGCGGATCTGCTCTATCGTCATCTGATACGCTTCCTCCAGCCGCTTCTCCGTGCCGGCCTGCTGGATGAGCTGCTGCAGACGGAACTCGACCTGCCGGTTGACCTCCTCGTCGGGGATGCTCACGCTATCCTCGCGGGCGCGGGTCAGCATCAGCTTCTCGTCGATCACCTCGTTGAGAAGATCGCGGAGGAACTTCGGGTTGTTCGGGTCGATCTGACCGCGACTCTGCTGCGCCAGGAGCATGGCCCGCTGGGCGATGTCGCTCATCAGGATCACTTCGTTGCCGACGACGGCGACGACGCCGTCGAGAAGCTTGCGGTCGGAGCCGGCGGCCCCCAGCGGCTGTGCCGTCGCTCCGGTGTGCGCCGCCGTGATCGCCAGAAGCGTGCAGAGAAGAATGGGAAGCGTTGAGAGTCTTGATCGCATGGTTGTACCGTAAATAAGCTGCCGCCGGACGCGGATCGGCTTCCGCTCGAAGGCGTCGCGGCGCTCCGGAAGGACGTCAGCGGCGCGCGCGTGCAACGTCCGGGCGGACAGGCTCACGAGCTACCGACGTTCGGTCCGTCGGAATCGTGCCGTCCAAACAGGACGGCAGCGCGGGCCGTGGCCCGGGCTGCCGGTCGAGTATATTATCTTCATCCCCCCCGATCCGGGGACCCGCGGCCGGGCTCGGCGCCCTTACCTCGCGCCCCGGCTCTCCGAATCGTCCGGGGAACGGAAGCCCTGGGCCCCCGCCGCGTTCAGAACCTTCTTCAAGGTCGACTCGTCGATCTTGACGTTGATTCTGCTCCGGAGCTCGGCGATCCACTTCGCCTTGAGCTGGTCCTGCATGTAGTCCATGTAGTCCCCCGTCACGTCGTTCTTCGCCTCGGCATACTCCATCGGGCGCGGCCCCTGGACCGTATCGACGCGGACGAGGCTCCAGCCCGACTGATACTGGAACGGCTCCAGAATGTCGCCCGCCTTCACGTTCGGCTTCAGCTCCAGCACCTTACGGACGATATCCTTGTTCTTCGCGGTCGCCAGATCCCAGTGTCCCTTGCGGTCGCGGTACCCCTGGCGCTGCGTGTAGACCGCGGCGAGCGAATCGAACGGCGCCCCCGACTGCGCCTCCTTGTAGACGCGCTTGACCTCTTCCTCCTTGTAGAGAAGGATCTCGGTCAGCGCCAGCTTCGGCGGCGACATGTAGTTCTTCTTGTTCTGCTCGAAGTACGCTTTCCCCTGCTCCTCATCGTAGCGGACCTTGCTCCAGACCAGCTCCTCCTCCAGCTTGATGATCAGCAGTCCGTCGTGGAACTCCTGCATCAGCGCGCCGAACTCGGGGTATTCGGTCTCCAGGTTGCGCGACTCCTCCACCAGCGCCTCCGGCTCCAGCAGGAAGTCGATCGAGTTCATGATCCCCTCCCTGGTCAGCGGTGTCACGCGAAGCTCGTGGCGCGTCTCGACCGAGTCGACCCAGTCCCCGACCTTGACCGTGCGTCCGTGGAAGCTGAAGAGATTGCGGCTCCGGAGCCCGTCGCTGATTCCGCGGGTCCAGCCGGTGTCGGCGGCGGTCCGTCTGCTGTTGACCGCCTCCAGAAGCTGGATGAAGACACTCTCGTCCAGCTTGAACCCCTGCTTTTCGATCACGCTTCTGACGAAGGCCTGTCGGTCGTCGTTCAGGAAGTGCTGCTTGTAGACCTTGCGGATCGTCTCCTTCTCCTCTTCGAAGCTCGGCGTGCGGGTCTCAAGATTCTTGATGATATGATAGCCGAACCGCGTCCGGATCACCGGGGAGACCTCCCCCTGCTTCAGGGCGAAGAGAGCATCCTCGAAGACCGGATCGAGCTTTCCGTCGCGCGACTCGAAGCCGAGGGAACGGGTGTAGAAGCTGATGAGATCTCCCCCCTGCTCACCGCTTGTCCTGTCGTCCGACATCTCGCGGGCGACCGTCGCGAAGTCCTCGGTGGTCCTGACACGCTTCATCGCCAGCTCGGCGCGCGAGCGGACAGCCGTGGAATCGATCGTGGCGGAGGCGTCGACCGGCGCCTCGAACAGAATCTGCGCCGCGCGGACCTTGACGCGCGGAACACGCTCCTCCACCTTCAGAACGACATACCCGGAGGGGACGCGGATCACATCACGATAGATCTTTCCCGGCTCGAGGCTGTAGGCGGCATCCTCCATGGAGCGGAGGATCATCCCCCCCGTGATATACCCGAGCGATCCGCGACGACCGCGCGTCGTGGGATCATCGGTGGAATCGACCGCCATCTGCCCGAAATCGGCCCCGGCCTTCAGTCTGTCCAGCATATCGACGGCGCGCCGGTAGGCGCGCATCGTGTCGGCCGGGTCATCGACGTTCATCCGGGTGAAGATCACGGCGACCTTGATCTCATCGGCGCGGCGGGCGAAGATCCGCTCCACCGCCGGGTCGACCAGCTTCCGCTCGATCAGGTAGCCGGTGCTGGGGGGAGGGGCCGCAATGAGCTGCATCCGCTGATCGGCCAGATCCTTGACGATCTCCGGTCGCTTGTCCACTCCGGCGTCGATCGCCGCGCGCACCTTCAGGCGGTAGTCCGCATAGAGGTTGAGGAACTGGAGCGCGGAGTCGCGCGGCAGATCGTAGAAGGTCCGTCCCCCTCTGTTGGCGTTCTTCTTGAAGGCGTCCGCCATCTGCTGCACCGTGAACTTCTCGGCGCCGACTTCAAGAACGACCGACTGCTTGAGCCCCTCGGTCGAACCGGTCGCCGGGTTCTTGGCCTTTTTTCCGGACTGGGCAGAGAGATCAACGGCGCCGAAGAGCGCCGCGGAGAGGAACACGCTGAAGAGTACCGTACGTCTGGGGGTCTTGGTCATCATGCTTGACATGAGTCTGAAGAAGGTTCGAGCGGCCCTCCCGTTCGAAGGGCACAATGGGATTGGATTCGATATTCGGAAGATCACCCCGCATCGCTTCCCCTCTCATCGAAGGGAAGCCGCAAGTTTACACACCTTGGGAGTGATTCACAAGGAACTGCGCCGGGGTACGGACGAATTCAATGCCCCGCGATTTTGCCGTTCGGAACAAAGAACCCTTCCCGCAATGTTGATGAAGATGTGCAAGCAGTGTGATGGAAGAAGCAGGAAGTGAAGGATGAACGATCTATTTCGAAGATTTGCCCAGAAAACGTCCGCGTTTGTTGGGACGGCCTGGGTGTTTATGGCGGCGATCGTGATCGTCGTGGTCTGGGCGATGACCGGACCGATGTTCAATTATTCCGATACGTGGCAGCTTGTCATCAACACGGGAACGACCATTATTACGTTCCTCATGGTCTTTCTCATTCAGAACACCCAGAACCGCGACGCCCTGGCGATGCACCTGAAGCTGGATGAGCTGATCCGTGCCCACAAGGGGGCCCGCAACGCGCTGATCGAACTCGAGAACCTTACCGACGCGGAGCTGGAGGAGCTCCACCAGGACTTCCTCAGGATCTGCCGGGAACGCGACCTGCGGGTCGATGACGACGATGTGATACCGCTGACGTCGGCGAGGCTGAAGTGATACCCCTCACTCTCTATCCCTGTAGCTCAGGAGCTTGTAGACCCCATCCATCTCGACGATCGAGCCGAGAGAGGTGATCTCGCTTCGTTCCCCCTTCGCGTCGACCACACCGGCCACCGTTCCCTGATGGATCTGGTAGCTGGCGAACCGCTGCAACGTGTCGTCGTAGCTGATCGACTCCAGGCGGAGCGTTCTGCCGCCGAGCTTCGCAAGCCCCTTCAGCAGCGACTTGGCGCTCCCCATCGCATGGTTCTGCCAGAGATACTCCTTCACCTCCCGACGCATATCCTTCGCGGCCGGGTAGTGGAGGGAAAACTCGGGGTAGAGATATTCCTTCCACTCCCGCTCGTCGATCAGCACATCGGTCAGAGCAACGGTGTCGCCTGTCGAGAACGCCCTCAGGACGGTCGACACCAGCTCCTCCGGTGTGCGTGCGCCATGCTTCAGCCGCGGTTCTCCGGAGACCGGGACCACCGGAAGCGAAGGTGTGTTCGCGGCCGTCGAGAGTTCAAGACGCTTCCCGGCGGGATCGGGGGCCGTATCGGATCGCGATCCGCAGGCGATAAGGGAGAGAGCGGGAAGCAGAAGGGCGAGAAAGAAACGGAAGGAACTCATCCCGATATGTTTATCTGTACTGAACCTGTTGTGAACGTCTTCGAATCGTCTCTTCGGTCCGGAGCCGCGCCCCCGATCGTGTGACCGGGGGCGCCCTCCGTATATCGCAGTGCGGAATTACTTCTTCTTGAAGTTCGTCCAGCCGGAGATCCAGTTGTCGCCGGGGCCGAACGCTCCGATGAAGGAGACGTTGCTGAAGAAGCCGGTGTCGTTGATCGGCAGGAACGCCGGGAGGCCGCTGAAGTCGGTCGGGACCGGGTTCGGCGTCTCGAAGGCGATGCTGGTGAGATTCACCGCGCTCGACCTGATTCCCCAGCCCGTCGCCAGGGCATCCAGGTCGGCGGCCGTCCCTCCCTTGTAGAGGTAGGGGCCCTTGATCCCCCCCAGCACGCTGTTCTTCACCATCAGGTCGCCGCTCTCGGCGTTCGCCTTGGTGCCGGAGCCGTCGATCACCAGACCGTAGCGGAAGTTCGTCACGATCGCGTTGTAGATCTTCAGCTTGTTGTTGCGGCGCAGGTAGATGCCGTCGTTGTCGTCGTCGTTCGCCTTCTCCTTGCCGGTGCCGACAAGGGTCACGTTGGAGATGGTGGCGCTGGTGAACGGCTCGTTGGTCGAACCCTGGGCGTCGTTGTCGACCTCGAAGCCGCGGTTGGCGATCTCCGGATCCTGCAGAGCGAAGAGGAACTGGAGCTTGCCGCTGTAGCCGAAGTCCATGTCGAACGCGTCGTCGTCGTTGCCGGAGGAGACGAGATACTTCGCGTTGACGGTGCCGCCGAACCACTCGAAGCCGTCGTCGGCGATCATGTGCGCCTGGACATGCTCGATCGTGGTGCCGCTGCCGACCGCGTTGAAGGTAACGCCGTTGATCTCGTTGTCCGGGGTGACCTTGGTGCCGCCGTACTCGATACGGACATACTTGAGCGTGCCGGAGTTGTCGTCGCTCCTGGCCGCGGCGAGGACGTTCCCCCAGCCGTAGGCGCCGGTTCCACCCTCACCCACGCCGATCTTGCCGGGGACGTTGAGATCGGAGAGACCGCTCAGGATCACCCCTCCCCAGTCGCCGCGGGCGCGCGATCCGACCGGCTGGCTGGAGGTGAAGACGATCGGCTCGGCGGCCGTCCCCTCGGCGATGATCTGGCCGCTGGCGCGGGTCGACGTGCCGCGCACGGTGATGATCGCCCCCTTGCTGGCGAAGTCCCCCATGATCGTGGTGCCGGCCGGGATGATCAGCTTGCTTCCCGGCTGGATCAGATAGAAGCCCTCGACGGTGTAGACCGTATCCTTGCTGAGCGTGCGGTCGCCGTTGACCAGGCTCCCCTTCAGGGTCGCCGCCTTGGCCTCGTTCGTCGGCGGGTTCGTGGTTCCGTCGTCGTCGCTGCAGCCGACGGCCGCCAGCGAAACGGCGCAACAGGCCGCGAGGAAGAACTTGTTCAGATGTCGCATGGAGATGTTGAATAAGTGAGAAGAGTGCAGTATGGGATCTGCTCTGTTGTCGTGTTGGTAGTTACATCGTCATCGATCGGGACCGGCCGGCGCGCACCAGGGCGCGCCGGCCTCCCCGAATCTCATTCCGGTGTGGTCTGAAGCTGATACTGGTCGAAACTGAACCCGATTCCGATAGAAAACGAACGACCCGTGCGGTAGCGCTCCACATCGATCTGTTCCCCGTCCGGGAACTCCTGGCGGAGCAGGACCTCGTCATCCAGAAGATTTCTGCCGCTGATCTTGAGCTGCAGGCCGGCCGGCAGGCGCTGCGTGATCGTCATGTCGAGCGCCCCGCGCGACTCCTCGTACGTGTCGGGAATACCGGACGAACCGACGATCGCCAGCCTGCGGCCGAAGAGGTTGTAGAGAAGCGCCACGCTCGTCCCCCAGTCGCTCTGATCATATCCGAGCGAGAGATTCAGCACGTAGGGGGACTGTCCCTGAAGCGGGCGGCCGCTGGTGGTGTCGGTCAGCGTGGCGGCCGAATAGTCGATCAGGCCGACGCCGTCGAACACCGTGAGACTCTCCCCTTCGTTGAACTTCACCTCGGTGCTCACCAGCGTCAGGTTGGTCCCGATCGACAGGTTCTCCAGCTCGGGCGTCAGGAAGTCGAGCGCCTTGCGGATCTCGAACTCCGCGCCGAGCGACCTGGCGCGGCTGGCGTTGGCCGGCTCCACCGAGATATCGGACCCCCCCACCAGATAGACCTGTTCGATCGGCTTGCTGAAGCTCTTGTAGAAGAGGCTCGTCGCCACCACTTCACCGCCGCGCGGGAACCACTCCCAGCGGAGATCGTAGTTCATGATCTTCGTCCGCTCCAGCGACGGGTTGCCGTAGGTGCTCTGGCGGTAGTCGTCGTAGCGGAAGGGGGCCAGCTCGCGGAACTCCGGCCTCGCCAGCGTCTGCGAGAAGGAGCCGCGCAGGTTCATCTCCTCGGTGAGGGTGTAGATGAGGTTGGCGGAGGGGAGCAGATCGGTCTGCGTCTGATCTACGGCCAGGGAGGGGTCGGATTCGCCGGTCAGCTGGTTGAGCGGGTTCAGCTCGGTATGCCACTTCTCCATCCGCACCCCGCCCACGAAACGGAGCAGGGCGCTCAGGGGAATATCGACCATCGCGAACCCGGCCGTGACCTGCTCCGCCGCGGTGTAGGCGTCGGCCGTGCCGGTCTCGTCGTTGAAGTTCATATATCCGGCAGCGACATTCTCAGGCGAGAGAAGCTGCTCCGGCGGAAGCGAGAGGATCTCGCGATCCCCCGTGGCGCTGCTGAAGAGGAAGCGCCTGGCGGCGAAATCACGGTCGCGCATCCGGACCAGTCCGCCGATCTTGGCCGTCGCCGTACGATCGTTCCACGAGGAGAAGGGGAGGCTCCAGTCGAGCCCGAAGTTGTTCTCGCGATCGTCCAGCGTGCTGAAGAAGCGGCCGTTGTTGCTCCCGAAATTGTTCTTGAAGCGATAGGCATCCTCGTCCCGCAGGTAGGTCACCGTGCGGTTGTCCGGCTCGGTGCGGTCGGCGCCGGCGATCGATGCGCGCCATTCGACCCTGGAGTTGAGAACTCCCTCCAGCTTGTGCTCGCCGTCGAGCTGCGTGCTCCAGAGAGCCCGCTCCACGAAGCGGAGCCTGCTGTGGCGGATGAAGTCGCGGGAGCTCTGGTTCACCTCTCCCTCCACGAGCTGTGTCTCGTCGTCCGAGGAATGGTTGTAGACCCCCTTGAAGCTGATCTTGTGCTCCGGGGCGAACTGGGCGCTCAGGTTGAAGAGGCCGCCGAGCAGGGTCGATCGCTCCGCGCGCCGTACATCGTAATCATATCGCAGCTCGCGTCGTCCGTTCTCGATCTCCAGCAATGGGTAGGCCTGCCGCTCGGTGCGATAGCTCGCGTTGTTGGAGAACGTCCCGGAGAGCAGGAAGCCGATCGGGAAACCGACGTCGAACTGGTTGCCGACCGAGAGGCCGTACGACTGGTTGACCGGAAGATCGGCGGCGACCGGCGTCATGGCGCCGTTGTTGAAGCGGGCAAGGAGGGCCGACTGTTCGGCATGGGTCCGCAGCCGCCCGATGGAGATCCCCTCCGGAAGCCCGCGGGTGCCGTCGTCGTATCCGAAGAAGTCGTCGGCGCCCCCCCTGTACTCCAGCGCGTCGGCCCCCTGGGTCTCGCTGTTGATCCCGCTGCCGACGTTGAGGTTCAGCAGGAACGATTCAGGGAACTCCTTGGTGGTGATCTTCACCAGGCCGCCGGCGAAATCTCCGGGGTTGTCGGGAGTGAAGGTCTTCACCGTGGTGAGCCTGTTGATCATGCTCGCGGGGAAGAGATCGAACGGGACGACCTTCTTCTCCGGCTCCGGACTGGGAAGGTTCACGCCGTTGAGCTGGGTGGCGCTGTAGCGCTCGCTCAGACCTCGCACCACGACATACCGTCCTCCCACGACCGACACACCGGTGACGCGCTTCATGGCGTCCCCCGCGTCGGCGGCCGGGGCCTTCGATATCTCCTGTGCCGATATTGCGTCGGAGACCTGGGTGGAACGCTTCCGCTCGATCAGCGCCGCGTTCTCGGTCTGCTTCCCCGCGTCGGCGGTGATCACCACTTCCTTCCCCTGGATCGCCTGGGGAACCAGGGAGATATCCTGGGTGATCCCGCGGCCTCCGTCGACCTTGACGTTTTCTATCGTCTTGGGACCATATCCGACCGAGGTGACCTTGAGGCTGTGGAGCCCGGTCGGGAGGTTCCTGATCGTGTAGGCGCCGCTGACGTTGGTGTAGGCGCCGAGCTTGGCGCCGACCACCTGCACGGTGGCGCCGACGATCGGCTCCCCGGTGGTGCCGTCGACGACACGACCGGTAAGGGTGGCCGTGGCGCTCGACTGCTGGGCATACGAGAGGGAGAACTGCAGCAGCGCCGTGGCGGCGACCGCAGTGAGGGTACGGGTTCTGTTGTTCATGATCTGGCTCAGTGGGCTTGTTCCTCCGTGAGTCCGGTCGAGAGGCTGGAGCCTGGGGGTTCGAGTAGGTTATGAACGAGGCAGGGACCGTCGTTCGGTTCAGGGATTCGGGCCTTCCTCGCGCTCCGGCTCCCCCCCGCCGACTGATGTCGGTCCTGTCCGGGCGGTTCTCCAGGGTCATTCCCTCGGAGATGAGCAATTCGGAAACGCGCGCCGCGCGCACTTCGCCACGGCCGAATCCGCTGAGCGTCACAATGTTAGGGAGGGGCTGAAGGGAGGGAAAGAGGAGGGGCCCAATGTTACCTGATCGTAAAAGAAAGGGGCGAAAAATGGCCGACGTTACCGACTCTTAACACGAAATCGGGAGAGTGTTGCGGGGATGTAACAGAAGATGATTCCGGGCATGAAAAAGGGCGGAGAGAGGATCTCCGCCCTGCATGAAGAATGTACACCCGGGGCCGGCCACGACCGGCGTCGGCGGACCGCCTAGTTCAGATCGACCCAGACCGACTTCGTCTGCGTGTAGATGTCGAGCGCGGCGGCGCCCAGCTCGCGGCCGTAGCCGGACTCCTTGTAGCCGCCGAACGGCACGGCGTTGTCGGTCATATTGTAGGTGTTGACCCAGACCGTGCCGGCCTTGATGCCCCTGGCGAAGGTGAGCGCCTTTTTCAGATCGTTCGTCCAGACGCCCGAGGCGAGGCCGTAGATGGAGTCGTTGGCGATGTGGAGAGCATCCTCCACATCCTTGAAGGTGATCACCGACGCCACCGGACCGAAGATCTCCTCGCGGGCGATCGTCATGTCGTTGCTGACGTTGTCGAACACCGTCGGGGCCACGAAGTAGCCGGAATCGCCGACCCGGGTTCCGCCGGCCACCAGTTTGGCTCCTTCCGATACTCCCTTCTCGATATAGCCCATCACGCGATCCATCTGGTTCCGGCTGACCAGGGCCCCCATGCGGGTCTTGGGATCGAGCGGATCGCCGACGACCATCTTGGCGGCGCGCCCCGCGAGAACCTCCATGAACTGATCGCGGGCCGATTCCTCGATCAGAATGCGGCTGCCGGCCGTACACATCTGCCCCTGGTTGAAGAAGATGCCGGAGAGGGCGACCCTGGCCGCCAGCTCCAGGTTCGAGTCGGCGAAGACCACGTTGGGGGACTTCCCGCCGAGCTCCAGCGTGACGCTCTTCAGGGTGGACGCCGCTTCCCTCATGATCGCCTTGCCGACCTCGACCGAGCCGGTGAAGGCGATCTTGTCGACGTCCGGATGCTCCACCAGCGCGGCGCCGGCGGTTTCGCCGAAGCCGGTGACGATGTTCAGCACGCCGTTCGGCAGCCCGGCCTCCATGATCAGTTCGCCGAGGCGGAGGATCGAGAGGGGGGTCTGCTCGGCCGGCTTGATGACGACGGTGTTGCCGCAGGCGATCGCCGGGGCGATCTTCCAGGTTGCCATCTGGATCGGGAAGTTCCAGGGGATGATCTGGCCGCAGACGCCGAGCGGTTCGCGGAGCGTGTAGGCGAAGGCGTTCGTCCGCATATCGGGCTCGATCGTCTGGCCGGTCAGCTTGCCGGCCCAGCCGGCGTAGTAGCGGAAGCAGGCGATCGACTGCGGCAGATCGACACGGAGCGATTCGAGCAGCGGTTTGCCGTTGTTCAGGGTCTCCAGCTCCGCCAGTTCCTCGATGTTCCGCTCCATGATATCGGCGACCTTCCAGAGAAGGCGGGCGCGGTCGGCGCCGTTCATCTTCGTGTAGGGACCGCTCTCGAACGCGCGGCGGGCGGCCTTGACGGCGCGATCGATATCCTCGCGATCGGCCTTCGCCACCCTGGCGATCACCTCACCGGTGGCCGGGTAGATCGCGTCGAACGTCTCGCCGCTGGCGGCATCGACCCACTCGCCGTCGATGAGCATCTTCCCCAGGCGCAGCCTTCCGGCCGTGTCGAGGTCGTTCTTCTGCGGCCGTATTCTGGCTATGGTTCCGTTGGCAGCTGTGTCGGTCATGATCTTGATTCGTGTATTGGTCCAGGTTCGTTCCGTCGATGGGAAGGATTCCGCCGTCCGAGGCGTTTCTGCTCGGGGTAGGAATCACGTTCAAAATACGAGATATCCCGGACCGGGGCCCCATGTCGAGCTGATGAAGGTTCGAGGGTCGGCGGAAGGTTCAAATACAGTAAACGTGGCGGGGTTCAATGAACGCTTAGTCCAACATCTCTCACTTTACAGAGGGTTTGCTCTCCGTTACATCTACCTGTGGCGGCTCAGCCGGAATCAGCAGCTGCTTAGCCGGAGCCAGTGTAGTCATCTCCGTCTTCGGAGAGGTCACAGTATTCACACCCGGATCATGGAATGGATCGAAGGGATCATCATGCCGAAGAATTCCAAGAAAAGATGGATCATGAATGAACCCGGATGGAATGCGAACGAACGACGAACCGGATCGACGCGCCGTTGGCCGATCGCTACGACGCCCCCCCCGACCCGGTTGCACCGAACCTACTCGAACCGCCGCAGCTCCAGCAGGCCGGCGTCCAGAGCAAGATAGCGGCGGTCGGGACCGAGCCATGCGCCCAGGTTGATATAGGTCCCGCCGGGATGATCGACCCGCTTCGGACGGTGGCTGTGCCCCATCACCACCAGATCGAATCCCTCCCCTATCTTCCGCTCGGCGAAGGCGGCCAGTCCGTCCGACTCCCCCGGGACCTCCCCCTCGTAGTTCTTCCGGCTCGTATGGTCGCGGCTTCTGCGGGAGGCGTACATCGCCGCCCCGATGCCGATGTCGGGATGGACGATCCGGAAGAGGAGGTTGGAGAGAGGGGCGCGAAGCACCTTCTTCAGGATGAGATAGCCGGTGTCGTTGAACGCCTTGCCGTCGCCGTGCGAGATGTAGGTCCGGCACCCGGCCAGGGTCCGCTCGACATCACCGTGATGGAGGTGGACCCCCAGTTCCTCCCGGAAGAAATCGCGGTGGCCGAAGTCGTGGTTGCCGATCACGTACTCCACCCTGATCCCCGCGTCGACCAGTTCGGCGATGGCGGCGACGGTTCTGACGAACTCGCGGGGGATCACGGAGCGGTAGTCGAACCAGTAGTCGAACAGGTCCCCCACGATGAAGAGGGAATCGGCCCGTTCCGACCCGACCATCTCCAGAAATCTGATCACCGCCCGTTCGCGGTCGCGGTTCGCCTGGCGCGCCCCCAGACCGAGGTGGGCATCGGAGAAGAAGTAGTGCATGGGGCAAAGATAGGGCTCGGCGGACGCCGGCACACCCCCGGTCCGGGGGCGTTACATCGTTCGCGATCGCGTGGTCTCACTGATAAGAGATGTTGACGGAACGAAGAATCAACACTTGGTTACATGCGGTTCTTGGTTAATTTGCGTGGCCTGAGCCTTGAACCCCTCGGAAACCGTAACTTTTCGCCCCGTTACGCATTTCAGGTATGACCGGGCGCATCGACTACCCCCACGATGCGTCTCCCCGGGACGACCTAGCAATCGGTGATGTTTCCTAACTTGGTAGTCCAAACACGCGATTGTCTCCAACGCCGGGGGCAACCCAGTAGTTCTTTCGCAGGTAACGACCAGGAGGATATCGAGACGATCATCTAACAAATACAGCGATTGATGTGTTATCAGGCGTCTCCGGGCATAGGACCCAAGTCGCTTGATGTATCGTGCAATCAACAGGATGATCTATCGAGGCTACTGCTTACCGCTGTGACAGGCGTCCACGCGACGTCGTCGCCTGTGAAACGATCATTAAACGACTTCGGCAACGTCTTGAACATCGAAAGCTCCCAACCGAGTTATCGTCAGCAGTCTCTGCACTCGGCGGTCACTGCCATGCCCGGCGATTACGACCTGCGTGTGAGCCGGTTAGTCGACGGACTCAGCCTGACCCATGCCGACGACCTCCCGATCTTCGGTCCGCTCCAGCCCGTTCTTACCGACGTTCAGCGGATCGTCAAACGGACCTTCGACCTGCTCGTGACGGCGATCCTCACGCCGATCCTTCTTCCCATCATGGGCATCATCGCGCTGGCCGTCCGTCTGGAATCGGCCGGGCCGGTCATTGTGACCGAGCGTCGCGCCGGTGAACACGGACGTCTCTTCAACATGTTCAAATTCCGCACCACGATGGAACAGGCCGACGAAAGCGGCGCCGTCGTGGAATCGGTCGACGGACAGGGACGCATCCTCCAGATGCATTCCCACATTCCCCGCATCACCCGTATCGGCAGACTCCTCCGCCGCTGGCAGCTGGATGAGCTCCCGCAGTTCCTCAACGTTCTGAAGGGAGAGATGACGATCGTGGGCCCACGTCCGGAGCATGCGCGCCGGCTGGAGCTCTATCAGGGATGGCAGCGCGCGCGGTTCGCCGTGCCGCAGGGGATCACCGGATGGTGGCAGGTCAACGGCAGCTACGACCGCCTGATGCATCTCCATGTCGACGACGATCTCTTCTACGTGAAGCACCGTTCCGTCTGGCTGGATATGTACATCCTGACCCGCACCCCCGTTGCCGTGGCGCGCGGACGGCGACGCGCCAGGAACAAGTACAACAAGCTGGCGACCCGCGTCATCAAACGGACGATGGATATCGTCCTCTCCAGCCTCCTTCTGATCCTTCTCTCTCCGATGTTCCTCTACCTGGCGTTGAAGATCAGGCAGTCTGGGGGATCGGCGTTCTACGTGAACGAGAGGATCGGATACGGGAAACGGAAGTTCAAGTGCTACAAGTTCAGGACGATGTGGCCCGATTCGGACGACCTCCTCTGGGCCCTTCTGGAGAACGACCCGGTGGCCCGCGACGAGTGGGAGAAGTACAGGAAGGTGCGCCGGGAGGACCCGCGCGTCACCCCGATCGGCCGTTTCCTCCGCCTGACGAGCCTGGATGAGCTGCCGCAGCTCTGGAACATCCTGATCGGCGAGATGAGCCTGGTCGGTCCCCGCCCGATCCTGGAACGGGAGATCGACGACTACGGCCGCCAGCTCGACGACTACGGCCGGTCGGTCCCCGGTCTCACCGGTCTCTGGCAGGTGAGCGGCCGGAACGAACTCGGGTTCGACGAACGGGTCGCGCTCGATATGATGTATCTCAGGAACTGGTCCTTCTGGCTCGATATCATGATCCTGGCAAAGACCGCCGGCGTCGTGTTCGGGCGCAAAGGGGCGTACTGAGCGCTCCCGCGGAGAACTCTCCAGCGTCACGGCGCCCGCCGATCGGCCCACGGAGCCGGCCGGCGGGCGCTCTCGTTTCCGGAACTTCATCCGAAACGATCTTTCTGCCCGGCGCGTCCGACCCTCTGAAATCGTATCTTTGCAGCCTACGGTCCACCCCGCCCGTCCATCGCATAATTGATCGATGGCTTCCGCGCCGCATCGGGACGGCGTACGAAGCGGGGGGAACCCGCGTGCCGACCGATGTCGGCCTTCCTCTCCAGTCTCTTGTGCGGATACTATTCGTGGGCCGGACGATTCCCCGGAGACTCCCAGCATGCTCGGTTCCGCTGACTTCCGCCGCCTTCTTGCGGCGCTGATTCTTACGACGCTTCTCGCGGTATCCCGATCCTCGGCCCAGTTTTCTGTTCCGGATCTTACCGTATTCGGATCGCGATATGTCCTGGCCTTCCCCGGCATCGCCGCCAACAGCTACGACGGGCGCTTCCCCTCCCCTCTCTCCGACAGATTCTTCATCTACCTCTACTCGGCCGTGCCGGACAACGACGTCCGGATCACACGACGCGCCGTCGGCAAGCCCTCTACCGTGACGCTCCCCGCCGGAAGCTTCAAGACGGTGGAGCTCGATATGGGGGGAGCGATCTCCGACTACGGCGTTCCCAGCAACAACACGATACTGGTGGAGGCCGAACATCCCGTCATCCTCTACTGCTATCTCGCAACCAGATATGGAGGGGAGGCGTGGACCCCGGCTCCCGTGGAGTCGTGGGGGACCGAATATTTCGCCGCCGCGCTCCCCGGGCGGATTCTGCTGAACGTCTATCCGGTCGGCCTGGAAGGATCGGGATCGGCCATATCCGCCGCCCCCGCCCAGATCGTGGTGGTGGCCGCCTACGACGAGACGGAGGTGACGATCGTCCCGAACGCGCCGCTCCGCGACGGCCCTCCCGTGCAGAAGATCAGGCTGATGGCGGGCCAGGCGTACCAGGTGCAGAGCGTCGTCGACACGACCACCGGGGAGACGCCCCCGCCGCAGCCCGACCTGGGGGGATCGCGGATCACCGCCGACAAGCCGATCGCCGTGATCTCCGGCAACACCCGGAACCATGTGACCGACACCGCGCGCGGCATCACCCGGAACAGCTTCAAGAACATGCTGACCGAATGGCTTACCCCCACCGATCAGCACGGCACGGAGTTCGTCTATCTCCCCACCGCCGATCGATGCGCCACCCGGAACGATTCGGCCGACACGACCCACGGGGTGCGCGCGAACGAGTACGTGAGGATCTACGGCACCTCCGCCGACACCACGATCGGCGCGTTCCACAACCCGGCGATCGGCATCGACGACACCGTCCGCATCATGTCGCGATCCTTCAGTCAGGTCTCGATCAACAGGTTCGACAGCGGCATCGTCTTCCGCACCGACCGCCCCGCCCAGCTCGTGATGCATTCGGCCGCCGTAACGCGATACAACGACACGACCGACTATCCCGGCGAGAAGAAAGGGATCAGTTACGATACATGGTCGCCGTATATGGTGGAGATGATACCACGCGAGGAGTGGAGCTCGTTCGCGCCGTTCATCGCTCCGCTCTATCCTCCCTCGATCGATCACTACGTGAACGTCGTGGCCGACTCCTCCTGCATCGGACGGGTGACGCTGCGCCAGGGATCGGTCTTCGGCACCTACGAGGAGCCGTTCATCTTCAACCGCGGGGCGATTCCGGGATCGAGCCTTGTCTGGGGAACGATGCAGATCATACCGGGGACCGATTACTCGCTGCATGGAGACGACTCCACCGTCAGGTTCTCCGGCTTCGTCTACGGGGTGCGGCAGGGATACGAGATTCTTCGCTTCACGCAGTATCCGGAGTTCGAGGAGGGGAACGCGATCTCCTACGGCTACCCGCTGGCGCCGTCGCGGAAGGTGGTGGCTCCGGGGGACGAGCTTGAGATCCAGACCGAACGGCTCGACTGCTACGCGCTCTGGTGCCGGCTCCGGATCGCGAACCCCTATCCCGTGGGGCTGCGCGCCGTATGGCTGGCGGATGGAGGAACGAACACGAAGCTCCGCTTCTCCAAACCTACCGACTCGGCCGACATCCTGCGGCAGAGCGCTGCCGAGTTCATCGCCCACCCGATCGACTCCAACCGGACGGCGACCGCCACGATCGTGGTGATGGATCGTACCGGGAAGTACTGGACGATCCCGTACGAGTTCATCCCCACCCCGGCGATGCTGGCTCCGGCGGACCGGCTCGATTTCGGTCCCGTTCGGATAGGGGCCGGGGCGATGCGGGAGGTGGTGATCACCAACCCTCTCGACAGGAACCTGAGGATCGAGGAGGCGCGGCTCCGTTCCGGCAACTCGTCGTTCAAGATCGTCGCGACCAGCGAGATCCTCCCCGCCTCTCTTCCTCCGGGCGCCTCCATGAAGATCGCCGTGCGGACGATACCGGACGGCGAGAGATCGTTCACCGATACGCTCCGCTTCAGGTTCGACTGTTCCAGCAGATCGATTCCGCTCACCGCCTACGGCGTCCGCCCCTGCATCGAGATGGAGGATCTCGACTTCGGGACGGTGAAGGTCGGTGAGCCGAAAGGAGCCCGGCTCAGAATCTGCAACACGGGGAGCGGGGAGGTCCGCCTGATCGACTCCACCGGGAAGGGGGTGCTGACATGGCTTCCGAAAGCGTTCACGATTCTCGCCGCCGACATGGACCGACTGAACGGCACGATACTTGCGCCTGATTCCTGTGTACATGTGAACGTGTCGTTCCTTCCCCCCGACACCGGCGTCTACAGGACGACGGCCCGTCTCTGGGCGGACACGCGCCAGTGCCGCGACACCTCCGTCTGGCGTGCCGCCGCAACGGCGCCGAAGCCGAGCACGGGGGTGGAACGGGCAGAAGGAAGCAGCATCGGATTACGACAGAATATTCCCAACCCCTTCTCCGGCTCGACTTCGATCGGGTTCGGCCTGGCCGCTCCGTGCCGTGTTATGATATCGATCTACGATAGAACAGGAAGAGAGGTGGAGAAGCTTGTGGAGGGAAATCTTGAGGCGGGAACCCATCGCATCGTATGGGACGGAGCGCCGTATCCCGCCGGGATCTATATCTGCCGTCTGACGTCGAATGAAGGAACCGAATCGATTCCGATGCTTCTCGTGAAGTAATTCCTCACGAGAACCGGCCTTCCGGGAGAGGGATCGTCCCGCGACCGTTTATATCGCACCACAACAATTCTCCAGGACATTCTTTCCGTGATTCACGCGGGAGCATCGTGCACGCCCGGTCGGAGCATGAGAGCCCGCGGCGTGCGCGATCGGACACCTTTGATGTCCGCCATCGTTGTTTTTCGGCGCATCCGGGGAGAGAGGAAACGGCTCGCGGAGCATGGCATGGCAATTGACACTGGTTCGATAACGCCGTGATCGTGACGATTCCGCCGATTCCCGTCACGATCCTGCTTCATCGTTCGGAACAGAGACAAACGGGAAGCACAAGAAATCTCGATCGTGAGACGATCTTCCTGAACGATCCTTGAATTTCAATTCCCAGGCTCCGGTGATTCATCGCCGTCCTGTTAGGAGGTCTCATGCGCTCATTACACTACTGCATTACACGATATTTTCTCCTCCTTCTTCTGGCGCTGCCTGCAATGACTCGTATGTCGCCGGCACAGGGGATACCCCCTCTCGGGGAAGGTCAGGGAGGGATGACCTATATCCTGCCGTTTCCCGACACGACCGAGAATATGATCGATCCCGGTTATCGCTCCACGCTTCAGGACAAGTTCCAGCTCTTCGTCTATTCCCCCGTCAAGGATAACACCATCAGATTCGGCTGGGCGGGTCTCTTCCCAACCTACAAGGCCTTGAAGGAAGGGAGCTTCGAGGTGATCGACGTCAAGCCGAACCCGGTCGTTTCGTATACAGGGTATCCGCATTCCAACACCTTCGTCCTGAAGGCCGATCAGCCGGTAGTGGTCTACTGCTACTTCGTATCGAAATTCGGCGCCGAGGGGTGGACACCGATCCCGGTCGAGGCATGGGGGAAGGAGTATCATGCCGCCGCACGTCCGGGCGAAATCATCAGCGACGTCCGGCCGGGCACTCAGTTAAAGTATAGGAAGACGAACAAGGGGGCTCCTGCCGAGATCCTCGTCATTGCGGCGTTCGATGATACTCACATCACGATCAATCCCACCGGCCGCCTCGACAACTTCCCACAGACGGTGAACGTCAGGCTGAATGCGTTTGAAGCATACCAGGTTCAGTCGTATGTCGATACGCTGACCTCCCGCATCAACCCTCCGCAGGTCGATCTGGGGGGTACACAGATCACCTCCGACAAGCCGATCGGCGTCATCTCCGGCAACACACGAGCCCAGGTCGTTCCGCACGACGACAACGGCGTCAGCGGCAACTCGTTCAAGAACGCGCTGCTGGAGTGGATGGCGCCGGTCGAACAGCACGGCACCCGGTTCGTCTACATGCCGACCTGGGACGATCTGTGGCCGAGCAGGAGCCCGAAGGAGAAGAGTGAGGACCTGCGGCAGGCGGAGCATATCCGGATCTACGGCACGTCGCCGGGGGTAACGACGGGCAGATCGCTATCCGATGCGACTTCCCCTTTTACGATCTCACCGGGAACGTTCCACGAGAAGAGCGTGAAGGTCCCGGACGCGCGCTACTTCATCACCGACAAGCCGGCGCAGGCGATGATGAATTCCAGCGCCGTGGTACGACTCAATCCTGAGCAGGAGCTGCAGCTGTTCCGCCTTCGGTTCAACGAGGCCCGGGCCGCCTCCTACATGGTCGAGATGATCCCGCGCGAGCAATGGGTGAACTTCGCGCCCTTCATCGCTCCGGCGCATCCCGCCAACATGAACCATTTCATCAACGTGGTAACGGACACCGCCTCCGCACATCGTATTATGATCAAATCCGGAGATGCGGATACAGGGAGAGAGGAGGCGTTCAGTTTCAATCGCGGCACGATACCCGGCACCGATCTGACATGGGGGACCATGCAGCTCGCCCGCGGCACATCGTACTACCTGCGCGGACTCGACGCGAACGTGAGATTCCAGGGTTTCGTCTACGGAAATCTGCCCGGTTACGAGCTGGTCAGGCTCCGGGAGAACTCGAGCGAGTACGAGGAGGGGCTCGCTCTCGGCTACGGCTATCCTCTTGCGCCGAACAGATGTTTCCTGTCGAAGGGAGACGCCTCCCTCAGCATCGACACCACATGGTCCTGTTCCGATCTCACGATCACCGCCCGCTCGGTGGGGCAGACGCAGGTCGGGTTACGATCGATCTCGTTCGAAGGAGCGTCGACGAACGTTCAGCTCTTCCCCGTCGATCCCCCCAAGGGCTTCATACCGGGGGCTCTGACGGCAACGGTTCGAGTCGCCAGAACAGACAGGAGCCGGAATGCCGAGGGGGTCGTAAAGATCGTCGACCGGGCCGGCAGGGTCAGCCGGGTTCCCTACAGTTTCGCGACCGAACAGAGCAGCCTCACCCCGAAGGAGCCTGTGGACTTCGGTGAGGTGATCGTGAACAGACCGCCCGCGGAGAGGACCGTGACGCTCTGCAACCCGACAGGCCGTCCGATGAAGATCACCGAGATCGGGACGGCAAAGGCATCGGGTCACTTCACCGTGAAAGGACCATCCCTCCCCCTTACGCTGAACCCCGGCGAGTGCGCCAGGATCGACATCGCCATGACTCCGGCCATCGACAGCAAGATTCATCACGACAGTCTGATCATCACCACGGCCTGCGCCGGCTTCGGAGTCGGGCTCCGCGCTGAAACGGTGCGTCCCTGCCTCACTGTGGACGATCTCGATTTCGGCACGATCGATCTCAACGACCCCTCCTCGGTGAACGGAAGAAACCGATCGCTCAGGATCACGAACGCGGGGAACGGGCATATCACCTTTGCCGACAGCGGCAGCGGGGTCATCTCATGGCTGCTGAAGAACTTCACGGTGAAGGAACAATATCTCACGATGCTGAGGTCCGCGTCGCTCGGCCCGGGCCAGTGGATCTCCATCAATGTGAAGTTCGTTCCCACCGAGCCGGGGATCTTCCGCACGGTGTCACGCCTGTACGCCAATACGCGTGAGTGTCGCGATACATCGGTATGGAACGCCACGGTGATCCGGTCGATCCCGACCGCCGTCCCGACGACCGGTGCCGCCGGGTATGAGATCTCCGCCGTCGTTCCGAACCCGTTCACATCGGCAACGGATATAGAATTCTCGCTCGGCGCGAAAGGGAACGTTACGATAGAGATCTTCGACGAGACGGGGCGCCGTGCGGCGACGCTTCTGGAGGGGGTTCTGGAAGCGGGATCGCATCGTGTGCGATGGGACGCCGAGGGATATCCCCCCGGCGTCTACTACTGCCGCGTGACGAGCGGCGGCTGGAGCGGATCGACGACCCTCACACTGGTGCGGTGATCCGGCCCGATCGGGATCACCGCAGCTCGACCCCGTCAACCATCAACCCTCCCGGTCCCGTTCAGGTCCGGGAGGGTTGATACATATCGACAATCACGCACCACGATCTAACAATACCGCAGACCTCCGTGTTAACGGCAGGAAGCCCGACCATATGACAATGCCGATTCGGCGGGCAGTCATCCTGTATTACACCACTCCGGCGTCCCGTGATATATGGACGCCGCACGTCCCGGAGGTCTCATGTGTTCACTTCTCTACAGCATCACACGATATTTCTTCCTCCTTCTCGCCCTGGCGGCGCTGCGGTCCGAAGTCCGGGCGCAGACCACGCCTTCTCTCGGCGAATTCCAGGGGGGACGAACGTACATCCTCGCCTTCCCCGATACGACGCGGAATCTGTTCGATCCCCGTTTTCCCCCCCCACTCGATGACAGATTCAGGATCATGGTCTATTCTTCAACCCAGAACAGAATCGCATTCGGCCCGACGGGAGGGGCACTCGGTTACGGGAACATGAAGGGAGGGAGTTTCCAGATCATCGAGGTCAGGGAAGCCCCGGTCATCACGAACTCGGGAGTCGTGACTCCCGGAACCTACACACTGAAAGCGGATGAGCCGGTAGTCGTCTACTGCTACTTCGCCACAAAATTCGGCGCTGAGGCGTGGACGCCGATTCCGGTGGAATCGTGGGGGAAAGAATATCGCATCGCAGCACGGCAGCCCGAGACCGTCCAGGATGTGATGCTCCCTTCCTGGGAGCTTCAGTACCGGGAGAAACCGGCTCCCGCCGAGGCGCTGATCATGGCCGCGTACGACGGCACCAATGTGACGATCCGGGACGCCGCCGGCGCCATCACTATCAAGACGACTCTGCAAACAGGCCAGGCCTATCAGATTCAGACGGGGAAAGGGCCGGGAGCGATCGCGGATCTGGCCGGCGCGCAGATCACTTCCAACAAGCCGATCGGCGTCATATCCGGCAACACGCGCGCCCAGGTCGTAGAGCGCCCGGAGAGCGGCTTCTCCGGCAATTCGTTCAAGAACGCGCTGATGGAATGGCTGACGCCGACCGAGCAGCACGGCACCCGGTTCGTCTACATGCCGACAGCGGACCCGTACTGGCCCACCGGCGATCCCGGCGGGAACATCAACGGCAAGCGGAAGGCCGAACATATTCGGGTCTACGGCACATCGCCGGGGACGACGGAAATATCGCCGGCACACGCAACGAGCGGAGTTCCTCCTTTTACCGTCGCACCCGGCGAGTTCTACGAGGATACCGTGACAACCCCGACCGCCCGTTACTACGTGACCGACAAACCGGCGCAGGCGGTGATGAACTCCAGCGTCGTGACGAAGTTCATTCCCGGAACAGTTGTGGGAGAAAAGTTCTATCCCTCCATATACAGCGTCTACGCCGCCCCGTACATGGTCGAGATGACAGCGCGTGAGCAGTGGGTCAACTTCGCGCCGTTCATAGGTCCGGGCCACCCGGCCAGCATGAGTCACTACATCAACGTGGTCACCGACACCGGGTCCCGAAATCGTATCGTGTTCCGGCGGGGAGACGGGGAGGCTAGGATCGAGGAGGCGTTCACATTCAATCGCGGCACGATACCCGGTACGGATCTGATATGGGGGACCATGCAGTTTATCCCCGGTACGACATATTATCTGCGCGGACTCGACACGAACGTCAGATTTCACGGGTTCGTCTACGGCACGTTCGAGGGTATGGAGACGGCCGGCCCGCAGGGCAACGTGTACGAGGAATATATCGCTCTCAGCTACGGCTATCCCCTTGCCCCGAACCGATACGTTCTGCCGCAGCAGGACGCCTCGATCAGCATCGATACGACATGGTTCTGCTCCGATCTCACGATCACCGCCCGCTCGGTCGGGCAGGCTCTGGTCGGACTCCGATCGATCTCGTTCGAAGGACCGCCGACGAACGCACGACTGCTGCCGGTCAATCCCGCGGCCGGCCTGACGCCGGGCGATCTGACGGCGACGGTACGGATCGTCAGGATCGACCCGTACAAGGATGCCCAGGCGGTGGTGAAGGTCGCCGATCGCGCCGGAAGGATCACCAAGATTCCCTACTCCTTCTCGGCCGAACAGGTAACGTCCACCCCGGATAAGGTTCTGGACTTCGGCGAGATCACGGCGAACAAGCCAGCAGCCGGCAAGGCCGTGACTCTCTGCAATACGACGGATCGCCCGGTCACGATCACCGAGATCAGGCTCTCGACGGCACCGAGCAGCTTTACCGTGCAGGGCCCCCCCCTCCCCCTTGTGCTGGCCCCCGGCGAGTGCGCCCGGGTCGACATCGGTCTCCCGAATCCGACCGCCGGCAACAAGGTGTATGAAGACAGCCTGATTGTCATCACCTCCTGCACCCCCTTCGGCATCAAGCTCCGCGCCGAAACGGTGGCCCCGTGTATCCACGTGGACGATCTCGACTTCGGCATCCTCGATCTCGATAATCCCGGCTCCGCGCAGGGAAGAATCATCCTGCTCGAGATCTGCAACTACGGCACGGGTCATGTCACCTTCGCCGACAGCGGCAGCGGGGTCATCTCATGGCTGGCGGAGAACTTTACCGTCGACAACCAGAATATCGACAGACTGAAGTCGGCCTCGCTCGGCCCGAACCAGTGCATCAAGATCGCGGTCGGATTCGTTCCGACGGATATCGGAACCTTCCGCACCGTGGCCCGGGTCTATGCCAACACGCGCGACTGTCGCGATACATCGGTCTGGACCGCCACGGTGATCCGGTCGACCTCGACCGCCGTTCCGACGACCGGTACGGTCGGGTACGGAATCTCCGCGGTCGCTCCGAACCCGTTTGTATCGACAACGGAGATAGGATTCTCGCTCGGGAAAAAAGGGAACGTCGCTGTGGAGATCTTCGACGAGGCGGGGCGGCGTGCGGCAACACTTCTTGAGGGAGTTCTGGAGGCGGGATCGCATCGTGTGCGGTGGGACGCGGAGGGCCGGCCCCCCGGCCTCTACTACTGCCGGGTGACGAGCGGAGGGTGGAGCGGTTCGACGCCGCTCACCCTTGTACGATAGCAGGGAATCTTGCGGAAGCGAACGCGGCGACCGGGATCTCCGGTCGCCGCCGCGCGTTCCGGGGGATCGTGGAGCGGGATTTCATCCATCGTGAAAACGGATGGAACTCGTACCTTTGTCTCGTGCCGATGATGCCTTCCTTCACGTGTGTTGGATCTCCATGCTCTGAACCATTTCCAGCTACTCCATGTTCCCTTCTACCCGATGCGTCCCGGGCGGGCGACTTTTTCTCCTGCTTGCCCTGCTTCTTCCTGCATTCTTCTCCCGATCCGAGGCGCAGCAACTCGACCCGTTTTCGTCGGGCCGGCGATATCTGATCGTGTTTCCGGACACGACGGTCAACAGAATCGATCCACGATTCAGTGAGACGAGCCAGGAAACCTACAGCCTCTATATCTACTCCCCCGTCGACAACAACGTGACCGTCGTTCAGGGGACCGACCCCGCGACCGATTACGAGCTGGAGGGGGGGGTGTTCAAGGAGATCCGTCTCTTCCCCCCTCCCATTCCACGCGACCTGGGAACCCCCTACGACGGCGTCTACAGCGTCACCTCGAAGGAACCGATCGTTCTCTACTGCTACATGCACACGCGGTTCGGCACCGAGGCCTGGGCTCCGCTCCCGGTCTCCACGTGGGGGACCGAATATTACACCGCCGCCCGACCCGGCGCCACGGTCCGGGATTACAGGAACGGCGGAACGACAGGCCCGAACAGCAGAGAGGTGCCGGCCGGCGGCCAGATCGTCGTGATCGCCGCCCAGGACAGCACACTGGTGAGGATCTTCCCGAACGGAACCCTGGCGAACTACACGAACACCCTGATGGTGCTGCTGAGCGCGGGGGAGGCGTTCCAGGTCCAGAGCCTGGTCGACACCACGCTGGATAAGCAGGTCGATCTTGGAGGAAGCTATATCACGGCCGACAAGCCGATCGGCGTCCTGACCGGCAACGCCAGAACATCGACGATCGACACGCTCCGCGGGATCACCGGCAACGCCATGAAGAACGCGGCGTTCGAATGGATCGCCCCCGCCGAGCAGCACGGACGCGAGTTCGTCTACCTGCCGACGATGGACGGCCGCCAGCAGAACGGCTCGGCCGACGGACGGAGGATTTCGGAACTCGTCCGCCTCTACGGCACCTCGGCCGACTTCAGAGAGGGATACTACACCATCGACGCGGCCGGCAACAGTATCGAGTTCGGTGTGGTGAACAGAAGCTTCCTCGACAACCCCAACGACACCGCGCTGCCGCGCTACTATAACGCCGAGTACCCCGTCATGGCGGTGCTCAACTCTCCGGCGGTCAGCAGGTTCAACGGCACGGTTACCTACAGCGGCGGGAAGACCGGGTCGAGCTACGACGTATGGGGAGGCTTCTCGGTGGAGATGACCCCGATAGAGCAGTGGACCACCTTCGCCCCGATCTTCGTGCCGGAAACACCGACCGGGGCGGAACACTACGTCAACGTAGTGACCGACGAGAATGATGTCGGCAAGATCGTCATCGGCGACAAGGAGGGAAATGAAACCCCGTTCCAGTTCAACGGCGGAAAGATCGGCGGACCCGGCCTGGCGTGGGGCTGGCTGAAACTTACCCCCGGCGCCGATTATTATATCCGGTCGACCGACAGCA
Source organism: uncultured bacterium (assembly GCA_966250335.1). Lineage (GTDB taxonomy): Bacteria > Bacteroidota > Ignavibacteria > OLB7 > OLB7 > OLB7. Next base: position 40,814 of record CBINGZ010000004.1, on the reverse strand, counting down.
CGGTGACCTTCGGCGGGTTCGTCTACGGAGATCTGAAGGGAGTGGAGGCATGGCGGCCGATCACGTCGGAGCCGGAGTACGAGGAGCGCATGGGGCACGCCTACGGCTATCCGCTCGCCCCCCGGCGACGGATTCTCGGGTCGGGCGATTCGATCGCCGTCTCGCTCGACACGACCTCCTGCTGCGGCCTGACCGCCCGGATCGAGGTGGTGGGGAAGAGCGCGACAGGTCTTCAGTCGATCACCCTTGAGGAAGGATCGGTCAACGCCGATCTCCTCTTCGAGGCGCCGTCGGGCCCGACGGACGTTCTCGGCGCCCACGGGGCCACGGTCCGGATCGCGCCGAGCATTCCGGCGAAGCGCACCCAGACTGTCCTCAGAATCACCGATCGGACGGGACGGACCATGAGAATTCCCTTTAACTGTTCGCCCGACAGCGTTGCCGTCGCTCCTTCCCTGATGCTCGATTTCGGGCAGATCGCTCCCGACACCGGCTGCGTCGTGCAGGAGGTGACGGCGATCAACCCCCTCGACCGGAACGTCACGGTTACCGGCGCCGACCTTGTCTCCGGAAGCCTTGCGTCCGGGAACAGCGGGTTCAGGGTGATCTCCACGATTCCGATCCTCCCGGCCACTCTTCCACCGGGCGGGCTCGTCACGGCGCGGATATGCTTCGGGGCGCTGCAGGATGACAGCCTGCATACCGACACACTCCGTGTGAACCTGGAATGCGGAAGGATCACCCTGCCGCTCCAGGCGTACACGGCATCCCCCTGCCTCAGCGTCAACGATCTCGATTTCGGCAAGGTCCGGGAATCGAAGACCGAGATCAGACAGCTCCGGCTCTGCAACCAGGGGACCGGCACCCTCCGGTTCGACGACACCGACGGCAACGCGATGGCGTGGCTCGGGGATGCCTTCATGATCTCCCAGACCGACCGGAGCAGGATCGTGAATGCGCGACTCGAGCCGGGGGAATGTATCACCGTCGATATCCGGTTCGCCCCCGACGGACTCGGCGACGAGCTGGGACCGACGGAGGCGACGGCCCGCTTCACGACGAACTCGGTCGACTGCGTCGACAGCTCCCTCTGGACCGCCACGGTGATCTCCGACACCGCAAGCGCCGCCCCGAACGCTCCCGAGCTGAGCGGATACGCTCTTCAGGGAGCCGAGCCGAACCCGATGACCGACCGATCGGAGATCCGTTTCTCGCTCGGAAAGCCGGGCCGGACCGTCGTCACGATCCACGACGCCTCGGGCCGGGAGGTCGAGACGCTTCTCGACGCCGAGCTGGAGGCGGGGGACCACCGGGCCCTCTGGCGTTCGTCCGAACACCCTTCCGGCCGCTATTTCTGCACCGTGACCTCCGGCGACTGGAAGGCCGGCCTGGTTCTGGTGATCATACGATGACCGAATCCGGCGGCGTTATCGACGCCGCCGGTTCCTCCTTCCCCCCGTTACCTTTTCCCTCCCCAGGGGATCATCCGAAACCGTACAGTCACCGACTGTGATGTTTTCGGATTATCGTTCGTTAACATTGTGCAGAAGCCGTGTCGAGAGATGACGGTGTGCAGGGTCCGAGGAGCAGGGAACGAACCGCTTCCGCCGGACCGCTTCACCCCCCTTCCGTCTTCGAACTCGACACTCTGTTTCGGACATATCAGGTCTTCCCGACCGAACCTCGGGCGTCGATGAGCACCACCCCACCTTCATCGCCGCCGCAGGCGCCGCGCCCACTCGTAATCCCATCCAGGATATTCGACGCATTTTTTTCAATAAATCATTCGGCTGCAATGATGCAATCGTCACATCGCCGTCTGCTGACGCTGCTTGTGCTGGTCGCGGCAATAACGACGGGGGCCCTTGCGCAGGTCCCGCAACCGTCGCTCGCCTTCGACGAGTACCAGGGGGGACGCACGTACATCGTCGCATTCCCAGACACGACCTCCAACATCAACGACACGAAGAACGCGTGGTTGATGGAGGACCGATTCTTCCTCTTTCTCTACTCCGCGGTTGCCGATTCGGTGGTGATCACCTCCGGTTCCGGGGCGGTCATGAAGTCGTTCGTGGTGCCCGGGGTGGTCACATCGGTCGACGTTTCCAGACTGGCCGCCACCGTCGTCAACGTCGCCGGTCAACCCTCGCGGAACACCTTCAGGCTGGAGGGGAAGTATCCCTTCCTCGTCACCTGCTACATGGCAACGAAGTTCGGCGCCGAGGCGTGGAGCCCGCTGCCGGTGGAGGCGTGGGGGACGAAATACTACACCGAATCGCTGCCGGGTGAGATCGTCACCGACATCACGGTGGCGCGCACCAAGGCGACGAAGAAGCCTGCCGCCGCTCCCTCCGAGTTCATGGTGATCGCCGCCTACGACAGCACCTCGGTCCTCTACACGGTCAACGGCGAGCCCTCCGGGGAATATCCGCTCACGATCGAGCTCTCGGCGGGGGAGGCGTTCATCATCCACAGCTTCGTCGATACCAGCGCCAAGGCGGCGGGGGGATACCAGCCCGATTTCGGCGGATCGATCATCACCGCCAACAAGCCGATCGCCGTGGTCAGCGGAAACACACGCTCCCAGGTGACCGACTACAACGGCGGCATCTCCAAGAATTCCTTCAAGAATATGATGGTGGAGGCGCTCGCCCCCACCGATCAGCACGGACGGGAGTTCGTCTACCTGCCGACCTGGGACGACTACAGGATCATGGGGACGACGGGGGAGAACCTGGACGGGAAACGGACCTCCGAATATATCCGCGTCTACGGATCGACACAGGGGACGACGAGCGGCACCTACAAGATGGCGAGCAACGGGAGCGAGAGCCAGTTCACGGTGCCGGACGGCAACTTCAACGAGCTGCGGATCATGGGAGCGGCGCAGGCGGTGCGGATCACGACCGACAAACCGGCGCAGGTTGCGATGAACTCCAACTCCGCCGTCAAGTTCGTGAACAAGTCCTCACGCTGGGGACAGATCACCTCCGCCGGGTATGAGGCGGTGAGCACCTACATGGTCGATCTCACCCCCAGGGAACAGTGGGTCGGGTTCGCCCCGATCTACAGCGAGCCCTACCCGACCGACATGCTCCACTTCGTCAACGTGGTCACCGACGCCTTCAACGCGGATAACGTCTACGTCGGCGTCGGCGCAGATCCGGAGCGGCGCTTCGTCTTCAATCACGGCGCAATTCCCGGGACCGATCTGGTCTGGGGGACGATGACGGTCACCCCCGGCGTCCGCTACTATCTGCGCGGCGATTACGACGCGAAGTTCAGCGGGCATGTCTACGGGCTGGTGGAAGGCTTCGAGTCGTTCAAATCGGGATCGACCCCCTCGAGCCCCGGCGCATACTACGAGCGGACGGCGCTCTCCTACGGATACCCGCTGGCTCCGATGCGGAAGGTCCTGGCCGCGCCCGATACCTTCGCCTTCGATGTGACCCCGAACTGCAACGGCTTCAACGTGAAGATGCGCGCGGTCAACGGCAATCCGTCCGGACTCCGGTCGGTTCTTCTTGCCGATGCCGTCAACGCCCGGCTTGCGATGGCGAACCCGCGAAACGCTCTCGACGTGGTGGGAATGGGCTCGGCCGAGATGGATGTCGTGGCCCAGGACCCGAGGAAGGATCTCTCGGCCACACTCGTGGTGCGTGATCGCACCGGAAAGATGTGGGAGATCCCGGTGAGCCGCATCGCCGACAGGATCGAGACCTCCCCCGCCGGAACTCTCGAGTTCGGCAAGGTGATGCCCGATTCCAGCAGCACGACACGGCGGCTGACGATCAGCAATCCGCTGACTCGTCCGCTGAACGTCACCAACGTCAGGATGGCGAACGGCAAGCGGGGCTTCTCGATCGCGCAGGAAACCACCGGAACGATCGAGCCGGGGGGATCGCTCAGGCTCGACGTGACGATGAACGCGACGATCAACAACACCTCGTACAGCGACACGGTGGTCGTCGAGACCTCCTGCAGCAGCTTCCGCCTGCCGGTGACGGCGATCACCTCCGCCCCCTGCATCTCGATCGGCGACATCGATTTCGGCGCGCCGCTCGAGGTCGGGGCGGTCAAGACCGTGACGTTCAGCGTCTGCAATCAGGGAGGGGACACCCTCCGGTTCCCCGGTCCCGCCGGGGGAGGCCACGTGCTGAACTGGAAGGATGAGGACTTCAGCGTCTCCGACGAGGAGCTGGCCCGTCTGCGCGGTTCATCGCTGGCGATGAACGGATGCGTCTACATCTACGTCACCTTCACCGCCCGGGACACCGGACTTCACACGACGGTCGCCAGGGTCGCGGGCTCCACCAGCTACTGCTCCGACAGCGCGGTCTGGACCGCCAGGGTGGTCGGGGCTCCGGTGCAGCTCGGGGTCCACGCGATGTCGGCTCCGGTCGAGGGATACTCGATCGCCGGCAACGATCCCAACCCGTTCAACGGGGCGACCGATATCCGGTTCACGCTCGGGGAGGGGGGGACCACGGTCGTGGAGATCTACGACGGCCTGGGGGTCAGGGTGGCGTCGCTGGTGAACGGGACGATGGAGGCGGGGGAACATTCGGTCCGCTGGGACGCGGCCGGACTCCCCTCCGGAACCTACTACTGCCGGATCACCTCGGGCGCCTGGGCGGGCGCCCTGACGATGGTGCTGCGGAGATAGGGAACAGGGGATCATATCCCGGGAAACGGAAAGGGACGGGGGGAAGCTTCTCTCCGTCCCTTTCGATTTACCACCCTTTCGGTCTTGGTCATGTGCGCGATTCGCAGTAACATGGCTCTCCTCCTCCTACATTCCTGATCGGTGTCGCCGGCCCGAACGGTCCATCGTCATGCCGGCGGCGTTCACAGTTCTCACTTCACAGGTTTCATTTCTCCGGAGCAATGGATCGTATTTCGACTTTCTACGCACCGCTGCGGACCGTTCCGGTCGCGCTTGTCCTGATGATGGCCGCCGCGCTCGAGCTGAGCGCGCAGCCGAACGCGGTGATCATCGGAGTGGATTGGGGGAGACGGCAGGTTACATCGTACAACGAGTGTACGAAGAACAGGAGCATCAACGAATACGACGGGCTCGTCACGGTGCTGAACGACGGCAACCAGAGCCTGAAGATCGAATCGCTGGAGCTCGTCGGCCCCGACGCCGATGCCGGCTACTTCGCGCTGGACGATATCGATCCGGCAACGACGATCGAAAAAGGGACGGTGATCAGGCCGGCCGAGCAGGGGGATACCCACAAGGTCCACCAGCTCGTCCTCTTCAGACCGAAGGAGGTGCGCTCCTACGAGTGCGCCGTGGTGATCACTCTCAGCGGCGGAAGCACCACCGGCGGGATCCTCACCGGCATCGGGGCCGACGCCCAGGGAACGTTCGAGGGGATCGTGCTCGACACGCTCGACTTCCACGGAACATCTCTTCGCGACACGATCCTTCTCCGGTCGTCCGGCGGTGTCCGCCTGGATGTGACGGGACTCTGGATCAGCGGGGGCGATTCCACCGCCATCACCTTCGAGCCCGGGTTCGCCCTCCCCAATCCCGGCATGCCGTGGCGACTCGACCCCGACTCGGCGATGCGGATTCCGGTGCTCTTCACCCCCGGGAGCCTCGGTCTGAAGAAGACCAGGATCACCTTCACCGGCAGCCATTCGCGCTGCTTCGACTCCACGTCGGAGATCAGCGCGTTCAAGCACCTGACCGCCGGCGTCGAAAACGGACGGAGCATCAGCGCGCGGTTCGCCAGCTCGCCGAATCCCTTCTCCTCCGGCGCCGCGATCACCGTCGATCTCGAGCACCCGTCGCAGGTTCTCCTCGCCGTCTACGACGCCTCCGGACGTGAGGTGGAACGGCTGATGGAGGGACGGATGGAGGCGGGACATCACGAACGGCGCTGGGAGGGGGCCGGGTTCCCCGCGGGACTCTACTTCTGTCGCCTGACGGTCGACGACGCGACGGAGACGAAGGGAATGATCCTGACCCGCTGATCGTTTACGGAGATACCCCCGGCCCTCGTCCCCGACGGGGGCCGGTGACGACACATTAACAGGTAAGAACGGAGAAGCGGAAGTTCGGCGCGGGAGCGTCCGATTCCCTATCTTCCCTCCGCCGATCGACGGCGGAACCGGGACCCGTATGAAGAGCAGAACGATCACGATAGAGCAGAAGCCCGAACAGCCCGTGCCCGGCACGGCGTTGCGCCATCCGCTCGCCGTGCTTGCGATGGAAGGACGCTGGCCGGTCTTCCAGCGGGTGATCGACGATCGCGACCGCACGCTCCTGGTGGACGACATCCTCCCTTCCGGCACCCTTCTCCAGTTCGTCTCGGCCGACGTATTGAACGGCTTCATCAACTACGTCGAACTTCTCTCGGTCGTCACCGAGCGCGACCCGGAAGAGGACGAACGATATATCTCCATCTCCAACCGCTTCTACACCCATTTCCACGAGTTCGGCACGGTGATCCATGTGGTCGCCTCATCGGCCGCGTACTGGTGGTATTTCTGCTACGACATCGACGCAAGCGACTGCGCCATCGGCAGGATCGCCAAAGATCGCTGCTCGCGGAAGTCGCTGGTCGACTGGGTGTCGCGCGAACGGCTCTCGGGGAAGTATCCGGTGGTGGAGATCGACGTCAGGAATCTGCACGGCTGGCGATCGTTCCAGTAGGGGCGATCGTTCCAGTAGGAAGGCGCACCCCGCGGATTGCCGCTTCAGAAGCGCTCATATCAGAAGATCACGACCATCGTTCCCGCCGGCATCATATCGTAGAGCCTGCCGACATCGCTGAGATGCAGTACGATACATCCCCATGAGAGATGGCGCGGCCCGTCGTTCTCCCACTCGTTGATCCAGCCGTGGAAGCCGATGCCGCCGCCGAGTTTCGTTCCCTCCAGCGTCCCTTTCCGACTGTTCCACCTGCGTGAGATCTCCCGTTCCTGTTCGGCGGAGATATGTCCGTTCTCTCTCCCCCAGGCGGCATCGTAGCTGTTCGGATAGTTGATCTTGGTCCAGTGGCCGCCGAAATAGCCGCCGTACTCCCCCTCGAACGTCCCGCGTCGTTTGTCGATCACGAAGTACATCCCCTGCGGCGTCCGGTTGTCCCCCTGAAGTCGCTTCCTCCCCCTGCTCTGCCCGAAGCTGACGTCGATCTCCTCCACAAGCTTCGCTTTACGATAGAGTCGCATCCTGTAGCTCTTCTGGTCGACGAGGACGAGGGTCTTCTCCTGCTGCGGCACCGGCAGCGAGCGATGCGCGCCGATGAAGGCGCCCGGGTCGGCATAATGTTCCTTCACCCACTCCAGATCCCTGCCGTCGGAGGAGGGCCAGTAGGTCGGGGGAAGCGACGGGTCCCAGCGAAGTTCAAGGTGGAGGTGGGCGGGGAATGTCTTGTCGGGATCACGACCGATGGTGGCGATCCGTTCGCGTCTGGTCACGATCGCCCCCTTCTTCACATCTATCGTGTTCAGATGCGCATAGAGCGAGCGGATGATCTTCCTCCGATTGTTCTCGTAGAAGAGGTGTTCGATCACCACCACGTTCCCCCAGTTCCGGCCGCACGCTTCGGCCAGGATCACCCGGCCGTTCGCGATCGCGCGGACATCCTGTCCCAGATCGGTCTCTCCTCCTCCCGACCCGTTCCAGTCCTCCCCCGGATGAATCCCCAGACTGTATCGTTCTCCGAATTTCGTCGCCACGTACCAGCCGTCGAACCGCTTCCCCGTGGCGCGGTCGACATAGCTCCCCTTCCCGTTCGCGTCGCCGACCGGATAGTCGAACCCGTCGGCCGGCGGAATCGGGGCTGACATGAAGGCGTCGAAGGGGTCGGACGGAAGATCACCCTCATCGTCGAGCCCCGGCGCAAAGGAAGCGGCCGCCTCCGGATCGCGGGCCGCGCCCGAACGAGGTGATGCATCACTGCACGAAACGAATGGAAGGCCAAGAAAGATCGTGGCGATATAGAATATCTCCACCCGAGCAGGTGCTCCATTAAAGCGCATATGCCTCGGCCACCACGCTGTCTATCTCAGCTTGATCCAAGGATCCTGAAGCGCTCACCAGACTGTCAATGACGGAAGAGGTAAGTCGTTCAAACATGGGCACTCTGACACGCCGTAAGGTTTGTGCCTGGTACCGTAAGCTTCCTCCTCTCATCTGTACCGAATAAGCTTCCACCTGTGTGCGTACCACTGTGCTTCGCAGAATTGTCTTCAACGCATCCAGATTCCAGGATCCCGAGGTCATCCAGTAGAGGTTATGATGCGGATAGTACATTCCTAGATCATAACCAACAACGCCACCCGATTGTATATCCGGAATCAGTAGCTTTGGTTTGTTCCGCAGTTGTGTCCATATACGGTCAATAGTTCTATACCAGGCATGCGGACGTCCCTTCGCAATATGTCGGCCAGATAACTGGATTCGATGTCGCTCAAAATACTCTTGGAGTCCGGGGAAACAATCCAAGCTGACCAGTGTACGAATTGCTCTATCTCTTCCATTACAAGCGGTATAAACTCCTCCTTCCTTACTTCCCCCTCTTCCGCTCCCAGATCTTTTCGATATACTCCTCGGCCATGCGGGTCTTGCAGCTGGTGTCGCCGTGGTCGACCTCCACCTTCCCGATCTTCGCGGCGGCGGCGAGCGCTTTTTCGCGCAGGTTCTCGTTGCGGCCGCCGATGGCGATCAGGGCGTCGTTCATCCCCTGGCGGACCCGGTTCTGACGGGAATGGATGTCGCGCCTGATGAGAGTGATATATCGTTCGAAGAACCTGTCCTTCAGATCGTTCTCCGCCTTGGCAAGCAGGCTGAGGATGCACCAGCCGACCCGACCGGTATACTCCTCCTCCGATGCCATGAACTGTTCCATCTTCTCGATCGCCATCGGGCTCCGCGCCACGACCCCGGCGACCGCGTCGGTAAGACCGTAGTTGTCCGCTTCGGCAACCCATGTATCGACGGTGGCCTCGTCGATCGTGGCGGGGTCGGCGATCATGGTGGCAAAGACCTTGGCGTCGAGGATGCCGCTCTCCCACAGTTCCCGCGCCACCTCCTGGTTCACCTTGACCTTCTTCTGCAGCTTCCCCAGGTCGCCGAACTTGACGCCGAACATGGGGTCCAGGCCGCCGTGACGGCGGTAGGTCTTTCTGGTCTGCTCCGAACCTTTCGATTCGAGCTCCTCGAGAATATCCTCTGTGGTCATGGTCATGAGTCGTTCCGGTTAGTGTTCACGGAGCGGGCGACGCGCCCGTCGGGAGGGAAGATAGCAATTGGGGGGGTGTGAGCATACCGAGACCAATTCGATCGGTAAGATGATCGCAACGGCGTTATGAGGAGAGCCTGGAGGCCATGTGACCGACTCCCGCCGCCATCACGGCAACCTGCGATGCAAGCATCAGGACATGCCCCTCCTCGTCCGGAGACCCTGCTACCGCCACCACAACGACGTCATGATCCGGAAGAATGATAACGTACTCTCCTCTCCAGTTCGCCGTCATCACGACTCCTTGAGGGAGAAGGGAGTGTTTCCATACTCCGGGCCACTGTGCACACCACCAGTGATAGCCCTGGGCCATAAAGCCGCCGGAATCAGGCTCGTTCATCGGCTGTACGATCACGTTCGGGGCCAGAGAGGAATCCACCCAGGCTCTCGGCACGACCTGTTTTCCATGCCACTGTCCGCCGCGAGCGTAGAGAAGACCGAACCGCGCCAGATGGCGGGGATGCAGAATCAGCCCGACGGCGGTATCCATCGCGTTGACCGACGCCGACCAGTAATATCCACTGTCGATGCCGATCGGCTTCAGCAGATGCTCGGCCCCGTACGAGGTCACGGGAGTTCCCGTCGCCCTGGCAAGAATCGCCGTCAGAAGCATCGTATTGCCTGTACTCTCATTGAAGGTCGTGCCCGGTTCGGCGACAAGCGGCCTTCTCAGAAGGTCTCCGACAGGATCGCGGGCAGTCATGGCCCGCGACCAGTCGGTGCCGCCGGAATCGAGCACGAAGGTGGATTGATTCCATTGCAAACCGGATGTCATCGTGAGCAGATCCCGCAACCGGATCGTTCCCTTCGCCGTGTCGGAGGTGAGCAGCGTATCGTAGTCGGGGAGCAGACCGGCGATCGGCTGATCGATGCTCTTCAGATCGCCCCGCTCCAGCGCAATACCGATCAGCGCCGAGACGAAGCTGCCGGTTATCTCGGAGACCGACATCGGAGCCTGTCGGTCCGACTCGCCGAAATATTCCTCGAAGAGGAGATGCCCCCCCTTCACCACGATGAGGCAGTCCATATCGCCGTACATCCCGTTCGCGGCTGAGTCCAGGATCGGCGTAAATTCATCACGATCGATTCCGTGATCGGCCGGATTCCCCAGCTTCCATTCCCTCCCCGGCCAGAAACGATTATCGGGTTCGGAACAGGAGCCGACGGCAAGAAGCGGCAGGATAAGTAATAACAGGAGAGAATGATGGAAGCGCATAATTACTTCGAAATATGATATATACAGATTAAGCGTATTGTCCCTGAACATAGACGGGAGCGACCGCATTGAGTATGACAGGACATTGAGTCATACCGGGATACAACTACCATCTTACGATACATTGCGAAGTCGTACAGCTCACCCTCCGAACGCCGGCAGCACTTCCTTCGCCATCAGCTCCATCGAGCTCAGAACCTTCTCGTGCGGAAGCCCGCCGAAATTCATGATCGCCATGCAGTGGGTGAGGCCGGCCTCCTCGTATCGCTTTGCGACCCGGATAATCTCTCCCGGATCGCCGAAGGCGACAAGGTTCTTCTCCACCAGCAGATCGATGGGACGCTGCCGGGCGTAGAGGCGCGTTCTGACATATCGCTCCATCGCCTCGGTTACCTCGCGCCGGGCCTGCGCGCTATCGGGGGCGCAGTAGGTGTGGAGACCGAAACGGACCGTGGCGTCGAGCGGAGCGCCGCCGGCCCCGACGAACGCATCGCGATATGCCGCGACGGTCCCGGCCAGTTCGGAGAACTCCTCGGTGGTCGCGTAGGGGATCATCATGATCGGCAGACCCCGTCCGCCGACGAACGCGGCCGCCTGGTTGCTGAGGATCGCCACCCAGAGCGGCGGACCGGCCGGATCGCACGGGAGCACGTTCAGCCGTACGTCATGAATATCATAATACGTTCCATTGTGGGAGAACCGCTCTCCGCTCCATGCCGCGCGGATGATCTCCAGCGCCTCGTCGAACCGCGCCCGCTTCTCCTCCGGTCTGATCCCGAACCCCTCGAACTCATGCGAGAGATATCCTGAACCGACCCCGAGCATCAGCCGCCCTCCAGAGATCTGATCGACCATTGCGAAATCCTCCGCGATCCGGAGCGGATGATCGAACGGCAGCACCACGACCGCCGCTCCGAGCCCGATACGACGGGTGCGCGCGGCGGCGGCCGCAAGCCAGACGGCGGGACGCGGGACGACGCCGTACTGATGGAAATGATGCTCCGCGATCCAGAACGACTCGAACCCCAGCTCCTCGGCGGCCTGCGCCTGTTCCAGCATCTCGTCGTACAGACGACTCACAGTGCGATCCAGTTCGTCGGGATAATGATCCACGACGGAAAAGACTCCGAACTTCATGAGGGAACGGTTCCTTGGAAACCGCGAGCGCCGGTCCGGAAGGCCCGGCGCCGGCGCTCACGATATGAATGATTCACGATATCGCTGTTCGATATGGGGACGGCCTACATCGCCCCGATGACGCTGTCGGCAAACTCGGAGGTCTTCACCTCGACGGCGCCGTCCATCAGGCGGGCGAAGTCGTACGTGACGTGCTTCGACGTGATGGCGCCGTCCATGCCGGCGATGATCAGATCGGCCGCCTCGGTCCAGCCGAGGTAGCGGAGCATCATCTCGCCGCTGAGGACCACCGAACCGGGGTTGACCTTGTCGAGCCCGGCGTACTTCGGCGCCGTGCCGTGCGTGGCCTCGAACACCGCGGCCCCGGTGGTATAGTTGATGTTGGCGCCCGGCGCTATGCCGATGCCGCCGACCTGCGCCGCGAGCGCGTCCGAGAGATAGTCGCCGTTCAGGTTGAGCGTGGCGATCACATCGAACTCGTCGGGACGGGTGAGGACCTGCTGGAGCGTGATGTCGGCGATCGCATCCTTGATCAGAACACGGCCGGCGGCCAGCGCCTCCTTCTGCTCACGGTTGGCAGCTTCTTCTCCCTGCTCCTTCTTGGTCCGCTCCCACTGCGCCCAGGTGTAGACCTTGTCGCCGTACTTCTTCTCCGCCAGGTAGTAGCCCCAGTCGCGGAAGCCCCCTTCGGTGAACTTCATGATGTTCCCCTTGTGGACCAGGGTCACCGACTTCCTGCCGTTCGTGATCGCATACTCGATCGCCGCCGAGATCAGCCGCTCCGACCCCTGACGGCTGACCGGCTTGACGCCGATGCCGACCTGAACGGGAGGTCCGAACTTGTCCATATCGGTGACCAGATCCAGGTTCCGCTCGTTCCACTCGGTGACTCTCTCCGGGGTTCCGAAACGGATCTTGGTGAACATCTTCGGGAACTCGGTCTGAAGGAACTCCAGCACGCGGGCCGCTTCCGGCGTCCCGGCCGCCCATTCGATTCCGGCATAGATATCCTCCGTGTTCTCACGGAAGATCACCATATCGACCTTCTCCGGATGGCGCACCGGCGACGGCACCCCCTGGAACCAGCGGACGGGACGGAGGCAGACGTAGAGATCGAGGACCTGACGCAGCTCCACGTTCAGACTGCGGATGCCGCCGCCGACCGGCGTGGTGAGCGGTCCCTTGATCCCGACGAGATACTCCTTCATCGCCTGGAGCGTCTCCTGCGGAAGCCAGATCGGCTCGCCGTAGACCTCGTTCGCCTTCTCCCCGGCATAGACCTCGTACCATGCGATCTTTCGCGTCCCTCCGTACGCCTTCTCAACGGCGGCGTCGATGACGCGCACCGATGCGCGCCAGATATCCGCACCGGTTCCATCCCCTTCGATGAAGGGAATGATGGGATTGTCGGGGACGTTGAGCTTCCCCTGCCGCATCGTGATCGGCTCGCCGCTGGCAGGCGGTTGAAGAGTAAATGCCATGTCGATAGTCCGGCTGTCGTTGATTGTGATAGGATACTGAATCGGACAAAGATACGGGAAAGAGAGGAAAGGGTATCTCGGCTCCACGTCCAACTTCTCTACGGAAGCTTCCAGACTTCCATGGCGCGCGCGCCGTCGAACTCCTGCGACAGCGTCAGCACCATGCGCGAATCGGCGGAGAAGAAAACCTGCTTTATATCATGCAACCCCCGACCGACGACGATCGGTTTGCCGGAGGCGGCTTCCATCACCTTCATCCTCCCCAGATTGTCGACCGCCGCGATCAACGTTCCATCGCGGGAGGCCGCAACACCCGTGACGTCGATGTATCGGGAACCCGATTCGCTGCGCACGTAGTCCCCCTCGATGTGATTGCTCGGCTTGTCTGCAGAGCGCGAGAGCAGGTAGACACCGTCACGGTCGCCGGAAACAAAGAGGTCGTCGCTGCCGCGATACGCGATCGACGTCATCGGCCATTCCTTTGTTTCGTCGAAATCCTCGACCAGGCTGTAGGTCGTGAAATCCCACAACTTGGGAGGATAGGAGAGGATGTATCTGCCACTGGGACTGAATTCGAGATAGGGCAACGCCCCGTAGGAATCCCCCTCGAACAGACGGGTATTCGCCATGGTACGGCCCGACCCGTGCGTCACACCGGGCCCGTATGCCGTCAGACGCCCCTGCGCTTCGCCGACCAGAATCGAATCCCCGGGAGCGAAGATGAGAGATGCGGGGAGAGATGTGACGCCGAAGTTCAGCGCGTCGCGGATCACTTCGCCGGTGGTCACATCGAACTCCGTGAAGCCCGCGTATGCCGGAGCACCGAAATACGCCCCGGCAAACGCACCGGCCACAGTCAGCTTCCGACCGTTGTTGCTCAAGGCCGCGGAACTGAACTTGCGGATGAGCAGCGGATAAGAATCGAACTTCCGAATCGCCGTCAATGTCGCGCTGCTGTAGAGCGTGGAAAGCGTCCTCCCCGACACGTCCTGGTAAGAGACCACTATAAACCCCTTGCTGTCCGGAGTGAACATGGCGTACCCGACCCGTTCGTTCTTGAAACTCGACGTGATGGTATCGGCCGGCGGAAAGACCCGGGGCCGCTGCGAATTGCTCTCGTCGGGACCGAGGCCGCAGCCGGCAAGAAGGAGGGCGATCACGACGGCAAGGGTAAGAAGGGTCAGGGGAAGGAGACGTGACTTCATCATGACACGAGAGAATGAGTGGAATCGAAGGGATCAATACAGAGCCCGGAACCGGGCGACGAAAGGAGCGGAATCTACGAAGAAAACTCCCACCGAACCTGCCGCGAAACAACGCTCCCCTCCCCGAAACGGAAGACGCCGAAACGGACCTTCGTCCGGCTCGGCGTCTCATCTCCGTTCAGCCCGGTCGGGATATATCCCGCCGAACTATTCTCGCTCCGGCTCCTTACGGATCGACCCGGATCACCTTGTTGTCGCCGGCATCCACATACCAGAGCTTGCCGTCGGGACCGACCGTGATCCCCATGATCGCCTTGGCGCCGGTGGAGATGCGGCCCAGCTCCGTTCCATCTTCAGCCGAATAGGCGATGATCTCGCCGGTGGCGTGATCGGTCACGAAGACGCGCCCCTTGTAGACGGCGATGCCGCTCGGCCTGACGAGGTCCTCGTCGGCGAAGACCTCGACCTTGGCGCCGGTGACGAGCGTGTACTCACGCAGCGGTTCCATCACGATCTGGAGATTGCTGGTCGGCTGGCCGGTCTTGGTGTTGAGGCGCATGACCCGCTTGTTCCCGGTGTCGTTGATGTAGAGCCAGCCGGTCGTCTTGTCCAGATCGAGATGGCTCGGCACATCGGGAACCCGCTTGACGGAGAGACCGGCGTAGCGACGGACGACACCGTCGGAGTGGTCGTCGTAGCCGGGGCCGTGGTCGGGACCGAAGTCATAGCGGACGATATCGCCGTAGGCGCCGTCGAACACCCAGTAGACGTTGTCCCTGTCGTGCGCGATCCCCATGCCGAACGGCGTCTCATGCAGCATATCGATATGGCTGCCGAGCAGATCGTTGGTCTGGTTGACCCGCGCGTAGATCTCCAGCGACGAGGACCAGAGGGCCGGTCCCATGAAATCGTTGCCGGGATAGGTGTTGTTGTAGGTGTTGTTCGACTCATGGATGGTGGCGAAGGTCTCGTTGGCGCCGAACGCCATTGCGCTTACCTCCTCCATGAAGTGATACCCGTAGACGTCGACCCGCTTCTCGGAGCGCTGGTTCGGGGCGCCCGCGTTGAAGAAGATCACCGTGCCGTCGTATGCGCGGTTGACGGTCCAGAGTTCGTTCGGACGGAGCGGGTTGAAATCGAGATCGCGCGGCAGATCGAGACTGTCTCTGGAGGCGTTGCCGATCATCGTCAGCTTGCGCGTCTCATCGGTGCCGAACTCGGGAACCTTCACCGGGTCCGGATCCGGAATCGGCGTGAGCGCCGCGTCGACGTTCATGTGCCCCGCCACCGCGATATCCTTCTCGAACGGCTCGTATCCCTCCACCGACACCGTAACGCGATACGTCGTCCCGGGGAGAGCCGCCTTGGCGAACGGAAGGGGCCCGACTCCCGAAGGGAGAGCGACGTTCCGCACGAACTCGATCCCCTTCACCCCCGACCCGCCGCCGGTGTAGGCGAGGGTGACGGCTCCCAGCGAGATCCCGTCCACATCGATCCGGACGACGTAGGTTCCGGCGGGGAGGCCGGGAAGCGAGAGATCGACCGCATGGACGCCGCGATCGATCTCCTCACGATGCGATGCGACCTGCGTCCCGAGCAGGCTGTAGACCTGCGTCGAGACCGTCGCGCTGCGATCGATCGAGAAGGGAACAAGGGCGCTCCTGGTGAACGGATTCGGATAGGCGCGATACATCGCCGCGCTCCCGCCGCCGGCAAGGGCGACGTCGCTCACGGGATCGAGATTGAATCCGACGAATCCATCCCCGTTCGTCGTTCTGCTCCCTACATCCTCCCCTCCAACCACCGCCAGATTCACCTCGACCTGGGAAAGCGGCTCCTGGGTGTCCTTGTCGGTCACCCTGACGGTAAGTGAATCCGTCGCCTGCGCATGTACGCAGATCGGCAGAAGAAGCGTGGTACAGAGGGCAAGGAGGTAACGGGTTGGTTTCGACATGACAGCCTGTGATTGAGGATGACGAAGAAGGAGAGAGGAGCACTGCGACGGCTCCCTACGCGACCCGACCGTCGCGGTTGCAGAGACGCCCGCTCGGGGGGGCGGTCACGAGATCGTCGTCTGCTTCTGAAAGACCATACGACGGCGGCCGACCTAACGCCCGGGGAGGGTGATCGGGCGTTACGACGTGTGTTCAACCACAATAGTGCTCCATCGTCGCTCGACCGTCAAATTTCTTCCGCCGCCCGGACGACCGTCGTGCGATGAAGTCCCTTCCGCCGCGGCAACCTCGGCGGCCGATCTTCCGGGGTGGATCACCAGCCGGATTCCGTCGTCGGAGGCGGGGCGCCCGACCGTATCCCATCGCTCCACCAGCGAGCGGAGCCAGGTCGCCACGCTCGGGTCTTTACCGTGGGAGCGTATCCAGAGGGGAAATTCCTCGCGCGTATCCCCCTGCTCCGCCGGAGGGGTTGCGTCGGGAGGGCGCATGAAGATGGCGATCGTCCCGTTCCTCATGACGCCGATGCTGAAGACCCCTCTGCCGGCGACGCCGAGCAGATAAGGGACCACGCCGCGGTCGGCCCATCCCTGCGTCGCCTGGATTCCGAACGGTTCCAGCCCCTGCATCGTGAGCCAGGGGGCCAGGCGGAGCATGATCTCCCGTTCGCCGACGTCGATCCCCGCCGGGAAGTCGCGGCCGGGGCCGGAGAGAAGGCGGACGATCTCCTCCGGCGGAGCGGGGGTCGATTCCCCGGAGTCGAGGGAGAGGATCAGTCCCGGCTCGTCGGCCAGCTCCACCCTCCGTTCGTTCTGCAGGGCGAACTCCCCCCGCAGCCGCACGAACCGGCAGCTCCTGACCGACCGGCTGACGAGGCGATCCCCATCCCGCACCAGCGCCGCCGACCACTGGAGATCGCTGGTGACGACCAGAGGGAGGACCAGAATCCCCTCAGGCGCAAGCTGATCGATCCAGGCGGGGAGAAGATCGGAGGAACCGACCGTCACAATGATGCGGTCGTACGGAGCCCCTTCCCGATAGCCGAACCCACCGTCGGCGGCAAGAGCCGTCACCCGGCCGTGCCCCGCCGCGGCGAGATGTTCCCGCGCCGACGTCACCAGTTCCTCGTCGATGTCGATAGTGGTCACGCTTCCGGAGGGACCGACGATATGGTCGATGATCGCCGCGTTGTAGCCGGTCGCCGTCCCGATCTCCAGCACCTTGTGTCCCTCCCGCAGATCGAGCTGCGTCAGCATGATCGCCATCATCGAGGGCTGGGAGGAGGAACTGACCGGCATCCGTTCCTCCCATCTGGTCACCACCGCCTCGTCGACGTAGACCTGCTCCGGAGGGAGCTCGGGAAGGAAGAGGTGACGCGGAACGGCGCGGAAGGCGGCTTCCATCCGTTCATCACGCACGGCGCCGCTCGCCACGAGCCCATCCACCAGCGCCCGGTGCAGCTCTGCGATCCCGGAGGGCTCCGGGGGTCGCTCCTCTCCGTCGGAACTCGACGATCTCTCCTGCATCTCTGCTCCTGGTCGGCGCGGTCAGGTCACCCGCGCGTGTTCCGCGATGATCTCGGCCAGCTCCGCGCGAAGATTGACGATCGAGGTCTCCAGCCGGGCGAACGCCTCGGCCGCTCTCTCGGTGGAGCGCGCCCGGCCCATCATTTCCAGTTCCAGAGCGATATCGAACGCCTCGCGGGCCGCGAAGTTCGCGATGATCCCCTTCAGTTCATGTGCGAAGCGCTCCAGGTTTCTGGGGTTGTTCCGCTCGACGGCGGTACGGATCTCCGAGAGAAGGCGGGCGGAGTCGGGGACGAAGAGATCGTAGATCTCCTTGAAGAGATCCATATCTCCTTCGACCTGGGCGATCGCCGCCTCGCGATCGAAGACGACCGCCGCCTCGACCGGGGTCACCCCCTCCGATTCCAGCGTCCTGCGGGTCTCCTCGATCACCTCGAAGAGTCCCTGGGTCCGAAGCGGCTTGGTGATGAACCCATCCATCCCCGCGTTCAGGCAGCGTTCGCGATCCCCCTTCATGGCGTGGGCGGTCATGGCGATGATCATGATATGCGCGCCGCTCCCCTTCTCCTGTTCGCGGATCACTTCGGTGACCTCCAGGCCGTCCATCTCCGGCATCTGCACATCCATCAGCACCAGATCGAACGTATCGTTCTGCAGCGCTTCAAGAACATTCCGGCCGTTGTCGACCATCACCACCTGATGTCCATGCTTCTCCAGAACAATGCGGGCAACCTTCTGGTTCACCGGGTTGTCCTCCGCCACCAGAATGCGATACTTCCTGCCGTTGTCGCTCGCCTGCTGCGTGGCGGCGGCGGCCAGCCGGCCCGTGATGATCGGATCGATCTCGTTTCTGGCCCCGCTCCCCCCAAGCACGCTCCGGATGGCGACAAGCAGGTCGGAGGGTTTGATCGGCTTGGTCAGATGGATGGAAATCCCCAGCTCGTTGCATCGATCGACATCCTCCTGAAGACCGCCCGAGGAGAGCATCATAATCGTGCCGCGATGGAACTTGTCCTGCTCCCCGATGCTCGACGCCACGGAGAACCCGTCCATGCCGGGCATGTTCGCATCCAGGATGACCAGTTCGAACTTCACCCCCCGTTCATGGGCGTCGTGAAGCGCCTCCAGCGCCGCCTCTCCGCCGTCCACCGTCACCGGGTTCATCTCCCATGCCATGAGAAGCTCCTGCAGGATACGGCGGTTGGTGGCGTTGTCGTCGACCACGAGCACGTTCAGCCCGCGCAGCTCATGGCGTTCCATGGGACGGTAGAGGGCGCCGGGGCGGAGCCCGAAGCGGGCCGTGAAGTGGAAGTTGCTCCCCTTCCCCGGCGTGCTCTCCACCCAGATCCGCCCGTTCATCATCCTCACGAGCTGCGCGGAGATGGTGAGCCCGAGTCCGGTGCCGCCGTAGCGGCGCGTCATGGAGCTGTCGGCCTGGGCGAACGCCTCGAAGATCAGCCGCTGCTTCTCCGGCGCGATGCCGATGCCGGTATCGGAGACGACGAAATGGAGATCGACATGATCGTCGCTGCTCTGTTCGGTCTCCACACGGAGGATGACCTCACCCGATTCCGTGAACTTGATGGCGTTGGCGATCAGGTTGACGATCACCTGCCGGAGCCGGGCCGAGTCGCCGACGAGGAGGTCGGGAACATCGGGAGAGAAGTCGCACGCAAGCTCCAGGTTCTTGTGATGGCATCGCACGGCGAGGGTCTTCAGCGCGTCGGCCAGGCTGTCGCGGAGATAGAAGTCGTGATTGTCGAACTCGAGCTTGCCGGCCTCGATCTTGGAGAAATCGAGGACATCGTTGATGATCGTCAGAAGCGCCTCGGCGGAGCCCTGGACGGTCTCCAGATACTCCCGCTGGACACCGGAGAGTTCCGTATCGAGCATCAGTTCGGTCATGCCGATGATGCCGTTCATCGGGGTACGGATCTCGTGGCTCATGTTCGCCAGGAACTCCCCCTTGGCGCGGTTGGCGGCCTCGGCCGCATCCTTGGCGAGCTGTACGGAGATCTCGGCCAGCTTCCGCTCGGTGATATCGCGTCCCGTGGCGTAGAAGATGCTCGACTCCAGGAACGGCGTGGCGTTCCAGAGGGTCCAGCGGTACGATCCATCCTTGCAGCGGAAGCGGACCTCGAAGGAGAGGGTCTCCCCCCCGCCCAGCATCCGCTTGAGCTCGGCGATGGTGGACTCCACGTCATCCGGATGAATGAAGCTGAGATACGGTTCGGAGAGAAGCTCCTGCTCCGTGAACCCGAACATCCGCTCCCATGCGGGGTTCAGTCTGCGCAGATAACCGTCGAATCCGGCGATGCAGAGGACGTCGCGGGAGAGGGTGAAGAACCTGTCCCGTTCCTCCTCCGCCTCCTTCCTGGAGGTGATATCGCACCACGACCCGATAATCTCCACCGGCTCACCCGGAATATCCCTGACGACGCGACGATCATCCTGAATCCAGCGGTAGCTTCCGTTGCTGTGCCGGAACCTGTACTCCACCCCGACGGCGCCGAACGTGAAGAGCTCGTCGAAGCTCTGCAGGGCGACGTCCATGTCGGACGGGTGGATGTTGGAAGGCCACCAGTCGGGATCGTTGGAGTCCTCGACCGTGTAGCCGAGGATCTGGTGGATGTTCTCGCTCACCCACGTCTGGGTCACCTGGGGCCAGTCGGCCACCAGGGAATAGATGATGGTCGGGCTCTCGGAGAGGAGCCGATCGAGCATGGTCCGGGTCTGGATCGCCGCGTCCTCGATCCGTTTCCGCTCGGAGATGTCGCGCGCGATGGTGGAGGCCCCCACCACGGAGCCGCTGGCGTCGTAGATCAGCGATTCGGTGACGGAGAGCTCCAGGGTCATCCCTTCCTTCGAGCGGCCCGTCATTTCGCTGTTGGGGGTATGGTCGCCCCATTTCAGCGCCTCGACCATTCCGGTCGTATCCCTGTAGGCGTCGGAAAGAATCACCTCCGAGACATGACGACCCACGATCTCCGACGACGTATATCCGAAGATCGCTTCCGCTCCCTTGTTCCAGCTCGTGATAACTCCGTCGAGGGTCTTGCTGATGATGGCATCATGGGAATTCTCGACGACCGCCGCCAGGGCCCGAAGCGCATCCTCCGCCTGACGTCGCTCCAGATATGTTTGCAGCATTTCAGCTATGGAATTGATCAGATCCCGTTCCTCCCGCAGGAACGGACCGAAATCCGCATCCGGTTCCAATTCCAGATAACAGACATCGATCGAACCGAACTTACCCTCTTTTGTCGTGAATTCCGCGCCCAGTTTCCACGGAGTGGTGCGATAATCGGGCGTCGTGTACTCATTGCCGTCGAAGATGATACGGGCCGCGCAGACATCGGGAATCTGGAACGCGCCGGGGAGGCGACGGACGATCCGATCGAGAAGATCCTCCACCTTCTGATCCCTCTCCTGAAGCAGCCTGGAGACACCGTAGAGGAGCGCCTGTTCCTTCACCCGCTCGCGGAGCCTGGTCATCAGCCGCTTCCGTTCCCTCTCGAACGCCTTCAGCTCCGTGACGTCCCGCCCGATGCCGATCACATAGGTGATGTTCCCCTCGGGGTCGAACTTGTTCACGGAGGACCACGCGATCGTCCGCTTCATATTGAACCGGGTGGTCAGCGTCATCTCGTAATCGAGGACCTGTCCCTTCTCGAACTCGCGGAAGAGCTCTTCCACCTGCCGGTATTCCTCGCCGGGGTAGAAGGTCGTCCACCAGTTCTTCCCGATAAGCTCGGAGGCGCCGTAGCCTGATACCGACTCGACTCTGGGGTTCACGAAGAGGGTGGTGCCGTCGGGCGCGATGTTGCAGACGAGCGAAGGGGCCACGCTCGTCATGTGATCGTAGAACTCCTTCTCCAGCCGCAACGCGACTTCGGTCTCCTTTCTGCGGTCTATCTCGGTGCGCAGATCGCGCAGCCGTCGGAACGCGAAGATGGAGACCGAGAACGAGAGCCAGACCACCACCAGCAGCAGTTCGTCGACCTCCCAATGCTCCAGCGCCCTGGTCCCCTCGATATACCCGGCGAACCATTCGAAACCACCGAAGAGGGCGCCGAGCAGATAGACCCCGATCGACACCGCGACGATGATTGCGATCTCCAGCCGGACGCGATTTCGTTCGTTCAATCCCTCCAACATAGTCATCCTTTGATCGGGTGAACGGATGAACCAGGTCGTTGATCGGAACACGGGGATGCTCCGACTCCCTCCATCGGCGTTGATGACAGCATCGCGCAGACCGTCCCCCTTGCGTCCGAAAGGGACGTTCGCATCGGACATTACATGGAAGCTCTACCTGGGAACCTGTACCGATACGAACTTAGTGTTCGGGCCCGGCCCTCCCTATAGGAGCAATTACGGATTCAGGCTCGTATCGCCTACGGAACGACCGCGCCCCGGAGGACTACCATCAGTCCTCCGGGGCGCGGTTTCCAACGCGGAATCGTGTTGTTTTCGCGCTCCCTACTCCACCGTGAAGCGGGCGACGGCCGACCCCGCGCCGGCGACCACGCGGCAGAAATAGGCGCCGACGGGGAGTTCCGAAAGGTCGATCCTTACTCTCGACTCACCTGCCGGGCGATCCTCGGCCGGGAGGGAGAGGATCTCGGCTCCGCGGATATCGACGATCTGCACCGATGCCTCGGCCCGCCGAGGGAGGGTGATGACGAGATCGCGCGAGGAGCCGGTCCCGACGACGGCGCAGGAGAGGGAGGTCCGTTCCCCCTCCGAACCGGCGACGGAGGACAACGCCTTGCTCCAGCGTGCCAGACGCGAGGCAGGTTTTCCCCCCGCAAGGTTGAAATTCCCGCAGACGAAGAGCCCGTCCCGTCCTGCCGCCATGCCGGTCACCGTATGGTTCGTGCCGCTTCCGAGCGGGGACCAGCCGGTTCCGTCCCACTTCGCGACGTTCGACGCCTCGACCCCGGCGATCGCGGAGAAGGCGCCGCCGATATAGAGATTCCCGCGGACCGCGACGAGGCGCGAGATCTCGATCGTGAGATCCTCCGGGGGAGAGATGGCCGACCAGGAGGAGCCGTCCCACCGTGTGACGCCGGCGCCCCATCCTGCGGCATAGACCCGCCCCCCCTCCGCCGCCAGCGCATCGACCCTTCCCCCCAGCGCGTTCTCGACCCCCACGACCCCCTCGCCGACCGGATGCCACTCCTTCCCGTCCCACCGGGCGATGTTGCGGGCAGGCTTCCCCTCGACGCGACGGAAGAGGCCGCCGATATAAAGATCGGAGCCGTCGACCGCGAAGGCGTTGAAGGTGGGGGTCATGTTCATGTTCCCCTCCTCCCAGTCGAAGAGAGTATCGCAGGGGAGCCAGCGGGAGCCGTCCCAGCGCGCCAGCATGGTCTGCCGCGAGAGATTCATCCCGGAGAAATATCCCGCCGCCACGATCTGCTCCCCGACGACCCCCATGTTCAGGATCTGCCCCTCGAGTCCCTCCGCCATGCTCCTCCAGGAGGAACCGTTCCAGGCGGCGATCCCGTCGATATGGATATCGCCGGTCCGGCTGATCGATCCATATCCCGAATAGCCGGGGAGATAGAGCGTTCCGTCGCTTCCCACGGTCATCATCCCCACCGTCCCGCCGGCTCCATCCCCCACGGGGACGAACGCGGAGCCCTCCCACCGGGCGAGATTGGACGCCCCCACATCGCCGACGAGATTGAACGTGCCGCCGATATAGACCTCTCCCGACGGCCCGGAGACCGTCGAGAAGATGAACCCGTGGCCGCTTCCGCGGATCCCTCCGTCGATCTGGGACCAGGCGCCGCTCCCCCAGCGTGCCAGCCCGACCGTCTTCACGGTTCCGGCGCGGGTGAACTCTCCGCCGGCCCAGATCTCATCCCCGACCGTCGCGAGCGCCTGGGCTCCGTAGTAGAGCCCGTCGCCGAGCGCCCTCCATTCCGAGCCGTCCCATACGGCGATATCGTTGACTCCCACCGATCCGGCGGTGTCGAAGCGGACCCCGGCAGCGTAGATCTGGCCGCCGGGACCGAGCGTGATGGCGCCCACTCTGCTCTGCGCGCCGGAGAGGCGGCGTCCGATCCCGCTCCCCAGCGAGTGCCAGTCGCTCCCGTCGTAGCGGGCGATATTCCATATATCCTTCCCCCCCATCTCCTGGAACGATCCTCCGACATAGAGATCGCCGTTGGGGGCCGAGACGATCGAGGCGACCAGGTAGCTGCGATAGCTCCTGGCGGTGACCGTATCCCAGCGCGATCCGTTCCACTTGACGATCGGGTAGCCGGTGAAGTCGTTGTATCCCCAGAGCGTGCCGCCGACATAGAGGTCGTCGCCCCGCACACCGAGCGCCAGCACGACGGCGCCCGGAAGGCCGAGGCCGTCGCCGGAGGGGGAGATGAGCCCGCGCCATTTCGACCCGTCCCACCGGGCGATGTTGTGGAGCGAGTCGCTCCCGGAGAGAATGAAGGTTCCACCGATGCAGATCTCGCCGGCCCTGCGGGCGATGGCGTAGACGGCTCCTTCGATCCCGGCATCCATCGCGCTCCAGATCGCCTTGCGGGCCGTCGTGATCCCCCCTTCGGGGTTGGTGTCGACCGCCATTCTCAACCGTGCGATATTGTTGGCGGCGATATCGCCGGCGCGGGTGAAGCAGCCGCCGACGTAGATGTCGGCCCCGTCCACGAGGATCGCCGCCACCCAGTGCTCCACGCCGTTGTTCTCCCCATCCCCCAGCGCCTGCCAGACGCCGGTGAGTTTATTATACATCGCGATATTATTGGCGCTGATTCCGCCGATCCTGTTGAATCGCCCTCCGACATAGATATAATTCCCGTCGACGGCGAAGGCCCGTACGTAGGCAAGCGCCACGCTCGTATCTCCGATCACCGGATTCTGCCAGTAGATGTCGTCGGCGCTTCCGGAGGCGAACGAACCCCGGACCGGAACCGGCTCGCCCGCCCCTGAAAGGAACAGCGGGGTTCCGTCGGCATCGACCCTCACCGAGACGATGCCGGGATCGATGATCCCGGCGGCCCGGGCCGCCGTGAAGCGGGCGGGGGAATCGGAAGGCTGCGCGGCAAGCCTGAAGAGCGACAGCAGCAGCGCCGCCACGATATACGCGGATCGTCGAATATGGAATGTCATGGATGTTTCCGGTGTCGAGTTGAATTGGATATGAATTCGCGGTCAACGAACGATCGGGATAAGCGCGCGGCGCGCCGTGCAGCGCAAATCGTACCCAATGACACCAGGGTCGGAAGGAACCTAACGAGGCGGTGAAAAAAGAACGGGGGCGCCGAGCGCCCCCTGGAATCGTCATCAGTCGATAATGATGCCCGTCTCACGGCTTCATCCCCGCGCCGATGGGGGCGTCCGGCACGGGGTTCAGCGCGTGATCCTCGATCTTGAGTATCCCGGTCACGGCATCGACCTTCAGGCGGACCCAGCCGTACCTGTAGCCCGCGCCGGAGGCGATGCGAACGCCGAAGAACCGTCCCTCGGAGGCCACCGCCGGTCCCGACCAGAGGCTGTCTCGTCCGCCGCTGAGCGACCACCTCTTCCAGGAGAGACCGACGGCGTAGCCGGACCAGTTGTAGTACACCGGCGGTTTCGGGCCGATCTCCATCCCCTGTTTGATATCCTGCCGGCCCGCCGTCTCCGACTCCGAAAAGACCAGAACGCCGTTGCCGTCCATGGCGTTGAGCGTCAGTTCCTCGGAGCCCGCGCTGGAGGGATAATCGGTCGTGGCGAGGGTTCTCATTTCCGTGTAGATATCCTGCACTCCGTCGCGGTCGGGATCGAGAGCCTGGTGGTTGTAGTAGCGGGGATCGCCGTCGACCCCGCAAACCTCCGGCTCGTCGTTCCCGGTAGGCATCTCGGCCTGCTGCTGACAGCCAGTTGCCAGCAGAGACGCGGCAGCAATGCACACATATCGCATCATACTCTTCAATCGCCGGTTGAGTGTGAGAGAATCCGTTGATCATCGGGGCGGATGTCGTATCGCGCCGCCATACGGGTAGACACCGCACTCGCGGATTTGTCTCACGTTCACGAACGATCAATCGATCATTTCGGCTCGATCCGCATCACCCGGACCCTGCTCGGGTTGCCGTCGTAGGGGCCTGTGGTGTTGGCGACGATATGGATCGTCCCGTCCGGACCGATCGACGAGACAGACTGACCGGGGGAGGGGAGCGACACCACCCCGGCCCAGAGATCCCGGAAATCTCGGTCGACGCGGGAGACATGCCCCTCGGAACTCACCGCGATATATCCTCCGTCGGCCGTCCGGGTGAGCCCCGTCGAGGTCCCCGAGGCGCGGCGCAGCACGCGGCGCATCCCGATCGTTCCGTCGGAAAGAACCCTGACGAGATTGAGGCCCACCAGGGTGTCGCCGAGCGGCATCGGACCGGCCGTCACAAGACAGCCGCCGTCGGCCTCCGGGATGATCGCCCGGCCGCAGTCGGTGAATCCCTCGTTTAACGTGCTAATCCAGTCATCATCCCCGTTCTCGTCGGTTCTGATGACGTAGAGGGACTGCGAGGCCTCCCCGACCGTTATGATCTGACCGCTCATGAGGAACCCGCCGTTCGGCACGGCGGCCACGGCAAAGGTCATTTCGCTTTCACTTCCGTTGGTCGACAGCTTGAACGTCTTCTCCCAGAGCCTGCGCCCCTGCGGGTCGATCCGCATCATGAACACCCCCGACCCGAAGGTGCTCCCCCCGATCACGAAGTCGCCGTTCGGGGCGGCGACCACGCAGTTGGCGACCGACATATCGGCTCCGGTGTAGAGCGAATCCCATTCCTTTTCGCCGTTGTCCCCGACCTTCACCACGTACGCCCCGGTCACAAGATCCGCCGTTCCGTATCCCACGGCGATACACCCGCCGTCATCCGTGGGGAGCACGGAGACGCCGCTGAAGTCGTCGACATCCGACTGTATGCCGTTGGGGGTGAACTCCTTGTCCCAGAGCAGATTCCCCTCCCGGTCGACCTCGAACAGATAGAGGGGCCGTCCCATGTCACTGCGCCAGGCGAACCCGGTCACGAACGCATGGCCGTTCGCGGCGGCCTCGATATCGAGCGCGAAATTTCCCGGCTGCGACCCGACCGGTATCGACCAGACCGGCTGGAGCGCGCGGATCGCGAGGTCCGGGCCGGTAACGTTCAACTTAT
Organism: uncultured bacterium; assembly: GCA_966250335.1. GTDB lineage: Bacteria > Bacteroidota > Ignavibacteria > OLB7 > OLB7 > OLB7. The sequence continues at coordinate 13,867 of CBINGZ010000004.1, read as the reverse complement.
CGTCGCACGAGACGATCGTCATCGAGAGAAGCGTCGCGAAGCAGAGCGTGACGATCGGGAGCTCTCTTCCGCCGCGTGTCGTCGAAATCGTGTCCGGCATGTTGTTCTCCATGTGATGTTATGATGACCGACGCGCGCTTCCGGGGGTAGAGACACAAGCGCGCGGGAAATCATAACGACAACGGTTCACCCCGTTCCAGGCGGGCGATCTGGTCGATCCGGCGCTGATGACGGCCCCCCTCGAACTCCGCGGCGAGCCATCCCTCCACGATCGCGGTCAGCAGCTCCTCCGGGATGAGCCGCTCCCCCAGGGAGATGATGTTGGCGTCGTTGTGACGGCGGGCGAGCATGGCGGATTCGACGTTCCAGCAGACGGCGCAGCGGACCCCGGTCACCTTGTTGGCGGCGATCGCCTCGCCGTTCCCGGAACCTCCCAGCACGATCCCCCGCTCGCACTCACCGGAGGCGACGGCGCGGGCCGCGGGGACGATGAAGAGGGGATAGTCGACCGACTCCTCGGAATCGGTCCCGAAATCTCTGACGTCGTGGCCGAGAGCGGCAAGATGGGCCCGCAGCTTCTCCTTGTAGGCGAACCCCGCATGATCGGATGCAAGCGCGATGATCATATCGAAACCTGATTGGTTGATGAGAGGTCGCTGCCGCAGCGGTTCGGCGCGGAGGCCCGTTCAGCGCCGGAGAATCCGCCGTGCGATCCCGAGCATGCGATCCACGAGCGAGCGGGCCTCACGAACATGAAGAAGATAGCTCACCCCCAGATAGACCATCCCGTAGGGAACCAGCACGAGGAACGCGGTGAGCACCGGATGCGCGGTTCCGAGAAGGAGCTTGATTCCCCAGCCGAGAGCGGCGCCGAGGGCTGCCGTAAGGGTCAGACGGAACGTATGGATCCGGGGAAGTCCCGTCGGCCCGATCCTTCTGTTGAGACGTCGACGAAGGAGCACGAACTCCAGCCACGCCGCCCAGCCGGTCGCCGCCGTAAGCCCGGCGGCCCCCCAGCGCGGATCGATCCCGATCAGCACCGGGAGCGGAACGGCGAAGATATATCCGAGGACGGTCGTCAGAACGATACGGACCACGGCGTATTTCAACGGCGATCTGGTATCCCGGAGCGCGTAGAAGGTGGAGGCATAGAGGCGACCGAGCGTGGAGGCAAGGAGCCCGACCGCCGATCCTGCGAGGATGCCCCAGACGTACAACGTATCGTTCCGGGTGAATTCTCCGGTCTGGAAGAGCGCGGCCGTACAGACATCCCCAAGGGCGAAGAAGGCGACGGCCGAGGGGACGATGAAGAAGGCGATCCTCCGCAGCCCCGCATCGAGCCGGGCGCGGAGCAGGGCGGCAATCTCGCTTTCCGATCCGACGGCGCTCGACATCGCCGGCAGCTCGGCCGCCGAAAGCGACATGCCGAAGAGACTGACCGGAAGCAGATAAAGGTTCTGCGCGTACGCCAGCCCAGTCACCGCGCCGGTTCCGAGAAGGCTCGCGATCAGCATGTCGACATAGGCGCTGATCTGCACCACTCCCCGGCTGATGAAGGCGGGAATGAAGTTCTTCAGCACCGTCCTGACGTTCCCGGTGATCGGGAGGATCGCGAACCGCAACCCCCTCGCCAGCTTCAGCACCGTGGGGAGCTGCACGCCGAACTGGAGCAGGCTCCCGACCACCGATCCCCACGCCAGCGCCTCGGTCAGCTCGAACTGCCCCAGCCGGCCGCCGAAGATGACCAGCGACGCGATCATGGCGACGTTCCAGATCACCGGCGCGGCATACGAGAGGAAGAAGCGGCGATGGCTGTTCAGGATGCCGAGGCACCAGGCGGAGAGGACCAGAATCCCGGCCCCCGGAAAGAGAATCCGCACGAGCGAGATGGTGAGCTCCCGCTTCTCCCCCTCGAACCCCGGCGCGATCAGGTCGATCAGCACGAGGGTGGCCGCGACACCGGTCAGGACCAGAACCGCGACGGCAAGCCCCAGAAGGGCGGCGACTCCCCCGGCGACCCGTCCCGCCTCCTCCCGGTCATCCCTGGCAAGCAGGTTGGCATAGACCGGAATGAAGGATGCGGAGAGGACCCCCTCGCCGAACAGATTCTGAAGGAGATTGGGGATGCGGAAGGCGGCGTTGAAGGCGTCGGCGGCGTCGGAAACGCCCAGATAGTGCGCCATGACCCGGTTGCGGACCAGGCCGATGATTCTGCTGAGAAGGATGCCGAGACCCACCAGGAACGCCGACTTCCCCACACCGTGGTCGGTCGCGCGCGCCGCCCCGGCGGCAGTGGGGTTCTCGACGTCGGGGTCGGGATCGGCGATGGCCGCGGCGTCGGGGGGGGGCTGAACGATGTTCTCGGGACGTTCCGGTCTCTTCTTCATCCGTGCGGAGTGTTACGGCGGCCTTCCTCCGCGGCGCCATGTTCGCGTCCGCTCCGGCCTGATCCGGCCCGCAATATGCAACGAGCGCGGCAACCCGCCCCCTTCTTCCTCACCCCGCCCGATAGAGCGGGGCGAACGTCTCCAGATCGACGATGCGGGCGTCGACGGCATTGCCCCGTACCTCCATCAGCGCAAGCGTGATCGGGAGGGTGAACCGGCGGGGACCGGCGCTGCCGGGGTTCAGATAGAGAACCCCCTCCCGACGTTCCACGACCGGCCTGTGGGTATGCCCGGTGATCACGGCCGCGAAATCCCGCGGGACGATATCGAGTTCGTCGAGGTTGTGGAGGAGGTAGATCAGGGCGTCGCCGATCCGCACCGCCTCGGTCGCCGGCAGCCGTCGTCCCCACTCGTCACGGTCGATGTTTCCGCGGACGGCGACCACGGGGGCGACCTCGCCGAGGGCGTCGAGAATATCGCTTCGCCCCACATCCCCCGCGTGAATGATCATCTCCGATCCCTTCAGTGCATGAAGAGCCTCCGGACGGAGCAGCCCGTGGGTGTCCGATATGACCCCGATACGATGCACCCGATCCATCTCTCCTCCACTATTTTTTCAGGAACCGGAACTCCACGCGGCGGTTGAGCGCGCGTCCCTCCTCGGTCTCGTTGGTCGCCAGCGGCTTCTTCTCGCCGTATCCCTTCGGCACGAACCTGGAGCGTTCCACCCCCTTGGTCACCAGGTAGTCGACGACCGCCTGGGCGCGCCGCTGCGAGAGCTCCACGTTGTAGGAGTCGGAGGCCTGGTTGTCGGTGTGGCCGGCGATCTCGATCCGGGACTTCGGGAACTGCGCGATCAGATCCATCAGCCGGTCGAGTTCCACGCGCGACTCCGGTTTCAGCTCCGCCATGTCGACGTCGAAGAAGACGTTGTTGATGCGGACCGCCGTCCCCTTCTCGGCAAGATCCTTGATCGGCACCAGGACGATGTCGACCGTCAGATTCACCGACTCCTTCTTTCCTCGCAGATCGATATTCTTTGAGGCCGGGTAGTATCCCGATTTCTCGGCGAAGTACCCGTAGTTCTTCCCGAGCGGGAGGGTGATGAAGTAGGTCCCGTCCTGCGGGTTGGTTTTCAGTTCACCCACGTTCTTCCCGACCCGCAGATCCTCCCACTTCACGTCGGCGATCAGCGGCTTCCCATCCGGATCGGTCACGCGCCCGTGGATCGTGGCGACCGGATCGGGGCGGACGGCGGAGGGAAGGGTGACCGAGTAGATATCCTCGGTCGTCGAGCGGCCGATGGCGTTTCCGGTGGCGAAGTACGCGGTGACGCCGTCTGTCGTGACGCGATATCCCCAGTCGGAGCCGATCGTGTTCAACTGCTTGCCGAGATGGACCGGCTCGCTCCATTCCGTCCATGAGTCCTCGCGCAGCCGTGTCGACTTGAAGACGTCGAGCGTGCCGAGTCCCTCGCGACCCGATGAACTGAAGTAGAGGGTCTTGCCGTCCGGATGGAGAAACGGAGTGCGGTCGGCGAAGGGGGTGTTGATGTTCGCCCCCAGGTTGATCGGCTCGCTCCAGCCGGTCGGGGTCTTGAGCGAGACGTAGATGTCGAGGTTCCCCCACGATTCGCCGTGGTAGTACCTGTCCTTCATGTGGTACCTGCCGATCCCGCCGGGACGGTCGGAGGCGAAGAGCATCGCCTTGCCGTCGCTCGTGATGAAGCCGTCGCAGTCCCAGAAGGGGGTATTGATCTGCTTGGGATACGGCTGGATCGGGCTCCAGCCGGTCGGTGTTCTATCGGAATAGTAGAGATCGCCGCCGTTGCGTCCGCTCCTGTCGGCGTAGACGGTCAGGCGGTTGCCGTCGGCGGAGGCGGAGGTGACCGCCTCGCTGCCGCCGGTGTTCAACTGCCGCAGGTTGGCGACCTTCCCCCATTCTCCCTGCGCCGTGCGGGTCGTATAAAAGATATCCTCCTGCCCCACCCCGTCCGGCCGGTCGGGACTGGTGAAGTAGAGGGTGGAGCCGTCGGCGGTCGGAACGGGAACATACTCTCCGGACGATGTATTGACGGTCCTGCCGAGGGGACGGGCGACGATCGTATCCTCACTCCTCTCCAGCATTGCGATCGTCTTGTCGAAGCGGCGCGCGAGATCGGGGAAGAGAGGTTTGAACCGGCGGTAGATGTCGGCAGCCTCTTTCCACTGCTTCCGTTCGACCGGATAGCCCGCCAGCCGCTGAACCGCCACGAACGCATCCTCCGTGGGGGCGCTCGCCCTGATGAAAGACTCGTACCACGATGCGGTCTGCGGTGTCGCCTGCTTCACCAGGTAGTCGGCGATCTTGCCGTTGTTGGCCGACCCGAAGCTGGGCCAGAGGGCGTTGTTGACGATCTCGGTGATATGGTAGCTCGCCATCCATCCCTCATCCACGAACTTCTTCACCTGGTTCTCATCCCAGAGGGAATCGACCATGTAGATCTGCTTTCCCCAGCCGGTGCCGGCGCTCATCACCACGACCCACTCGTCGTCCCCGTACGCCGCGTCAGTGATCGCGAAGCCATCCTTCATCCTGGCATCCACATCGGCGGTCGGAAACTGCGGAGCGCGGATGATGATCTGGCTGGTGTACTTCGTCCCCTGGGTGAGGAGCGCGATCCAGCCGCCGTCGCCGTAGACGAGGTTCGTGACGGCATATCCCTGCTTCCTCCCCGCCTCGATCTTGTCGATCGGGAGCGAATCGCCGCCGACGAGGTTCTGCGCGCCATAGTCGGACCCCTCCGACGTGACCCCGACCCACTGGCCGTCGTTGAACGCCAGCGAGGTCATCCTCTGCCCCCGTTCACCGGCGAACTGCTGGGAGGGGCCCCGCGGGTTCAATCTGTATCCCCCCGCCTCCTGTCCGAAAAAGGGAGCCCCTTTGGTGCAGATGGCGATCCACGACGCCCCGGTGCCGATCAGATTGGTAACATGGAACCCGTTGGCGAGCGGCGCCTGAAGGAATCGCCCCCCCGCCAGATCCGCCGTGGCCGCCCAGTACTGGTCGGTATAGCCGGTCTCCCGCGTCATGACGATGGCGACCCCCTTCGTGCGGGACCGCCTCTTCTGCGCCGACGCCGGTTCCACGACCAGCGGAAAAAGGAGGAGAAGCAGGAGAAGAGGGAAACAACGACGGAAGCAACGTTCGGAGCGCATCTTTGAAGAAGGTGTTGAGCGGATAGATTACCGATGAAGGCGAACATGCATTCTACAAAATTGTAGACGATCTGAACCCCCGATAGTTCGACGCATACGAACGTTTCCGTGACTTCACAAGAGTTATTCCCACCCTGTGGAAAACTTGTGGGTAACGGGCCGGGATAACGGCTCCCGGAGAATCGGAGGGCTCGAATTCGCGACTTTTTACATATCCACGGGATTTGTGACCGGCAGAAGAGTGTTAGGAGATGCGTGGATGAGTCGTGTCGATTCCACTCTTCGGCCGGTTCGCACCGATGTTACAGTCGGGGCCTTACCGAAGATCGGCACCGCCCGGTTCACCACGATGAACGCATTTCGAAAACTATGCACAGGTGATATCATGGCGAATAGTCAGGATCGCTCCAAGGGCCTGAGCGGCTCCGAGCGCAATAAAGACCAGCAGACACACGCCGGCGGACTTCAGGGTCAGACCGAGAGCGAAATGGGAAACGCCAACCGCGGCGAGAATGCGGGTCGTTTCGAACCGTATGAGGAGGGAGGACAGCTCTCCTCCGAGTCTCCGCAGGAACTCGCGTCACGTGAACGGAGCGAAGCGGGACTGGGAGGCTCCTCCGTACGGGGAGCCGATTCGGCAAGCAACCCGATCCAGGGATCGTACAACCCGCACGGCAGCCAGAATCTGCGCGGCGGTGAAGGGGGATCGGGAGCAGGAGTGTCGCGCGGCGATGAGAGCGGTCGCACGCCCGATGAGAGCGTCGGACGCATGACGCGGAGCGGCGGCCACGAAATGCTTGATCAGTCGGAGGGTCGTTCGGATCGCGGAACCACCGGTCGTTCCGGCTCGATTCCGGGACCGGGCGATACGGGTGAGACCGGATCGCTCAAGGGAACCGGAACGACCGGCTCGATGTCGGGCGGAGTACGCGGCGGTCGCAGCAGCGACACGGTCGGCTGGCAGGGAATCCCGGATGACGAGGGAACGGCAGGCCGGGGGACCTCGGGTCGCGGCGGTTCGAAGTCCGGCCTCTCAGGCTCGGACTCCTCGCAGGACGTCGGCAATCTGGGCTCGATGGAACGTGAGGGAGAGATCGGTCGCGAAGGACGAACCGGCGGAACCGGAAAGGAGAAGGGGAATCTGAGCGGCCGGACCGATCGGTCGGAAGATCCCGTCGAGGGGAAGCGCGGTCAGTTCGGTTCCGGCAAGGGAGATCTTCCCGAGCAGGATCTGCAGAGCTGACCAGCGCCTCGTTATCCGATAATCTGTAATGAGGATGGACGGTCCGCGGGCCCGAACGGGGCTTGCGGACCGTTCGTCATTTCTCCGCGTCCCTTCCTTCCATCATCGCCAGAAGGGTCGCCGCCACCGATGTCGCCAGTCCCACCGGATCGTATCCCCCCTCCAGCAGCGCGACCAGGCGTCCCCCGCAATGGCGGTCGGCGATCGAGCGCAGGAACCGCGCCATGTACCCGAATCCCTCCGCGGTCATCTTCATGTTCGCCAGGGGATCACGCTCGTGCGCGTCGAAGCCGGCCGAGACCAGCACGAATTCGGGGTTGAAGGCTGCGATGACCGGTTCGGTCGAGATAAGCGCTTCGCGATATTTCTCGTCGCCGGAGGAAGGGGGAAGCGGAATGTTCAACGTCGTTCCCTCCCCCGCCCCCCTTCCCGTTTCCGAAGCGCGGCCGGTGCCGGGATAGAGAGGGTGCTGATGGAGACTGATGTAGAGAACGGTGGGATCGTCGTAGAAAATGTCCTGTGTTCCGTTCCCGTGATGAACATCCCAGTCGAGGATCAGAATCCGCTTCAGCCCGTGAAGGGTCTGAAGATGGCGGGCGGCGACGGCCACATTGTTGAAGAGACAGAACCCCATCGCCCGATCCCGCTCCGCATGGTGTCCGGGGGGACGGAGCGCCGCGAAGGCGTTGGCGCAGGAGCCGGCCATCACCGCGTCGCAGGCTGCAACGGCCCCTCCCGCAGCCAGCAGCGCAATGCGATACGAGGCGGGGCTCACGACCGTATCGGAATCGATATATGCCGGGGCACGCTCGGCCGCCTCCTGAACGCTCCGGATCTCCCCGGCCGTATGAACCCGCGCGATCGCCTCGGGCCCGGCCTCGACCGGATCGATCGGAAGAAGGCGATCCCACAGCCCAGTGCGCCGGAGATAGGCGGTGACGGCGCGGAGACGATCGGGGCGCTCGGGATGACCGGGGCCCGTATCGTGCTCCAGATACCTGTCGTCGTACACGAATCCCGTGGTCGGGCCGGCGGTTGCGTCGCTCATGGTCGTGATCGTGATATCGAAGGATCGTGGAAGAGATCTCGTATCATTCTCCGACATTCCAGGAAATCACCAGCTCCCGCTGCGGATCGGTTTCCGGGGAGGGATAGATCGCATGCGGGTCGGGACGTCGGAGTTCGGTCAGCAGGGCCAGGACCTCCCGCCCCGTCGCCGCGCCGTGCCGGGCAAGCCAGCAGCCGATGACGGTTCCGGTTCTCCCCTTCCCCCCCAGACAGTGGACGTAGGTCCTCCTGCCGGCGGCCAGCGCCTCGTCGATCGAATCGAGCATGAGACGCATTGTCGGCCGGGTCGGGACGCCCATATCACGTACTCCGATCCTTCGGCAGACGACCTCGATACCGGCCGACTCCCCGAGGCTGCACAGTTCGGCATCATATCGCGGCAGAAGCATAGATCCCTCTCCGATCCGTTCCTCCTCTTCCATCAGATTCAGAACGTAGCCGACGCCGCAGTCGATCAGCCCCCGGCGGTAGGCGGCGGCGATCTCCGGTGTCGGGCTCCAGGGGAGAAAGCCGGCCAGCAGGCCCGGCGCCGCCCAGTACGATCTGTCGAAGGGGCGGGGTGGATGATTGTGATCGATGTTCATGAAAGATCGCTGAACGATTTCTGTTCTATCGCACGACAACAATGCTCTGATGGACAACCGCCGTCGGAGTCGTCATCGTGCAGCGGTAGAGACCGGGAGGGAGCGCCGAAAGATCGAACGATCCGATATACAGACCGGGAGCGAGATCGGTGTCGACCAGGGTGGCCGCGAGGCGCCCCAGCCCGTCGGTCAGGACGAGGCGGGTCCGCCCCGACTCCACGACCCCGTACTCGATCTCCACGATATCCCCCGTCGGATTCGGCCGCGCGCTCTTGAGCCCGAACGCTCCGTTGCCGTCGATCAGCCGGGTGCTCCCGTCGGTGCAGAGATCCTTCAGACGAAGCTCACCGTCGGTCGTCGTCGTCTGCACCCCTCCGCGATCCCACTGAAAACTTGCGATCGTGAGCGGCGTCGAGAGGGCGTTCCCGAGAGCCACGACGAACTCCAGCGAGGCGAGCGTGCCGCTCTGCGTAACGGCGTCGCGATTTCCGGTGATCGTGAGGACGCGGTCGTTTCCGTCGACGACTCCGGCCGGGGTCGCTCCCACCGGCTTCAGAAGCGTCTTGTTGAAACGGATCTCCGCGGTGAACTCGCGCGAGCAGCTGTTCTCCAGATTGGTCGACGTCGGCACGACGAGATCTATCGTAATCTTCTCGCCGGGAGCCGCATCGACCGTCGGCAGGGTCACCGCGGCGACGGAGGGCTCACCGATCACCACCGTCACCGGTTCCGATCTTCCGCTGCACCCCTCCGCGTTGGTGACGGTCACGCTGTACGTCCCGGAGACCTTGACCCAGACGACACGGGTGTCGGCGCCGTGCGACCAGTCGTAGGTCACATATCCCTCTCCCGCGTCGAGCATCACGCTGTCGCCGGCGCAGAGGGAGGGAGATCCCGACGCCAGAAACGGCGTCGGGGCCGGCTTCACGGCCACACTCACGGGAGCCGATTCCTCGCTGCACGTCCCGGTGCCGACGGTGACCGTATACGTTCCGGATGATCGCACAACGATGGATTGAGTCGTCTCCAGCGTGTTCCACGAATATGTCGCATAGCCCGCCGGAGCCGTCAGCACCACGCTGTCGCCGGCACAGAAGGTCGTCGGACCCTCCGGCGCCACGACCGGATCGAGCCGGTCGTTGACGATCACAACGACGCTGTCCGATGTCGCCCTGCACCCTTCCGCGTCGGTCACGGTCACCGCGTAGCTTCCGGCCGTCGTCACGGTGACCGAGGGAGTGTTCGCTCCGTTGGACCAGAGGTAGGCGGCGTGGGTTCCCTGGGTCGTCAGGGTCGCGGAACCGCCGGCGCAGAGGACAACCGTATCGTTGGGCGATATGACAGGTTTCGCCGCCTCGGTCACCGTCACGGTCACGGAGTCGAGCGCCGTGCAGCTGTCGGCGTTCATCACCGTCACGTAGTATTTCGTGGTGACGGTCGGCGTGGCGATCGGCGACCGGCAGTCGTCGCAGGTAAGGGTTGCCGACGGAGTCCACTTGTATCCTCCGGGTCCGGAGATCCCTCCCTGAGCCGTCAGCGGAACTCCCCTGCCGAGGCAGATCGTGGTGTCGTTCGTCGCGTCGACGACCGGCGCGGGGCTCACCACCACCGTATCCGATACGAATGCGCCGCCGTTGTCGTTGGTTACCGTCAACGATATTCTATGCTCACCGGGAGTATCGAAGCAGATCAGCCCGGGGTCACGCCTGTTGGATGATGAAGGGTTCCCTCCGGCAAAGGTCCACTGCCATCCTGTCGGCGAGTTGATGCTCCTGTCGGTGACGGTGATGCAGCCGCCGGCGCAGATGGTAGTGTCGCTGATCTCGAACTCGGGGACCGGGGAGAGACATGCATCGAACGTCGCGTCGAACCCGTCGATCATGTTGGGGAGACCGTTGGTGGAAAGCCGCGATTTCAGGCTCACCCCGTTCGCGATGAAGTTAGCCCCGGCTCCCCCCGCATCCGGATTGGCGATGACCCCCAGGAAGGAGGCGGCCGTCCTCGCCACGTAGATCCTGCCGTCCGGACCGAGCTGCATCGCCTGAACATCGTTCTGGGTCGAGATGCTCGTCCTGCTTGCGGTGATGGCGGCCGGATCGGAAGTCGATAGATCGAACTGATAGATCCCGCCGCGCACCGGGCCGTCGTAGGAGATGTAGAGCTTGCGGCTGTCGGGCGAGAAGGCGGCGCCGTAATCGGTCTCCTGCTGCGGAAGCTGCGTCACGAAGGTCACGGCTCCGGTCGTGTTGTCGAAGTTGAAGAGTTCCACCCTCGAGTTTCGGACCACCGTCTCCCCCGCGTACTCACCGGCGACCACGGTCACCAGCCATCTGCCGTCCGGCGAAACCTTCATGTAACCGACCTTGCCGACACTCGTCGGATGGACCGATCCTGCCGCCGAGACCTCCGCCGGTTCGGTCACCCCGCCGCCGGTCACCCGCCAGGCATGGAAGAGATTGTTCCCCACGCCGTGCCCCAGCACCCACAGCTCGCACTTGTTCGAATGTCCCGTGGCGGTAAGCTTCTCGGTGCTGTTCGCGAGCAGCGGGATATTCTTCGACGTCACCGCGCCGAGCCCGCCGTCCAGGGTCATGTCGACGATCGAGTAGTTGAGCCCGCGATCGTCATCCTCCCAGTCGTCGGTCGTGAAGATGTAGAACTTCGTGCTGTCCTTCGGCTTCGGGACGATCAGCGCCGACTGGGTGGCGCTCTGCGCGCCGAAGAGGGGATCGATCAGGTTCACCCCGGACATTTCGGCGTGGTTCCTGTTCCACACGCGGATGCCGTCGGTGTAGAAGAGAAGCGCTCCGGACCTGACGTCGGCCACGCTGGCGGACGCCTCTGTCTGCGTCATGCTGCTGTTTTCGAGGGCCACGGGAGCGCCGCCGCTGAAATCGAGCGCGGCACGATCGCCGAAGTACCACTTGTCGTTGTTCCGTTGCGCCGCCAGATCAGCCGTCGCCGAAAGCAGAAGGAACAGCAGGAGAACGCCCCGCAGGAAGCGAGGCCGGGGAACCGTGGAATAGTTCGGAAACAGCGTATGGAGTCTCTTCATGGTACTGGCGCAGCTTGGCCGATACGATATGGTTGACCGGGATGAAGGTCGCCGATGCCGGCGCGGAGCCGACACGGGAAGGATAACGCTCGAACGGGGAGGAACGATTGTACGGACCGCTCCCCGATCGCGCAACGTCAAAAACCGAACAGACTCTTTCTTATGGCGACGGCCGTGTAGCTTGCGCCGGGATCGATCTCGACCCTCTCGTTCACAAGCTCGGTTCTGGTGAGATTCAGCCGGATCGTCTCCTCCCTGCCGTTGCGACTGATGACGAGCCGGCGCGCCCCCTCCGGGAGCGCCATGAGGAACCTGTATATCCTGTCGCTGCCGATATCATCGAATGCGATCTTCTCCTCCTTCGGAGCGTTCCCCGGCTTCGACGAGTTCGAGGTGTCGACGATGAGGGTCCGGAGCATGTCGCCGACCTGCAGACCCTGCTCCCGTGCGACTCCCGTCGGTTCCAGCGCGTCGATCGTCCATCCCTCCGGGGTCAGGCTCACACCGAGGCCTCCCAGGCGGAGCACGCTCCCCGTCACCTCGATCTTATATCGCAGACCGGCCAGCGGCAGGAACTCGTCGATCGGCAGATTCTCCTTCCCCGCGATATATCGTGCGTAGAAATCGTCGAGACGGGCGCCGGTGGCGCGTTCGATGATCGGGATGATCTCATCCTCACGGAACGTTCGTCCCTTCCGGCCGTACTCGTCGTTGAAATATCGCATCGCGCTCTCAAGCGACTTCAGGTTCTTCGTCTGATTGCGTATCGAGATATCCATCAGCAGCGCCAGGAGCATCCCCTTGGAGTAGAGGGGGCGCATCTGCCCGAACGGCAGTTCGGTGATGCGTCTGCCGAGCTCGGTGATCGATATCAGCTGCTGAACATCGTAGTAGGTCGACACGTAAAGAGTCAGTGTCTTCAGAAATTTCTCCCGGTCGTTCAACCCGGTGTTCAGCATCACGAGTTCGGAGCAGTATTCCGTCACCCCCTCCGCAAACCAGAGCGATCCGACGCTGGGAGGAGTATCGTAATCGAACGGACCGAGCCCTTCCACATGGAACCGCTTGGGACTCCAGACATGCCAGTACTCATGCGCGATGACGTCCGACAGCAGCCGGGCCAGGTCGCTGGTGTAGTAGGGCATCAGGTAGGTGGAACTGTTGGCGTGCTCCAGCGCTCCGGCGCGCTGGTCCAGCCGGGAACCGAGAAGCACGTGCTGAAAGACGTAATGATCGTACGGTATCTCGTCGAAGAAATCACTTATTCGTGTTACGATCTTTCGTGTCGCGTCCCGCAACCCTCTGAGCTGTTCCGGCGCGGGCTTGGTCGGCATCAGGAGGACGATGGAATGGAGCTTCTCGCGCACCTTGAAGTCGATCCGGTGGAAGACGCCGGCCAGGAGCGGCGCGTCGATCAGCTCATCGTAGTCGCGTGCGATATATGAGCCGGGCATCGACTCGACCGGCGCAAGACCGATGGCGACCTCCCACTCCGTGGGAAGCGAATAGGTCACGACCGTGGGAATCTTCTCGTACCCCACGGGACGCCCGAAGAGAGCGGCCCCGACGGCGAAGGCGAAATCGTACTCCACATCCGATCCGGAGAACCAGGGGGCAATCGGATGTGATTCGATATCCGAGGCAGTATATCGCAGAAGGGTTCCGGGCACGACATTGTAGACCGTGAAGCTCTTGGCGACCGTGTCGGTCCGGACCCGGAGCGCCTCTCCCGAGGGAGCGGAGGCGGCGAACTCCATGATCTGCTTCATGTAGTCGACGACCGAATAGGAGCCGGGAGTCCATATCGGAAAGCGAATCGTCAGACTGTCGGTCGTGATATTCTTCAAGGTTCCGGTCACGCGGAAGGCGTCGCCGTGTTCATGGACCGCGACGCGATATTCCAGCGAGGCCGCCGTCGCCGGCGGAGCGCTCAGACGCCTGACCGCGGGCGCGCACGAAGCCGCGATCAGCGCGATCGACATCGACAGGAACAGAAGGAGATTTCCCGGGCGCATCACCAGTAGGAACATGTTGAGAAGACCGGTTCGAAGCCTCGACCCGAGGCCGGACCACCGCAGCTCACTGCAGCACGGAACGAACTTAGAGGATGGCGGACTACAACTGAAAGAAAAATCTCGATCGTCTGAAACGCGGGCCCGATAACGGGAAATCCCCTGTCCCGATAGACGGAACAGGGGATTTCAGCATCATCGTGGATGAAGCGACCGTCCATTGCGGGACGGCCGCTCATCAAAGCGGAACGCCTTACTTGGTGACGGTCAGACGCTCGATCAGGTTCACTCCACCTCGCGTCTGCACGCGGATCGTGTAGC